>NZ_FMIC01000002.1:3634773-4240568 GCF_900091625.1 Micromonospora peucetia
GCGTCCGCCGGAGGGGTGGAGAAGGTCGGTGCCGCAGCGGTGGCGGCTGGCGGTGGGCTGCTGGCGTCGGGCGCCGGGGCCTCGGCCGGCGTGGCGGGGGGTGCGGCCGGGGCCGATGCCGGGGCCGGCGGGGCGGAGGTGGCCGGCGTCGCGGCGGGGGCGACCGGCAGAAGGGGGATGAACACGGCGTATCCGCGCGTCCCGGCCGGGACGTTCACCGGGATCGCCCAGGCAGGCGCGCCCTCGGCTCCGGGCCACACCATCGGGGGCGGTGCGCCCTCGGTGGGCGGCATGACGAGCAGGTACGGCGTCGCGTCCCCGGGATCGTCACCGTCGGTGCTTCCGGCTGCCTCGCCGGCCCCTCGGGGCCCCGGCACCGGTGGCGGTTGGGTCACGGAACACTCCTCGATCGAACGGTCGGCACACTGTACGGCCGACTCCGGTTCCGCCGCCGCCCCTGACACGGCCGGAGACAGGCATCGTCGGAAGCTAGTACATCTGCTGGCGCAACCGGCGCAACCGGCGTGCCCGGCCGAGATCCGGATTCGCGATGAGCTGCAAAATCCGCCACGGGTGCTGGTTGGCAAAGGGTGCACACGCGGGACGCTGTCGAGCTGATGTCGTAGACGATTCAGGGCCATCGCTACCGCTGCCACAGCGGCCCGGACACCGGTTGATGTCACAGACGATTCAGTTCGACAGCGTCGTACGTACCCTGTCGCCTGCGGGCCGGATCGGCGACCATCACCGCTCCACGGAGCGCGAACTAGCCGTTCGCGGCTGTATGACGAGGCACCAGGCCGGCAGACAACCAACGTCTGCCCACGACCACGCCGATGCGGGCCCGGACAACCGACCTGGACGGGTGGGCACGCCCGACCGGTCCTCGGTAACGTGCTCGGCCATGGCCAGCGGCACGCCTCCCGCAGACTGGTGGACAGCCCTGCCCGCGCGGCAGGTCAGCCACCTGCCCGGCCTCGACGCCGAGTTGCTCCACGTCGGCCTTGACCCGTCACCGGTCGCCGCTCCGGTCGTCGTCCGGTACCGCGTACCGGTTCACGGTGGCTTCACCGACCTGCTCGCCGCCGTCCTCGACGAGTTGGACCGTGCGGCGGTCAGGCTGTTTCCCCGCTGGCTGCCCGGTGCCGAACGGCTCGACGGCGCAGGCACGCTCGGCACCGCTGCGGTCCGGGCCCTGGCCTCGCGGGCCGCGGCACGCTCCGCGCACTTCGGCCCGTTCCTGGCCGACCTCGCCGAGCGCGCGCTCCGCGGCGAGAACCGGCCGCGTCGGCCGCGCTTCCCGGCGGAGGTACGGGCTGCCGGCCTGGCCCGCGTCATCGCAGCCGCGTACGAACGCGACGGGTGCGTTCTGCTGGTCGGCCTGACCGACGAGTTGACGGCGGACGGGGAAAGCGCGTTGGTCGCCGTCGCCGAGTGGCTGGTGCGGCACGGCCGCTTCACCGTCTGGCTGGCCGGACGACCACTGCGTACGGTCGACCGGATCCGGTCGGTTGCGGTCCCGCTGCCGTCGAGCCTGACCGAGTTGGCGGAGCCCACCGGTCGGGTTCCCGACAGCATCCGTGAGCCTCCGCCGATGTTGACGGCTCCGCCGATGTTGACGTTTCCGCCGCTGTCCGGGGTGCCGCGCGGCGACAGCGCGGCCGAGCAGGCCCTGGAGCTGGCACTGACGCCGCACGAGTGGGCCCGGGGGCGGCGGTGGAACCACACGTACGACTGGCACCTGCTCGGCGAGACCTACCGTTTGGATCTCCTCTGGCCGGCGGAGGGGCTTGCGGTCGAGGTGGACGGCCCGGAACATCGGGGACGAATCCGTTTCGCCAACGACCGGCGGCGTGACGTGCGGCTGCAACTCCTCGGGCTGGACGTCCTCCGGTTCACCAACGAGCAGGTGCTGTCCGACGTCCAGGCCGTGGTCGGCATGATCCGTCAACTGCTGACCCGCCGTCGCGCGGCCGGCGCGCACCCCCACCGAGAAGAGGCACCATGACGAGCACGGCGGACGTCCCGAACCTGACGCCCAACCAGATCAACGCGCTCGTGGTGCTCATGGTCGAGGCCCGCGAACTGACCAACAACGAGCTGAAGGAGCTGGCCGGCTTCGCCCTCACCGGTCCCGACAACGCCAAGCTCGTCAAGCTGGGCCTGGTGGAGACCGACCGGTCACACCGGCCCTTCTCCCACCAGTTGACCGACGAGGGGTGGCGGGTGGTGCGGCAGCTGCACGCCGGTGCCCCGCCCGCGAAGGGCGGCTCGGCCACCCGTTCGCTGCTCACCCTGCTGGCCAACCTGCACCGTTCGCTGGACCGGTTGCGGCTCAGCCACGCCGACTTCTTCAAGCAGGCGCCGGTCGCCCCGGTCCCGACGGCCGCCCCGACGTCACCGGACTCCGCGACGGCACCCGCAGCCACCGGGCCGGGCGCCGTCGGCACAGGCCCGGGCGCCGTGGCCACCGAGCCGGGCGCCGCAGCCACCGAGGCGGGTGCCGTGGAGGCCCTGGTCCGGGCGGCCTACCACGAGCTGGCCAGGAAGCCGGGTGCCTGGGTGGGGCTCGCCGACCTGCGCGAGCACCTCGGCGCGCAGGACCGCGCGACCGTCGACGCGGCGTTGCGGGCCATGGTCGGCCAGGACGGCGTCCGGATCATCCCGGTCGCCAACACCAAGTCGTTGACCGCCCGGGACCGGGCGGCGGCGGTGCGCATCGGGGACGAGGAGAACCACACCCTGGCGATCGGCCCGGCATGATTCCGCAGGACGTACGGGCCGCGCTCGAAGCGGTCAGCCTCAACCCGGCGGTCACTCCCGACGACGTGTGGCGGCCCAGCCCGCACGACGTGCCGGAGCTGCACGAGAAGGTGGTCGCGGAGATCCTGCGGGGGGTCGGCAAAGCCCGCACCGACGACACCACCGTCCCCCTCGGGGTGGCCATGCAGGGGCGGGCCGGTGCTGGCAAGACCCACCTGCTCGGGGCGGTGCGGGGC
The DNA here is from genome assembly GCF_900091625.1 of Micromonospora peucetia. Taxonomy (NCBI): domain Bacteria; kingdom Bacillati; phylum Actinomycetota; class Actinomycetes; order Micromonosporales; family Micromonosporaceae; genus Micromonospora; species Micromonospora peucetia. The sequence goes on from NZ_FMIC01000002.1 coordinate 3,637,773, forward strand.
CGGATCCAGCGCGAGGGCGGCTACTTCTTCCTGGTCGACATGGTCAGCGGGAAGACATTCTGGGAGAGCGTCGCGCTGGCCCTGGTCGAGGGCATGGGCCGGGACGCGATCGGCTGGGGCACCCAGCTGCGTACCTTCCTGCGCCGGCTCACCGCCCAACTCGGCATCCCGGCCGAGGTACGCGACGCGGTCGCCGGCACGAAGCCGGTGACCCGGGAGCACCTGGACACCTTCGTGCGGGCCCTGCGGACCCGCCATCGCGAGGTCGGCCGGGACTGCCAGGACACCGCCCGGGCGCTCGTCCTGCACGGTGCGTTGGACTTCGAGGCACAGGACGTCGGCTACGCCCACCTGATCTCCGAGCCGGGTGACCCGCTCGGCCGTACGGCGTGGGGGCTGACCCCGGCGATCCGTACCCCGCAGCAGATCGTCCAGGACGTCTCCCGGCTGATGGCGCTGACGCTCGACCCCACCGTGATCGCCGTCGACCAGCTCGACACGCTCTTCGCCCAGACCAGCACCGCGATGTTCGACCAGGACGCCGGGCTGGAGGACGCCCAGGCGAAGGTCGTCGGACCCATCGCCGACGGGCTGTTGAAGCTGCGTGACGTCACCCGGCGGACGCTGATCGTGGTGTCGTGCCTGCCGGACACCTGGGAGCTGCTGACCAGGAGCGCGCCCACCCCGGTCGGTGACCGGTTCCGGCAGGCGACCCTCCCGGACCGGATCCCCACCGCCGAGATCGGTCGGGCCATCGTGGCGAAGCGGTTCACCGCCGCCTTCGCCGGGCCACGCTTCGCGCCGCCGTACCCGACCTGGCCGATCAGCCCGGAGGCGTTCACCGACGCCCCGGCGTTGACGCCCCGGGCGCTGCTGCGTCGGGTGGACCGGCACGTCGCCTGGTGCCGGGACCGGGACGAGGCGACCGAACTCGACCGCCTCATCGAGGGCGCCGACCACGTCGTCGGCGCGTCCGGGCCGGCGGGCGCCGACCACGGCGTCGGCGCGTCCGGGCCGGCGGGCGCTGGTCGTGGCGTTGGCGCGCAGGCACCAGGCGACCCGGACACCTGCGACGACGTGCGCCTGCGGCAGCTCGACGACCGGTTCGCCGAGCTGGTCGCGTCGGCGGACGTGGCGGCGGCGCTCGATGCGCGTACCGAGGACGAGCACATGCCGACGCTGCTCGCGGCCGGCCTGGCGGCCTGGATCGCCGAGCAGGCCCCGACCGGTGCCAGCTACAAGTACGATCCGCCGCCGGGGCGCAAACCGGCGCTGCACGGGCGGCTGATCGAGGTGTTGGACGAGGCCACCGAGAACGAGGCGCACTGGTGCTTCCGTGCCATCGCCCATCCGAACGCGATCGCGGCGACCGCCAGGGTGAAGGCGGCCTGCACGATGGCGGGCCTCGACCGCGAACTGCCGCAGCGGCGGCTGGTGCTGTTGCGCAACGGCCCGTGGCCGACCGGGAAGCGTACGACCGAGGTGCTGGCGGCGTTCGACGCGGCCGGCGGCGTCCGCTGCGGTGTCGTGGAGGCGGACCTGCGGGTCTTCGCCGCCCTTCGTGAGCTGTCCGGCGAGACGCCCTCGGTCCTGCGGGAGTGGCTGGTCACACGCCGACCGGCGAGCTCCACGCGGCTGTTCGCAACGGTCCTGGGCGACTCCGCCGGAGCGACCCGCGCGGCTACCGGGCAGGTCTCAGCCGGCGGCGAGGCCGACGCGCGGGCCGGCACCGGGCGGGCCGCCGCCCACGGAACCTCGATCCCGTTGGGCCGGACGACCGACGGCGGGCAGCCGTTCGCGGTGGACCTGGAGTCGCTGCGCCGGCACACGGTGATCTTCGCCGGTTCCGGTTCCGGCAAGACCGTGCTGATCCGGCGGCTGGTCGAGGAGTGTGCGCGGCAGGGCGTCTCCGCGATCGTGCTCGACCCCAACAACGACCTCGCCCGGTTGGGTGATCCCTGGCCGGAGCCGCCGGCCGGATGGGTTCCCGGCGACGCCGGGCGGGCCGGCGACCACCTTGAGAACACCGAGGTGGTGATCTGGACGCCCCGGGTCAACGCCGGCCGGCCGCTGAGCTTCCAGCCCCTGCCGGACTTCACCCCCGTGCGCGACTCGCCGGACGAGTTCGACCAGGCGATCCGTTCGACGGTGGAGGCGCTCGCGCCGCGGGCCGGGGTGGACCGGCCGACGAAGCTGGCCCAGCAGGGCAAGGCCGTGCTGACCGAGGCCCTCCAGGCGTACGCGAGGAGCGGAATGGTGGGCCTGCCCGGCTTCACCGAGTTCCTCGCCGAACTGCCCGACGGGGTGAGTCGGCTGACCCGGGCGGACAAGCTGGCCCAGGACCTGGCCGAGACCCTGAAGGCCGCCATGGTCACCGATCCGTTGTTCGGCGGCGTCGGCTCCCCGGCCGATCCGGGACTGCTGCTCACCCCCTCGCCGGGGCGTCGGGCCCGCATCTCCGTGATCAGTTTCGTCGGGCTCACCTCGGACCAGGAGCGGCAGGGCTTCGTCAACCAGTTGCAGATGGCCCTGTTCGCCTGGATCAAGCGGCACCCGGCGGGCGAGCGTCCGCTGGGCGGGCTCTTCGTGATGGACGAGGCGCAGACCCTCGCCCCGTCGACCGGGCAGACGGCCTGCACGGCCAGCACGATCGCCCTCGCCTCGCAGGCCCGCAAGTACGGGCTCGGGCTGGTCTTCGCCACCCAGGCGCCGAAGGGGCTGCACAACCAGATCTCCGGCAACGCCACCACGCAGTTCTTCGGGCTGCTCAACGCGCCCGCGCAGATCGACGCGGCCCGCCAGTTGGCGGAGGCCAAGGGCGGCCGGCTGCCCGACATCGGGCTGATGCGCAGCGGCCAGTTCTACGTGGCCGGAGACGGCTTCGCGTTCGTCAAGGTGGACACCCCGATGTGCCTGACCCACCACCCGAAGGCGCCGCTCAGCCCGGAGCAGGTCGTCGCCCGGGCGGGTGCGGCACAACTCAGGCCGGAGCGCAGTCACCTGCCCGACGCAACGGCCGTCCGATGACGGACAGGACGCCGGCAGCCTCCCCGGCGCACTGTTGTAGCAGGTCAGAGGCGTGAGGATGGCGGGCCACAACCCATTCCCCGGGCCCGGCGGGGACAGCAGCGTCCCCGCCGACACCGCCATCACCGAGCCCGGCCCCGCGACGGCCACGGCGTAACGCAGCGCCGGCCCGCCCACGCACCGCGAGGCCGCGCTCCGGCAGCCACCGTCCCGGGTGCCCGGGCCGGTGCCGCCTCACCGTCACCGACACCGACGTCCCCATCCCGGCAGCGACCGGAGCCGCGCGGCGACCCGAGACGAGCGCGGCCGTTGCGTCGTACCCAAAACCGGTCCCGAGCCCACGCCGACGCGTGCCCGGTTGCCCGGTCGTTGCCCTGTCTCATCACTTCCCAGCCGGATCCGGCCGTGGTCACGAGCCGGCCGGTCCGGCGATCGAGCACGAGAGGAGCCGGCAGATGGCCGCTCCCACCGCGACCGCCTCCCTGAACGCCTCCACCTACTCACCCGGCGACCAGATGATCCTGACGGTCAGCTACGGCGACGCCGACACCAAGCCGGTGACCGTCACGATCGTGGTCACCGACGCGCAGGGCAACAGCAGCGCCCCGGTCAAGGTCACCGCCGTCATCGACCCCCTCACCCTCACCGTCACCGACGACTCGGGCCGCACCTGGACCCGGGCGTCGGACAACGGTTCGGTCGCCGTCTACCGGGCGGTGGCGTGATGCCCCGGGTCACCGTCACGGTGCGTGACAACGGCGGGCGCACCGCCACCGCCACCGCCGACTACACGATCGCGCCGCCCGTGCTGGGCGGCTACTACCTCTCCGGCGGCGCCGACCCGACGGCCGACATGGCCGGCGGGAACTTCCGCTCGCTGACCCAGTACCGCAGCTTCGCCGACGGCTACATCTTCCCCGGCTACCAACGGCCGTGGCTGATCACGCTCGGCAGGGCCGGGGTGCAGGTGAACATGGTGCTGGAGCTGAAGCACTACGGCGCGCCCGACGCCGGGTCGCAGACCTTCACCGTGGACGGCGTCACCTACACCGTCCCGGCGCCCGCGATGACCATCCAGCAGCGCCCGGGGACGACCTGGCCCCGCGCGTACGGCTACAGCCAGGTGCTGGCCGGGCACTGCGACGGGCTGTTCGCCCGCGCCCTGTCCCAGTACCGGACCCTGGGCTTCGGGGTGAACATCCAGCTCGCCTCCGAGCTGGACACCGACCACGAGTTCGGCACCACCGAGTCCGGCGTCAGCTACCCGTGGGCGCAGTCGGACGCCCGCGCGGTGCAGGCGATGACCTACATCGTGAACTGGTTCAGGGCCCGTCAACTGCCCGCCCGCACGACGTTCTCGGTGGGGGTGGGCGGCTTCGACCGGGCCTGCTTCCAGCGCACCCACCCGGAGGCGCTGATGAGCAGGCTCGACTTCCTCCAGTGGAACGCCTACGCCACCAGCCCCACCCACACTGCGCTGGCCCGGTTCCGCCGGGCGAAGGACTGGGCGGTGGCCGACCTCGGCCCGGTCGCCCTGTCCCGGCCGGTGATCATCGCCGAGTGGGGCGTACGGGTGGCGGAGGTGCCGAACCAGGCGGCCTGGATCGCCACCGTGCCGGCGGCCATCGCCCAGCTCAACGCCGAGCGGGGCCCCCGGATCACGCGGACGAACTACTTCAACTCGGGATGGGGCACCCTGTCGCCGAAGTCGACGGGGCTGGCCGCGTTGCGGGCGGCGTACGCCACCCGGCCGTACGTCTAGGGGCGGCGTCTGCCCGTTCCGGATTTTTCGGACTGCCGGCCCTCACCTGCCCACACCGAAACATGGCCGATCCATGGAGGCTCACACACCGCTTCATCGACGTAAATCTGACAGTTAAGGGAGGTGGAAAGGCGAATTGCGAGGGTGTGGGAATACATCTGCCGGGCCGCAGTGCGCGGCGACCATTGCGCCTCCGAAAACGCAGAGATACCCTACGCATCCGATTGCACACGCCGGGTGAAATTCCCGGACGTCCACTGACGGGAGCCATGACGTGCTCAGACGTACTGCGATTGTCGGAATCGCCCTGCTGGCCACCCTTGCGGGCACCGGCGCAATGGCCGCGCCGGCGCACGCCTGGGATGTCATCTGTCCCATCGGCGATGAGTGCGGTGGTGGTGGCGACCCGGGTACCGGCCCCGGTGTGCCTCCGCCCGCCCCCGCGTACACCCTCCAGGGAGTCATCCAGCACGAGGGCGAGGAGCACCAAGGTGCCTGGCCGCTCCGCCAGGGCCGTGTCAAGATCCGCGGATACTCCCGGTTCGCCAACTCGAGCAACGACCGGGTCGACGCCAACTACATCAACGTACGGTGCTCGGCCACGGTGCTCGGCTACACCAACAATGACTACGACGCCGAGAACAACGGGGCGCTCGTCGACGTGCACTTCAAGTCTCCGATGGTTCCGGTCAGCGGCGTCCCCGTCCAGTCCCGGACTGTCACGGTGACCTGCATCCACTACGCAGAGAAGAACGGCGTCTCCTACGACGCCACCAGCACCGCCCAGTTCGTCATCTCCGAATGATTCCCGGCGGGGCGGTCCGGTCCGGACCGCCCCGCTCGGCAGCTATCAGCCGACAAAGATGGCACCATCAACACTTTGGTGAAAGAAACGTGGGGTTCTCGGCGCTGACCCATTTTCGGCCTCTGGTGGTGACATTATTTGGCCGAGTCGCGGGCGTGAAGCGTGAGCCCTCAGGTGCTGAGAATTGGCGTCAGTAGGCCAGCTCCACCGGCCGGCCGAGCACCCGGGCGCCGTTGTTGGCGAGCCAGCCCTCGGCTGCCGCCGCGTGCTGGCTGAAGGTGTGGATGTCGCGGAACCGCCGCTGGAGCGGTGACGAGTCGCGGGCCGCCCCGCCGCCGGCCGCCCGGTAGCAGGTGTCGACGGCAGCGGTGGCCCGCTCCGTCACCCAGGGCAGCGCGGCGGAGATCCGTGGGTGCAGCGCGGGGATCGCCGCCGGGTCGGTGGCGCAGGCCGCCCACAGCTCGTCGGCCAGGTCGCGCAGCAGCGCCCGGGCCGCCCGTACGTCCAGGTCGGCGCGGCCGAGCTGGAGGCGGAAGGCCGGCGAGTCGGCGAGCGACTGCCGGGCGTAGAGCCGTTGCCGGCCGCCGTCGAGCAGCGCGACCATGTCGTCCAGCGCGCCCTGCGCGATGCCGACCGCCACCGCGCCGAGGTGCAGGACGAAGTGGACCAGCGGCGCCACGAAGCCCGGCCCCGGTACGCAGAGCACCCCGGTGAACAGGTCGAAGCTCTCTTCCATCGGGCAGAAGGCGTCGGCCACCTCGACGTCGTGGCTGCCGGTGCCGCGCAGGCCGAGCACGTGCCAGGTGTCGTGCACGGTGACCCGGGAGGCCGGGAAGAGCATGGAACGCATCGCGGGCGGTGCTCCCGCCGGCCCGGGCAGTGGCTCGCCGTCCTCGGTCAGCACACAGTTGCCGAAGATCAAGTCGGCGTGTCGGGAACCGCTGGCGAACGCCCACCGGCCGGTGACCCGGAATCCTCCGTCGGCTGGCTCGGCCCGTCCCTGCGGGGCGAAACCGCCCCCGACCACCACGTCCGGCCCGTCGGCGTAGATCTTGTCGAACCGGTCGCGGGGCAGCATCGCCAGCAGGTGCGGCGTCTCGGCGCCGATCATCACCGTCCAGCCGGTGGAGCCGTCGGCCCTGGCCAGCGCCTCCAGCACCCGCAGCCCGGTGTGCAGGTCCGCCTCGTACCCGCCGTGGCTACGGGGGACGAACATCCGGAAGCAGCCGGCCGCCCGCAGCGAGTCGAGCAGGTCGGCGGGGAGTCCCCGGGCCGCCTCGATCTCACCGGCCCGGCGGGACACCTCCGGCAGCAGCGTGTCCACCGCCCCGATCAGCCGGTCCCGGTGCTGGTCCTCCATGGGGGTCCTCCTCGCCTCGTCGTTCGCCCTCCACTCTGGACTTCGCGGGGCGCCGGGGGCCAGGGACGCCGCTATCGGATGCCTGCCACTTCGCCCCGGCCGGGGCACCCGCCTGGGGCCGCCGCCCGGGGGGAAGGGCCGGATCGGCGCGCCGGCCCGGCCGGCTCCCTATGCTCGGGGCATGGAACTGCGGATCTTCACCGAACCCCAGCAGGGCGCGACGTACGACGACCTGCTCGCTGTGGCCCGCTGCGCGGAGGACGCCGGCTACGGCGCCTTCTTCCGCTCCGACCACTACCTGAAGATGGGCGCGGTGAGCGGCGACCCCGGCCCGACGGACGCGTGGACGACCCTCGCCGGGCTGGCCCGGGACACCCGGCGGATCCGGCTGGGCACGCTGATGACGGCCGCCACCTTCCGGCTGCCCGGCCCGCTGGCCATCACCGTCGCGCAGGTCGACCAGATGAGCGGCGGCCGGGTCGAGTTGGGCATCGGCACCGGCTGGTACGCCGAGGAGCACACCGCGTACGGGATCCCCTTCCCGTCGCTCGGGGAGCGCTTCGACCGGCTGGAGGAGCAGCTCGCGGTCGTCACCGGTCTCTGGGCGACGCCGCCCGGCGGCACCTTCGACTTCGCCGGGAAGTACTACCCGGTGAGCGACTCGCCGGCCCTGCCGAAGCCGGTGCAGGACCCGCGCCCGCCGATCCTGCTCGGCGGCATGGGCCCGAAGCGCACCCCTCGCCTGGCCGCCCGGTACGCCGACGAGTTCAACCTGCCGTTCGCCTCGGTCGAGGACTCCGCCGCCCAGTTCGACCGGGTCCGGGCCGCCTGCGCGGAGACCGGCCGGGACCCAGGCGAGCTGTGCTGGTCCAACGCGCTGGTGCTCTGCTGCGGGCGGGACGACGCCGAGGTGGCCCGGCGGGCCGCCACGATCGGCCGGGAACCGGACGAACTGCGCGAGAACGGCCTCGCCGGCACCCCTGCCGAAGTCGTCGACAAGATCGGCCGGTACGCCGAGATCGGCAGCGAGCGGCTCTACCTCCAGGTACTCGACCTGGCGGACCTGGACCACCTGGAGTTGGTCGCGGCCGAGGTGAAGCCCCAGCTCTGAGCGGGCCGCACGAGGGTGGGCGGCCTCGCAGGCAGCCCGGCGAGGCCGCACCCAGGCGCGCAGCCCGGGGCGGCCTCGGATTTTGGCGGCCCCGAGCCGTCAGGCGCGCTGCCCGGCGTCGCCCGCGCGGGGCGGCGGCCCCGGATGGGGCACCGGGCGCGGCACGGGCGGCGGCGTCGGCGTCGGCCGGGGGCCGGGCGTGGGGGCCGTGCCCGCCGGGTCGGCCCCCACCGTGGCGGGGAACATGTCGTACAGCGGGGCGGAATCGCGATAGCTGCTCATCGGCGTAGGGTTCCCCGACGACGGCGGGGTAACCGTGCCCGATCGACCGGTTTCCGCCCCGCCGGTGATCGTCGGATGATGCGCCCCGACGATCACGGTGTCGAACGGGGGTACGACATGGAACTACACCGCAACCGGGGTGGGCTGGTGCTGCCCCTGGCCTGTGTGATCGGCGGCGGGGTGCTGCTGGCGCTGCCGGGCGAGAACGCACTACTGCGCCGGCTGGTCGCCGCCGGCGCCGTGCTGCTGGGCGGGGGCGTGCTGGTCGGCCTGCTGCGCCCGTTCCGGTTCGTCATCGGTGCCGACGGGCTGACCGTCCGCCGCCCCGGGCTGCGCCGCACGATTCCGTGGGCGCAGGTCGCGGCGCTGGCGCTGGACCAGCCACCGGCCCGCAACGGGCTGCCCTCGCCGCCCCGGCTGCTGCTGGTGCCCGCGCCGGGCGCGCTGGGTGACCTGCCGGTCGACGGGCGCCATCCGGTCGACGGCCGGGCCGCGGTGGAACTGCTGGACCTTGGGCGGGTCCGGGAGCAGCCCGCCGAGGTGGCGGCGGCGCTCACCCGGCATGCCGGGGACCGCTTCGTCGACACGCTCGGCGCGGGCCCGGCCGAGGATCGGTCCGGCGACCGCCACCGCACCCCGTGAACAACCCGGCGGGCGTGCCGCGTCGCAACTGGGCGGGCGACGTGTCCTGAGGGACGGAACGCAAGAGGCGTGTGGGCAAGTGTCGGATGTCCGCCTCGACGCCTCCGACGGCTTTCCGACAACCGGGTTTCGTGATTGCCTCGGACGGCCCTTTTCCGTCCACTGAGGAGAGACATGTCCCCGGATCTGGCCGGCGTCGGCGACCGGTTGACACCGATCGACAACCGTGACCTCGCTCCCATCACCGTCGTCGCCCAGTGCCTGGACAACCAGTGGGTGACCCAGGATCTGCTCGAACGGATGCTGAGCCGGAGGCAGTCGTACCGGGACGTCGAGCGGGTGCGCCGGCACGACGCGCGCGCCGAGTACCTGCGCTCGGTCCTCAACGCCGAGCAGGTGGTGGTGAACCGGGCGTACTTCTTCAACAACCCGGTGGTCCACCAGGACTTCACCACCGAGGGGCCGCACCGGGACGCCTTCCGCGCGCTGCTCGACGAGAGCGTCCTCGTGCCGTTCCTGCTGTTCGAGCGCACCCCGGTGGCGGAACCGCGGTTCGGCGTCGACTCGGCGGGCTGGTCGGCGTGGGTGCGCGTGCTCGACGAGGTCGACACCGTCCGGTGCCTGCGGCTGTCCTGGGACGACGCGCAGAACCAACTGCTCACCGAGCGGTGCATCATCGCCGAGTTCCGCCGCTTTCTGCTCCAGCTGCCGGCGTTCAACCTGGCCGAGCTCCAGCGCGACCTCCGGCTCGACGACGACAGCCTGCCGCTGCTCAAGCGCCGGTTGCGGGAGGTCGGCATGTGGGCGCTGAGCGTGGAACAGGCCGATCGGGATGGCTTCTACCGGGAGTTCCTGGTGGAACCCGACACCAACCCGGCCGACGGGAGGTTCCGTGCCGAGCCCCTGGTCGCCGAGCTCAAGCAGCTCGTCGACCTGCGCTACAACACGGCCCTACCGGACGCCGTCGACGGGTTCGCGCTCATCCCGGCGGACTCGCTGCGCCGGACGGCTATGCAGGAGTACCGGCGGGAGCGACCCCCCGAGCGCGACATGGACGACCTGCTCGGCCTGCTGCGGACGCTGCGGCCGTACGCCTTCGACCTGGTTCAGCTCCCGCTGCGGATCGACCTGACTGGCATCGGCCTGCACCACGTGCGCCAGGCCCGGCGGACCGACGAGTGGCGGGGGTACGTGGACAGCCTCCGGGCCCTGCTGGACGAGCCGCTCGACTTCGTCACCCGCTCGCAGCAGGTGTACGACCGGTACGTCGCCCTGGCCCGGCGGCTGACGGACATCGTGGGCGAGCGGCGGCTGGACCAGGTCAACGGCTGGGAGCCGGTGATCCGGGTGACCGTCGAGGTGATGGGGAGCACCGTCTCGATCGTGTTCGACGGTGACCCGCGGGTCGAGCTGGTCGGGGAGGTGGCCACCGAGATCGCCGCGCGTGGGGCGACGGCCGTCGTCCGGTTCGCCGTGGTGGGGCGGGACCAGCGGCGGGCGGGACGCGAACTGGGCACCGGCATCGATGTCATGCGGGTGGGTCTCCAGCGGGCGGGGGAGGATTGGCGGGAACTCGTGCGCCGGCTGCGGGAGATGGGTTTCCCGGTGTTCGACGGCGCCGAGGAGAGCAACGAGGCGAACATCGACCGGCCGGAGGGTGATGACGGTGAGTGACGAGCGGGGCGAGTACGCCGAGCTGCGCAGGCGGCGGCCCGACTACTTCACCAATCCACCCGACGCGGCGGTCGAGATCCTCGACGGGACGGAACAGGTGGCGGCGGAGCGCGCCAAGGCAGCGGCGTTGCGGGCCCGTGGCCTGCCCGTCGAGTGGAGCCGGACGGGGGTGGTCTACCGGGACGAGTACGTGACGCTGGTACGCGACCCGGTCCGCTTCCCGGGCGGTGCCGTCGGGACGTACGTCCGGAAGCTGCCCAGCGGCGGCGCCGACGGGGTCGTGCTGCTGCCGGTGCTCGACGGCGCCGTCGTGCTGGTCGAGCACTTTCGGCACGCCACGAGGCGCTGGCACCTGGAGGCGCCCCGGGGGTTCGGCGAGGCCGGGGTGGCCGCCGACGAGCAGGCCGTCCGTGAGTTGCGCGAGGAGCTCGGCGTGGCGCCGACCCGCCTGGTCGACCTCGGTGAGCTGCACCCCGACACCGGCATCGCGACCGACGCGGTGCACCTCTATCTCGCCGAGATCACCGAGTTGGGGCCGGTCGGCGCGGCGGAGGGCATCCGGGCCCCCCGGACCTACCTGCCGGAGCAGGTCGGTGAGCTGATCCGCGACGGGGCGATCACCGACTCGTTCACCATCGCCGTCTGGACCCGCGCGTGGCTGCGCGGGTTGCTGAGGGGCCGGCCGCGTTGAGCCTGCGGTCCGTCAGTGCCGGCCGCCGGCCATCTGCTCCCGGAGGCTGCCGCGCTGCACCGCCCGGCTGATGTCGCTCGGCGAGACGATTCCGACCAGTCGGCCGTCGGCCATCACCAGCGCACGCCCGTCGGCGCACTGGCTGAGCCGGGGGAGCAGGTCGGTCAGCGACTCGTCCGGCCGGGCGAGCACCAGCTCGTCGGCCCGGCAGGCCACCTCGGCCAGCGTGGTGGAGGCCCGGCGCTCCGGCGGGATGCCGCGTACCCGGTCGAGGGTGACCAGGCCGACGGGCCGGTCGTCCTCGGTCAGCGGCAGTGCCGTGTGCCGGTACGCGAAGAGGTAGTGGTCCACGAAGTCGCCCACCGTCATCTGCCCCGACGCGGTCTGCGGTTGTGGCGTCATCACGTCGGCCACCCGTACGCCCTGGAGCGCGCTGCCCATCCGGGCCTGCCGTTCCTCCATGCCGGCGGCGCCGATCAGGAACCAGCCGATCAGGGCGAGCCACAGCCCGCCGAAGCCGACGCCGGCCAGGAACTGCCACAGCCCCAGGCCGATCAGCACCACGCCGAGGATCCGGCCGGCCCGGGCTGCGACGACCGACGCCTTCGTCCGGTCGCCGGTCGCCTTCCAGACCACCGCCCGCAGCAGCCGCCCGCCGTCCAGCGGGGCGGCCGGCAGCGCGTTGAAGACCGCCAGCAGCACGTTGATGCCGGCCAGCCAGGCCAGCGAGCCGAGCAGCAGTCCCCGTACGCCGGCCAGGGTGAGCACCACCGCGATGCCGCCGAAGAAGAGCCCGATCAGCAGACTCACCAGCGGGCCGATGCCGGCGATGCGCAGCTCCGCGCCCGGGTCGCGCGCCTCGCCGCGCAGCTCGGCCACCCCGCCGAAGAGCCAGAGGGTGATCCCGCCGACCTCCAGCCCGTTGCGCTTGGCGACGATCGCGTGCGAGATCTCGTGGGCGAGCAGGCCGAGGAAGAAGACCACCGCCGCGGCGAGCCCCGCCAGGACGTATGCGGCGACGGGCTGGCCCGGGTAGGCCCGGGGGAGCTGGTAGGCCGACAGCGCCCAGGTGATCAGGGCGAAGATGACCAGGACACTCCAGTTGACGCCGACCGGTACGCCCGCAATCCGGCCGAGCCGGAAACTCGCCCTCATGTTCGGGTACTACCCGCGATGGTCGCGCCCATGCCAGGACGGGTCATGGGTTGAGCTGTCCGGCTGATCGGGCGTGGCGAACGAACATGTCCGTCAGCTCCACCCGCCCCCGCTGGACCACGTCGAGGAGCGGGGCCAGATCGAGACCGTCGGGCAGCGGCATGTCGGTGACGAGGTCCCGGAGCGTGAACTCGCGGTTCAACCACCTGTGCAGCGCCCGCCGATCCGTCGCAGCCTTCTGGTGGTCCGGAAGGGCCCAGACATCCTTGGCGTACGGAGTGCTGTCAACGCCGGATGCGGCGAGCAGACCGGACCGGCGTATCAGGCAGGGGTAGCAGCACCCGCAGTGCAACTCGGGTCGGTTCCTCGGTGGCCGACCGCAACTGAGGGTGGTGCTGCTCAGCGTCGCGGGTGCCAGTCCCGCCCTCAGCGCCCGTTCGCAGACCTCGCCCTTGGTGAGGTGCAGGTACGGGTTGACCACCGTCATTGATCCGCCCAGCGTGTGGATCAACTCGTTGAGGAGGCTGAGGGTGTAGGGGTGCACGGATCGGGTCGAGCAGGCAGCAACCCGGGCGGGCGTCAGGGCGGGGTTCAGTGCCAGTTGACCGTTTTCGGGCACAGCGACGTGTGACACGTCGTGGGCGGCGGCGAGGTAGACGGCGGTGGCTGCGTAGAGCAGCCCTCGGGTTCGCGCGGACGGTTCGAGCTTTCGCCGCCCGGCGAAGACCTGCTGCGAGGCCCGCACGGGCATGGCGTTGCTGCCCGCCGCATCGCGGATCATGGCGATGGCGCGGTCCTGCTGCGCCTTCCACTGCGGCTCGTAGTAGGAGACGAACAAGATGTTGCCGTCCGACGCGCGGGAGCGCTCGGCCGCGTACGCGAAGGAGTCCAAGCCTCCGGAGAAGAGCGCCACCTCTTCCACCGGGGGACCCGGATGGGTGCGTTGCTGATGTGGCCAGGCGGCAGCTCCGGGGCGCGCGCTGATCATCCAGCGATCCGCCGTCAGCGCCTCGGCGAGGCGGGACAGCAGCTCAAGGGGCCTGCCCGCCCAGCGGTCGACGGCCCGCACCTGCACGGAAAGGTCGATCTGCCGACTCCAGCGGTCGTCGGCGGCGGCTCGCAGCGAAAGTTTGTCGGCGAGGTGGACGGCCCGTGCCATGTGCAGCAGATCCTGCGCCCAGACCGGTCGATCCCCGGTCACTTCGGCCTGCCCTTGCAACGCCTCGTCGGCCCGCGCCAGTAGTGTCCGGTCGATCAGTTCTCGACCGTGTTCCACGACAGGCCGACCGCTGGTCATGTACTGGTAGGCGAAGTTCGAGGTCATGCGACCAGTTCCACGCCGGTGTCGCTGACGCCGAGAGCTTCGGTGACGGTTTCCACGAGCAGGTCCCGGGCCACATCAGCAAGGCTCGTTCGTGAGGTTTGTCGTTCGGTCGCCGCTGCACACGGGTCGGGGAGCACCTTGACGACCTGGTCGGCGACGAAGCCGGCTACGGCGTCGGTGGGGTCGAGCAGCACCAGCGGCGGAACGGCAAGCTTGACGTTTTCCGCGATCAGGATGTGCACGAATTCGCCGACCAACTCCCCGAAGAACAGCCGATACAAGGCGCAGAACAGCTCGCCGGTGACACGTCCCGAGGTGTTGGCGAGTGGGTCGCCGGGAACGATGAGGCGTTCCGCCACGCGGCGTGCGGCTCGACGGGTGGCAGCATCCACGATGAGCCGGCCGTCGCCGCCCACCTCGTCGACGAATCGACGGACGAATTCGTCTTGCGGGCTGATCGAGGCCGTGGCGTCGAGGTGCCGGAGCATCGGAGGGTCGGGTCGGCGCAGGTCGTCGAGGACGGTGATCAGCCGCGCTCCACCCTCCTGCGCCGCGTCGCGGAGGCCGAACCGTCGCGGATCGTCCAGCAGCGCGTCACGCAGTGCCCGCCGGAACCGCGTCGCCACGTCTTCTGCGGTGCGCCGGTCGTTCTCCGTCAACGAATCCGGTCGGCTGCCGGCGTCCGGCTTCCACCGGCTCAGGCTTCCTTTCGCGGCGGTCCAGCCGCCCTTCGTCGGGCCGAGCAAACGGGTCGACGTGCCCAAGGCGACCTCCCGGAGGGGGCGGAAAGCGCGTGGACGAGAGTCTATTGATACGCAGAGTTTCCAGGCAAGCGCACTGTGTGTCGTCCCTGAGGCTGGTGGCGTTCCGCGTGTGGCTGGCAAACGAGTGGATCGAGGCTGCGTCGGAGAGGGTCGGCGCGTAGGTTCGCCGTTCTTCTTTCATTTAAAGATTTACATGTATTACAGTGGCGCCGTGCCAGCCCGTACGGGTTTGGGCGGCCCCAAGGCGGCCTCCCGGCACCCTTACTTTCCGTGGAGAGGTGCTCGTGATCAGTAACTCCTCAGCGCGCCGCCGCACCCTGCTGGCCGCCGCCGCTGGTCTCGTCGTGGCCCCCTGGGCGGCGGCCGGAACCGCGCACGCGGCGGCCCCGAAGGTCTACCTCGACCCCGGGCATGGCGGCACCGACCCCGGCGCCGTCGCAAACGGCCTGACCGAGAAGGCCCTGACCCTCAGCATCGCGCTTCAGACCCGCGACATCCTGAAGGCCAGTTACAGCGTCGACGTACGGATGTCCCGCACCTCCGACATCACCCGCAGTCTCGCGTATCGTACGAGCGACGCCAACGCGTGGGGCGCCAGGATCTTCGTCAGCATCCACATCAACTCCGGCGGCGGTACGGGTTTCGAGAGCTACCGATACCCGGGCACCGGTAGCACCCTGCACAGTGCGGTGCACTCCCGGGTCCTGTCGAACATGCGCACCGTCGGCTCGGTCACCGACCGCGGCCTGAAGACCGCCAACTTCCATGTGCTGCGCGAGACCGCCATGCCCGCCGTCCTGACCGAGAACCTGTTCATCGACACCGTGGCCGACGCGAACCTGCTCAAGCGCGCCGCCTTCATCACCGCCACCGCCCGCGGGCACGCCAACGGCATCGCCGCCTACCTCGGCCTCTAGGGTGCTGAGTCTCTGACTCGCATTCAATCTGCGGCGGGCCCGGCGAGGATTCCCGTCCGCGGTCTTGGCCATGGGTCCGGGGGTGGCTGCTCGTTCAGGTCGACAGCCACCCCATGGCCAGCGACTGCGTCATCCTGCGAGCCTGGCAGCGGCGCGGCGAAACCGGCCCCGACGACGACTCGGAGTAGTGGCGGCATTGTCCGATCCATGACGCCCGAGCTTTCGATCGGCCATCCATCGCTATTCTTGCCCCGCGCCCTCGGGCCTACCGATGTCGGCCGCACCAGTTCTGACAACACTGCCAGAGGATCATCCACTTCGCTTCGGCCATGAGAGGGTGACCGTGAGAGCACGCCGCACTGTCGCTGCGACTGTGGTCGCCTGGGTAGTTGTCGCACTCGGAGCAGCCTGCACCTCGGGCGGAGACTTCTCCGAATCAAACGCCAGGACGGGCGTTGTCGTCGAGGGCCCCAACCGGGCTCTCGACGGTGAGCTGAAGGTGGAGGAGGCGGCTGGCCCGCCTGAGATGCCGCCAGGGTTCACGCAGGTTGGTGCCGTCACCAAGGTCACCGGAAAGCTCAAGGACCACGTGACGATCACCCTGCCGATTCCGGCAGGGGTGGACGACCAGCAGGTGCCGAACCTGCGCGTCATGCGGCACGACGGCACGTCGTGGGGCGCGATGCCCCCGCAGCATGTCGACCTCAAGCAGCGGTTGGTCAAGGTCACCACCAGCGAGTTCTCGCTCTGGGGCCTGAGCAGGTGGGACGTCGAACAGGCGGTGGCCGACTTCCTGGCCGGCGCACGCAACACGCTGAGCAGTGGCGGCTGGTGGATCCTCGGCTCGGTGGGCAAGTTCGCGGTCAATCCGCCGATCACGGAGTGCCGCTACCCGGCTCTGACGCTCCAGCTCGACACGTCCCAGTTCGTCGACGAGGCGTTCCTGTGTCCCAAGTTCGTCATGGAGGACAAGGAGCGGCACACCTACCGCCTGCATGTCAGCAACCTGCGCGGATTTCCGGTGATGCTGCGGCTCCCCACGGGCGTGAAGCCGCACAGCGTCACGCCGCAGGCGGCCAATCCTGTCACGCAGCTCATGGTGCAGGTGGGTCAGGAGCGCGGCTTGGCGGTGTTGCCGGGCGGCGGCGAACTGGTGCTCGATGTGAATGCGCTCGACCTTCCCAAGGGCGCTCGGATCGCTGGGGCGCTCGATCTGACCGGCGTCATCATGGACACCGGCGTGGCCATCTTCCGAGTGGTCACGGGGTATGAATGGAACGACAGGGTCATCGAGGCCATCGGCAAGACGCAGGAGTTCGCGGATGCCGTGGCCTGCGTCATGGACCAGAGCGAGCGCATCGCCAAGCAGTTCCACAGCATCGGCGCCGCGAAGCTGGCCTGGGAGTTCACCTACGCCGCCTCGGGCTGCATGTCGACCAAGTTGATCGTGGCAGCCGCCTCGGTCTACGCCAAGTTCAACTACGAGGCGTACAACTACGACGAGGTACTGCAAAAGGCTCTGCGGGCAACCGTCGCACGCGTGGTGACGCTGATCGAGAACGCCCCGGCGGTCACCCAGATCGCGGCGACGATGCTCGCGGCGCGCAGCGGCAAGACGACCTTCGGGCTCGGCATCGAGCTGGAGGACCCCGCCGTCAGCAACCTGTACAAGGCGCTGCCCACCCCCGGCGACGGCGGCTTCCGGCGTACCCAGGGCGCATCGGTCGGCCCGGCCAACGGCGGGCAGCTCACGCTCGTCGGTACGCCCTGCATGGTCGAGGGCCAGCCGCAGCCCTGGGCGGCCTGGACGCAGGGAGCCGCCTACGCGCGGTACGACCGCGGAGCCATCGGCACGTCCGTGCAGGTGGCGTATGTCCGGGCCGAGCACAAGAAGACCGTGCAGGCGCTGTTCACCAACCTCGCCGGCAACACGGCCAAGTGCGACCAGCGAAAAGACGGCAACATCATCGTCCTGGAGAACCACGACGGTAGGCAGTTCGGCGGTCTCACTGACTACCGGGTCGGCCAGGCCGGCTGGGAGAACAGCGAGTACATGCCCTACGGGGTGGTGGCCGCGTACGACCCGACGAAGGGCGTCGTGGTGCACATCAGCATGAGCGCCGATCCATATTCGGGCGTCGATCTCGATGACATCAAGAAAGGGCTGGAGGCGGCCCTCGACTACGCCGCCAACAAGCTGGACGTCTCCCTCGGGACGACCTACACGCTCAGGTAGCGTCCAGCAGCCGGTGCGGCCGGCAGCGGTGGGCTCGAAGCACAGAGCGAGCCGAGGCGCGGGCAGCCTTCAAGACCGCCCGCGCTGGCTCCCGACGCCTCACCGCACGACGTCGTTCCGTCAGTCGTCGCAGCCGATGCCGTCGCCGTCACGGTCGAGGTCGTAGATGTCACTGCCGATCACGCGCACCGGACCCTGGACGTAGGCGGGTCCGTTGCCGCTGCCGCCAGCGCAGTCGACGTCACTGGCAATGGGTACGCATCCGCTGTAGTTGGGGTCGCACTGGCGCTCCTGCTTCGTGCCGACTCTGACGACCTGGGTGATGGGTGCCTTGGTGATCTGCGACCCGATGAGCTTCTTGGCTGTCTGTACGCCGTCGGTCAGGGTGATCTCGTAGGTGACGGTGCGCACCCCGGGTACGCCGCGAGTCGTCACCTTCCTGGTGCCCTTACGCAGCGACGAGTCCTTGACCGTCCTGGTCTGGTAGTTGATCTTCTGTTTTTCCTTGACGGTGCGGGTGTCGACTACAGGGGCGGAGACCGCACCGGGCGTCACAGCGGCACTGGGTGTCGGCGTCGTGCTGCGGGGTGGGTCGCTGGCCGGTGCCGTCGTCGGCTCGTCGGCGGCGCTGATGGTCGGAGCCGCCTTGGCTGCCTTGTTCTCGGTCTCGGTAGCTGGCGGCGGGGAGACGATCGCGGTCACGATCGTTCCTCCGCAGCAGAGGAGCGTCAGCACGGCGGCACTGACAAGGGCGATCTTCACCTTGCTGGGCCGAGAACGCGGATGGATCGGTAGGCCGGAGACAGGCCCGGCAGCCGGGAACTGGGCGGTCGGGTAAGGAGAGGCAGGCCCGGTGGCGCCGGGCTGCGGGTTGTATGGCGGCGGGGGCGGCGTCTGGTGCTGCCACGGGTCCTGCGAATGCGGAGATGTCACCCGCCAAAGTGTCCTGAGCGGCAGAGATCGGCATCAGTGGCCGGCCGGTTACGATCCGCATCGTTTGACTGAGACGCGGCAACCGACGGGAGGTCGCGGGGCAACCCGTCGGCGGGCAATTGCGCTGCTTTGTTGATCCCGTGTCCGACTTTTTGGCTGACAGGAACCCGAGCGTGGGACTGGGCCAGGCTGGTCGGTGAGCGTGGGACCGGACCTGTCGTACGTCGATCGGTGCAGGAAGAACGAGGGGGGCGTCACCAGGGCAGGGTGACAGTGCTGGGGGTGCTGACGGCGGGATCTACTGATTGCCGGACGGGGTGCCTTCGGGTGACTCTGAGGCGCCCCATCCAGCGCCTGTCAGTGGATAAGGCCGTCGTTCTTCACGGCGCTGACGAAGGTCGCCCAGTCGATCGGTTCGAAGGCCAGCGTCGGGCCGTTCGGGTCCTTGCTGTCCCGGAGCCCGACGACGCCGGAAAGGTTGTCGGCGACCTCGACGCACTCACCGCCCGCGTTGCTGCGGCTCGACTTGCGCCAGACGGCGCCGGTCAGGTCAGACACGGGAATACTCCTCTGCGACTTGCTGAATCAGGCTCTTCGAACGGGACTCGTCGAGTGCGCGGCCCGTCATGTCGGCCCAGATGGCATCATAGACGGCTGTCTCGTGCGGCTTGTCGAGGTAGATCGCCCCGGTGGCGGCCTCAAGGTAGGCCACTGGCGGTTCCACCTCGTTGCCCTTGCTGTCACGCGGGAACTCCAGGATCGAGAACGCTCCGGCCGTCATCCCGGCGTGTAGCCCGGCAGAAAAAGCCAGCACCTGGACGGTTACGTTCGGTAGCTCGGCAGCCTTCAAGATCTGATGAAGTTGTTCGGCCATGATCGTGGCGCTGCCGATCGGACGACGCAACACAGCCTCGTTGATTATCACGCTGAGTTGCGGAGCGGAGAAGCGGGTAAGGAGCGCCTGCCGCTCGACCCGAAGCTGGATGGCGCGCTGCTGCTCGTCGTCGTTCTTGGCGTCGATCGCGCCGTTGGGCAGCTTGAGTAGCTGCTCGGAGTAGGTGCGAGTCTGGAACAGCCCGGGGACCAGTTCGGCTTGGTACTGCCGGATGCTGGACGCCGCATCTTCGAGTCCGATGTAGAGCTGGAACCAGCGTGGCAGGCCCGAGCCGATGTAGTCGTGCCACCAGTTCTTGTTCTCGCGGGTCGCTGCCGTCATCGCCAGGAGCAGCTCGCTGTCCTCGTCGGACGCGCCGTAGAGATCGAGCATCTGCTGCACGTCGGCCTGCCGGAAGCGGACGTGCTCCGCGCCGTTCTCGATCCGGTGCAGCGTCGCGCGTGCCCGGTCCAGGCGCTCTGCGGCCTGTTCCATCGTCAGCCCGGCCGCTTTGCGCAGCGACTCGAACTTACGCCCGATCTGCCGCCGCAGCATCGTCGATCCCGTCACTGCCTGTGACACCCTGTGCCTCCGCCTGTTGGTAACCGTCGACAGTCGTCCGTCCAATTGAACCGCAGCCATGTCTCATGGGCAATGGACACGTCACAGCAAGTATTTACCTATCGCGAAGACGCGATCCAAACGATGCTGTTGCGATGTTGCAATTGAGTTTGGCCGGTGCTTGACTGCGTCTGCGGCCACTGTGGAGTTCGTACTGCTCAGGGGCTATGTCGGGCCTCGCTGTCGTACTGCCGATGAGGGCTGCGGTGGCGGGTGCCGGGGTGGGTCCGCCGGTGCGCGGCGGGCCGGTGGGCCCGCCCCTTCCAGCTCGATCTCGACGGTGAGAGGCAGGTTTCTGTCATGCGCGTCTTCCTCCGGCGTGTCCGGCGTCGCCAGCGGTCGGTCAACGGGCCGACCCGCTACCGCTCGGCGGCCTACCATCCGCTGCGGCCGTGGCAGGTGCGGGAGCGGCGGTTCCGGCCGACGTCGCTCGGCCGGCGTGGGCTCGACCCGGGGGAGGTGCGGGAGTTCCTCGACCAGGTCGCCGGTGACCTGGCCACCGTCTACGACGCGCTGGCGCAGAGCCGCCGCGAGACCGAGCGGATCAAGGATGCGCTGCGCCGCTGGCAGTCGGAGCAGGCCCGCGCCCGCGACGAGCGGCGGGATGACCGGTGAGTGAGCGTTGGGTCATCCACCTGCCCGTGGTGGCCGGTGACCTGGTCGCCGCCCAGCGGCTCGCCCGGGTGGTGGCGCACTGGACGCACGTCCTGCCACAGACTGACCCGGCGGGCACCACCGTGTCGGCCGAGGACGACCAGAACGTACGCCACTGGGCCTTCTGTGACCGGCGCATGCCCGACGGCCGGCGGTGCCTGCTCTGGCCCGACCACGACAGCGAGTGCTCGCGACGGCCGAGATGGCGGTGACCGGGGCGCGGAGGTTCTCCGGCCAGCCACCAGCCGCATGCCGATCGTGAGTATGCGGCAGGTATGCTCAGAGTATGACTCGCCGCATCACGATAAGCCTGCCCGATGACGTGGCCGCGTACGTCGAGCGTACCCAGGGCAACACGTCCGGTTTCATCGCCGGCATCCTGCGTCGGAAGATGCGCGCCGACAGCCTTCGTGCGAAGTGGGCGCAGCTCAACTACGTGGTCACCGACGCCGACGTCGAGAAGACCCGGGCTCGCCTGGCGGCCCTCGTGCCCGTCAGTGACGAGCAGCACGCCCGCAACCTCGAATGGATCAGCCAGTTCGACAACGACGGGACCGCCGCGGCGTGAACGGCCTCGTCCTCGACACCTCCGCTCTGCTGGCGTACGCATCGGGCGCCAGCGTCGAGCCCGGCGCCATTCTGACCCTGGCCGAGGAGGATCCCGACCAGCAGGTGTGGATCCCGGCGCTCTGTCTCGGGCAGGCTCAACTCGAACTGGCCGGCACACCCGCCGCCGGCATGCTCGATCTGCTGTTCACGGAGGACCGCGACATCCAGGTGGCGGTCTACGACGCCTCCACGAGCCGCAGGGTGGCCCGACTTGCCGCCACTTTCAGCGTGTCCCTGGATGTCGCGCACGCGATCGCCACCGCGATCCTCTACCGCTGCTACCTGGTCACCCGCGACCCGAAGGTCATCGCGTCGGCGGCGCCGCCCGGCCTGGATGTCCTCGACATCGGCGAGACCTGGGACTGACACGCGGGGACGTCGATCGGCACGCCCAGGGTGTTCGTCGCCATGCCGACAGTTGACGGGACAACGAGTGGGTCTCACGTCGGGGATAGTGGCGGGGTGGCGAGGTTGACCGTGGAGAGCGACGACGCGTACCTCTGGCTGGAAGATCTTGATGATGCGGACGCCGCCCGGTGGGTGCGGGACCGCAATGCGGAGACCGAGGCCGCCCTGACCGGAGGCGACGCGTTCGCCGCCCTGCGGAGCGAGATCCGGCGGGTGCTCGACGCGCAGGACCGCATTCCCTACCCCGGATGGCGCGGGGACCACCTCTACTACAACTTCTGGACCGACGCGGCGCATCCGCGCGGGGTCTGGCGGCGGACGACCCTCGACCAGTACCGCCGGCCCGAGCCGGAGTGGGACGTGCTGCTCGACCTGGACGCGCTGGCCGCCGAGGAGGGCGAGAACTGGGTCTGGAGCGGGGTGACGGTGCTGCGGCCCGGTCACGGGCGCTGCCTGGTCAGCCTGTCCCGGGGCGGTGGCGACGCGGTCGTGGTGCGGGAGTTCGACCTGGGCCGCCGCGTCTTCGTCGAGGACGGGTTCACCCTGGCCGAGGCGAAGAGTGACGTCGGCTGGATCGACGTCGACCACGTCTACGTCGCCACCGACTTCGGGCCCGGATCGCTGACCTCCTCCGGTTATCCACGGACGGTCAGGCGGTGGCGGCGGGGCACGCCGCTGGCGTCGGCCGACATCGTCCACGAGGGGCACGCCGACGATGTCGCCGTGTGGGCCGCGCACGACCCGACGCCCGGCTTCGAACGCGACTTCGTGGGCCGCGGCCTGGACTTCTTCCGCAGGGAGAGCTACCTGCTGACCGAGGCGGGCGAACGGATCCGGATCGCCGTGCCGGAGGACGCCAAGTGGGACGTACGCCGGGAGTGGCTGCTGGTCCGGCTGCGGTCGCCGTGGTCGGTGGCCGGGGTGACCCATCCGGCGGGTGCCCTGCTGGTTACCCGGTTCGACGCCTTCCTCGCCGGTGACCGGGAGATGACGGTGCTCTTCCGGCCCGACGGCCGCACGGCGTTGAGCGGCCACGTCTGGACCCGCCACCATCTGATCCTGGCCACCCTCGTCGACGTGAAGAGCCGGCTGGAGGTGCTGACGCCCGACGGGGCGGGCTGGCGGCGGGAGCCCCTGCCCGGAGTGCCGGAGTTCGACCACAGCCGCGTCGTGGACACCGACCCGGACAACGACGACGCGTACCTGCTCGCCTCGGAGGGGTTCCTCCAGCCGGCGACGCTGCGGCTCGGGCAGGTCGGCGGTGCCGTCGAGACGCTCAAGCGGGCGCCGGCCTCCTTCGACGCGGACGGTCTGGCGGTACGCCAGTTCTTCGCCACCTCGGCCGACGGCACGAGGGTGCCGTACTTCGTGGTGGGGGACCCGCACGCGCCCGGCGGGCCGACGCTGCTCACCGGCTACGGCGGCTACGAGATCTCCCTGACCCCGCAGTACAGCGGGGTCATCGGCCGGGGCTGGCTGGCCCGGGGCGGCACCTACGTGGTGGCGAACATCCGGGGCGGCGGGGAGTACGGCCCCGGTTGGCACCGGGCCGCAGTGCGGGAGAACCGACCCCGGGCGTACGAGGACTTCGCGGCGGTGGCTGCCGACCTGGTGACGCGTGGGATCACCACGCCGGAGCGGCTCGGCACCGAGGGCGGCAGCAACGGCGGGCTGCTGATGGGCGTGATGCTGACCCGCTACCCGTCGCTCTTCGGGGCGGTCGTCGCGCACGTGCCGCTGCTGGACATGCGGCGCTACCACCGGCTGCTGGCCGGCGCCTCGTGGATGGCCGAACACGGCGACCCGGACGTGGCAGCCGACTGGGCCTTCCTGCGCCGGTACTCGCCGTACCACAACGTCCGTGGTGGTCAGGCGTACCCGCCGGTCCTGCTCGTCACCTCGACCCGCGACGACCGGGTGCATCCCGGGCACGCCCGCAAGATGGCGGCCCGGCTGCGCGAGCACGGCCACGAGGTCTCCTACTACGAGAACGTCGAGGGCGGGCACGGCGCGGCGGCGAACAACGAGCAGCGCGCCTTCGTATGGGCGCTGACGCTGGAGTTCCTGTGGCGCAAGCTGGCCGGGCCGGCCCACGCCCTACCGCGTCAGGTCTCCCCGGTCGGTGCGAACCGGTCGGGTCGCTCGCCGGGTTCCTCGCGGTCACATTGACGATTGGCTGACGGACATATATCTATGGGTTCATCGTCGTCAATTTCTCGGTAGCTGCCACGAGCGGTGGCCGGGAGACGCAGAGGAGTCCACGTGAACCCACGCCCGTTCCGCCGCACCGCCGTGTCGCTGGGCATCGCGGTCGCCACCCTGACCGCGGCGGTCGCCACCCCGGCGTACGCCCGGCCCGACCACGTCGTACCGGCACCGGCTGCCGTCGCCGCCAGCCCGGTGTTCGCCATCGTCGACGGCGTCGCCCGCCAGGTGGCGGTCGCCGACCGGTCCGAGTTGGGCCGCTTGGGCGTCTCCGCCGCCAACGGCCCGGTCGACCTGCTCGCCACCAGCGTCAACGGCCGGCTGGCCGGCGACCTTCGCGCCGCCAACCAGCGGCTGCTGATCGCCAAGGGCCTGCCGGGCGGCACCGGCTCGCTGTTGCGGTTGCGGCTGGCCCATCCGGACATGCGTGCGGCACTGGCCCGTGGTGAGTCACCGTTGGTGGCCGCCGCACCGACCGACGACTCGGCGACGAGCGTGAACGCGTACGACCGCTTCGGCCGCACGGTGGTGCTGGACGCCGCGCGGGTGCCGCAGCGGCCGGTGCTGGTGGTGGACGTGGACACCGAGCGGGCGCTTTCCGCGGGCCTGACGCTCATGCGGGAGGAGTTGGGCGCGCGGGGCTTCGACCGGGCGGCTTCGGCGCGGCCCGCGTCCCGTGCCTCCGCCGCCGGGGTGACCGCCTCGGCCGGTTACTGGGCCACCAAGGTCGATGCCGTCCGGCTCGCCGACGACAAGGAGCCCTGGATCAAGGGTGCCGCCGAGATCTACAACCTCGTGGCCGGGTTCGGGCTGGACGGCAAGGTCAAGGTCGACCTGGTGCAGATGCCGTACCTGGACCACGACGGCACCACCTATTACCCGAACCAGCTTCTGGTGCACTTCTCGTCGTACAAGTACAACCTGGCCGACGTGGTCATGATGGAGGACGACGGTGACACCAACTACTCGGCGCTGGTCAAGGCGATTGCCGGCGCCCTGCTGGTGATCGTGGACGGTGGCGCGTACACCCCCCTGGTCAACGCGATCCTGGACGCCCTCCCCGCCTCCTGGTACACCGATGACCCGGACTTCGTGGACGCCTGGTACACGCTGAGCACCGCCAGCAGCGGCCGGAAGTACGGTGCGGGTGCCAACGGCTGGATGGACGTCAGCCGGTACTGGGTCGAGCAGCTCTGACCTGCTGCGGTGGCACCTCGGCGGGCGACCCGGCTTCCCCGGGTGGCCCGCCGGTTCGCGGTCAGGCCGTCGGGGGCGGGGCGGGCAGCTCGTCCACCACGACCACCTCGGTGCCGGGGCGGACCTCGGCCAGCAGTTGCCGCTGCCCGCTCTTCGTGAGCCGGATGCAGCCGTTGGTGGTCTTCTTGCCCAGCTCGCCGTCGTGGTACCAGCTGTGGATGCCGATGTGTGCGCCGCGCAGGCTCGCCGGCACCGCGTCCGGGTCGTCGGGCACCGAGCCGAGGGCGAAGATGTCGACGCCCCCGTACACGCTCTGCGGTGGCGGGGTGCGGCCGAGGACGAACGTCCGGCCCAGCGGGGTCTCCTGGCCGCGCTGGCCGAGGCTGACCTCCCAGCTGTCGACGGCCCGCCCGGCGCGGTACCAGGTGAGCCGGTGCGGTTTGCGCTCCACCACGATCTGGTCGGGCAGCGCCACGGTGGTGTGACCGCCGGACGGCAGCCAGGCGAGCGTGCGGTTGGCCGACGGGAGCAGCACCGCCGTCCAGCCGGACCGCCGCTGGGCGATCGGCATGGTGAGTTCCACGCCGTTGATGGTGGGGTCGAGGAAGGCCAGCGGCCGGCCGCCGGGGGCGGTGTAGGCGGCGATCCGGCGGGTCGGGTGCAGGCCCTCGGTCAGCGGCGTGGTGTCCATGGTGTCCGGGTCGGCCGGGAAGCCGGTGGGCGCCGGGCCGTAGTCGACCACCGGCAGGTCGTCCGGCGCGGGCGCGGCGACGGGCACCCGCTCCGGCGTCGGGGCCGCGCTGGTCGGGGCCGCGCGGGTCGGCGCGGGTGGCCCGGAGACCGGCGGCGCGGTGGGCGCGGCCCCGGGGGTCAGCGCCCAGCCGGTCGCCCCCGCGGCCAGCAGAAGCAGCGGTACGCCGACGGCGGCCAGCACGCGGACGGGTCGACGATTCATTCGGTCAAAACGCACGAAACCAACTGTAACTGCTGGAGAACGGCGAGAACCCCGCCCCGGCCGGAATGTCGGTCGGAGCGGGGTTCTCGATGGTACGGAGCGTCAGCTCAGCCGGGCACCCACGTGGATGGCGATCGCGTCGTGGGCCGGCACGTTCGCGGCGAACCAGCCGTTGCCGTCCACGGTGATCACCGGCCCGCTGCACGTACCCGCGCTGAACGTGCCGTGGATGACGTCGCAGTAGCGGCCGGCCGGCAGCCCGGTCTGGTACGACCGGCCGGTGACCGCGGAGTCCTCGTCGTTGATCGTGACGTAGCCCTTGCCGGCCCGGCCGAAGGCGATGTGGTTGTTGCCGTTGTCGTACCAGTTGACGACGCCCGCGCCCTCGGTGGCGTTGCGGAAACCGACCATGTTGGCGATCACCGGCCAGCGGTGCTCGCACTCCCAGCCGGAGTAACAGGCGGCGTTGAGGGTCCTGCCGGAGCTGTCCGAGGGTGGGCCCTGGTCGCGCTGGCTGTACGTGTAACTCGACATGACCGTGGGGGAGCCGTACGGCCAGGCGAGCATGAACGCGTTGGCCAGCGCGTAGATGCCCCGGTCGCGGTAGGTCAGCACCCCGCCGACGTCGCGCTGGGTGTCGTGGTTGTCCACGAACACGGCCGCCGAGCCGCTGGGCAGGTGCCCCCAGCCCTCGCCGAAGTTGCGCAGGTAGGAGAGCTTCTCGGAGCGGAAGACCCGGGCCAGGTCCTTGCCGTAGCGGAACTCGTGCACATCGCCGTTGCCGGTGTACTCGCCCGGCTGGATCGGCTCCCCGGCGCCGTGGATCACCTCCTGCACGACGTACGCCGAGCGGGACAGCTTCGCCCTGATGGCGGCGATGTCGGCAGCCGGCATGTGCTTGCTGGCGTCCATCCGGAAGCCGTCGACGCCCAGCGAGAGCAGATCGTTGAGGTAGCCGGCGATCTTCGTGCGGACATAGTCCGACTCGGTCTTCAGGTCGGAGAGGTTGACCAGCTCGCAGTTCTGCACCTCCCACCGGTCGTTGTAGTTGACGATGTCGTCGCCGCCGTTGCGACCGCAGTGGTGGAAGTCCTGCGTCTGGTAGATCCCCGGGTAGTCGTAGTGCCCGTACGACGAGCCGGCCCAGCCGGTGCCGCCGTTGTCCTGCCCGGACATGTGGTTGATCACCGCATCGACGACCACCTTCACCCCGGCGGCGTGGCAGGTGTCGACCATGGACTTGAACTGGGCGCGAGTGCCCTTACGGGACTCGATCCGGTAGCTGACCGGCTGGTACGCCAGCCACCACTGCGAGCCCCGGACGTGCTCCTGGGGCGGCGAGACCTGCACCCACCCGTAGCCCTTGGGGCCGAGGGTGGTGCGGCACTCGGTGGCCACCGAGGCCCAGTTCCACTCGAAGAGGTTGGCGATGACCCTCTTGCCGCCCGTCGGGGCTGCTGCGGCCGGGGGTGCCGTCGCTGCGGTGGGGACGATCAGGCCCGCGATCACGCCGAGGGCGACGATCGCCGACAGACGTCGACGTCTCTGCATCGGAGGACTCCTGACGGGTGTGGGGGCGGGGTGTGGGGGGGCGGGGTGGTGGCGAGGGCGGCCCCGGTGGCGAGGGCGGCCCCGGTGGTGCCCGGATCTTGCAATTCAGCTTGAAAATTTCCGAAAGGTTACAAGCGCATTGCAAGAGATGTCAATACATGGGCATATCTGAATATCATTGCCGCCAAGGATGCCCCTGACCAGGGCGTCGCCCTCACCGGAACGAAGTGCCCGCCCGCCACGTACGCCACCTGCGTCCACGACCACGGCCCGCCCCGCACGCCGACCCGTCGGCTGCGTCCAGGCGCGGACTCAACAGCAAGGGCGCGCGCCCCCTCCGCCCCTGCCCCCGCCCTCGTCGCCCCCACCTCTCGCCGATCTTGCACTTGTTGCCCCGACGAAAGCCGCATCCCGCCCGTATCAAGGGCCAAAACTGCAAGATCGACGGCGAGGGCAAGATCGACGGCGAGGGCAGGGCGGGGTGCGGGTGGGGCGGGGGTGGGGCGAGGGCGGGGTGGGGTGGGGTGGGGTTAGCGGGGGGTTAGGCGGTTGGTGCCGAGGCGGGGCTGGAGGACCTCGGGGATCAGCACCGAGCCGTCGGGCTGCTGGAACTGCTCCAGGATGGCCGGGAAGAGCCGGCTGGTGGCCAGGGCCGACCCGTTGAGGGTGTGTACGAAGCGGGTCTGCTTGCCGCCCGGCTCGCGGTAGCGGATGGCCGCCCGGCGGGCCTGGTAGTCGCCGGCCCAGGAGACCGACGACACCTCCTTGTACTTGCCGGTGCTCGGCATCCACACCTCGATGTCGAGGGTCTTCTTCATCGACGCGCTGGCGTCGCCGGCCGAGAGCAGGCTGCGCTGGTAGTGCAGGCCCAGCTTCTCGACCAGGCTCTCCGCGTGCAGGAGCATCTCCTCCAGCGCGGCGTCGGCCTGATCCGGCAGGCAGAACTGGAAGATCTCCACCTTGTTGAACTGGTGACCCCGGACGGTGCCCCGCTCGTCCGAGTGCGACCCGGCCGCCTCGCGCCGGTAACACGGCGTGTAGGCGAACGCCTTCAGCGGCAGCTTCGCCGTCTCCAGGATCTCGTCCTGGTACGCCCCGAGGATCGCCGTCTCCGAGGTGGGCAGCAGGAACTGGCCGCGCGGGGCGGACTCCCGGTCCAGGTGGTAGACGTCGTCGTAGAACTTCGGGAACTGCCCGGCGGCGAACCCGGCGGTGTCCAGCAGCAGGTGCGGCGGGAGCAGGAACTCGTAGCCGGCCTTGACGTGCTCGTCGATGAAGAAATTGAGCAGCGCCCACTCCAGCCGGGCACCCATGCCGGTGTACATCCAGAAGCCGGAACCGCCGAGCTTGACCCCGCGCTCGTGGTCGACCAGGCCCAGCATCCGGCTCAGCTCGACGTGGTCGCGAACCTTCTCGATGGCCGGCGGCTCGCCGAAGGTGTGGACGACCCGGTTGGCCTCCTTGCCGCCCGGCACGACGTCGTCGGCGGGGAGGTTGGGCAGCTCGCTCATCGCGCCGCGCAGCCGGGACTGCACCTCGTCCAGCTCAGACTCCAGCTGGGCGAGCTGCTTACGGCCCGCCTCCGGCGCGGAGACCTCCGGCTCGGTTCCGGCGCGCTTCGCCGCCGCGTACGCACGCGCCTCGGCCTTGCGGCGCTGCCGGTCGCCGTCGATCTCACTGATCAGGGCGCGGCGTTCCTGGTCGAGCCGCTGGATCTCGTCCAGGGCCCGGGTGACCTCGGCGGGATCCAGTCGCTTCGCCAGCGCGGTCGCCACCGCCTCGCGATCCTTCCGGATCAACTCCATGTCGAGCATGCTGCTCCGTACGCTCCGTCCGGACGTCGGGTGGACCAACCGATGCTACCGTCGCGCCCCGGTCGCGCCCCGGCCCGGTCCACCCACCGCCCCGCCGGGAAGATGTAGGGAGGGGCCTTCCTGACGCATAGCGTTCAGGAAGGCCCCTCCCTACAGCTAAGAAGGTGTGGGCGAGGTCGGGCGCAGGGTCAGAGCTGGATCGGCATCAGGATGGAGAAGGCGTCGGCGTCGTCGGGGCGGCGCACCGCCAGCGGCGCGATCGGGCCGTCCAGCTCCAGCAGCAACTGGCCCAGGCCAGCCGCGTCGAGGGCCTGGAGCAGGTAGCCGCCGTTGACCCCGACCCGGAACGTGTCCTGCTGCCCGGTCAGTTCGTCCGCCCCGAGCAGCCGCACCCCGCCCCGGCCGTCCGGGCCGAGCACGGTCACCGACAGCGGGGCGTCGTCGTGCCGGCGGGTGACGACGGGGGCGTCGGCGCTGGTCAGGGCCGCCCGCAGGGCGGCGGCGTCGACCGTCAGCCGGTGCGCCGGCCCGTCGTCGGGCGTCGGGCGGAGCAGGCGGCGGTAGTCCGGGAAGTCGTACGGCAGGGCGGCGGCGTCGACCGTACGGCCGGCGACGGAGACCGAGATCGTCCCGCCGGCCACGGTCAGGTGCGCCTCGGAGGTGCTCCCCGCGCCCGGGTCGAGCAAGGCTCGCACCTCGTCGACGAAGGCGACCGGGGCGAGCACCCGCACCGCCGGCCCGTCGACCCGGGCGTCCACCCGTGCGATGGACATCCGGTGCCGGTCGGTCGCCACCAGCCGTACGCCGTCGCCGTCGGACTCGAACAGCACGCCGGCCAGCACCGGCAGGTCGGGGTCGGCGCCGACCGCGAAGCGGACCGCGTCCACGGCGGCAGCCAGGTCGACGCGGGACAGGATGATGTGGGTGGTCATCGGGTGCTCCTCGGAATCGATCAGCGTACGGATCCGGGAGAGCTCGCGACGGGCGTCGGCGAGGCCGTCCTCCAGCCGGCGCAGGTGCGCGTCGAGCAGGCGGTGCACCTGCGCCGGCTCGACCCGCAGCGCGGCGGCGATCTCGGCCACCGGCATGCCGACCCGGCGCAGCCCCGCCACCAGCCGGGCGGGCACCACCTGGTCGTTCGTGTACCAGCGGTAGCCGGTCACCGGGTCGACCAGGGCCGGGATCAGCACCCCCGCCGAGTCGTAGAACCGCAGGGCGCTCACGGTCAGCCCGCTGGCCCGGGCCAGTTCGCCGATGCTGCGCAGGTCGCTCTCCACGGCACTGATCCTGTCGTCTCAACCTGGTCGAGGGTCAACCCGCCGACGGGCAAGACCGGCCAGACGGCCGGCCGGCCGGGTCGGTGGTCGATGGTCGGCGCGGCGCCGGCCGGGTCCGGTGGTCAGTGCGGGGTGTCCAGCACCCGGAAGGTCATCCCCGCCCGCACCAGCCGGTCCAGCAGCGCGTCGCCCATCGCGGTGACCGGGGTGACCTGACCGGCGGTGGCCGGCAGCTTGTCGGTGGCCAGGCAGAGCGCCGACTCGGCGAGCATCTTCGCTGTCTCGTCGTAGCCGGGATCGCCGCCGGCCACCTCGGTCAGCACCCGCCGCCCGCCGCCGGTGGCGACGAACCGGACCCGGAACCAGGACTTCGCCCGCTGCTGCGGCGTCGGCCCCTGCCCGGAGGCGAGCCGGCCGAGCAGCCAGCGTCGGGTCGGCGGCAGCTTCACCAGGGCCACCAGGCCGCCCAGCCCGACCGCGCCCGCCAGCACGGTGGGCAGCCGCTTGACGGCGGCGAAGTGCCGGTAGCGGAAGTCCGGCCCGTACTCGGGGCGGGCGGCAGCCGAGCGGCGGACCACCTGCGGGTCGATGGTCGGCAGCGGCACCATCCACATGCCCAGCTCCTTCGAGCGGGCGACCCGGCCGGGCACCGCGCGTACCCGCCGTCCGGTCGGTCGCGGCTCGACCTGCCGCCGCTCGCGGGCCGCGCGGGACGCCTGTGCCGTGCGGGAGAAGGCGGTGAGCGCCGAGTGGTACGTGCCGGCGGAGATCCGCCCGCCCGCCCGGACGAAGCCGTCGACGGTGACCGGCACGTCGTCCGGGAGGTGCCTGAGGGTGAACCAGACGCCCAGGTCGTGCGGGATCGAGTCGAACCCGCAGGCGTGCACCAGCCGGGCCCCGGTGCGCTCCGCCTCGGCGTGGTGGCGCACGTACATCAGGTCGACGAACTCGGATTCGCCGGTGATGTCCAGGTAGTCGGTGCCGGCGCGGGCGCAGGCCGCGACCAGCGGCTCCCCGTGGTGGACGTACGGGCCGACGGTGGTGGCCACCACCCGGGCGTTCTCGGCCACCGCCCGCAGCGACTCCGGATCGGTGACGTCGGCGGTGAGCAGGGGCAGCCCGGCCAGCGCCGGGTCGATCGCGGCCAGTCGGTCCCGTACGGCGGCCAGCTTGCCGGGGTTGCGACCGGCGAGCGCCCAGCGCAGCCCGGGCGGGGCGTTGCGGGCCAGATACTCGGCGGTCAGCCCCCCGGTGAAGCCGGTGGCCCCGAACAGGACGACGTCGTGCACCCGCTGCTCACGCATCCGCCGAGTCTGCCACCCGCCACGACGGGTCGCAGCGCTCCGCCTCAGCCGCCACCCGCAGCGGCGGGCAGCGCTCAGCCGCCGTCCGGCGGGAGGTCGGGGCTGAGTACGGCGCGGACGCAGCCGTCGGCCCGGTCCCGGAACAGCGCGTACCCCTCCGCGCCCCGCTCCAGCGGCAGCCGGTGGGTGGCCAGGTGCTCGGTACGCAGCTCGTCGCTGGCCATCCGCTCCAGCAGCATCGGGATGTAGCGCTGCCCGTGCTGCCGCGCGCCCCGCACCGTCAGCCCCTTGTGGGTCACGGCTCCGAGCGGGAAGGCGTCGACGAAGCCGTTGAAGTCGCCGAGCAGGAAGACCGAGCCGCCCTTGCGGCAGGCGTGCACCGCCTCGCGGACGGCGGCCGGCCGCTCGGCGGCGCCGGTGAACCGGTCGGCCAGTGACCGGGGGCCGTGCCCGTTCCAGGCCGCCCCGACCGCCTCGACGCACACGTCCGGGCCCCGCCCGCCGGTGCGCTCGCGCAGTTCGGCGGGGACGTCGGCGAGCCGGTGGTCGATCGTCTCCGCGCCGGCGTGCCGTTCGGCCATCCGCAGCCGGTCCTCCTCGGCGTCGATGACGATGACCCGTTCCGCGCCGAGCAGCCGCGCGGCCCGCGCCGTGAGCTGCCCGACCGCGCCCGCGCCCCAGACCGCCACCACGTCGCCGGGGCGCACCTGGCCGAGGTCCGCGCCCATCCAGCCGGCCGGCGCGGCGTCCGAGGCGAACAGCGCCCGGTCGTCGCTGACCGGCTCCGGCACGGTGAACGCGCCGACGTCCGCGTACGGCACCCGGACGTACTCCGCGTGGCTGCCGGCGAAGCCGCCCAACGCCCGGGGCTGGCCGAACGCGCCCCCGGTGGGATGGCCCCAGGCCGCCTCGGCGACCGCCGGGTCGGCGCTGCCGTTGTCGCAGCAGGAGTGCAGGTCACGCCGGCAGTACCAGCAGTTGCCGCAGGCCACCGAGGAGCAGACCACCACCCGGTCGCCGACCCGGTGCCGGCGTACCTCCGGCCCGACGTCGACCACCTCGCCGAGGAACTCGTGCCCGAGCACGTCCCCGACGGCGAGGAAGGGCACCCGCCCGGCCAGCAGCGGCAGGTCTCCGCCGCAGGTGGCGCTCTGCCGGACCCGGACGACGACGTCGTGGCCGTTGCGCAGCTCCGGGTCGGGCACCTGCCGTACCGCCAGCTCGCCGGTGCCCACCCAGCACAGCGCCCTCATCGCGGCGGTCCCGCCGGTCGGTCGGCCGGGGAGCGGTCCGCGCGGAGCACCTCGCCGGTCTCGGCGAGCTGCTTGACCTCCCGCAGCGCCCGACGGACCAGCAGATCGGGATCGTCGCCGGCCAGGTGGGCGGCGAGCCCGGCGGGGGCCGCCGCGCCGGCCAGCGGCCGGGCGGCCAGCTCCGTGCCCCGGCAGCCGGGGGCCGGCCGTAGCTCGACCTGCACCGCGCCGTCGAGCCGGCGCAGCGGCTCCGGCCAGCGACCGCCGGGCAGCACCTCGCCGGGCGCCCGGTCGATGGTCACCACCTGCCAGCGCGTGGGGTGTGGATCGGGGCCCGCCGCGCGGGGCCAGGCCGACTTTCGCCGCCGTACGGCCAGCGCCCGGCCCGCCGCCGCGAGGGCGAGCAGCACCCCGGTCGTCCCCGCGACGCGTCCCGTCCGTCCCCGGTGTCCCCGCCCGTCCACCTCGGCCCCGCCTCCCGTCCCCTCCGACGCCGCACGCGCACCGGTGCGCGCGGCCGGTCGTCCGCGTACGACCAGGGTGGTCCGGGCAGGGGTGAAGCCGGCTCCCCCCGAAGGGGTGAACGGGCCCGGGTCGGGTAACCGCCGCCCGCAGGGCCTGGGGGAGTGGACGCGTCCGTGAGAGGTGGGCCGGGTGCCGGATGACGTACGGGACACGGGAGTCGTCGCGGTCGCCCGCGGGCCGGCGGATGCGCCGTTGCTGGCGTCCCGGCTGAGCCCGGTGCCACCGCCGGAGCCGCTGGTCCTGCGGCCCCGGCTGCTGCGGACGCTGGACGAGGGGACCGCCGCGCCGGTCACCCTGGTGCGTGCCCCGGCAGGGTGGGGCAAGACGACGCTGCTCGCCTCCTGGTTCCGGGCTGCCGGTGAGGCCGGCACGCGCCAGGGCCGGGTGGGGGAGGGGCCGGTGACCGCCGCCGCCGAGGGGCCCCGGGACGACGGGCCGGCCGGCGCCGCCCCGGGCGACTTCGGCGCGGCGGCCGGCGCCCCGGGGGAACCCGACGGGCCACAGGTGGCCTGGGTTTCCGTGGAGGCCGGCGACGACGGGGACCGGCTCTGGTCCTACCTCGCGGCGGCGCTGCGCGCGGTCGTGGATCCCACCGGGGTCGGGGCGGGGCCGCCGGTGCCCGGCCGGCCGCCCCGCCCCGACCAGTTGGAGGTGCTGGCCGCCGCCCTCGCCGCCCGGGACCGGCCGGTGCTACTGATCGTGGACGACCTGCACCGGATCACCGACCCGGAGGCGCTGACCGGCCTGGAGTTCCTGCTCCGCCACGCCGAGCAGCGGCTGCGGCTGGTGGTCGGCGCCCGTGCCGGGATGCCGCTGGCCGTGCACCGGCTGCGGCTGGCCGGGGAACTGACCGAGGTCGGCCCCGACGAGCTGGCTTTCAGCGGCGACGAGGTCGCCGACCTGCTGACCGCGCACGGGGTGGCGCTGCCGGCAGCCGGGGTGCGCCGACTGCGGGAACGTACCGGCGGCTGGCCGGCGGCCCTCCGGTTCGCGGCGTTGGCGCTGCGCGGGCAGCCGGACCCGGCCCGCTGGGCGGAGCAGTTCGGCGGCGACCAGCCGGATGTGGCCGGCTACCTGCGCGAGGAGGTGCTCGCCGGGCTGGACCCGGACGCGCGCGACGTGCTGCGCCGCTCCGCCGTCGCCGAAGCGGTCTGCGCCGGCCTCGCCGACGCGCTGACCGGCCGGGCCGACGCCGAGCAGACGCTGGCCGGCCTGGCCGGTGCCGGTGGGCTGCTGCACCGCGACGACAGCCGCCCACCCTGGTACCGCTGCCACCCGCTGCTGGCCGACCTGCTGCACGCCGAGTTGGCCCGGCTGCCCGCCGACGAGCTGCGCGACCTGCACCTGCGCGCGGCCGGCTGGTACGCCGACAACGGGCGGCCCGCCGAGGGGCTGCGGCACGCGCTGGCCGGCGGCGACCACGACCGGGCCACCGCACTCTTCGTGGCCCGCTGGCCGGAGCTGGTCCCGTACGACCGGGAGACGCCCGCCGCCCGCCCGCCCGCGCCCCCGTCCCCGGAGGCCGTGGCGCGCGACCCGGAGCTGGGGCTGGCCTGCGCCGCCGAGCGGGCCGGGGCCGGCGACTCCACCGCTGCCGCCGGTCACCTGCACGCCGCCGTCGAGGCCGCCCGGACGCTGCCCGCACCCCACCGGGACCGGTTCCGGCGGCTGGCCACCGCGCTGGAACTCACCCTGGCCCGGCTGGCCGGCGACCCCGAGGCGGTACGCGCCGCCGCCTCCCGGCTGCTCGCCACCAGAGGCAACGCGTCGGCGCCGGCCGACCTGGGAGACGCGTCGGTGCCGGCCGATGCGGGGGGCGTCGCACCCATGCCGGCCGATCCCCGGGGCGTTGCCGCCGAGGACGCCGACGTGCGGGCGGTGGCCGGCACCGCGCTGGGCCTGGCCGACCTGGCGGACGGGGACCTGGCCGCCGCCGGGCTCGCCTTCGTCCGGTCGCTGTCGGCGGCCCGGGAGGCCGGACGGCCGCGTACGGAGCTGGTCTGTGCCAGCCGGGCAGCCCTGCTGCACGCCGTGCGGGGCGAGCTGCGGGCCGCCGAGACCCTCGCCCGGGACGCCCTCGCCATGCCGCCCTGCCACGGCTGGTCCTGCCGGGAGGACTGCGCCCACGCGTACCTGGCGCTGGCCCTGGTCGCGCTGCACCGGGACCAGTCCGACGAGGCGCGGGCGAACCTGGCACTGGCCGCGCCGGTGACCGACGCTCCGGTGGTGGGGGTGGTGGCGGCGCTGTGCCGGGCGTACCTGCTGCGCGACGCCGGTGACCTGCCCGAGGGGCACCGGGTGCTGGCCGAGGCGCGGGAGCGGCTGCTCGATCGGCCCCGGGCCGGCGAGCTGACGTACTGGCTGCTGGCCGTCGAGGCGGATGTGCGCGGGGCCCGGGGCGACCTGGGCGCGGCCCGGGACCTGCTCGCCGAGCGGGTACCCGACGGGGCCGACCCGCTGCTGGCGGTCGCGCTGGCCCGGGTGGAGCTGCAAGCCGGCGACCCGCGCGCCGCCGGGTACGCGCTGCCGGACTGGGAGTCGCCGGAGGCGGCCGGGTGGCCACTGCCCGTACGGCTGGAGGCCGCCGTGCTGGACGCGGTGCTGGCCCGGCGCGCGGGCGACGACCGGCGGGCCGGACGGGTCCTGGAGCGGGCCCTCGACCTGGCCGGGCCGGAGGGTTTCCGACGGGTGTTCACCCGCGCCGAACCCGGGGTCCGGGATCTGCTCGCCGCCCACCTGGACACGGGCACCGCACACTGGCCGATGGTCAGCGACCTGGTCCGGGGCGTCGACGCGCCGGCCGAGCGGGCCCCGGCGGAGCGGGGGGCGGCGACGCTGGACGAGCCGCTGACCGAGCGGGAACTGACCATCCTGCGCTACCTGCAGAGCATCCTGTCCAACGTGGAGATCGCGGCCGAGCTGTCGCTGTCGGTCAACACGATCAAGACCCACGTGCGCAACATCTACCGCAAGCTCGACGCCACCCGCCGCCGCGAAGCCGTCCGCCGAGCCCGCGACCTCCACCTGATCTAACCCATCCCATCTCTCCCCGCCGCCTCCCCTCCGCCTGGTTGATCAAGAGGTTTGCGTCCCGGGAGGACCCTTTCCAGGACGCAAACCTCTTGATCACCGCCTCTGGAGGCGGTGGTTGGGTGGGTGCGGGGTGGGGGTCAGGGGGTGGCAGCGTCTACGGCTGCCAGGAGGTCCGCCAGGTCGTAGTCGCCGTCGTGGCGGGTGCCGTTGACGAACAGGGTGGGGGTGGCGTCGACGCCGCTGCGGATGCCGCCCACGAAGTTCCGCCGCACCCGGTCGCCATACGCCTGCCGCCCCACCTCGTCGGCGACCTCTTCGGCGGGCAGGCCCAACTGCTCCATGCCGAGCGACAGGTGCACGGGGTCGAGCTGGTCCTGGTGCTCGTAGAGCCAGTCGTGCATCGCCCAGAACTGCCCGCGCCGGCCGGCAGCCTCGGTCGCCTCGGCGGCCTGCTCCGCGTACGGGTGCATGTTGGTGATCGGGAAGTGCCGGTACACCAGCCGCACCGTGTCGGCCCGCTGCCGCAGCAGCTCCCGCAGGTTCGCGTACGCGGCCCCGCAGAACCGGCACTGGAAGTCGGCGTACTCGACGATCGTCACCGGCGCGTCCACCGGCCCGCGG
The DNA here is from genome assembly GCF_900091625.1 of Micromonospora peucetia. Classification (NCBI taxonomy): domain Bacteria; kingdom Bacillati; phylum Actinomycetota; class Actinomycetes; order Micromonosporales; family Micromonosporaceae; genus Micromonospora; species Micromonospora peucetia. The sequence continues at coordinate 3,675,357 of NZ_FMIC01000002.1, forward strand.
GCGTGGTCGTGCTCGGTCACCGGGGTCCGCAGCCGGGCGGTGACCTGGAGTGGGGTCGTCATCGGGTCGTCACCTCAGTCATGTCGTCCAGCCTTCCCGGCGGCGGGGTGAGGACGGCTCACCCCGCCCGGGTGGTTCGGCGTCCGGCTCAGCCCAGCACCGGGGCGACCGCGATGTGGTTCTGCACCTCGCGGATGCCCGGCGCACACCAGACGGTCCGTTCCACCTCGGCCCGCTCCGGCATCGAGTGGACCAGCCCGCCGAGCAGCACCGTGTCGCCGTGCACCCGGACGGTGATCCGCTCCGCCTCGGTGGCCCGGTTGCGGGCCAGCGCGTCGACGATCCGGACCGCCAGGGCGTGCCCGTCCGGTCGGGCGTCGGGGCGGACGGTGATGCCGTTGCTGACTCCGCGTACGCCGGTCAGCCGGGCCACGGCGCGTTCGGCGGTGCGGCGCTGGTACTCCCAGTCCACCTCGCCGTGCAGCGTGACCCAGCCGTTCGACACGGTCACGTCGAGCTGCTCCAGCGGGACGAACGCGTCCCACTCCAGGGCGTGTCCGGCTGCGGCGGCGATGTCCGGGTCGGCGCGTTCGGCGCCGGTGGCGAGCCGTACCGCCAGGTCGTTGGCGACCGCCCGGACGCGCGCCACCCGGTGTGCCGCCCGTTCGGCGGCCCACTTCTTGGCATAGCTGTCCACCCGGCCGGTCAGGGTGACCACACTCTCGGCGACGGTCACGCCGATCTCGTGGGGCCGTACCCGGGGTTCCCAGGTCAGCTCGTCGAGGACAGCCGTCTGGATGTCCTGGTCGGTACGGCCGATCGTGGTGATTGCCATCTGTCACTCCTCACGGGATAGCTGCCCGGTGCACGGGTTTGCCGGACCGATCCTGGCGCGGGCGGGGGTGATAGCCCCTCACCCGGCCGGGGCGACTTCTGGGAGCGCTTCCATGGAGGGTGCTGGATCGGTTAGGGTGAGCCCGTTCCTCGGGTGCGGGAGCCGTCGCGCCGATGCCCCGGAGCAGGGCAGCTCCGGCGCGATTCCGCACGTCCCCGTTGCCGGGCGTGGCGTCACCACGTCCGCTCCCGGCGTCCGAACCCGGAAGGAACCGCAGATGCGGAGAAGTTACGTCGGCGCGGTCGTGTCCGCGCTGCTCGTCGCCGCGGCCGTCGTGGCGGCACCGTTCACCGCGGCCGGCGCGCCCACCGCCGCCGCAGCCGCCGCCGAGCCGTACACCTGGAAGAACGTCCGGATCGACGGCGGCGGCTTCGTCCCCGGCATCGTCTTCAACCCCACCGAGAAGAACCTGATCTACGCCCGCACGGACATCGGTGGCATGTACCGGTGGGAGCAGGCCAGGCAGTCCTGGACGCCGCTGCTGGACTGGGTCGGCGCCGACAAGTGGGGCTGGAACGGCGTGGTCAGCGTCGCCACCGACCCGGTGCAGACCAGCCGGGTGTACGCGGCCGTCGGGATGTACACCAACGACTGGGACCCGAACAACGGCGCGATCCTGCGCTCGGCCGACAAGGGTGCCACCTGGCAGGTCACCGAGCTGCCGTTCAAGAACGGCGGCAACATGCCCGGCCGGGGCATGGGCGAGCGGCTCGCCGTCGACCCCAACCGGAACAGCATCCTGTACTACGGCGCCGAGGGCGGCAACGGCCTGTGGCGCAGCACCGACTTCGGTGCGACCTGGGCAAAGGTGGCCAACTTCCCCAACGTCGGCAACTACCGGGCCGACCCCAGCGACCCGAACGGCTACAACGGCCAGAACCAGGGCCTGACCTGGGTCAGCTTCGACAAGAGCACGGGTACGGCCGGCAACGCCACGCAGACCGTCTACGTCGGCGTGGCCGACAAGGAGAACCCGGTCTACCGCAGCACGAACGGCGGCGCCAGCTGGGAGCGGATCGCCGGACAGCCGACCGGCTACCTGGCGCACAAGGGCGTCGTCGACCCGGTGGGCGGCTTCCTCTACATCGCCACCAGCGACACCGGCGGCCCGTACGACGGCGGCAAGGGCGACGTCTGGAAGTTCGACCGGGCCAACGGCGCGTGGACGCGGATCAGCCCGATCCCGTCCACCAGCACCGACGCCTACTTCGGCTACAGCGGCCTGACCATCGACCGGCAGCAGCCGAACACCCTGATGGTGGCCACGCAGATCTCCTGGTGGCCGGACGCGATCTTCTGGCGCAGCACCGACGGGGGCGCCACCTGGACCCGGATCTGGGATTTCGGCAGCTACCCGAACAAGACCAAGCGCTACACCATGGACGTCAGTACGGTGCCGTGGCTGACCTTCGGCAGCAACCCGTCCCCGCCGGAGGAGACCCCGAAGCTGGGCTGGATGAACGAGTCGGTCGAGATCGACCCGCACGACAGCAACCGCTTCCTGTACGGCACCGGCGCGACCATCTACGGCAGCACCGACCTCACCAGGTGGGACACCGGCGGCCAGTTCACCATCAAGCCGATGGTGAGAGGACTGGAGGAGACCGCGGTGCTCGACCTGGTCAGCCCGCCGTCCGGGGCGCCGCTGGTCAGCGCGCTCGGCGACATCGGCGGCTTCCGGCACACCGACCTGGACGCCGTGCCACCGATGATGTTCACCCAGCCCACCTTCACCAGCACCACCAGCCTGGACTACGCCGAGACGAAGCCGGGCGTGCTGGTGCGGGCCGGCAACTTCACCGACGCTGACCGGCCGGGCGACAGCCACGTCGCGTTCTCCACCGACGGCGGGGCCAACTGGTTCCAGGGCACCGAACCGTCCGGCGTCAACAGCGGCGGCACGGTCGCCGCGTCGGCCGACGGCAGCCGGTTCGTCTGGGCGCCGGGCGACGCCGGCCAGCAGGTGGTGCACTCGGTCGGCTTCGGCACCTCGTGGACCGCGTCGACGGGCGTCCCGGCCAACGCGACGATCGAGTCCGACCGGGTCAACCCGAACAAGTTCTACGGCTTCGCCGGCGGCCGGCTCTACGTCAGCACCAACGGCGGGGCCAGCTTCACGGCCTCGGCCGCCGCCGGCCTGCCCGCCACCGGCACCGTCAGGTTCAAGGCGCTGCCCGGCCGGGAGAGCGAGCTGTGGCTGGCCGGCGAGGGCGGGCTGTGGCGATCCACCGACTCCGGGGCCACCTTCACCAAGCTGGCGGGGGTGAGCACCGCCGGCAACGTCGGATTCGGCAGGGCCGCGCCCGGCCGGACGTACCCGGCGCTCTACCTCTTCGGCACCGTCGACGGCCAGCCCGGCGTGCACCGCTCCGACGACACGGGTGCGACCTGGGTGCGGATCAACGACGACCAGCACCAGTACGGCAACGCGGGGGAGGCCCTGACCGGTGACCCCCGGGTCTACGGCCGGGTCTACCTCGGCACCAACGGCCGGGGCATCCTGGTGGCGGACCGGCTCGGCGGTACGCCCGATCCGACGCCGACCAGCACCACCCCACCGCCGACCACTCCGCCCCCCACGACCACTCCGCCGCCCACCTCCGCGCCCCCGACCACTCCACCACCTACCGGCGGCTGCACCGCGACCTACCGGGTGACCGGTTCCTGGCAGGGCGGCTTCCAGGGGGAGCTGGTGGTCCGCAACGCCGGCAGCTCGGCCATCGCCGGCTGGACGGTGGGCTGGACCTTCCCCGACGGTCAGAAGATCACCCAGCTCTGGGGCGGCACCCACACCCAGACCGGGGCGACCGTCTCCGTCCGTGACGCCGGCTGGAACGGCGCCCTCGGTGCGGGTGCGACCGCCACCGCCGGCTTCCTGGGGAGTACGACCGGGGCGAACACCGCGCCGGCCACCGTCACCTGCACCGCCCGCTGACTGTTCCGTCCCGCCGACCGCATACTCCGACCGACGGGTTGCGGACTTCCTGACGACCGGCAACACCGCGAGTCTGCCCGACCGATGGGCGTGACCTGCGCGGTCGCGCGGGGTGACCCGGTCGGCACCACCCTCCGGTCCGCCGGGCCCGAATGTGGGGTCCGGCGGACCGGAGGACCCGGCCCTAGGCTCGGGGGATCGCCCGTCGAAGGAGGGACCCGCCGTGAGTCCGATCAGGACGGCCTATCTCACCGCCGCGCGTTCGGCGGTGGACCTGCTCGCCGAACCCGCCGTCGCGACCCGCTGGGACGAACCGAGCGCGCTGCCCGCGTTCGGCGTGGGGGGCCTGGCCGGCCACCTCGCCAGCCAGGTGCTCGGCGTCCCCGCCGTGCTGGCCGCACCCGTCTCCGCCGGCGACCCCGTGGGGCTGCTCGACCACTATGCGCGCGGCACCTGGCTCGGCGCCCCGGTCGACGCCACGGTGAACGTCGCCATCCGCCGCGCCGGCGACGGCCTCGCCGCCGACGGTCCGGCCGCTCTGGTCGACCGGTGCGCCGCCACGCTGCGCGAACTGGTCGGCGTACTGCCGGCGGAGCCACCCGAGCGGGTGGTGCACGTGGCCCGTGGCCCGTGGTCGCTCACCCTGGACGACTACCTGGCCACCCGGCTGATGGAACTCGTCGTGCACGCCGACGACCTCGCGGTCAGCGTCGGCGTGCCCACCCCGGAACTGCCGGACGAGGCGGTCGGTCCGGTGCTGACGCTGCTGGCCCGCCTCGCCGTACGCCGGCACGGGCAGGCGCCGGTGCTGCGCGCGCTGAGCCGGGCCGAGCGGGCGCCGGCGAGCATCGCCGCCCTCTGACGCGCAGGCGGATCGCCGCTTTCGTGTGTGCGAGTACGCGAATCGCCGGCTCTCACCCGCGCGAGTACGCGGATCGTTGGCTTTGTGCGTGCGAGAACGCGGACGCGGGCTCCGGCCGACCTTGAGGTCGGCCGGAGCCCGCGCCGCGAGCGGGTGTCGGGCCGGTCAGCCGTCGAGGCCGACGGGGGAGTTGGGGCGGTCGACGTCGACGAACTCGATGTCGTCCATCGCCCGGTCGCCCCGGCTGCCGGCGGCCCGCGCGGCGGTGCCGGCGGCCCAGCCGATCGCCGCGCCGACCAGTGCGGCGCTGATCAGCAGCGTCCAGGGCAGCGCGGGCCGGCGGCCGGCCAGCGCGTCGAAGGCCAGGGTGGCCCGGCGGCGGGCCACGTCCGCCGCGGAGCCCACCAGGTCGCCGGCCTCGTCGGCGAGGCCGGAACCGCCTCGGCGGGCCGACCGGGCGGTGTCGAGGACGCTGTCGCCGGCGGAGCTGACCGCCGAGACCAGGTGCTGCCACGCCTGGTCCGTGATCCGCTCGGGCTTGCTGCGACGGTCCAGCAGGTTGCTTCCGAACATGGTGGGTTACCTCCTCGGGTGCCGAAGCCGGCGGCCATTTCGGACTTCGGCGTCTCACCGGCATGTGACGGTTCGCTCGTATCCGCCTGTGCCCGCCGGGACGGCTCCGCAAACCCGGTGGTGACGGCGGGCGCCGCAGAACCCGGGTGGTGTCGGCCGGGTGCCGCGAACCCGGGAGCACCGGCGGGCGGTGCGTGGGGCCGGGTCAGCGGATGGCGACCGCCGTGGTCACGCTCCGGGCGAAGTCGTCGTCATCGTCGTCGTCATCGCCCCCGCCGCCGCCGAACCCGCAGGCCAGCACGAGGGCCAACAGCGCGCCGACACCGGCCAGCGCGGCAAGTCTCCTGATCATCGATCGTCCTCCCGGTCGCAGTCGTGTCTTCGAGCCGATGCTAGGCAGCAGGGGCAAGGCCGGGGGCCGAAGCGGAACAGGCCACGCCCGGGGGTCGGCTGTTGGGCGGTGCCGGGAGGGCCGGCTACCCTTGGGCGCGCGACGCGTCAGCGACAGCTGATCGTTGGGTGGACAAAACGGTGATAGCCCGGATAAGGGTGACTTGCGGTGCCCTCGTTCGTGAATTGCTCATCCCGAGGGGTGGCGACCGGGGCCATCGGAGGAATACTCTCGGTCGCGGCCCGCGTACTGATGAGGCGCCCGTCGGACGGGCGAGTGGAGGTGCTCGCGTGAGCCTGTCGATCGTGAAGTCGGTCCTGCCCGGTGGTGTCATCGAGATCGCCCCTCGGGGTGAGATCGACGTCGACACCGCGTACGAGGTGCGCGAGGCGATCGCCGAGGTCCTGACCAAGGGGCGTCCCGGCCGGATCGAGCTGAACATGCGGCTGGTCACTTTCATCGACTCGGTCGGCATCAGCGCGATGGTCGCCGGCTTCCAGACCGCCGAGGTGAGCGGTGTCAGGCTCGTCGTCACCGAGCCGAGCCGGTTCGTGCACCGGCAGCTCTGGGTGACCGGCCTGCTCGGTCTCTTCGGCGCCCCCGAGCCCTACTACGCCGGTGCGCCCGCCCCCGAGGTCCTCCCCGGCGCCTGACCCCGCCCGGCCGTTCGCTCAGGTGTCGCCGAGGCCCGACAGGTCCACGTCCGTCACCTCGGTGACCGCGCGGATCGCCGTCACCGACGCGTACCCCTCGGCCAGCAGGGCCAGGTCGGTGCCGGGCTGCACGGCCTGCCCCGGCTCCGCCAGGGACGTGCGGACGAAGCCGTGCCCGGCCTCCGCCACCGTCATCTGCACCTGGCCGAAGCTGGCCAGCGTGCCCCGGCGTACCCCGCGCAGCCGGCCGTGCGGCAGGTCCGGCGCGTTCACGTTCAGCACGCTCTCCACCGGCCCGGCGGTGAGCCGGGGCAGCAGGTCCAGGGCGACCCGGGCGGCCGTCGACCAGTGCCGCTCGGCGTCGCGTACCCGGGCGGCGGCGGCCACCGCGGCACCCCCGCTGGCGGCCGTGGCCTCCCCGGCCGAGAGCACGTCGAGTGAGACGGCCATCGCCCGGCAGCCGTTCGCGGCGGCGGTGAAGGCGGCACCCACCGTGCCCGAGTGCAGCACCGCGCGCCCGGCGTTCGCGCCCCGGTTGATGCCGGAGAGCACCACCGTCGGCGGGGGTCCGAACGCGCCGTGCACCGCGATCAGCGCGATGAAGCCGGGCGAGCCGGCGACCCCGAACGCCGGCACCTCCGGCAGCTCCGGCAGCGGGTGCTCGCGGACCACCACGTGCCCGTCGCGCTCCACGGCGTTCATCGCGGCGCTGGTGCCGCTCGCCTCCTCCAGCGGCGCGGCGACGACCACGTCCAGCCCCCGGTCCGCCGCCGCCCGCGCCAGCGCCTGGATGCCCGGCGCGGCGATCCCGTCGTCGTTGGTCACCAGCACCCGCAGCGTCATCGCTCGGCCGCCCGGTCGGCCAGCTCGTCGGGGGTGGTCCGCTCGTGCGGCCGGCTGCCGGCCGGTACGAGGCGTACCCGGTCGACCAGGCCGGTGATCGAGTCGAGCCGGCCGGTGCCCAGGCCGTGCCGGGTCACGTTGAGTGCCCCGGCCGCCGCGCCGGTACGGATCGCGGTGCGCACGTCACCGCCGCGGGCCACCACGGCCGCCACCCCGGCGGTCATCGAGTCGCCCGCGCCGCGCGTGTCGGCGGCCTCCAACCGGGGCATCTCCACCTCGAAGACCTCGCCGTCGACCAGGGCGAGGGCCGGCTTGTCGGCCCGGCTCACCACCACGTTCTCGGCGCCGCCGGCGTGCAGGTCGTACAGGGCCCGGGTGAGCTGCTCCTCGTCCTCACCGTCGGCGCGGCCGTCGGCGATCAGCTCCTCGTGGCTGATCTTGAGGAAGAAGACCCCGCTGTCCAGCACGGCGTCGAGGTGCTCGCCGCAGAGGTCGACCACCACCCGGCTGCCGTTGGCCCCGAGGTCGGCGGCGAACCGCCGGTAGAGGTCGGCCGGGACCAGCGACGGCTCGTTCGGCCCGCTCAGCACGCTGACCGTTGCGCGCAGCCCCTCGCCGAGTGCCAGGTTGTAGAGCTCGTCCAACTCGTGCCGGCTGAGTGGCTGGCCGGGCACGTCCACGATCTCCTGCCGGGAGCCGTCGCGGCGGTCGTGCACGTACCCGCCGCTGCCGGACTCGCGGAGCACCACCTTCAGGTCGACCCCCTCGCTGACCAGCAGCGGCTCAAGCACCTGACCGATCTCGCCGCCGAGGGCGGTGCAGAGCACCACGTCGACCCCGAGCGACATCACCATCCGGGCCTGCCAGACGCCCTGCCCGCCCGGGTGCAGGTGCAGCTCCGGCGCCTCGCTGGGCTGGTCGACGGTCACCGTCAGCCGGGGCGTGGGCGCGAAGACCATCACGTGCCCGCTCATCCGTCGTACCCGTTCATGCGTCCACCCTCCACCGATCGACACGTCACGTGACCGTCCATCAGCCGAACGTAGTCGGGGCAGTGCTCGGACGTCCGGACTCCGGGCGGGATCGGCGCGGCGTTGCCAGCGTGCCCGGCATGCGCGACGATCGGGCGACCATCGACGGTGGGGAGACGGCGTGCTCAGGCGGGATTCCTTCAGCTACACCGTCCAGGCGCGCTGTTCCCTCACGGAGGCCGCGGCGTTGCTGGCCGATCCCGGCCGGCAGAAGGATCTGCACCCGCTGATCGTCCGGGTCCGCCGGGTGCCGCCCCGCCCCGGCGCACGGGCCAGCTACGACATCACCGATCGACTGGCCGCGGGGCCGGTACGCCTGCCGATCACCTACCGGGCCGACGTCCTCGTCGACGATCCCGACGAGATCGTCACCGTGGCCCGGCAGTGGCCCGCCACCACCGTACGCAACCACACCCGGCTGCGGGCGGAGCCCGACGGCGTGGTCCGCATCGACGTGGAGATCACCCTCGCCGCGCCCACGCCGCTCTTCGGCTACGCGTTCCGCCAGGCCCGCGCCGCCCACCTGGGGCTGGCCGCCCGCCTCGGCGCAGTCCTCGACCAGCACCCGCCCGAGCACCCGACCGACTGACCCACGACGGCGCCCGCCCTGCTGGGCGGCGGACGCGACGGCACCGGCTCCGCTCGCGCCGGACGCGACGGCACCGGCTCCGCTCGCGCCGGACGCGACGGCACCGGCTCCGCTCGCGCCGGACGCGATCGGGGCCGGTTCGCCGGGCGTGACCGCCTGGTGGCCCGCGCCGGGCGGGGCACCGGGGCGCGGGCGTCAGTAGACCGACAGGTGCACGTGGTTGGTGTGGTCGCTGGACGGGTCGCCGTTGGCTCCGCTGTACGACTTCCACCCGCTGCTCGGCAGCCAGATCTGCCTGTACCAGATCACGTAGAGCACGGCGAGCCGGTCGGCGTTGCCCACGAAGTACGCCGCCAGGTTGTTGCCGTAGGTCCGGTCGCCGCCGGTGGCGTCGCCGCCGAAGCCGCTCTTCTGGGCCGCGAAGTCGCAGGCCCGACCCTTCGGGTGCTCACCCGAGCCGCCGGAGCGGTAGCAGGAGACGTAGCGGGTGAAGCCCGCAGCCTTGGCCTGGTTGAGCGCGTGCAGGGTGCGCGGGGTGATGCAGCCGCTGGCGGGGGTGGGGTCGTTGACGCTGCACGACTCGGACGGCCAGGAGCCGTCGGAGTTGCGCGGCGCCGACTTCGCCGTCTTCTTCGAGGTGCTGCCCGGCGAGGTGCCCCCGCTGGCGGACTGCTGCCGGTTGGCCACCGTCAGCGCCCGTTCGGCCTGCTCCTTGCGTTTGTCCATCACGGCGACCTGCTTACGCTGCTCCCGGATCTCGCCGTTCAGGGCGAGCTGGGTGCGGGTGGCCTCGTCGCGGGTCTGCTGGAGGTCGCGCAGCGCCCGGTCCTCGTTGGCGGCCACCGCGTCGAGGGCGGCGGCGCGGTCCATGAAGCCGTCCGGCGAACTGCTGGCGAGCAGGGCGGACGCGACGCTGAGCCGGCCGGTGCGGTAGGCGGCCCCGGCGATCTTTCCGACCTTGGCGGTGTGCGCGACCAGCTCGACCTCGGTGGTCTTGAGCTGCGCGGCGAGCTGCTGCTGCCGCTTGACCGAGGTGTCCAGGGCGCGCTTGGCGTCGATGTAGCCCTTGCTGGCGGCCTCCAACTGGGCCCGCAGGGCGGGGGTGCCGCCCTCCTCGTCCTGGCCGGGAGCCGCGGCGAGCAGACCGGCGCGGGCATTGGCCGCCGCCTGGGCGGCGGTGACCGGGGTCACCGCGGCGCCGAGGGCGAGCATCGTGGCGATCAGGGCCGCCGTTCGGGCGGCACGTCGTCGTACGGGTGCCATCACTGGCATGCATGTGTCCTTCCGTCAGCCGCCGACCGGGTTAGCTGACGGGTTCGGGACGGAAGATCCCTACCGCTGACGCGGATGCACCCCACGAACATGGTTCCCCGGTTCGCCCCGCCGGGCGATTAGGCGGCGGCCACCGCCGGCACCGGTGGGTGCCGCCTGGCGGAGGCCGAAGCCGAGCCTACCGGTGCCGGTGTGACTGGTGTAGTGCAGGTGACGGAGGGTGTGTGTCCACTAACAGTCAAATCCGGCATAGCATCACAATACGCTCCCAGATTTAAGGTTGTCCTCATTACCACTCGACTGCCCCACAGGCCCCGGAGGACGCGCCGGGCTCGATCTGCAACGTGGCGTGCTCGATCTTGAAGTCGTCGTGCAGCGCGGCCCGGGCGGCGCCCAGCACCGCGCCGACCTCTGCGTCGGGCTCCATTCTCAGGTGCGCCGAGGCCACCTCCATCCCGGAGGTCAGCGTCCAGACGTGCAGGTCGTGTACCTCGGCGACGCCGGGCACGGCGGCCAGCCGGTCGTGCACCGCGGTGACCTGGAGGTGCTCCGGCGCGGCCTGTACCAGGATGCGCAGCGCGGCCCGCCCCAGCCGCCAGGTGCGCGGCAGGATGAACAGCCCGATCGCGACCGCCACCAGCGGGTCCGCCCACCACCAGCCGGTGGTGGCGATCAGCAGGGCAGCCCCGATCACGCCGAGTGACCCCAGCAGGTCGCCGAGGACTTCCAGGTACGCGCCGTGGACGTTGATGCTCTCCTTCGCCCCGGAGCGCAGCAGCGCGAAGGCGCCGATGTTGGCGAGCAGGCCGAGTACGGCGACCACCAGCATCGGGGCCGCCAGCACCTCCGGCGGGTCGCCGAAGCGGCGCACCGCCTCGATCACGACGTAGACCGCGACGCCGGAGAGCAGCAAGGCGTTGGCCAGCGCGGCGAGCACCTCCAGCCGGTAGAGGCCGAAGGTGCGCTGCGGGTCGGCGCCCGCCCGCCGGGTGGCGGCGATCGCGGCGAGCGCCATGCCGATGCCGAGCACGTCGGTGAACATGTGCCCGGCGTCGCTCAGCAGAGCCAGCGAGCCCGTGCGGAAGGCGGCCACCGCCTCCACCACCATCAGGCCGGCGAGCAGCCCGAACGCCGCCCAGAGCCGGCCCCGGTAACGGTGCCCGGCATTCGCCACCGACCCGTGATGGTGGTCATGACCTGCGCCCACGCGTCCACCTCCGTCAGGCGTCTGGACTCGCGACCAATCTATGCTCACATCGCAATGTGTGCAAGTAACGGTCTCAGCCGGTCGGGTCGACCGTGGTCAGCCGCTGGGTGGCCCGGGACAGTGCGACGTAGAGCGTCCGCACCCCCGAGCCCGGGTCGGCCCGGATCTCCCCAGGGGCGACGAGGACGACCCCGTCGTACTCCATGCCCTTGGCCTCCAGGCTCGTCACCACCTGTAGGCGCGGCGCGCCCAGCCCGCCCAGCCAGCCGGCCACCTCGTCGCGGCGCGGCACCGGCGTGATCACGCCGACCGTGCCCTCGACCTCGGCGAGCAGCGTGGTGGCCGCCGCCACGACGGAGTCCGCCAGCTCCGCCGGCGGCACCGCCAGCTCGACCGGTTCGACACCGGTGGACCGCACCGCCCTGGGCAGTGGGAGATCCGGGTGCAGCCGGCGGATCTCGGCCGCGGCCACCGCGAAGATCTCCGCCGAGTTGCGGTAGTTCGTGGTGAGGGTGAAGTGGTGCCGCTTGCGCCGGCCCAACGCCTGGTCCCGGGCCCGGGTCAGCTCCTCCGGGTCTCCCGTCCACGCCGTCTGGGCCGGATCGCCCACCACCGTCCACGAGGCCAGCCGCCCGCGCCGGCCGATCATGCGCCACTGCATCGGCGAGACGTCCTGAGACTCGTCGACCACCACGTGCGCGTACTCGCGGTAGTCCTCCGGGCGCTCCCGGGCCGCGTCGCGGGCGGCCCGCTGCCGGTCGGCGAAGGTGCTCAGCTCGCGGACCCCGCCGGCCAGCTGGAACGGGTCCCGCTTCGCCCGCGCCGGCTTCATCGGCTTGCCGAGCAGCGCGTCCAGCTCGTCGAGCAACGCGATGTCGGCGATCGTCAACCCGGCGTCGTCCAGGCTCCGGTACGCGTCGGCCAGCAGCCGGATCTCGGCGCGGGAGAGGATCCCGTCGGCGTACCGGTGCAGCCGGTCCGGGCGGGCCAGCCAACCCAGCACGTGCCGGGGGTGCAGCCGGGGCCACCACGCCTTGAGGAACTCCCGGAACTCCGGCCGCTCGACGATCTCGCCCTCGAACGCGCGCTGCTCCGGCAGCCGGCCGACGCCCAGCCGGCGGGCCTGCGCCCAGAGCGCCGCGAAGATTCCGTCGAAGCCGACCCGGCGGGCCTCGTTGCGGCGGGCGCCCCGAGGCATCGCCCGGTCCAGGATGCCGTCCAGCTCGCGGCGCTCCAGTCGGAGCAGCGTGCCCCGGTAGAGCAGGCGCAGCTCGGTCGGGCCGCCCGGTACCGCGTCCCGGGCCGCCCGCTCCAGCACCCGCCGCATCCGCAGCGAGCCCTTGACCGCCGCCACGGCCGGCGGATCGGTGCGGGTGGCTCCCAGGCCCGGAAAGAGCGTGCCCAGCGAGTGCAGGGTGGCGGTGTCCTCGCCGAGCGAGGGCAGCACCGAGGCGATGTACTCGACGAAGACCGACGACGGGCCGACCACCAGGATGCCGCCGCCAGCGAACCGGCTGCGGTCGGAATAGAGCAGGTACGCGGCCCGGTGCAGGGCGACGGCGGTCTTCCCGGTGCCCGGACCGCCGGACACGATCGTCACGCCCGAGCCAGGGGAGCGGATCGCCTCGTCCTGCTCCCGCTGGATGGTGGCGACGATGTCCCGCATGCCCCGGCCGGTGGCCTTCGAAAGCGTGGCCAGCAGTGCGCCGTCACCCACCACCGCCATCTCGGCGGGGGCGGCGACGGGATCGAGCAGGTCGTCCTCGATCCGGGTGACCCGCTCGGCGGAGGACTGGATCGTGCGCCGTCGTACCACGCCCAGCGGCTGCGCCGGGGTTGCCTGGTAGAAGGCGGCGGCGGCCGGGGCACGCCAGTCGACCACCAGGGTGGAGGCGTCGTCGTCCCGGATGCCGAGCCGCCCGACGTGCAGCACCTGCCGGTCGAGCAGGTCCAACCGGCCGAAGACCAGGCCCTCGTGCTCGGCGTCCAGCGTGTGCCGCCGCCGGGCGGCGTGGAACACCATCGCGTCCCGTTCGACCAGCGCCCCGAAGTTGCCCACCCGGGCAAGCCGGTAGCCCTCCTTCTCGGCGCTGACCGCCGACCGGCGTAGCTCGGCCAGTCGGGCGTACACCCGGTCGAGATGCCGCTGCTCGACGGCCATCTCCTGTTCCAGGGTGGTCTGGTCGGTCACCGCTCGCTCCTCCTGACGTCGGCGGCGGGCGGCTCGAACCGTGCCAACCGCGCCAGGCCAACCGCAAGAGGGTACGGCCCGCGCGCAACCAGCGGCGTCACCGGTGCGGGAAAGGAACCCGCGTCACGTCCGCGCGGGCCGCGCCGCGCTCCCGGAGGTACGGATCAGTCGACCCGGCCGGCGGTGCCGGAGGCGGCGAGCACGCGGCGGAGCACGCCAACCAGTGCCGCGTTGACCTCGTCGGGGCGTTCCATCATCAACATGTGCCCGCCACCCGGGCAGACGGTCAGCTCCGTCGCCGGCAGCGCGGCGGCGATCGATTCGGCGCAGGGCGGCGGGGTGAGCCGGTCCCGGTCGCCGACCAGGGCTGCCGCCGGCAGGTGGGCGAGCGCGGCGAGGGTGTCCAGCCGGTGCTGCGCCCCGATGGAGGCGCGGAACCCGCCGATCGAGCGGAGGGAGGCGCGGGCCACCGCCGAGGTGACCAGTCGGATGTCGTGCGGGTCGCAGCGGTCGCCGAAGAGCATCCAGCGGATGCTGGGCCGCAGCGCGCGCAGCAGCGCCCGGGGCGGTCGCCAGGAGCCGCACCGGGCCAGCACGCCGGCCCCGGTGGTCTCGGCGATCCGGATCAACCGGGCGATCCGGGGCGAGATGCCGTAGACGGTGTGCGTGTGCCCCTCGGCCGTCGTGGAGACGAAGACCAACCCGGCCGTCCGGGCGGCGAAGTGCCCGGGGTGCCGGTGTGCGTACTCCATGATCGTCATTCCGCCCATGGAGTGGCCGACCAGGACCACCCGGCCGGTCGGGGCCGCCTCGTCCAGCACCGCGACGAGGTCGTCGCCGAGCTGGGCCACGGTGGCGGTGGGCAGCGCCATGCAACTCGACCGGCCGTGCCCCCGGGCGTCGTAGGTCACCACCCGCACCGCGCCGTCGAACCGTTCCCGCAGGTCGGCGAGCTGCCGGTGCCAGGCCCGGCCGTCCAGCGTCCAGCCGTGCAGCAACACCACGGTGACCTCGGCGTCGGCCGGCCCGGTCGCCTCGACGTGCAGGCGTACGTCGTCGGGTAGCCGTACCTCGACGTGCTCCGGCATCGCCACCTCCCCAGGCCGCGTGGAACCGCAACACCGGGGACACCCGGTGGTAACACCGGCTACCCGCCATCAGACCACGGCAACCGTGTCGGTGAGAAGATTCGTAACCCGCCGGCAGGCGTTCGGTGGGCCCGCCAAGCTGGGGGCATGGGGTCGCCGCAGGCAACACCGCCCGAACCCGCGCCGGGCGGGCGGGCGGCCGGCGGCACGCCCCGGGCCGCCCTGGCGGAACTGCTCGCCGGCAACCGGCGCTTCGTCAGCGGCCAGCCGATCCACGGCCACGACGTCACCGCCGCCGCGGCGGCGGCCTCCGGCGACCAGCAGCCGTACGCGGTGCTGCTCGGCTGCATCGACTCGCGGGTGCCGCTGGAGGCGATCTTCGACCAGACGTTCGGCTCGATCTGCGTGATCCGCACCGGCGGGCACGTGCTCGACCGGGCGGTGCTCGGCTCCATCGAGTACGTGGTCGGTGAGCTGGGCGTGCCGCTGGTGATGGTGCTCGGACACGAGCGGTGTGGCGCGGTCGCCTCCGCCGTGGACGCGCTACGCGGCGGGCGGGTGCCGGGTGGCGCGCTGGGCCACCTGATCGACCAGATCGCCCCGGCGGTGACGGAGGTGGGCGTCGACGACTCCCGGG
Source organism: Micromonospora peucetia (assembly GCF_900091625.1). NCBI lineage: Bacteria > Bacillati > Actinomycetota > Actinomycetes > Micromonosporales > Micromonosporaceae > Micromonospora > Micromonospora peucetia. Next base: position 3,690,524 of record NZ_FMIC01000002.1, read on the forward strand.
TGCATCCGATGGCGATCCGGCGACACGTGCTCCGTACGGTGACCGCCCTGCGCGCCGACGACCTCTTCGCCGGCCCGGCCGACGCCGGCCGGCTGGCCGTGGTCGGCGCCATCTACGACCTCACCACCGGCGAGGTCGCCCTGCTCGAGGTGTGAGGAAAGGGACCCTTCCTCTCCTGTCCGCAGACGCCGAACCGCCCGCCGGGGTGATCCCGACGGGCGGTTCAGGTGTCGCGTGGGGGAGGGCTCAGCCCTCGAAGACGCCGGCCTCGACGAGGCGCTTCTCGGTGGCGTCCCAGCCGTCACCCGGGTGGGTGGCGTTGAGGTTGTTGATCTCGACCCGGATCTTCGCGGCGTGACCCGCGGCGGCCAGCACCCGGATCTCCTCGATGAAGGCCTCGGAGTCGGTGCGCAGGTGCGCGGTCTTGCCGTTGGTCAGGTTACGCACGTAGGCGTTCTTGCCGCCGTTGAGCGGGATGAGGTACTTGAACTCGCCCAGCACGCTGAGGGCGCCACCCTGGCCAGCCTGGCCGGCCCGGACTGACGCGCGCGCGGTCTTAGAGGTGTTGCTCGCCACGGAGGTACTCCTTGCAAGACGTACGGGAGGACGGAACGTCCGGGGGCTGTGCGGGCGACACCCTGGTGGGTGGGCCCGCGGAAGTTGTGCGCGGCACAGGCCGCCGATGGAACTGTACAGGACCGCGACCCCTGGCTGGTCACCGCGTCGTGAGGGCACAACCGGGTCATCCGTCCGACTATTTCCGACCCGCGAATTTTCCGATTCCCTGGCGCACCATCCGTCACAGCAGTCATCATGTGTTCCAGCAACCACTCGGGTGGTCGAGGTCGTAGGGGAAGACGCACCTCGCTCTCCGGGAGGTCACCGTGCCAACGCGTGGCGTCGTATACGTCCATTCGACCCCGCTCGCCGTGTGCTCACACGTCGAGTGGGCGATCGCGCGCGTCCTTGCCGCGCCGGTCAACCTGCAGTGGACGGCTCAGCCCGTCGACCCCGGCGTCCGCCGGGCCGAGTGCGGGTGGACCGGTCGTCCGGGGACGGGCGCCGAGCTGGCTGCTGCCCTCCGGCAATGGCCCATGATCCGTTTTGAGGTCACCGAGGAGCCGAGCCCCGGCACCGACGGCGAACGCTTCATGCACGTGCCCGGGCGGGGCCTGTTCCGGGCGACCGTCGGGGCGGCCGGCGACATCCAGCTCGGCGAGGACCGGCTGCGCAGCATCATGGCGGGCGCGCGGGCGCCGGAGGCCCTCGCGCACGCCCTCGACAAGGCGCTCGGCACCGCGTGGGACGCCGAACTGGAGCCCTACCGGTACGCCGGCGACGGCGCCCCGGTGACCCTGCTCACCCGGGTCGGCTGACGCCCCGGCGGGACCAGGGACCGGTCCCGCCACCGGGTGAAGGTCAAGTTGCCCCGATAAGGGGTGAACTGGTGGGATGGGCCGCGTGTCGACTACTCCGCGACGTGCCGGCGTCGCGCTCGCCGTCCTGACCGCGCTGCTCGTCTCCGGGTGCTCCGGGCCGACGGACCGCAGGCCCGACCCGGCGCCGACGAGCCCGGCCGCCCCGGCGGCCACCCCGACACCCGGTGCGAGCCTCCCCGGCGCCGACCCCGCCGCCCGCGCCGCCGCCCTCGTCGCCACGCTCGCCGACGAGGACCTCGTCGGCCAGGTGCTGATGCCGTACGCCTACGGCGACGCGGCCACCAGGGTGTCGCCCGGCTCGGCGGCCGGCAACCAGGCGCTGGCCGGGGTGGACACGCCCGCCCAGATGGTCGAGAAGTACCGGCTCGGCGGGCTGATCCTGGTCGGCTTCAGCGCCGACGACCCCACGAAGGGCAACCAGGAGACGACCAATGTCGACAACCCGAAGCAGGTACGCGCGCTGACCGACGGCCTGCGCGAGGCCGCCGGCCGGCTGCCCGCCAAACAGGCGCCCTTCCTGATCGGCACCGACCAGGAGTACGGCGTGGTCACCCGGATCACCGACGGGGTGACCCTGCTGCCCAGCGCCCTCGCCGCCGGCGCGGCCGGGAAGCCCGAGCTGACCGAGGCCGCGTGGCGGGCTGCCGGCAACGAACTCGCCGCGATGGGGATCAACCTCGACTTCGCCCCCGTCGCCGACGTGCTCGCCACCCGCAGCACCGTGATCGGCTCCCGGTCGTACGGGGCGGATCCGAAGGCGGCGGCGGGGCAGGTCGCGGGCGCGGTCCGCGGGTTGCAGGCCGCCGGCGTGGCGGCCACCGTCAAGCACTTCCCGGGGCACGGGCACAGCGCCGCCGACTCGCACGAGGGCCTGCCGGTGCTCGACCAGCCCCGCAAGACGCTGGAGACCGCGGCGTGGCCGCCCTTCTCCGCCGGCATCGACGCCGGTGCGATGGCCGTGATGTCGGCTCACCTCGACGCGCGGTCGGTGGACCCGGGCACCGCGGCGACCTTCTCGCACAAGTTGCTCACCGGCGTGCTCCGCGGCCAGCTCGGCTTCCAGGGCGTGGTGATCACCGACGGGATGAACATGCCCCCGGCCAAGCGCTGGTCGCCGGGGGAGGCCGCTGTGCGCGCGCTGAAGGCGGGCAACGATCTCATCCTGATGCCGCCGAACGTCGGTCAGGCGTACGACGGGCTGCTCGCCGCGCTGCGCGACGGCTCGCTGCCCCGGGCCCGCCTCGTCGACGCCGCGACCCGGGTGTCGACCATGAAGTTCAAGCTGGCCGACCGGTCCGCCCCCGAGCTGTCCACGCTGGGCGGTCCGGCGCACCGCAAGGCAGCGGAGGATCTGGCCGCGGCGGCGGTGACGGTGCTGCGTGGCGCCTGCGGCGGCGGGGTCCGGGGTCCGGTGACCGTGACCGCCTCCGGTGGGCGGGACCACACCCGGGCGGCGCTGACCGAGGCGCTCAAGGCGGCCGGGGTCAAGGTGGCGGCCGGCGGCACGGTGGTACACCTCGTCGGGTACGGCGACGGCGACGGCGACCTGCGCGCCGACGCCGCCGTCACGGTCGCCATGGACACGCCGTACGTGCTGGCGAAGGCGAAGTCACCGACCCTGCTGGCGACCTACTCGTCCAGCCAGGCGTCGATGACCGCCCTCGCCGGGGTGCTGGCCGGCAAGGTGCGCCCGGGTGGCCGGTCCCCGGTGCCGGTGACCGGCCTGCCCGCCACGACCTGCGGCGCCTGACCCGGGCCGCGCTGATCTGGATCGTCGGCGCCATCGCCGGGCGCCCGTCGTCACCCGGCGTCCGCGAGCCCCCGCGTCGCCAGCCGGTACGCCGGCAGCACGTCGGTCCGTTCGGTGATCAGACCCTCGTTCACCGTGAACACCAGCGTCTGCCCCTCCGCCTGGACGGCCAGCGCCCAGCCGCGCGACTCCTCGTCGGTGAGTGTGCTGGTGGCCAGCCAGGTGACCTCCGTGGCGTCGAAGGCACCGGCCCGGACGTCCCTGAACTGCTGACCGCTGATCTTGTCCTCGGTGCCGGCGACGAACGCCTCCAGCGCGGTCCGGGGGGCGACGGTCGGCTGGTCGGTCGCCCACACCCGCAGGAAGCCGCCGCCGCTGGACCGCCCGTCCACCTCGCAGCGGACGGTGGTGCCGCCCCGCTTGGTGAGCGCCTCCCCGAGCAGCTCCGCCAGCTCACCGGCGGGGACCTCGACGGCCTTCGCCTTCCAGCCCTTGGCCAGGGGGAACGAGACCGGCAGCGGGCACGGCGTCCCCGCACCGCCCGCCGTGTCGTTGCCCGCCGCCTCGGCGGCCACCTCGTCGTACCAGGGCTCGCCCGCGGCCTCCGGCGCCGGCCTGCCGGTCGCCTGGCCGGCGCCGGTGTCCTCGGCGCACCCGCCGAGCAGTCCGATGGTGAGCGCCGCGAGCACGGCGGCGCGGGTATGACGTTCCATGGTGTCCATTCCCCGTTGACGATGAGAGTCGGCCCATCAAAGCGACACGGACAGGCGACGTCAAACCGGCTGATCCACCGGGCCGCGCGCAGGGCGGTGCGGGCCACCCCACCGTTGGCACGACGGGTGTCAGCAGCCCCCGGCCCAGGAGAGTCGGCCGGAAACCGGGTCGCGTTCGTCCGTCCCGTCTGACACCCTCGGCGCCCATGGGGACAGCAGAGGGTTTCGCGTACGTCGAGCGGTCGGACGGCACCGTGGCGATCACCCACCACGGCCGGGTGGCGGGCACCCTGCGTGGTGGCCGGGCGGCGGAGTTCCTCGCCGAGGTCGGCGACGACCCGCAGCTCGTGATGGCACGGTGGACCGGCAACTACCGCCGGGGCAACGAGCGGACCGCCCGCCAGCACCCCCGCAACCGGGGCTGAGCGACGCGGAAGGGCCCGCGCTCGGTGTGAGCGCGGGCCCTTCCGGCGGTACGTCCGGCCCTCAGCGGCCCGACCGGTTCTTCCTCGAAGCGGTGGCTGTCCTACAGGGGGATGTTGCCGTGGGCGCCCCGGGCTGCGGGGGCGGCGGCGAGAGCCTCGGCGATGCGGCGTCGGGTCTCGGTGGGGGTGATGACATCGTCGACGACGCCGATCTCGAGGGCGCGGTTGACGCCGCCGGCGACGCGGGTCTGTTCCTCGATGAGCTGTGCGCGTAGGGCCTCGCGGTCTTCGGCGGGGACGGCGGCGAGTTTCTTGCGGTGCAGGATGTTGACCGCGGCGCTGGCGCCCATGACGGCGACCTCGGCGTTGGGCCAGGCGAACACTGCGGTGGCCCCCAGGGAGCGGGAGTTCATCGCGATGTACGCCCCGCCGTAGGCCTTGCGGGTGACGAGGGTGACGCGGGGCACGACGGCTTCGGCGAAGGCGTGCAGGAGTTTCGCGCCGCGGCGTACGACGCCGTCCCATTCCTGGCCGAGGCCGGGCAGGTAGCCGGGCACATCGACCAGGACGATCAGCGGCACGCCGAGGGAATCACACATGCGTACGAACCGGGCCGCCTTCTCGGCGCTGGAGGCGTCCAGACAGCCGCCCAGCCGCAGCGGGTTGTTCGCGATGACCCCGACGGTGCGGCCGGCGAAACGACCCAGGGTGGTCACGACATTCGGCGCCCACTTGGCGTGCAACTCCACCCCGGGGGCGTCCAGCAGCGCCTTGACCACCGGCTTGACGTCGTAGGCCCGGTTCGTCTCGGCCGGCATCTTCGCCGTCAGGTCGTGCCCACCCTCGTCCTGGGCGGACACGTCGTCGGGCGACAGGCGCCCCTGCCGACCGAGCAGCGCGGCGAGTTTGCGTGTCTCGGCCAGCGCCGTCTCGTCGTCGGCGCAGGTCACGTGGACCACGCCGGAGCGGCGGCCGTGCGGCTCCGGCCCACCCAGGCGGGCCATGTCGACCTGCTCACCGGTGACGCTACGTACCACCTCCGGACCGGTCACGAAGATCCGACCGGCGCCACTCATCACCACGATGTCGGTCAACGCCGGCCCGTACGCCGCGCCGCCCGCCGCGGGACCCAGCACCGTGGAGATCTGCGGCACCCGCCCCGACGCGCGCACCATCGCCGCGAACACCTGACCCACCGCGTCCAGGGCGACCACACCCTCGGCCAGCCGCGCCCCGCCCGAGTGCCACAACCCCACCACCGGCACCCGCTCCCGCACGGCGGTGTCGATCGCGTCCACGACGTGCCGGCACCCCTCGGTGCCCATCGCCCCGCCCATCCGCGTCGCGTCCGTGGCGTACGCGACCACGGGCGAGCCCTCGATCTCACCCCGGGCCCACAACACGCCCGAGGTGTCCCGCGGCACCGAGAGCCGCAACGAACCCGCGTCGAACAACGCCCGGAGCCGCACCTCCGGATCCCGATGGTCCACGACGGAAGATGCGTCCACGCCAACGGCGGTGGTGGTCACGTGAGCCTCCAAGGCTGTGGTCTCAGGCCCGCGTGAAGACGAGAGCCACGTTGTGTCCGCCGAAGCCGAACGAGTTGTTCAGGGCAGCGGGAATGTCCATGTGGCGTGGCTCGTTGGTGGCCACGTCCAGGGTCAGCCCGTCGTCCGGGTCGTCCAGGTTGATGGTCGGCGGTACGACGCTGTCGCGGATCGCCAGGATGGTGAGGATGGACTCCAGCGCGCCCGCCGCGCCCAGCAGGTGACCGGACATCGACTTGGTCGAGGTCAGCACCGGGTGGTCGCCCAGCGCCGCCCGCAGCGCGGTGATCTCGGCCACGTCACCGACGGGGGTCGAGGTGGCGTGCGCGTTGACGTGCACGATGTCCAGTCTGTCGACGTCCGCGTCCGCGATCGCCTTCGAGATTGCCCGGATCGCGCCCTCGCCCTCCGGGTGCGGCTGGACGATGTCGTAGCCGTCGGAGGTGAGGCCGGCGCCGGCCAGCCGGGCGTAGACCCGGGCGCCCCGGGCTGCGGCATGCTCCGCCCGCTCCAGCACCACGATCCCCGCGCCCTCGCCGAGCACGAAGCCGTCGCGGCCCTTGTCCCACGGGCGGGAGGCCCGCTCCGGCTCGTCGTTGCGGGTCGACATCGCCCGCATCGAACTGAACCCGGCGATCGGCAGCTGGTGGATGACCGCCTCGGTGCCGCCGGCCACCACCACGTCGGCCCGGCCGGCGCGGATCATGTCCATGCCGAGCGCGATCGCCTCCGCGCCGGTCGCGCAGGCGCTGGCCACCGAGTGGACCCCCGCCTTCGCGCCCAGCTCCAGCCCCACCCAGGCGGCGGGCCCGTTGGGCATCAGCATCGGGATGGTGTGCGGGGAGACCCGCCGCGGGCCGGACGCCTCCAGGATGTCGTCCTGGGCGAGCAGGGTCAGCGCGCCGCCGATGCCGGAACCGACGCTGACGCCCAGCCGCTCCGGGTCCAGCCCGGAGTCGGCCAGGCCGGCGTCGGCCCAGGCCTGGTGCGCCGCGATGATCGCGATCGCCTCGGAACGGTCCAGCCGACGCAGCTTGACCCGGTCGAGCAGGCCGGACGGTTCGACCGCGAGCTTGGCGGCGATCCGGACCGGCAGTTGCGCGGCCCACTCCTGGGTGAGCGCACTCACCCCGGAGCGGCCGGCGATCATGGCGTGCCAGGTCGACGCGACGTCCCCGCCCAGCGGGGTGGTCGCGCCGAGCCCGGTGACGACGACGTCGGTGTGAGCCATGATCAGGACTGCGCCTCGATGTAGCTGACGGCGTCCCCGACGGTCTTCAGGTTCTGCACCTCGTTGTCCGGGATCTTGACGCCGAACTTCTCCTCGGCCGCAACCACGACCTCCACCATGGAGAGCGAGTCGACGTCCAGGTCGTCGGTGAAGGACTTCCCCTCGGCCACGTCGTCCGGGCTCACCCCGGCAACCTCTTCGAGGATCTCGGCGAGGCCGGCGGTGATCTCGTCACGGGTCATTGCGGTTGGTTCCTCTCATCGATGGATCATTCGACGGCCGACGACTTCGGCCGTCACTCTCCGGCGCGGCGGCCGGAGGGGCTTTCAGGGACAGCGGACGACCTGACCGGCATAGGTCAGGCCGCCGCCGAAGCCGAAGAGCAGCACCGGGGCGCCGGACGGCACCTCCCGCCGCTCGACCAGCTTGGACAGGGCCAGTGGCACGCTCGCCGCCGACGTGTTGCCGGACTCGACGATGTCCTTGGCGATGATCGCGTTCGGGATGCCGAGCCGCTTGACGATGCCGTCGATGATCCGGGAGTTGGCCTGGTGCGGCACGAAGGCGGCCAGCTCCGACGGGTCCACGCCGGCGCGCTCGCACGCCTGCCGGGCCAGCGGCGCCAGCTCCGTGGTGGCCCAGCGGAAGACCGACTGCCCCTCCTGCTGGATGTACGGGCGCCAGCCCTCGATGCGTACCGCGTCGCCCCGCTCCGGCACCGAGCCCCAGACCACCGGGCCGACACCGGCGGGCTCGCCGTCGGCGACGGCCGACACCACGGCGGCGCCGGCGCCGTCGGCGAAGATGATGCAGGTGGAGCGGTCCGTCCAGTCGACGATGTCGGAGAGCTTCTCGGCGCCGATGACCAGGGCGTGGCGCGAGGCGCCGGCCCGGATGGCGTGGTCCACGGTGCCCAGCGCGTACGCGAAGCCGGAGCACGCCGTGTTGAGGTCGAACGCCCCGGGCGCGGTGATGCCGAGCTTGGCGGCGACCCGGCAGGCCACGTTCGGGCTGCGGTCGGCGGAGCTGCACGTCGCCACCACGACCAGGTCGATGTCGGCGGCGGTGAGCCCCGAGTTGGCCAGCGCCTTGCCGGCGGCGGCGGCGGCCATGTCGGAGACCGTCTCGCCGTCGGCGATCCGCCGGGTGACGACGCCGACCCGGTCCCGGATCCACTCGTCGCTGGTCTCGACCAACTGGGCGATGTCGTCGTTGGTGACCACCCGGGAGGGCTGGTAGTGCCCCAGCGCGACGATCCGGCTGCCGGTCATCGGAGCTGTCCTCTCGTTCGCGACTGCGGGACTCGCAAACCCGGCTCATTCCTCGCGCTCACGGGGCTGCCTTTCGTTCGCGACTGCGGGACTCGCAAACCCGGCTCATTCCTCGCGCTCACGGGGCTGCCTTTCGTTCGCGACTGCGGGACTCGCAAACCCGGCTCATTCCTCGCGCTCACGGGTTACCTCCGATGCGGACGAGCGGTTGGCCCGGCGCGACCGGGTCGTCGTGGTGGGCGAGCCACTCGGTGAGCACGCCGCTGTCGTGTGCGGTCACCTCGACCGGGCCCTGCCGGGTGGCGACGTGGCCGACGACCTGGCCGGTGCGGAGCGTGTCGCCCTCGGCGAGGCCCTCCGCCGGCTCGAAGGTGCCGGCCGACGGGGCCACCACCACGCGGAAGTGCATGGTCGGCTCGTGGCTCGGCGCCATCCCGTGCCGGGCGATCAGGTCTCTGGCGGCCGGCAGGTCGTCGGGCGTGTTGAGGGTGACCACCTCGGGGGCGTCGGCCCCCTTGAGCTCCCGCTTCACCAGGCCCGCGAGAGTGCCGGCCGGGGGCAGCTCGATCACTCCGGTCACCCCGAGGTCGGCCAGGGTACGCATGCAGAGGTCCCAGCGCACCGGTGCGGTGACCTGGCGCACCAGGCGCTGCACCATGTCGCGCCCGTGGTTGACCGCGGCCCCGTCGAGGTTGGACAGCAGGATCCGGCCCGGGTCGCTCGGGGTGATCCCGGCAGCCACGGCGGCCAGCGCCGCCTCGGCGGGGGCCATGTACGGCGTGTGGAAGGCGCCGGCCACCTTCAGGCGGATCACCCGGGCCTTCGTCGGCGGCTCGGCGGCGAGCTTCTCCAGCCCCTCGACCGCGCCGGCGGCGACGAACTGGCCGGCGCCGTTGCGGTTGGCCGGGTGCAGCCCGTGCGTGGCGATCGAGGCGAGCACCTCGTCCGGGTTCCCGCCCAGCACGGCGGCCATCCCGGTCGGCTCCAGCGCACAGGCCGCGGCCATCTCCCGGCCCCGTACGCCGGCCAGGGTGATCGCCGCCTCCGCCGGGAGCACCCCGGCGAGCGCCGCGGCGCCCAGCTCGCCCACGCTGTGGCCGACGGTGAGCGTGACGTCGTACATCGGCAGGTGCTCGGCGGCGAGCAGCGCGGCGGCGACCAGCAGCGGCTGGGTCCGGGCGGTGTCCCTGATCTCGTCCGCGTCGGCCGCGGTGCCGAGGTGCACCAGGTCGACCCCGGCCAGCGCCGACCACCAACGCAGACGCGACTCAGCGCCGGTGAGGTCGAGCCAGGGAGTCAGGAAGCCGGGTTTCTGAGAACCCTGGCCGGGCGAAAGTACGGCGAGCACGTCTATGACTCTCCCGGATACGCGCGGGTAGCGCTGTGCGGCCCTCGACCAAACCGCACTAGAACCTTTGGAGGAATCCTACAAAAATCGGCGGCGATCATCACCTGTGTGTGATGTTCTACCCAATCCTGGTGGTGATTGTCTGGGTTGGTGCCACCGGAACCACCGGATCAAGCCGCCCGACGGTGAGAGCCACCTGGAGCGCGAACGCGTCCCGCGCCGCGAGCGGCGAGAAGCCGGTCACGTCGGAGATCCGCCGAAGCCGGTAGCGAACCGTGTTCGGATGCACGAAGAGGGACCGCGCGGCGCTCTCCAACGTGCCGCCGGCCGCGAAGAAGGCGTCGAGGGTCTCCAGCAGTTCCCCGCCGGCGCGCACCAGCGCGGTGTAGACGTCGTGCCGCAGCCGGCGGCGCGCCTCCGCGTCCCCGGCCAGCGCCCGCTCCGGCAGCAGGTCGTCCGCCGGCACCGGCCGGGGCGCGGTCGGCCAGGCCGGTGCGGCCCGGAAGCCGGCCAGCGCGGCACGCGCCGACTCGGTCGCCTCGTCCAGGCTCGGCACGGCCGGCCCGACCACCACCGGCCCGTCCCCGAACGCGCCGAGCAGCTTGCCGGTGGCCGCGACCGGGTCGGCGACGCCGCCGAGCACGATGACCAGGCGGTCGCCGTGCACCCCGCCGATCACCTCCGTGTCGATGCGCCGGGCCTGCCGGTGGACGGTGTGCAGCACGGCGGAGACCTCCCCGCCGGGAGAGCGGCCGACCGCCACCGCCACCGGCGGGGCGTCCGCCCAGCCGAGTGCCGCCGCCCGGCTCGCCAGCACGTCCGGCGTGTCACCACGTAGCAACGCGTCCACCAGCAGCGCCTGCAACCGGGCGTCCCACGAGCCGCGCGACTCGGCGGCCCGGGCGTACACCCGGGCGGCGGCGAAGGCGATCTCCCGGGAGAACCGCAGCACGGCCTCGCGCAACTGCTGCTCCTCACCCTCCGCCGCCAGGTGCGAGACCTGCTCCTCGACCACGTCGATCATCACCTTCACCAGCGCGACGGTCTGCTGGAGGCTGATCGAGCGGGCGAGCGCCTGCGGCGCGGTGGCGAAGACCTCGTCGGAGACCTCCTGGGTGCTGTCCGCCGTGCCGCCGCCGTCGCGCAGCCACTGCACCAGCGACCGGGCTCCGGCCTGGGCCACCAGCATCACCCAGGAGCGGTGGTCGGGCGGCAGGTCGCGGAACCAGGGCAGCGTCTCGTCCATCCGGGCCACGCTGGCGCTGGCCAGCGCCCCCGCCGCCCGTTCGATCCGGCGCAGCGTGGCCGACAGTTCCGTCCCGCCCGGCTCGCTCACCGCCCCAGCCTGACATGCCCCGACCTGCGCCTGAACGCCGGGCAACCCGCCCGCCACGGCTGGTCAGGCCGGCGGTGGGGCGGGCAGTCCCAGATCCTGGGCCAGGATGGCGGCCTGCACCCGGCTGCGCAGGTCCAGCTTGGCGAGGATCCGGCTGACGTGGGTCTTCGTGGTGCTCTCGGCCATCATCAACCGGTCGGCGATCTGCTGGTTGGACAGCCCCAGCCCGAGGCAGGCCAGCACGTCGCGCTCCCGGGGCGTCAGCGCGTCGACCGCCCCCGGGTCGCGGCGGGGGTGGTCGGAGCGGTCGCCGCGAACGCGGTGATCAGGCGGCGGGTGACCGCGGGGGCGATGAACCCCTCGCCCCGGGCGACCGTCCGTACCGCCGTTACCAGCCCCTCGGCGTCGGTGTCCTTGAGGACGAAGCCAGCCGCGCCGGCCCGCAGCGCCCCGAAGACGTACTCGTCGAGGTCGAAGGTGGTGAGCACGAGCACGTCGGCGAGCCGGTCGGCGGCGATCTCCCGGGTGGCCGAGATGCCGTCCAGCCGAGGCATCCGCACGTCCAGCACTGCGACGTCCGGGCGCAGCTCCCGGCACAGCCGGACCGCCTCGGCGCCGTCCTCGGCCTGGCCGACCACCTCGACGCCGGCCGCGCCGGCCAGGATCAGCGCCAACCCGGCCCGCACCGCCGGCTGGTCGTCGGCGAGCAGCACCCGGATCACCTCGGCCATGTCACGTCCCGTCCTCTCACGGCGCTGCCTCCGTCGGCAACTGCACCCGTACCCGCCAACGACCCTGCGCCGGGCCGGCCGAGAACCGGCCGTTCAGCAGCACCGCCCGCTCCCGCATCCCGATCAGGCCGGCGCCCGCGCCGGTCAGCGTGCCACGGCCGGTGCCGACCAGGTTGTCCACGCCCACCACCACCCCCACCGGCTCGTACGCGACCAGCAGGTCGGCCTCGCCGGCGCCGTGCTTGAGCGCGTTGGTCAGCGACTCCTGCACGATCCGGTACGCGGCCAGGTCCACCCCGACCGGCAGCGCGCGCGGCTCGCCGCGCCGGGTCACCCGGACGGTCAGCCCTGCGGCGCGGACCCGGTCGACCAGCGCGTCCACCTCGCTGAGCCGTGCCCGGGTCGGCTCCTCCGTCGCATCGACGGCCGACCCGCCCTCCGCCGGTTCCCGCAGCAGGCCGATCATCTGCCGCATCTCGCCCAGCCCCTGCACGCTGCTCTCCCGGATCACCCGCAGCGCCGACTCGACCTGCGACCGGTCGAGCCCGGGCACGGAGAGCGCGGCCGTGGCGTGGATGGCCACCGCGCTCAGGTGGTTGGCGATCACGTCGTGCAGCTCGCGGGCCATCCGGGCCCGTTCCGCGCTGACTGCCTGCCGGCGGTCCAGTTCCACCAGCCGGGCCGTCTGCTCGGCCCGGGCCCGTTCGGCGGCGGCCTGGTCCCGGTACTGCCGCACGCTGATCCCGGTGAGCACCGGCAGGATCCCGGCCATCACCGTCGGCATCCCGAAGCCGACGCCCCGCCAGTCGCCCGTCAAGAGCATCCCCGCCGCCGTGCCGAGCACGCTCAACCCGACCGTGACCCGGAGCAGCCAGCGCCAGGTCCGGGCCGGACCGAACACGCACGCGTCGTAGAGCACCTGGGTGTAGACGAGGATGGTGGCCAGCGAGCCGCCCATCGCGAGGTCGACCAGCACCGCCACCGTGCCGAGCGCCAGGCTGGTCCGGGTGGCGACCCGGCGCAGGCCCACCGCCGCGCAGACCACCGCCAGCGGCAGCAGGAACAGTGGTTCCGGCAGGCCCGGCTGCCAGGTGAACTGCGGTTGGGTGTTCAGGCCGTAGAAGACCAGGCCGCCGACCAGGGACGCGCCGGCGAGCATGAGGTCCCGGCCGGCCGTACCGGCCCCGAGCCAGGTCGGCGGTCGCATGGCCCGATCCCACCACACCCACGGCCGGCCGGACTCAGACCGTTGGAGGACTCCACCCGCCCCCGCATCCCCCGAAAGACCTACACCGATCGGACCCGGGAGTCGGTGGGCGGGGTCGGCAGGGGCAGCCCTCGCCGTCGCCAGCCGGCTCGTCGCCTTCGGGGTCCGGGAGCCGGTCTTCCCCGTCGGCGCAGCTCGAACGGGGTGGCGGTGTGCCGGGCGCGGCGGTGACCCGGGTCCGGCTGCACGAGCCGTCGGTCCCGGCCAGTACGGTGACAGGGCCCGTCGGAGCGACCCCGGCGGGCGGGGCGAGCGTGAGGAGACCGGGATGGCGCACGGGGAGGCCGAGCACGGCTGCGCCCAGGGCGAGCCCTGCCGGCCGGGCCACCACGAGCAGCAGGCGGCAGCCAAGCACCGCCGGCCGTCCGGCGGCTTCCCGGCCCACTCGCCGGAGCACCCGGCCCGAGCGGCCGAGCGCCCCGACGACGACGTGGCGGTGCCCCGGCAGCGCCTTGCCGAGCCGGCAACGACCGGCGAGGCCGAGCCGGCGGCGGTGCAGGGCTGCCGCAGCGACCTGTCCGGGTGGGCCGGCGCGCACCGCCACGGCCCGGTCCGCCCCCGGCAGCGCGTCACCCGCCGTGAGGGACCGCCACGCCGCTGGTGTTGACGTAGGGGGCCTCGGCCGGCCCCGGACGGCGGGGTCAGCGGGTGCGGCGGCGGACCAGCAGCGCGATCCCGGCGAGCCCCGACGTGATGACCAGCGCCACCGCGATGTTGAGCAGCATCAGCCGCTGCAACTCGCCGAACGCCTCGTCGATGCCCTTCGCCGGGTTGAGGGCGTCTTCCGGGATGACCCGTTCGCCGCCGCCGACGCCGCCACTGACGGTGTCGAACTGCCGCTCCAGCGGCACCCCGGCCGTGCGGAGGGTCTCCGACATGTTGAGCCGGCCCAGGAACCAGCCCGCGGCGGTCTTGCGGGCGTCCGGCTGCTTGGCCGGGCGGTAGACGCGCGGCCCGCCGACCGCCTTCGGATAGAGGTCGTACGTCTGCTTCGCGACGTCACCGGCGAACACCACGACCGTGTACTTCGGACCGAGGTCGGCCGCCTTCGGGCCCTTGGCCTGCCCCGTGCGGCCGAGGAAGTTGACCTGGTCGATGATCGCCACCACGTGCGCCGGGGCAGCCTCGGCGCGCAGCCGCAGCGGCACCGCCAGCCCCTCCCCGGTGATCTCCACGCCGGCGGGCGCGGGCTTCGCTGCCGCCTTTGCCGTGTCGGTCAGACCGAGGGACAGGACCGCCGCCGCGAGCCCGCCCGTCAACACCGCGACCAACCGCCGCATCGTTCGGACCATCGCCGCCTCCTCGCCCCGTTCGATGGGTGGCTTGCTGCAGGTCACGCGTTGCCTGGCCGACGGGGGTGACCAGACCCGTACAGGGGTGTCACCCTCAAGACTCCGCAGAACGCCGATTGGTTGCAGCTCGTGGAACAGTAATTGGAACTATCTGTGATCCCAGCCCGACCAATGAACGGTGGCCGTTGATCAGCGGGCGGATCGTACCTTTACGGAGGGGTTCATGGGGGGCAGGTTCCCACGCGCGGCGCGCACCTGGCCAGTGGTGTTCGGCGTGGCGTTCGGTGTGTCGTTGTTGCTGCCGGCCGCGCCGGCGGCGGCCCACAACTCGTTGACCGGCAGCGATCCGCGCAACGGTGCCCGGGTGGCCGAGGCTCCGGCAAAGATCGAGCTGCGTTTCCTGGCGAAGGCGGATCCGGGTACGACGAAGATCACAGTCACCGGCCCGGACAACGTGGCCGCGTTGGGCGGCACGCCGACCTTCGCCGGTTCCCGGGTGAGCGTTCCGTTCAAGCCGGGCCGGGCGGGGCTCTACGTCGTCGGCTACCGGCTGGCGTCCAGCGACGGGCACCCGGTGACCGGCGAGGTGCGGTTCACCCTGACCACCGGCACCCCCGCCGAGCCGCCGACCGGCCCGAGCGCTCCTGCGTCGGCCGTACCGCCGTCGACCGGGGCCGGGCCGACCTCGGCCGCGCCCGGTCCGGCGAGCCCAGGCACGCCGGAAGCCGCGGTGCCGGCGGCGAAGGAGAACGACGGTGCGGCCGGGCGTGGCTGGCTGTGGGCGCTCGGCGGCGTGCTTCTCCTCGCCGCTCTCGCCGTGGGCCTGCTGCTCCGTCGCCGCTCCACCCGCCGCTGAGCGGCACCTACGGGGTCAGCGCCCGGACCGACGGTCCGGGCGCTGACGGGCTCAGACCAGGCGGACCCGGGCGGCGCGCAGCCGGCTCAGGGCGCGCTCGCGACCCAGCACCTCCAGCGACTCGAACAGCGGCAGCCCGACGGTGCGGCCGGTGACCGCGACCCGCACCGGGGCCTGGGCCTTGCCGAGCTTGAGCCCGCGCTCGGCGCCGACCGCCTCCATCGTCGACTTCAGCGTCTCCGCGTCCCACGACTCCACTGCCTCGAACGCCGCCGTGGCGGCGTCCAGCAGCTCCGCCGAGCCCTCCTTCATGGCCTTGGTCCAGGCGGCCTCGTCGATCAGCGGCGCGGCGAGGAAGAGGAAGTCGACGTTCGGCACGATCTCGCTGAGCACCGCGATCCGGGTCTGGGCGAGCGATGCCACGGCCGCGAAGGCGTCCGCGTCGAACTCCTCCGGCTGCCACGGCGGCGGGGCGATGGTGCCGGTGCCCGTCAGCCACGGCCGGCAGGCGTCGACGAACTCCTCGACCGGGAGCGCCCGGATGTATTCGCCGTTGAACGCGCGGAGCTTCTTCTCGTCGAAGAACGCCGGTGAGGGGTTGACCTCGTCCAGCCGGAACTCCTCCTCGATCACCGACCACGGGACGATCTCCCGGTCACCCGACGGCGCCCAGCCGAGCAGCATCAGGTAGTTGCGCATCGCCGCGGCCAGGTAGCCCTCGTCCCGGAACGCCTCCAGGGCCACCTTGTCCCGGCGCTTGGAGAGCTTCTGCCGCTTCTCGTTGACCACCACCGGCACGTGCGCCCAGATCGGCGGCTTGACCCCGAGTGCGTCCCAGAGCAGCTGCTGCTTGGGGGTGTTGGGCAGGTGCTCCTCGGCCCGGATCACGTGGGTGATCCCCATGGTCATGTCGTCGACCACGTTGGCCAGCAGGAAGACCGGCGAGCCGTCGCCCCGGGCGATGACGAAGTCCTCGATGAGCTTGTTCTCGAAGGTGGGCTCGCCGCGGATCAGGTCGACCACCACGGTCGCGCCCTCGTCCGGCGTACGGAAGCGCAGGGCGCGGCCCTCGCCGGCCGGCAGGCCCCGGTCGCGGCAGAACCCGTCGTAGCCCTGGTACTGCGAGCCGGTGCGGGCCTGCACGGCGTCGCGGGTGCAGTCGCAGTAGTACGCCCGGCCGGACTCGTGCAGCCGGGCGGCGGCGGCCCGGTGCTCGCCGGCGTACTGGGACTGGAAGTAGGGGCCCTCGTAGCTGTCGCGCTCGATGCCGATCCAGTCGAGCGCGGAGAGGATGCCCTCGGTCCACTCCGGCTTGTTGCGGGCCGCGTCGGTGTCCTCGATGCGGAGCACGAACACCCCGCCCTGCTGCTTGGCGTAGATCCAGTTCTGGAGTGCCGAGCGGGCACCGCCGACGTGGAACATACCGGTCGGGGAGGGGGCGAAGCGTACACGTACCGTCACGCCCCCAGCCTACGGCGACCCGCGACCGGATTCCGCCAGGGGTGCGGCTCAGGGCACCGAGCGGATCTTGAGCACCAGCACACTGCCCAGTACGGTGACCGCCGCGGTGACCGCGTAGAGCGCCGGATAGCCGCCGAGGTACACCACGAGCGGGGCGGAGATCGCCGGACCGAGCACCTGCGGAGCGGAGTTGGCGATGTTGATCACGCCCAGGTCCTTGGCCCGGTCGGCGGCGGCCGGCAGCACCTGGGTGATCAGCGCGGCGTCCACCGACAGGTAGATGCCGTAGCCGGCGCCGAGCAGCAGCGCGGCGGCCACGGCCACCGGCCAGACCGGCGCGACGGCGAGCAGCAGCGCGGCGACCGCCATGATCCCACCGGCCGTGATGACGAAGACCTTGCGCCGGCCGGACCGGTCCGACAGTCGCCCGGCCACCACGGCGGTGGCCGCCAGGCCGGCCGTGTAGAGCAGGATCAGCACCAGCAGGCCGCCCTCGGGATCGGGGTGGCGCACCTCGTCGGTGAGGAAGAAGAGCAGGTAGAGCGTGCCGAGCGCGTTGCCGAGCTGCACCAGGAACCGGGTGATCCAGGCCCAGCCGAAGTCGGGGTGGCGGCGGGGCGAGACCCACATCGACGCGAACAGGGCGCGCCACCGCAGTGCCGGGCGGTGCGCCCTGGGCAGCGGGTCGTCGGCGGTGAGCAGCGCGAACGGCAGGGACAGCAGCAGCACCGCCGCCGCCATCGCCAGGTAACCGGCGGCGGTGCCGCTCACCACGGCGGTGACCAGCACCACCCCCAGCACCAGCCCGAGCGCCTGGGGGATGCCGACCCAGCCGGAGACGCCACCCCGCTGGGCGACCGGCACCCGGTCCGGCACGGCGGCGGTCAGGCTGGCCAGCATCGCGTTGAAGCAGACCTGGGCGGCGACCCAGCCGAGCGCGACCCCGGCGACGGTGCGCTGCTGCGCCAGCAGCACCAGGGCGGCGGCGCCGAGCAGCGCGCCACCGGCGGTCCAGACATGCCGGCGGCCGAACTCGCGTCCGGCCAGCCGCAGGCAGGTCCGGTCCGAGAGGGCGCCGGCGAGGGGGTTGGCGAGCACCGCGGCGAGCGCGCCGAGGCCGGTGACCACGGCGAGCGCGGTCTCCTTGTCGGCCGGTGCGATCTGCTCCAGCTGCTGCGGCAGCAGCACCTGGATCGGCGTGAAGAACGCCATCCAGACCCCGAGGTTGCCGGCGAAGATCAGCGCGATCCAGCCCCGCCGGACCGGCACGGTCGGGTCGGCGAGCGCCGCCGGCAGCGAGGCGGGCGTCGGATCGACGGTGGTCACGGCCGGGCGATCAGGTCACGAAGCCAGGCGTACGAGGACTTGGGCGTACGGAGCTGGGTGTCGAAGTCGACGTGCACGAGGCCGAACCGCTTGGTGAAGCCCTCCGCCCACTCCCAGTTGTCCAGCAGCGACCAGACGAAGTAGCCGGTCACGTCGACGCCGTCGGCCATCGCGGCGTGTATGGCGCGCAGGTGCCCGTCGAGGTAGGCGATCCGCTCCGGGTCGTGCACCCGGCCGTCGGCGTCGGGCGTGTCGTCGTACGCGCAGCCGCTCTCGGTGATCTGGATCGGCGGCAGGTCGTCGGCGTACGTGCGGTGCAGCCAGCCGAGCAGTTCGTGCAGCCCGTCGGGGGCGACCGGCCAGTCGAAGGCGGTACGTGGGTATCCCTCCAGCGGCACCAGCTCGAACGGCAGCGGCGAGCCCTCCTGCGCGGCGCGTACGCCGGTGGGGTTGTAGTAGTTGACCCCCAGCACGTCGATCGGCGCGGCGATCACGTCGAGGTCGTCGGCGCGTACCGCGCTCGTGTCGAAGCCCAGCTCGTCGGGGTAGCCCCGGCCGAACAGCGGGTCGGTGAAGAGGCGGTTGTGCAGCGCCTCGTACGCCGCGACGGCCGCCCGGTCGGCGTCGCTGTCCCCGGCCGGACGGACGGGCGAGTAGTTGTTCGCGATGGCGATCGGGCTGGTGGTGTGCGTCCGCAGCGCGGCGACGGCGAGACCGTGGCCGAGGAGTTGGTGGTGGGCGACAGGGAAGGCGTCGAAGAGCAGCGTCCGGCCGGGGGCGTGTTCGCCCGTGGCGTGGCCGAGGCTCATGTGGATGAAGGGCTCGTTGAGGGTGATCCAGAGTTTCACCCGGTCGCCGAGCCGGGCGGCGGTGGCGTCGGCGTACTCGGCGAAGCGGTGGGCGGTGTCCCGGTTGAGCCAGCCGCCCGCGTCCTCGAGGGACTGGGGCAGGTCCCAGTGGAAGAGCGTGGCGACCGGGTCGATGTCGTGGGCGAGCAGGTCGTCGACGAGCCGGTCGTAGAAGTCCAGCCCGCGCGGGTCGACCGGGCCGTCGCCGGTGGGCCGCACCCGGGGCCAGGCGATCGAGAAGCGGTACGACGAGACGCCCAGCCCGGCGAGCAGCGCGACATCCTCGGCGTGCCGGTGGTAGTGGTCGCAGGCCACGTCGCCGGTGCTGCCGTCGGCGATCCGGCCGGGGGTGTGGGCGAACGTGTCCCAGATGGAGGTTCCGCGTCCGTCGGTGTCGGCGCCGCCCTCGATCTGGTAGGCGGAGGTGGACACTCCCCAGCGGAATCCGGCGGGGAACTCGGGCATTGCTGCGGTCGACATGCGCTCTCCCGTCATACGTGAATCGTGTTCGCGACTCTAGGACGCCATCGGTCGATGCGCCATAGGCCGTACGTCGTGGTAGCGCAATGCATTTCGGCGTGTCTTTTCCGAACCCGTCCCGGTACGTCCGAATTTGCGCATAGAGTGCCGATATCGTGGGAAGTCCTCACTGGAGGAAAGACGGAAAATGATCCTCGTGGAACGCAGTGCGCACGTGATGGCGCCAGTGGAAGCGGTCTGGGACGTCGTGCAGCGGGCCGAGCAGTTGCCGGCCTGGCTGGCGGGGGTCCGTGCGGCCGAGGTGCTCTCGGGGGAGGGCTACGGGCGTCGACAACTCGTCCAGGCGGGACGGGGCGCGGCCCATGAGGCCGAGGTGATCGCCTACCAGGAGCCGTCCCTGATCGGCTGGCGCGAACGCGCCAGGGGCGCCGGTGCCCGGGCGGAGGCGCGCACCGAGATCTACGTCCAGCTCACCACGGGTGAGGAGGAGGGCGGGACGATCGTGCGGCTCATCGTCGTACGCTGGCCGGCCGGTCCGGTCAAGGCCGCCCTGCTCCGCCTCGGCCTGCGCAGGGTCGGCGCCGACCTGGAGGAGTCGCTGGCCCGGCTCACCGACCTGGCCGCCGTCGGCTGACCACCCCGGCCAGTTCCTCGACGGCGGGGACGGCGAAGGGCCCGGCGCGGATGCGCCGGGCCCTTCGTCTCGTACGTGTCTAGCTGTCGCCGCCGGTCTCGCCGACCGGGGCCGCGTTCACGTCCTCGATGGCGTACTTCTTGGCCGCCTCGGCCGGCACGTTCGCCGGTACCGTGCCGCGCAGGGCCAACTGCCGCAGCGTCGCGACCACCACCGACTCGGCGTCGACGTGGAAGTGCCGGCGCAGGGCGTGCCGGGTGTCGGACATGCCGAACCCGTCCGTGCCGAGCGAGGTGTAGTCGCCGGGCACCCAGCGGGCGACCAGGTCCGGCACCGCGCGCATCCAGTCGCTGACCGCGACCTTCGGCCCGTCGGCGTCGGCCAGCTTCTGCTGGATGTACGGCACCCGCTGCTCCGAGCCCGGGTTGAGCAGGTTGTGCTCCTCGCACTCCACCGCGTCGCGGCGCAGCTCCGTCCAGGAGGTCACCGACCAGACGTCGGCGGCCACGCCCCAGTCCTGAGCCAGCAGCTGCTGCGCCTTGAGCGCCCACTGCATGCCCGTGCCGGAGGCGAGCACGTTGGCCTTCGGGCCGTCCACCTGCGGGGCGGGGGAGTAGTGGTAGATGCCCTTGAGCAGGCCCTCGACGTCCACACCCGCCGGCTCCGCCGGCTGCAGGATCGGCTCGTTGTAGACCGTCAGGTAGTAGAAGACGTTCTCCTGCGCCTCGCCGTACATCCGGTGCAGGCCGTTCTCCAGGATGTGCGCCAGCTCGAAACCGAACGCCGCGTCGTACGCGACCACCGCCGGGTTGGTGGCGGCGATCAGCAGCGAGTGGCCGTCCTCGTGCTGGAGCCCCTCGCCGTTGAGCGTGGTCCGGCCGGCGGTGGCGCCGAGCAGGAAGCCCCGGGTCATCTGGTCGGCGGCGGCCCACAGCCCGTCGGCGGTGCGCTGGAACCCGAACATCGAGTAGAACATGTACATCGGGATCATCGGCTCGTCGTGCGTGGCGTACGCCGAGCCCGCCGCGGTGAACGAGGCGACCGAGCCGGCCTCGTTGATCCCCTCGTGCAGGATCTGCCCGTTCGTGGACTCCTTGTACGACAGGAACAGCTCCCGGTCGACGGCGGTGTACCGCTGACCGTGCGGCGAGTAGATCTTCTGCGTCGGGAAGAGCGAGTCCATGCCGAAGGTGCGGGCCTCGTCCGGGATGATCGGCACCCAGCGCTTGCCGAACTCCTTGTCCTTCATCACGTCCTTGAGTAGGCGGACGAAGGCCATCGTGGTGGCCACCTTCTGTTTGCCCGAGCCGCGCTTGACGTCGGCGAAGCGCTCCGGGCCGGGAATGGCCAGCCGCTTCTGACCGGGGCGCCGCGACGGCAGGTAGCCGCCGAGCTGTTGGCGCCGCTCCTTGAGGTACGCGATCTCGTCGGACTTGTCGCCCGGGTTGTAGTACGGCGGCAGGTAGGGGTTGTCCTCCAGCGCCTTGTCCGGGATGTCCAGGTAGAGCCGGTCGCGGAAGGTCTTCAGGTCCTCCAGCGTCAGCTTCTTCATCTGGTGGGTGGCATTGCGACCCTCGAAGTGCGAGCCCAGCGTCCAGCCCTTGATCGTCTTGGCCAGGATCACGGTCGGCTGGCCGGTGTGCTCCATCGCCGCCTTGTAGGCCGCGTAGAGCTTGCGGTAGTCGTGCCCGCCCCGCTTCAGGTTCCAGATCTCGTCGTCGCTGAAGTCCTCGACCATCTTGCGGGTCCGCTGGTCGCGGCCGAAGAAGTGCTCCCGGACGTACGCCCCGGACTCCGCCTTGTAGGTCTGGTAGTCACCGTCGGGCGTGGTGTTCATCAGGTTGACCAGCGCGCCGTCGGTGTCCGCGGCGAGCAGCGGGTCCCACTCCCGGCCCCAGACCACCTTGATGACGTTCCAGCCGGCGCCCCGGAAGAACGCCTCCAGCTCCTGCATGACCTTGCCGTTGCCGCGCACCGGCCCGTCGAGCCGCTGGAGGTTGCAGTTGATCACGAAGGTGAGGTTGTCCAGCTCCTCGCGGGCGGCCACACCGATCGCGCCGAGCGTCTCCGGCTCGTCCATCTCGCCGTCGCCCAGGTAGGCCCAGACGTGCTGGTCCGAGGTGTCCTTGATGCCCCGGTGGTGCAGGTAGCGGTTGAACCGCGCCTGGTAGATCGCGTTCAGCCCGCCCAGGCCCATGGAGACCGTGGGGAACTCCCAGAAGTCCGGCATGAGCCGGGGGTGCGGGTAGGACGGCAGGCCGCCGCCCGGGTGCGACAGCTCCTGGCGGAACCCGTCGAGCTGGTGCTCGGTCAGCCGCCCCTCCAGGAACGCCCGCGCGTACATGCCGGGGGAGGCGTGGCCCTGGTAGTAGATCTGGTCGCCGCCGCCCGGGTGGTTCTTGCCCCGGAAGAAGTGGTTGAAGCCCACCTCGTAGAGCGAGGCCGAGCTGGCGAAGGTGGAGATGTGCCCGCCGACGCCGATCTCGGGACGCTGGGCCCGGTGCACCAGCATGGCCGCGTTCCACCGGACGTACGCCCGGATCCGCCGTTCCACGTGCTCGTCACCCGGGAACCAGGGCTCACGCTCCGGCGGGATGGTGTTGATGTAGTCGGTGGTGGTCAGGGACGGCACCCCGACCTGGCGCTCGCGGGCCCGCTCCAGCAGGCTCAGCATGACGTAGCGGGCGCGTTTTGTCCCGCGCTCGTCGATGACACCGTCGAGCGACTCGACCCATTCGCTGGTCTCTTCAGGGTCGATGTCCGGAAGCTGGCTCGGCAGACCAGCGGTGATCACCGGGCGCTTGCGTTCCGTAGCCACAGGCGTTCCCTCGGTTCTGTGTGGGATAGGTCTCTAGCGCCATCCTGCCCCCTGGTGGCACCCGCCGTCACGTCCACCGCCCGGAGACGCGACGCGCGACACAGGTACCCGCCAGTAACTTTGCGCAACCGGCCGCCCGGTGTGAGCCGGGCCGCTCGCTCGGTCGGCGGGGACTCCGGCGGCGGCCGGTCCGGTGGCGGGAACTCCGGCGGCGATTGCTGACCCGCTCGGGCAGAATGCGTCGTATGCGCAGTGAGGTGATCACGGTCCAGACCGGGTCCCGGCCGACCGTCCGGGACATCACGGCGGAGGCCGAGCGGTTCGTCTCCGGGCAGGGCGACGGTCTGCTGCACGTCTTCGTGCCGCACGCCACCGCCGGGCTGGCGATCATCGAGACCGGGTCGGGTTCCGACGACGACCTGCTCGCCGCACTCGACGACCTGCTTCCCACCGACAACCGGTGGCGGCACCGGCACGGCTCGCCCGGCCACGGGCGCGACCACGTGCTGCCGGCGTTCGTCCCCCCGTACGCGACGCTGCCGGTCGTCGACGGGCGGCTGGCGTTGGGCACCTGGCAGTCGGTCTGTCTGGTCGACCCCAACGGCGACAACCCCACCCGCACGGTCCGTTTCTCGTTCCTCCCCGGCTGACCACGCCCGCCTCGCGTCCCGGCGGTCCGCCGAGCGTCGCGAGAAGATCAACTGCTGAGCGTAAGTAGGCTGTGGGTCATGGCGCAGCACACCGCCCCCTCCACCCCGCCGGACTCCGCCGATCGTGCGGCGCTGGCCGGCGACGTGGTGCGCCGCATCACACACCTCGCCTCCGCGCTGCGCCACCACCAGGACGTGGAGATCGCCGAGCTGGGGCTCACCCCCGCGACCGCGCGGGCGCTGCACGAACTGGACCCGGACCGGCCGCTGCCGGCCCGGGACCTCGCCGAAGGGCTGGGCTGCGACCGCTCCAACGTGACCGCCCTGGTCGACAAGCTGGAGCGGGCCGGGCTGGTCGAGCGGCGCACCGACCCCGCCGACCGGCGGCAGAAGACGCTGGTGGTGACCGGGCCGGGGCGGCAGGTACGGGCCCGGGTGCGGCAGGTCATGTCGGACTCCCGACTGCTCGCCGGGCTCACCCTGGAGGAGCTGTCGGCCCTGCGTGAGCTGGTCTGGAAGGTCTCCGACGGCGGCTGCCCGGAGCGGTGCGGCGACGACTGATCCACCCCGTGTCGTTCGTGTCCGAGTGGGCGCTCGGGCCGCTTGTCGGTAATGCTGTCCGACGTGACCACCCCGCAAGATCTCGACGACCGCTTCCGGGAGGCGTTGGCCGCGCTGGCCGTCCCGCCGCAGCGGCGTGACCCGGCCCGGCCGGTCACCGACGACACGACGCTGACCGGCGCGCGGGCGCTGGAACTCTTCGACGCGCAGGCCACCAGTCGTCAGCTCGACCTGGCCGGCCGGTGGCTGCGCAGCTTCGGCGAGGGGTTCTACACGATCGGCTCCGCGGGCCACGAGGGAAACGCCGCGGTCGCCGCCGCCCTGCGCGTCACCGACCCGGCGCTGCTGCACTACCGCTCGGGCGCCTTCTACTGCGTCCGCGCCGCCCAGGCCGCCCGGTCGGCATCGTCCGACCGGCCCGAGGCCGAGTTGGCCGGTGCCGAGCTGGCCGAGGTCGACCGGCCCGGGGCTGAGCAGGGCGGTACCGACCGGCCCGGGGTCGAGCAGCCGGGTGCGGCCGACGGGCCCGCCGGAGCCGCGCCGGCCGGCCCGGCCGGATCCGGCGACGCCCCCGCCCCGGACTCCCCTGTCCCGGACGATCCGACCGGCGGCGCCGGGCCCGCCGTGGACCGGCCGTTCTCCCCGGGGTACGCCGAGGCGGCCCGCGACGTGCTGCGGGGCATGGTCGCCTCCAGCGAGGAGCCAGCCACCGGCGGACGGCACAAGGTGTTCGGCCGAGCCGACCTGGCCGTCGTCCCGACCACCTCCACCATCGCCTCGCACCTGCCCCGCGCCGTCGGGATGGGGCTGGCGGTGGAACGGCTCCGCCGGCTGGACACCGCGGGCCGGCGGGACGGGGCGCGGATCGGCAGCGGCGGGGCCGCCACGCAGGCGGCCTGGCCGCCGGACGCCGTCGTGGTCTGCTCGTTCGGCGACGCCTCGGTCAACCACGCCAGCGCCACCGCCGCGTTCAACACCGCCGGCTGGTACGACCACACCGGCCTGCGCATCCCGGTGCTCTTCGTCTGCGAGGACAACGGCCTCGGCATCAGCGTCCGCTCCCCGAAGGGGTGGGTGGAGACCACGCTGCGGTCCAAGCCGGGCGTCCGCTACTTCGCCGCGGACGGCGGCGACCTGGTGCGGGCGTACGAGGTGGCGGCCGAGGCGGTGGCCTGGGTGCGCCGGCACCGACGCCCCGCCGTGCTCCACCTGTCGACCGTACGGCTGATGGGGCACGCCGGCGCGGACGCCGAGACCGCCTACCGGAGCGCCGAGGAGATCGCCGCCGACCTCCACCGGGATCCGCTGGCCGGTACCGCCCGGCTGCTGGTCGGGGCCGGGGTTGCCACCGGCGAGGAACTGCTGGCCCGCTACGACGAGATCGGCTGGCAGGTGCGCCGGATCGCCGAGGAGGTGCTGGACGAGCCGAAACTCACCGCACCCGCCGAGGTGGTGGCCCCGCTGGCCCCGCGCCGGCCGGCCCGGGTCACCCGGGCGGTGGGCGAGGCGGCGGCCCGCGCCGCAGGCCCCGGTGCCGGAGCCCGGGCGGAGGCGTTCGGCGGGAAGCCGCCGGAGCTGGCCGGTCCGCTGACGCTGGCGCAGAGCATCAACGCCGCGCTCGCCGACGGGATGCTCGACCATCCGCAGATGGCCGTGTTCGGCGAGGACGTCGGCGCCAAGGGCGGCCTGTACGGGGTGACCAAGGGGCTGCGGGACCGCTTCGGCCCGGCCCGGGTCTTCGACACCCTCCTCGACGAGACCTCGATCCTCGGTGTGGCGCTGGGCGCCGGGCTGGCCGGGCTGCTGCCCGTGCCCGAGATCCAGTACCTGGCGTACCTGCACAACGCCGAGGACCAGTTGCGTGGCGAGGCGGCCACGATGCAGTTCTTCTCACGGGGCGCCTTCCGTAACCCGATGGTGGTGCGGGTGGCCGGTCTGGCCTACCAGGAAGGCTTCGGGGGGCACTTCCACAACGACAACTCGGTGGCCGTACTCCGGGATGTGCCGGGCCTGGTGATCGCGGTGCCGGCGCGGCCGGACGACGCCGCGCCGATGCTGCGCACCTGCCTGGCCAGCGCGGCGGTGGACGGCAGCGTCTGCGTCTTCCTGGAGCCGATCGCGCTGTACCACACCCGCGACCTGTACGCCGACGGTGACGGCGAGTGGTTGGCCCACTATGCCGAGCCCGGCGCGTGGGCCGGCGGGCACCTCCCCATCGGCAGGGCCCGCGTCTACGGCGTCGGCTCGGCCGAGGACGTCACCATCATTACTTTCGGTAACGGGGTCCCGATGTCGCTGCGCGCGGCGGCGACCCTGGCCGACGAGGGGATCGGCACCCGGGTGGTGGACCTCCGCTGGCTGGCCCCGCTGCCGGTGGCCGACGTCATCCGGGAGGCGGCGGCCACCGGCCGGGTGCTGGTCGTGGACGAGACCCGCCGGTCCGGCGGGGTCGGCGAGGGGATCATCGCGGCCCTGGTGGACGGCGGATACGTCGGAGCGGCGCGGCGGGTAGCCGGAGTTGACTCGTTTGTACCATTGGGCCCGGCGGCCCGTCAGGTTCTGGTCTCCGAGGAAGCAATTACCCAGGGTGCCCGCGCGCTCTTGGCACGGTAAATTCCGTTCCACCCGGTGCGCCACTTGCGCGGGGAGCCACAACTGTGTGGACTTTGCCTGACGGCGTCGACCTGACGCCGCGGGTAGGGATGAGATGAGGAGGCACGCGACAGTGAGCGCGACCGCTGGTCAGGCCGCCGACGGGGTACGCAGCCTGGCGGACCGGTTCGGGATCGAACCGGGGATGGTCGTCATGGAGATGGGGTACGACGACGACGTCGACCAGGATCTCCGGGACGCCCTGACCGACCGCTGTGGAGATCTGGTCGACGAAGACACCGACGAGGTGGTCGACGCGGTGCTGGTCTGGTACCGCGACGGTGACGGTGATCTCTTCGAGCTTCTCGTCGACGCCCTCGGCCCGCTGGCCGACAACGGTGTGGTGTGGCTGCTCACGCCCAAGGCGGGGCGTGAGGGGCACGTCGAGCCGAGCGAGGTCGCTGAGTCCGCGCCCACCGCCGGCCTCCAGCAGACCTCCACCGTCAACGCCGGCCGGGACTGGAGCGGCGCCCGCCTCGTCCTGCGCCGCGGGGCCAAGGGCGGCAAGAAGTAGGCGTCGCCGACGATCACCCGGCGGCGTCCGCCGCCGGGTGTGGCAGGCTGTTGCCCATCCGATCCCATCCTGAGGAGCTCGCATGCCGATCGAGGTTGGCGCCGAGGCGCCGGACTTCGTGCTCAAGGACCAGAACAACCAGGAGGTCCGGCTCTCGGACTTCCGTGGCAAGCGCACCGTGCTGCTGGTCTTCTACCCACTCGCCTTCACCGGGATCTGCCAGGGTGAGCTGTGCGAGGTGCGGGACAACCTCAACGACTACGGCAACGACGACGTCCAGGTGCTGACCGTCAGCGTCGACTCGGTCTACGCTCACAAGATCTGGGCCGACAAGGAGGGCTACCAGTTCCCGCTGCTGGCCGACTTCTGGCCACACGGCGCGGTCGCCCAGTCGTACGGCGTCTTCAACGAGGTCGCCGGCATCGCCAACCGGGGCACCTTTGTGATCGACAAGGCCGGAGTGGTCCGCTTCTCCGAGATGAACATGCCCGGGGAGGCACGCGACCAGCAGGGCTGGCGTAAGGCCCTCGCCGGCGCCGTCGCGGCCTGACCGACCGGGCACACCGTACGACCGGGCCGGTGGAGGGCAGGGTAAGCTTGCCAACCTCCGGCCCGCCGTACGGGCGTTCCGGGCGCGTAGCTCAGTGGGAGAGCACTCGCCTTACAAGCGAGGGGTCGCAGGTTCGAAACCTGCCGCGCCCACACTCTGACCAGCACGCGAGCAGGGCACCGGATGACCGGTGCCCTGCGTCGTCTCAGTTCGTTCGCCAGAGCAGTCCGGCAACCTGCTCAGCGATGCCGGAGATCGAGGTGCTGATAGCGGGTCGTCATCGCCATCTGCGACCAGCCCATTACCTCCATGACCGCGCGGGTCGGCACGCCGAGCGCCAGGAGCATGGTCGCGGCCGTGTGCCGGGCGTCGTGCAGGCGGGCATCCCGTACGTTCGCCTCCTTCAGCAGCGCCTTCCACGCGTCATGATCGGCGCGCGGGTCGATCGGTCGGCCGTTCGGTTGGGCGAACACCCAATCGCCTTCCTCCCAGAGTTGGGCTGCGGTCTCCCGTTCCTTCTCCTGGGCTGCCCTGTGCTGCTTCAGCGCTTTGAGCAGGGGAGCGGGAATACCGACGGCACGGCGACCGGCCCGAGACTTCACGTCAACCTCTTTGAGGCCGCCACCGTGGCGCTGAGGGCATTTGCTGGCGTGCCGGGTGCAAGTCGCGGGGGCACGGCGGCGGACACGCGAGCTGGTGGCGCTTGCAGTCCTTCGGGCAGGGCTCGACCTTGTGCAGGCGAGCGCCGCACGCGTGCGGGTTGTCGCAGCCGTGCTGCCACCGGTGCCGCTGAAGCTGCCGCGGCGTGCGGAGTAGCCCCTTGTCCAGGTCGATCCGGCGCCACTTCAGTCCGAGCGCCTCGGAGTGCGACACCCCGAACAGCGGACCGATCTGCCGCATGGTCAGGTTCGTGCGCCAGTACGCGGCGACCAGCAACACCCGATCGGCGAGGTCAAGCGACCACTGCCGGCCTGGCCGACCATCGGCGATCGCGTCACCCGCCACGCTCAGCGACCAGCCGGACCAGCCTGCGGAACTGGGCGGGCTGCAGCCCGGTGAACGGGAAGATCCACTCCGGGCGAACCGCCGAGATCACCTGCACCCCGACATAATCCACCATGGACGACCACCCGAGTTACGAGACGTCCCTTAGAAGGTGCACATATCTTACACCCCGGCCAGCATGCTCTTTTTCAAGTTTTCGCTCGGAAGCAGGTTGATGACTGGGTAAACATTCTTGATGAGGGTGACAGCGAAAAGGAGTCGTGCGATTCGTATATCTGGTTCCATCCGGCGGATGCTGAGGGTCCTCGCTGTGGTGTGAAAATTCATACCCAAGGAATTCCCCTGAGTCGCGGGAGGCCAGATGACGCCTATGTCATATTTGACGCAAATAGTTACTTCCGCGTTGGGCTTGAATTCTTGCGGAGCTATCCCGAATCGGAAGAAGAGATATCGGCGGACCTTGGAGGTGATAGGGAGGAGTTGTTCTGGATATCAGTACGAAAGCAAAGGCTTGAAATGATCCGCAAAAGCCGGCAAAAGGAATGAGATGATGCCTTTAGTGGCACTCGCCAACGACGCCCAGCGAGGCTGGACAGAGCGGATGTGATAATTACGTGTATGGGTGAGATGGTCGGCGTGCTAATGGAGCGGCTTGCCGGATGGGTGCCAACGATGCATTGGTACCCGCGCCGCTGTCGCCGCGTAACTACACTTCGTGGCTCTTGTCGGGAACGAGTGGACGGTAGCCATCGATGTATTCGCCGTAGTCCCATCCAGGGGGAGGGCATACTGCCATTACGCCCAAGTCTGGTTCGTCAAACCAGACGCGGGAATTGTATAGCTCGTAGAACTTGTTATCGCCGAGGTCAAAGAAGTGAAAGAAATGCGCCCCAATGATCCTGATCTTGCCGTCACACTTCGCGTCGACCAGCCCTAGGAAGTCGTGGAATCGGGCGTGGTCGAATAGTCCCCCGCCGTTGAAGGAGGCGCGGTTGAAGAATGCCCCGTCTTTGAATGTTGCCTTGTAGAACTCGACATGAGCTTCGAAGTGAGTGCTGACAAATGCGGCGGCAGAGCTAAAGATGCACTTATCGAACGACGCGCCGGATTCGAAGCGCGCTGACCGAAATTCGGCTTCGTCGTGGAACTCGCACTCGTCGAAGTAGGCGTGGCCGCCTAGCTTGGCTCCCGCAAACTCGACCCGACCAGCGAAGCATGCCCCTTCAAACCTGATGTCTTCGGCGATGTGAACATGCGAGAATTTCGAGCGCCCCTGGAAGATGCAGCCTCGGAATATTCCACGTCTCAGCCTGCACTCTTCGATATCGAAGTCGTAGAGCGTCGCTCCTGTAAGGTCCAGCTCGACCGGCTCCCACCGTGCTGCATCGCTTCCGGCAAGATGGCTCTTTAGTATCCGCTGAGCGGTATATCGAACCTCTAACTCGTCTCGGAATAACCAAGGGCTTGCCTCGGCTAAGTCAATTGGAGGCGCAAGGCGAAGATAGCCGCAGATCAGGTTGACTACGGTGTTCCTGTGGCTGGGATTATTCTCGCCTAGGCGGGATAGGGCGTATAAGGCGGCGATGCGCGCGGACGGTCGGTCGTGCCCCAGCAGTTCGGCGGCTTTGGCGTATAGGTCAGTTATCCGGCGTTCTTCTGCATCTCGCTCGGTGACTTGTGAGGTCCGAATTTGTAGCAGATGTTCGCGCTCGCTTAACCATTGCCTGCGCGCGGTGAGAAGAAGTGCCAGTGCTCCGCCGGTCCCCGCGCCTACGGTAAGGCCAGTTTTAATCGCTTCGATCTGGAGTCGAACCTCCTCGGCCTGGTTGCCCACCCCCTTGACCAGTGACAGTAGGAGATAAACGGATGCCGCGGCCGCCACGGCGACTAACGCGGCAAGCATCGCGATCGTCGCTCCGCTTATAGGGCGAAAGCGGCGAGGGTCTGTCATGGCTCACCCCGGGCTGTTGGACACGGACCTGCTCATCCTTGCTTGCGGGCGCAAGAGCGTGTGCCTGACCTGCCAGTGGCGAGCGCGACAGGGTCGTGCGTCCCGTAGGGCGCTCCACCCTTGTCACCCTGGCCCTGGCCCTGGCCCGCTCCACGGTGTGCGGGGCGACAGACGGGGTGGCAGGTGTTCGAAGGCTAGAGACCAAGCTTGCGGCGGTCGAAAGTCTCTTGAAGGCGGGCATAGTCAGCCATCGCCCGGAGGAGAGCAAGCATTTGAAGTAGAGCGTAGATGATTATCGAGATAACCATGAAGAAGCCAAGCCGGGAGCGTAGGCAGTGGGACGGGTCCACCATATTCGCGTCTCCCGCTATCGCAAAATACGCCATAGCCCCCACGCCTAGGGTAAGCTGAGCGACCATTGTCCATAAGAAGGTAAAGACGAGATCGCCGTACAAAGAACGGAATCGCGAGTTATAGCGGGCTGGAGTCAGAAGGTGCTGCTCGTCAGGATTTCGGGCCCGCGGCTTATCGTCTGGGCCAATGACAACCTCTGGTGCTCCTGGCCCATTCGCAATCATCGTGTAGTAGTAGCTGGTCTTAGGGATAGACAAAGCCAAGGCGGCGGCGGCTGTCGAGGCGCCGAAGCCAAGAGCGGAGTACGCCAGGAGCCCGGCCACAAAATCTTTGACCGCGATCTTCGTTAGGGCAGGGAAGAAGTCCAACTGGAAGGCCGCAAAGGTAAGGACTCCAGCACCGAGTAGACTTATCGACACATTACGATGAAAAACGGTGTCCGAGAAGCGAGGCCCTAGGTGCGAACGTGTGAAGCGAAAGTACCGCACGCGTGACTGCTTCGAACTCGTCATGATGCAACCCTAGGACAGGCGTACGACAAGTTTCCGGCTCTACCCCGACGCCTGTCGTGCCCTCTCCCTGACCAGAGGTAGGGCCGCTTCCGCCAGCTCCTCGGCCGCAGCGAACACCTGCTCATCCTGCTCCTCCTGGGGAGCTGCCGAATTGATCCGCGTTGTTGTCCGCATCTGATGCTTGTCGAGGGTGAGAATCCGGTCGGCAGCTTCTCCTTCCCTCCGGCCAACGATCCTGATATTCCGAAGGTTATGAAGGCCGTCTCGAAGGTGCTGTTTAACGAGACGAATCGCCCCAGAGGTGCGGGACAGCGACTTTCCGCGTTCCGCCTTCACTGCGATCTCGGCCTCGCCGGCGTTGGAATCGTCAGCCAAGCGTGATAGCAAGTCACTGGAATCGTCCCAATCGGAGTTGGGCCTTGCGACAACCAGAGCCGCTTCTCGAATGCGGACCAGTTGATTGATGTCTTCCTCGAATGATGGTGAAGGCATCGGGCTTAGATCGACGTGCAATTTCTCCACGAATCCGAGATTGCGAGCGATGTTGTTGAAATATCGCTCCAGATTGGTTGCCCCAACACCCACGCGACGACTCTCAATAAAGACGCACCGGTCCTCGGGGGCGACGGAAACCCTGGTTGACTGAACTAGCCAGGTCCCCTCTGGTGTGCGCCCCTGTACGGTTGTGCCGGTGCTCTCGTCGTAAAGAATTGGGATATCTCTCGGATTTCCGCTAACGAATCGGAAGTGATGCATCCCTTCTCGCTCAACTGAACGTACGATCGCAAGCACGACGTTGGAGCTAACATCGATTCTTGTTCGCCCGTAGGGGAGATTGACGAGCCAGTGAAAGAACTCGGGGTAATTCAAAAGCCCTTCGGTTGTCCGCCCATGAATGACGTACGCCTTGATGAACCGGACCTGGCTCTGCGGCACGATCTCCTCCTATCCGCCAACCCATCGAATGAGGCTGACGGGCTACAGCAAGTCGCGATCGTAGCCGCTTACAGACCTTGAATGGCCAGGTTCGTCCGATGTGGCCTGTGTGATGGCCTCGCGTTGGGGTAGATCGATGGGATGAGGTATCCCGATGGAGGTGGGTTGTCCGCGCGGGGGCGGGCGAAGCGTGAGGCGGTACGACGGCAGGCGGCCGGGTGGTTCGCCCAGGATGTGTCGGTGCCGGAGATCGCGCGCAGGCTGCGGGTGTCGCAGACCGCGGTGTACGGGTGGCGTAAACGGTGGCAGGTCGGTGGTGAGCAGGCCCTGGCCTCGAAAGGGCCGGGTGGGTCTCGGTGTCGCCTGGATGAGGGCCGGCTGCGGCGGCTGGCCGATGGCCTGGAGGAAGGGCCGGCGGCGCACGGGTTCGGTAGTGATCAGCGGTGGACCCTGGCGCGGGTGTCGGACTTGATCGCCCGGATGTTCCGTACCCGGTACACGCTGCGCGGGACGGCGAACATCATGTACCGGTTGGGTTGGTCGGTGCAGGTCCCCGCGCATCGTGCGGTCGAGCGTGACGAGGCCGCGATCGTCACCTGGCGGCGGGAGACGTGGCCGGCGGGAAAACGGTAGCGGCGCAGCGGCAGGCGTGGCTGGTCTTCGAGGACGAGGCTGGTCAGACGTTGCGCCCTCCGAAGGCCCGCACCTGGGGACGACGCGGGCACACCCCTGTGGTTCCGGTGGCGGGCAAGGGTTCCGGTCGGGTCTCGATCGCCGGGTTGACCTGTTACCGGCCCGGGAAGCGGTCCCGGCTGATCTACCGCACGATCACCCATCGCGGTCGCAAGAACGAGCGCCGTAGCTTCAGTGAACGCGACTACATCTGCCTGCTCGACGCCGCTCACCAGCAGCTCGGCGGCCCGATCGTGTGCGTCTGGGACAACCTGAACACCCACGTCTCCGCCGCCATGCGGCAGATGATCGACGCCCGGGACTGGCTGACCGTCATCCGGCTACCGGCCTACGCCCCGGACCTGAACCCGACAGAGGCAGTGTGGTCCCACCTCAAACGCAGCATCGGCAACCTCGCCGTGACCGGCGTCGACCACCTCCTCGCAATCGTCAAGAACCGACTCAAGAGCATCCAGTACCGCACCGACCTACTCGACAGCTTCCTCGCGCACACCGGACTGACCCTCAAACCCGACACAACCTGACCATTCAAGATCTGTAGCGCACCCAGACGCATAAGACAAACTATAAAGAATGGCCCTAAACTGGCGACAGGAAGTCAGTCGCCTTCCCGACAGCTCCCGTCCCCTTCAGGTGAGGGCCACTGCCACGTTGCCGCCGCTCGAAGTGTTGGGCGTCAGCCCAAAGCAGCTTGGTTGCTCTGGTGGCTCGTCGCGAGCATCTACCCGTCTCAGTTCTCGTCTCGTTCACTGACGTTCAGGGCAGGTCAGGAGCGGTGATACATGCCTATCCCTCCTGGCGATGGACACCGACGGACCTCTCTGGACAGGGCGTCATGGAACTTACAAGCGAGGGGTCGCAGGTTCGAAACCTGCCGCGCCCACACTCTGACCAGCACGCGAAACGGGCCGCCGGATGACCGGCGGCCCGCTCCGTCTCAGTTCGTCACGTTCCAACTGATGTGGTTGCCGACCCCAACTTCGGGGCTCGTCGCGTGCCGCCTCTGCGACTGGCGGGTCCGCGGAGCCGCTCGCTGGCAGCGGCACTCACGTCAGTTCTGCGATCACTGCGCGGACCATTCGGCGGCCGTGCTCGGCCATCCGGGGAAAGGTGTGCCGGTAGTAGTCGATGCCGGTCAGCGACGGTGCGAGGGCCCAGCCGCAGGCGCGGTGCCAGGTGGCGTCGTCGTACTCGATTGCCTTCCGGTACGCGTCCCGAGCCGCGCCGGTGAAGGTCCACAGCGCCGGTGCCACGTCCGGTGCCGGGTCGCCGACACCGAGTGCCCCGAAGTCGACGACCGCGACCAGCCGGCCAGCGTCGGTGATCAGGTTGCCCGGCTGCAGGTCGCCGTGGATCCATACGGGGTCTCGGTCCCAGTCGGGAGCGGCGAGGCAGGCGTCCCAGGCGGCCTCGGCTGCGGCCACGTCGAAGCCGTCGTCATGCTCGGCCAGGCGGGGCAGCACCCGGCGGACGTTCGCGTCGACGTGGCGCAGGGCGGACCCGCGGGAACCCGGTGGCTTGACCGGACCTTCGGCAGGATCCATCCGGTGCAGGGCATGGACGAAGGCCGCCACGTCGCGGGCCAGGGGTACGTCGTCGCAGCCGAGCCGGGGCGGTGTGTCGCCCGGGACCCACGGCACCACCGTCCACCGCCACGGGTAGCCCGCGCCCGGCTCGCCGACGTGCAGCGGAACGGGGATCCGCACCGGCAGGTGAGGCGCCAGCACGGGCAGCCATCGAGCATCAGAATCGGCTTGGTCGACCGCCGAGGCAATCTTGGGCATCCGGGCGACGAGGTCGTTGCCGATCCGGAACAGTACATGGTCGGTGCCCTCCAACTCGTCGGCCAAATTGGTAACGGGAAGGTCAGCCCACTGTGGGCACTGGGCCGTCACCAGGCGGCGCATCTGACCGACGGTGGCTCGGACCTCGTCATCGTGGATGGGCACGACCGGCACGGTAGTGCGGTGAGGCGGCGCGGTGCCAACCGATTAGTCCGGCACCGCACTTTGCCTACGCTCGCCGCGTTGGGCGTCAGCCCCATCGCCGCCGCCTGGCCTAGGGCGACTGCGAAGTCGGGCGGGAGCGCTTCGACCAGGGGGTCTGGGGGATTTGGGGTGGGCGCTGCTCCATGGCGGGGTATGCCTCCCGGTGCCTATGGAGCTGAGTCGGATACGACATCACCCGCGCCCGCCGTGCTCGGCGACCGCAAGCGCCGACCCGACGGTCGTGGGTCACCCGACGGGCCATGGCCCGACCGGCGTTGATGACGTGGACGACTCAGCTCCATAGGCGCCGCCCCACGGCATCGACCGCCTCGCCCACAGCTCCGCCCCGGCCACGAGCCCCGAACCGACCGGGGACCGCACCCGCGACAACGCAATGACCCTGCCTGGCCGCTCTCGTAGCTTGTTGTGAGTCATCTCGGTTCCCGTCTCGTTCACTGACGTTCAGGGCGGGTCGGGAGCGGCGGCGGGTGTCGATCTTTCCTGGTGATGGATGTCGGCGGACCTCGGTGGACAGAGCGTCACGGAACTTACAAGCGAGGGGTCGCAGGTTCGAAACCTGCCGCGCCCACCCATCACCACCAGCACCAACACCGGGCCGAAGATCAGAGATCCGGCCGATGACAGCAACGGCGGCCAGCTCCGACCCCGGGAGCCGGGTCCGTGCCGGGCGCGGTTGGGCCAACTGCGCCACCGTGGCGGTGTCCGCCGGGGGCGCGGTCCGTGACACGAGAGCCGACTCAGTCTGTTCCGGTGGCAGCGTCCGTACGTGCGTGAAGGCCTACTTGACGTAGCGGGCTGGGCGGCGGCCCGCTCTCCCCAGCGGCGGGCCGACGGCGAACGTGGTGGCAAAAGGTTCCTAGCGGATTCTTGCTGCCCGTTCGGACAATGATCGGCATGGCAGAGATGAGCCCGCGCAAGGTTAGACGGCTGGGTCGGCTGTTCATGCTGGGATTCCCGCTGTTCGAGTTGGTCTTCGACTTCGTCCTCCTCCTTGTCACGTATCTGGTGCTGGCCTCGATCGTTCCCAACGTGCTGGGTGAGGTGGCCGTGAGCCCTGCCAGGTTCGCTGCCTGGATCGCGCTGGTGAGGTTGCCAATGACCCTCGCCTACACGCTGGCCGTTTCGTGGCGCGGGTGGATGGCCTTGGTGACCAGGGGCGAGGTTCTCGATCCTCCGGTACGGAAGGGTTGGCGGCGCGCCCTGGTCAGGGTGCGCGACTGGGGAGCAGATGCCGCTTGGTCAGTGATGGCCGCGTTGATCGTCTTCGACCACGTAGCCGATCCGGGCGATGCAAGGGTCTGGCAGCTCGTCGCTGTAACTGCTGTCGGACCGTTCCTGCTGCCGAAGTCCGTGAGGGGATTGTTCTGGCTGCTGCGCTGGTGGTGGCGACGGAGGCGCATATACCGCGCACGGCACGCGAGGCCTGATCAGGAGACCATCAATGTCTGACAGCCGGGCTGAGTGACCAACTGGGTGACGATCGGGACGGACGCCAGCGGACGGGCAGGGACGCTGATGGACGGTTCCAGCAGGCCAACACCCATTAAATGGCAGGTCAGCGCCCCGTGTTGGTTGCCTGGGGGCCAAGTAGTCGGGTGTCGGCCCTCGCCTCTCACACGTAGTCACGCCAGAAGGCCACGGTCGCCTTGGGCTCCCGGAACTCTTGGTCGATGTAGTGGGCGAGGTCGTGGCCGTACACGATGGAATCGGTGAGTCGGTGGATGGACAGCACGGGATGCCCGAAGGAGCCGCGACCAGCCGGTAGGTAGCGGTGGGCGTACACGGGGATCATCCGGGGCACGTCGGCGAGGAGCCGCTTCGCCTTGGCCATGCGCCTGACGAGGTCGTGAGGGCGATTGCTCCACCCCGGTGGCCACTCGCCGTGCTGGATGTCGTCGAGCGCGGTTGCGAACGGCCAGTCGACCTGCTCTTGCAGGGTGGTGGAGCCGAGCTGCCGCCAGTTCGGCCAGCCCCAACTTGCCTTGGCGGGGTGGTCATCGTGGCCAGGCGTCCAGACGGGCAGCCCGGCCGCGAGGAAAGCGCGGTGGTCGTCGGCGAACTCGAAGCCGAACCGTCGCTCGATGGTGACGAACTCGGTGTCGGTGAGCCCCGGTTGGATGTCCACCAGGTCCAGATTGGCCATCCGGCGAGCGGCCTCGATACCCAATTCGACACCCGCACCGTTCGTCACCGGAGAAGGGTAGCGACCTGGGTGCCCCATGTGGGGTGACTCGTTCACACCGAAGCGGCCGGCGTCGGGGACAATACGTGGGCCGCCGGCCGACCGGCGGCCCGCCGTCGCCTCGGTTGGGCAGACTTCGGCAGGCGTCATCGTCCCCGCTGGCGGATCTTGATGCTGTCGAGATCAGTCGACACCGACGTGAGATCGCGGTGCTCGGCTCCGAGTTCCCGGACGGCGGCTGCGGCGAGCGCTTCCGCCCTGCCGATCACGACCTCTTCCTTGTCCTCCTCGGTGGCCGGGACGACGCAGCGGAAGGTGAACGACGAGAGCAGGGACCGCTCGTACGTCACGGTGCCCTCCTCGGTGAACCTGGCCCGGAACACGTCGTGTTCGTCGGCCTGAGCGAGCAGTGCGGCCCGCTGCTCGTCATTGAGGGGCGCGAACTTGCCGCGCACGATGACCTGATAGGCCTTACGGGTCATTGCTGGAGACCTCCGGATCTGGCTGATCGTCACGATCGTGCGGCGGGGTTGTACGTGACGACGAACGGCTGCGCGTGAATGTCGGGGATCACCAGCGCACCCGCGAGGCGCGTGCCTCGTCCGATACCGGCCGCAGCTCAACCTGGCCATCGTCCCGCCACCCTCGACTCATCGCCGGCAACATACCAACGAGCGTTACGGCGTCGCCGCCTCTTTATCGCCGCGCTGGCGGGGACACCCGAAGCCGATCCTGATTCCGCCCAGCGTCTCCTTTCTCGTTCATCGACATTCAGCGGAGACACGACGTATACCGCACGGCATGCAGCCGGGTCCTGTGGTCCCGCGCCGGACGACCGGCGCGGGACCACAGGCACTGGCGGGTCAGTTCGCGCAGACGGCGTACGCGCGCACCTTCCAGTTGCCGCTGAAGCCGTTCTCGTCCTCCATGGCGCGGACGGTGACGACGGTCGAGCTGGTGGCCCGCATCTCGGTCAGGCGCACCTGCCCGTCGCCACCGAGGATCTCGCCGCCCACCCCGTGCACGCGCGTGCCGGGAGGGCAGGTGGCGGTGACCGACTGGACACCGGCGGAGCTGTAGACGCTGTCGTCGATCACGCGCTGCTCACCGGGCAGCGGGTCGGCGCAGATCGCGGTGGCGTCCAGCCACCAGGTGTCGGCGAAGCCGGTGCCGTCCTCGGCACCCGCCACCACGACGCTGTTCTGGTTGATGCGCAGGTCCTCGAGGATGACCTCGCTGTTCGACGCCCCGACGACCGCGCCACCGACCCCGATGGCGTGCTTGCCGGCCGGGCAGGACTTCTCGAACCAGTTCGACGTGCCGAAGCTGGGCGCCGAACTGCCGGACACGGTCACCAGGCCCGGCGGCGGCGTGGCGCACAGCGCGCTCGCCGTGACCGCCCAGTTGCCGGCGACGCCGTTCTCGTCCTCCCGGCCGGTCACCGAGTACGCGTCCGAGCCGACCAGCGGCCGCATGATGTCCATGCCGACCTGCCCGAGGCCGGAACCGGTGATCGCACCGCCACCGCCGATGACCTTGGTGCCGGCCGGGCAGGTCGCGTTCTGCGACTTCGCGACGCTGTTGCTGGGGCCGGTCGTCGTCTTGATGCTCAGGCCGGGCACCGCCGCCACCGGCCCGGTGAGGGCCAGTTGGCCGAGCACGAGCGCGCTCAGCGCGGCTCCGCCCACGGCTGCCGTCCGACGCGACCACGGGTTCCGGTTCGATCCTTCTCGCATGGTGTCTTCCCTAATCTCAGGCTGTTCGGTTGCGATGACACCGGTAGGAGCGCGGTCGGGTCGGGATGCCAACAGAAAGCTCCAAGAAAAAAATTCCGCGGTTCTAATTGACCGGTCGACGAGCAGCGGGAGACACGGATGGACACGGCGGGACGGGACGACACCGCACTGGTCGAGGCGGTGCGTCGCGGCGAACGGGCCGGGCTGGAGGGCATGTACCGGCGGTACGCCGACCGGCTGTACACGTACGCCCGGACGATGTTGCGCGAGCCGGAGGCCGCCGCGGACGCCGTCCACGACGCGTTCCTCACCGCCAGCCAGCGCATCGGCCAGCTCCGGGAGCCGGACCGGCTGCGCTCCTGGTTGTACGCGATCGTGCGCACCGAATGCCTCCGGCAGCTCCGGGAACGGTCCCGCTCGCTGCCGCTGGAGGAGGCCGGCGAGCCGGTGGCCGACGCCGCCGATCCGGGCACGGGCGTCAACGCCGAGCAGGTACGCGACCTGGTGCACACCGCGGTCGCCGCGTTGAACCCGGGCGACCGGGAGGTGGTCCACCTGGCCATCCGCCACGATTTGTCGTCCGCCGACATCGGCGCGGCCCTCGGGGTGCCCGCGAACCACGCGCACGCCCGCCTGTCGCGCGCCCGCTCGCAGCTCGAACGGGCGCTGGGGGCGCTGTTGGTGGCACGCAGCGGAGCCCGGGACTGCCCGACCCTCGCCGGCCTGATCGACGGCTGGCAGGGCCGGCTCACCCCGACCCTGCGCAAGCGGGTCTCGCGGCATATCGAGAGCTGCGCGGTGTGCGGGCTGCTCCGGCGGGAACAGCTCAGCCCGGCGGCGCTGCTGTCGGCGTACACGGCACCGGCCTTCCTGGTCGTCGCCGACACGGTGTGGCCGAGACTGACCGAGGCCAGCGCGACCGACGTCCCGGCCGACGCGGGGGCTGATGTCCCGGCCGACACAGCGGCTGACATCCCGGCCGGCGCGCCGGCCGACACGACGGGTGCGGTCACGGCCGGCCCGGCGACCGACCAGGTGCCGGCGGACGGCGGGTCGGTGCCGCCTGGTGTGGCGCACGCCGTGCGGACGACCTCGTCGGCGAACCACGGCCGGCGCCGCCGGCGGCTGGCCGGGACGGTAGCCCTGCTGGTCCTCCTCGCCGCGTTCGGCACCTGGGCACTGGCACCGGGGCGCCCGACCGCCGCGCGGGACGGCTCCGGCCGACCGGTGTCCGAGACGCTCGGATCACCGGCCGGTGTTCCTGTGGCACCCGACTCCACGCCGTCGTCCGTCACGACCCCGTCAGCCGGCACGTTGGCTGCCGACCCGCCACCGGCCGGCGCCGCCGCTCCGACGTCCGGGACCGCTGTCGGGCCGGCGGACGGTGACGGGGCTGCCCGGACCGAGTCGCCCGAGGCCGCGCCCGGTGGCGTCGCACCGGTGCCGGCACCGGCACCGACCAGGCCGTCGGCCGGGCCCCGGCCGACGGCCGCACCGCAGATCGCCGCGCCGTTCACGGTCTCCGCCACCGCTCACGTGCGGTGCGGATCGGAGACGTACAGCCTCGTGGTGCAGGCCACCGGCAGCGCCACGCTCCGCGCCGCCGAGGTGCGCTGGGCACCCACCGGAGGCAGGACGTCGGTGCGGGCGATGACGGTGGACGGGTCGGCTGCGCGGTCAACCGTCGGGCAGTTGCGCACGCCGGCGCTGACCTGGTCGGTGCGGGCGACCACAGTGGATGGCCGCACGGCGCAGAGCCCGAGCTACCCGGTCACCGATCCTTGCGTCCGACCGGGATAGTCGGGACGGTCGTGGGTGGTCTGCGGAACAAGCGCTCGGCAGCAAGCCCGGCGCGACGTCCTGTTTGTTCCTCCTGGGCCGTCCGGTCCGGATGGCTGAAATACGGTGTCGGGGTGACGCTGAGACTTGAGCCGATGACCGACGAGCAGTACCTCCGGTACCGGCAGCAGGCGGAAACGAACTACGCGCGCAACATCTCAGACTCGGGTGCGATGCCGGTGCAGGAGGCGCAGCAGAAGGCGCAGGAGGAGTACGCGAAGCTCCTGCCCGACGGTCTGGCGACGCCGGATCACCATCTCTGGACGGCCTACGACGGCGACGACGAGGTCGGCATGCTGTGGCTGCACGTCGAGCAGAAGTCGGACGGCGCGCACGCCTTCGGCTACGACTTCGAGGTGCGAGCGGACCTGCGGCGCAAGGGCCACGGTCGGGCCATGATCGAGGCCGCCGAGAAGTGGTGCCGGGAGGAGGGTGTCGTCTCGATCGGCCTGAGCGTCTTCGGCTTCAACCTGCCCGCCCGGACGCTCTACGAGCAGATGGGCTTCGAGGCGACCGCCATCCAGATGCGCAAGCGGCTGTAGTTTTGGGGCGATGAGCTACGCGGAGGTCGGCGGGCTGCGCCTGTGGCACGAGGAGCACGGCACCGGCCGTCCGCTGCTGTTGCTGCACGGCGGCTTCGGCGCGGTGGAGATGTTCTCGGCGATCCTGCCGGCCCTGGCCGCGCGCCGCCGGGTGATCGCGGTCGACCTCCAGGGCCACGGGCGTACCGCTGACGTCGACCGTCCGCTGCGCTACGAGTCGATGGCCGACGACGTCGCGGCGTTGATCGACCACCTCGGCCTGACCGAGGCCGACGTGCTGGGCTATTCGCTCGGCGGCGGCGTGGCGTTGCGTACCGCGATCCAGCACCCGGCGGTGGTGCGGCGGCTGGTCGTCGTCTCCGCTCCTTACCGGCGAGAGGGCTGGTATCCGGGGGTGCTGGCGGGTATGCCCGACCCCGACGAGGCGGCGGGCGAGCGGATGCGCGGCACCCCGTCGCATGAGCTCTACTCGCGCATCGCACCCCGGCCGGGGGACTGGTCGCGGCTCTGGGCGAAGACGGGCGAGCTGCTGCGGCGCGACTACGACTGGTCGGCCGAGGTGGCGGCCCTGACCGTGCCGACCCTGCTGGTCTTCGCCGACGCCGACTCGGTCAGCACCACGCACATGGTGGAGTTCTTCGGGCTGCTCGGCGGCGGCCATCGCGACGCCGGCTGGGACGGCACCGACCGTCCGGCCTCCCGGCTCGCCGTGCTGCCTGGGCTCACCCACTACGACATCGTCGACTCGCCGGCGCTGCCCGCCGCCGTCCTGCCGTTCCTCACCCACCCGGTGTCGCCGCCCGGCTGACGCCGACACGGTGCCGGGCCTCGGGGTCGGCGAGGTGTGTCATGCAGGAGGGACCGGCTACTCAGCTTCGCGGGGGCGGGCGTAGTGGAGGATGACCACGCCGCTGTCGAACGGGCGGGTGTCGACCAGGTCGAACCGGCGCGGGTCGAAGCCGCGGGCGGCGAGCGGGATGCCGCTGCCGACCACGTACGGGTTGAGCTTGATGATCAGTTCGTCGACCTGGGGCAGGAGTTGGCCGGCGAGCTGGCCGCCGCCGCAGAGCCAGATGTCGCGGCCGGGCTGGCGCCTCAGCTCCCGGACGAACTCCACCGGGTCGGTGGAGACGATCTCCACCTCCGGCTCCGCTGCCGGCGGCAGGGTACGGGAGAAGACGTACTGCTTGAGGTGGGCGTACGGGCTGGTGACGCCGACCTTCAGCGCCGGGTCGTAGGTGGCCCGGCCCATCACCAACGAGTCGAAGCGGCCCTCCGGCTCGTCGATGCCGAACTGCGGGTGGGCGAACGTGGGAAATGTCTGCGACCAGTTCGCCGCCAGGTGGGCGGCCAGGTCGGGGTCCAACTGGAAGAAGTCGTACGCCCCGTCTGGGGCGGCGATGAAACCGTCGAGGGTGCTGGCGACGTAGTACACGAGCTTGCGCATAGAGTTCCCCAATCACTACTGGTGTCGTGGATCAAGTTACTACATGCGTAGTGGTTGTTGGCTAGGGTGTTTCCCATGGCGAGAAACGTGCAGCGACGGGCGACCCTGGCCGACGCGGGGCTGCGGGTGCTGGCGGCGACCGGGGCGCGCGGCCTGACCCACCGGGCGGTCGACGCCGAGGCGGGGGTGCCGACGGGCACCGCCTCCAACTACTTCCGCTCCCGGGACGCGCTGCTCGGCGCGCTCGGCGAGCGGATCATGGAGCGGTTCGCCCCGGATGATCAGGTCGTGGCCGAGTTGGCCGCCCGTGAACCGTCGCTGGAGCTGTTCACCGACTACCTGCGATACATCGTCGAGCGGACCACCCGGCAGCCGGATCTCACCCGGGCCCTGATCGAGCTGCGGCTGGAGGCGGCCCGCCGCCCCGACCTGGCTCGGATCCTCGGCGACACCCTGCGCCGGGGCTACCGCGACGACGTCGCTTTCCACCTCGCCTCCGGACTGCCGGGAGGCGCGTTCGAGGTCGCCCTGCTGCACTACGCCATTGACGGGCTGCTGCTCGACCTGCTCGGCACCTCCATCGAGGCGGGGTTCGACCCCGACGACGTGGTCGTGGCGTTCGTGTCCCGGCTGGCCGGCGCCGCCGGCCGGTGACCCGCGAGACGTCGAGGTGCATTCCGGACACCGGGGGCAGGGGCACGGGAGGCGGGATGATGCCGCTCATCGCGGCCGAAGTCGCCGCCCTCGGCCTACCCGAGCCGGGACGCCCCCGGGGTGAGCCGGGTCAGGAGTGTTCCCCCGCGCAGCGGGAACCCGCCCCGGACGCAGCACCTGGGGAGGAGCTACGGATGACGCATGGTGGCGGACTGACCATCGGTGTGCTCGGCTCGTACGGCGGTCGCAACCTCGGCGACGAGGCGATCCTGACCGGTCTCCTGGCCGATCTGCGGGAGCAGGAGCCGAACGGCCGGATCATCGTCTTCTCCCGGAATCCGGAGCACACCCGGATCGCCCACCCCGACGTGGAGGCGGTGCCCTGGGAGGGGGTCAGCCGGACCGACTCGGCGCTGGTCCTGGCCCAGCTCGACGTGCTGATCCTCGGCGGCGGCGGCATCCTCTACGACCGGGAGGCCCGCCGCTACCTGCGGGTGGTCCGGGTCGCCCAGGAGCGGGGCCTGCCGCTGCTGACGTACGCGGTGGGGGTCGGGCCGCTCAGCGAGAGCGTGGACACGGGCATGGTGCGGGAGACCCTGGCCGGCGCGACCCAGGTGACCGTGCGGGACCAGGAGTCCCGGATGGTGCTGGAGGAGGCGGGGCTGATCAACCCGATCACCGTGACCGCCGACCCCGCGTTCCTGCTCGAACCCGAGGACTTCCCGGCGGAACTGCTCCGTGAGGAGGGCGTGCCGGCCGGCACCCGGCTGGTCGGGATGAGCGTGCGGGAGCCGGGCCGGGCCGCCGAGCGGCTCGACGTCGACGGCTACCACCGCCTGCTCGCCCAGATCGGCGACTTCCTGGTGCACCGGATCGACGCGTACGTGCTCTTCGTCCCGATGGAGCGCGACGACATCCGGCACTCGCACGGCGTGCTGTCGCACATGGTCGCCGCCGAGCGGGGCCGGATCCTGCACGGCACCTACTCGCCCCAGCAGGTGCTCGGGCTGATGCGCCACTTCGACCTGGCCGTGGGCATGCGGCTGCACTTCCTGATCTTCGCCGCGATGGTCGGCACGCCGTTCCTGCCGCTGCCGTACGCCGGCAAGGTCTTCGACCTGGCCCAGCGGCTCGGGGTGCCGGCGCTGCGCGGCGTGGAACGGGAGGTCGAGGGCCCGTTGCTGGCCGAGGTCGACCGGCTCTGGGACGAG
Organism: Micromonospora peucetia; assembly: GCF_900091625.1. Classification (NCBI taxonomy): domain Bacteria; kingdom Bacillati; phylum Actinomycetota; class Actinomycetes; order Micromonosporales; family Micromonosporaceae; genus Micromonospora; species Micromonospora peucetia. Next base: position 3,735,295 of record NZ_FMIC01000002.1, read on the forward strand.
CGGGACCAGCGGGCCGAGGCCACCGCCCGGCGGGTGGCCCAGGTGTGCGACGAGGCCCGGGGGACCTCGCAGGTCACCCGGGCGGTGCTGGAGAGCCTGCGTGCGCGCACCCTGACCCGGGTGGGCTGAGCCGTCTCAGACCGCCGGCCCGCGCCAGTGGTAGCGCCACCCGTTGTCGCCGGCAGCCACGGACTCCAGCTCGTAGATCTCCGCCTCGGCCAGCCCTTTCGCACCGAGGTGGTGGTGGGTCAGCGGCGGTCGGCCGTTCGGGTCCAGCTCCACCGTGACGGTCTCGCCGTCGGCCACGCCACCGACCAGAGGGATTTCTGCCGTTGATGCCATGCGCCCCATCCTGCCCCGCCCCGCCCGGCCCCGCAGCGGATAGCGGGGCAGCGGATCGGGGCACCCGGGCCCTAGAGTCGGTGGATGGCGGAGATGGCGATCGATCCCACCCTCGGCCCGGTGTTGGCGCGCACCGGTGACGAACGGGCCGTGCTCGAATCCTTCCTCGACTTCCACCGGGGCGTGCTGCTGCGCAAGCTGCGCGGGCTCTCCGACGCCGACGCGGCCCGCCGGCTGGTGCCCTCGGCCACCACCGTCGCCGGCCTCGTCAAACACCTGATCCTGGTGGAACAGAACTGGTTCCCGCGCCTGCTCGCCCCCGACTCGGGCGACGTCCACCTCACCTCCGAGCAAGACGCGTTGGACAGCTTCACGCTCACCGACGGCGACACCGTCGAACGCCTCGCCGCCGCGTACGAGCAGGCCTGCGCCCGGTCCCGGGAGGTCGCCGGGCGGTTCGACCTCGACCACGTCGTGCCGCAGCCGCAGCTCGGTGAGGTCTCGCTGCGCTGGATCCTGGTGCACATGATCGAGGAGACCGCCCGGCACGCCGGGCACGCCGACATCCTCCGCGAGCTGACCGACGGCGCCACCGGCGCGGTCTGAGCGCCGCCCGACGGCATCAGCGACGCGGCAGCAGGCCGGGCGGATACTCCATGCCGTCGTGGGTGCAGGCCGCCGCGGCGACCCGGGCCGCGAACGCTGCCGCACCGGTCAGCGACGCGCCGCGCAGCCGGCCGGCGATCACGCCCGCCGCGAAGGCGTCCCCCGCGCCGTTGGTGTCGACGACCGGCGCGGGCGGCTCGGTGGCGGGCACCAGCGTCGGGTCGCCCGTGCCGGTGTGCAGCTCGGCGCCGTCCGCCCCCCGGGTCACCAGCACCGTGCGGGGCGCCAGCGCGGCGGCGAGGGCGCCGGCCCCCGCGCCCAGCCGGACTCCGCTGACGAAGACCAGGTCGGCCACCTCGGCGAAGGGCCGGTGGTAGGCGTTCGCGCCGTCCCAGTCGTGCAGGTCGGTGGAGACGACGGCCCCGTCGGCGAGCCCGGCGCGCAGGGCGGGCAGCAGCGGGAGCGTCCAATCCATGATCGACAGGTGTACGTGCGCCGCCTCCCGGGCCAGCGCCGTCACCTCGGCCGCCGGGAACGGGGCCGGGCCGTGCCAGGGGCGCGGGTCGTACAGCGACATCCGGCGGCCCGTCGGGTCGACCATGTTCACCGACCGCCGGGTGCCGGCCGAGGCGTCTCCCAGCACGGCGTGCACGCCGGTGCGGGCCAGGGCGGCCCGGACCACGTCGCCGGCCGGGTCGGCACCGATGACGTCGATCACCGCCACCCGCAGCCCGAGCGCGTGCCCGGCGAGGGCCACCCCGGCACCGGTGTTGCCGATCCGCAGCTCGATCGGGTCGACGGCGACGGAATCGGCGGCCGGCAACGGGATCGCGGGCACCCGCACCCGCACGTCGACACCGAGCCCGCCGACCACGAGAAGGTCGTACACGCGCCCGAGGCTAGCGCCTCGTCTGTGAACGTGGGTCGGGTGACTGGCCGCAAGCGGCGCCGCGACCGCCCCCGGAGACGGCGCGACCCGAGCCGCGCGGGAGATCTTGGTGAGAAACGGCCCTTCCGGGGGCCGTTTCCTGCCAAGATCTCCCGTCATCCTGAGGAGTGGAACGGGTTCCCGGAACATGGACGCTGGCGATTCGCCAGCTCGACCCAGGCACTGAAAGTCGGGCGGGGCCAGAGGGGTGACCCGCGCGCCGGGCGGGGCTTCCGTTGGGCGGGGCCGGGCGGCCGGTACCCGGCGACCGCTGGTCGGCGGGCATGCGCCGCTCGCGGCTGCGATCGGCGTGCTGCCGGACACTGCGCGGCTTTGCCGGCGCCGGCCCGATATCCTCGCCGGGGTCGCCGGGAGGAGGGGTCACGTGCTGGTCGTCCACGGGGTCTGGCGCGCGGGCGTCGGGCTCGCCGTCTGGGCCGAGGACAGCACGCTGCCGGCGCACGCGCCGCGCCGCCCGGGCCGGGCGCCCCGGGAACGGCCGCACCCGTTCGCCGCCGACCACACCGCGCTCGCCGCCGCGCTGGCCGGCACGGCTGAGCCCGCCGACCTCGGCACGGCGCTGCTCACCCTCCCCACCCGGGCCGGTACGCCGCTGGACTCCCCGGAGCTCGTCCGCGCCGACGCCGACGGGGCGGTCCGGGGCCCGGTCACCCTCGCCGGGTGGCGGGTTCCCGTCCTCTGGTACGCCCCCGACGCCGCCCTGCCCCTGCTGCGCGGCCTCGACGAGGTGGTCGCCGTGTCGGGCGCGACCCTGCGCCACCTCGCCGGGCTGGCCGACTTCGCGGTCGACCTGGCCGCCCGGGGCCGGGTCCTGCCCGGCCTCGCCGAGCCGCCCCTGCCGCCGGCCAGACCGGCCCGGGCCGGAGCCGCGGTATCAGCCAGGGCTGCCGGCAGGTCGCCGGCGGGGGCCACCGCCCGGGCGGTGTGGCAGCCGCTGCTGACCGGCACGGACGCCGCCTGGGCCCGGGCGTTGGCGCTGGCCCTGCCCCCGGCTGCCCGCGCCGCCGCCGGGCCGGACGAACCGGGCTACCCCGACGCCACCGACGCCTCGGGCACCACGTCCGGCGCCGGTCGCCGCCGCCCCGTGCGGCCCGGCCCGCCCGCCGGGCGCCACCGGTCCGGGCCGGACGCCGACGACGCGCCGGGCACGCTGGTCGCCGACGCGCTCGACGCGCTCACCGATGCCGCCGTCCGGGCGGCCCTGGCGGAGACCGCGCTGGCCCGGGGCGTACGCCCGAACGGCGCGGTTCCCGCCTGGCTGGCCGCGCTCACCGGACCGGTGCGGGAGTTCGCCGCCGACCCGGTCGCGCTGGACATCCTCCACGCCGAGCTGGACGCCTGGCAGCGCGACGCGGCCGGTGGCGCGGTGCGGGCGAGTTTCCGCCTGGTCGAGCCGCCGGCCGACGAGGACACCGAGCCGGTCGTCGTGGTGCCCGCCGATCCGGTGGCGACAGACCCGGCGACGACGGGACCGGCCGGGCGGTGGCGGATCGAGTTCGGTCTCCAGGCGGCCGACGAGCCGAGCCTGCACGTGGACGCCGGGCAGGTCTGGCGGGCACCGGAGACCGTCGCCGGGCTGACCGGTCGCGGCGACGACCCGCAGGAGACACTGCTCGCCGAGCTGGGCCGCGCCAGCCGGCTCTGGCCCGAGTTGGACACCGCCCTGCGTACGGCCACGCCGGAGGCACTGGAGCTGGACATCGAGGGGGCACACCAGTTCCTCCGCGAAGGCGCGCCGGTGTTGCACGCCGCCGGGTTCGCCGTGCTGCTGCCGTCCTGGTGGCGGCGCCCGTCGTCCCGGCTCGGCGCCCGGTTGCAGGCCCGCAGCCGGACCGCCCCGGGCACCGTCGCCACCACCGCCGGCGGCATCGGGCTGGACGCCCTCGTCGACTACCACTGGGAGGTGTCCCTCGGCGACCAGCCGCTCACGGCCGAGGAACTGGCGTCGCTGGCCGCGCTGAAGACCCCGCTGGTGCGGCTGCGCGGGCAGTGGGTGGAACTCGACCCGAAGCGGCTCGCCGCCGGCCTGCGGCTGCTCCGCTCATCCGGCGAGCTGACCGTCGCCGACCTGCTCCGGCTCGGCCTGGCCGACGCCGAGCAGCCGGACGCGCTGCCGGTGCTGGAGGTCAGCGCCGACGGCGCGCTGGGCGAGCTGCTCGCCGGGGCGGTGGAGCGGCGGCTCGCCCCGCTGGACCCACCGCCGGCGTTCCACGGGACGCTGCGGCCGTACCAGCGCCGGGGGCTGGCCTGGTTGGCGTTCCTACAGTCCCTCGGGCTCGGCGGGGTGCTCGCCGACGACATGGGGCTGGGCAAGACGGTGCAGTTGCTCGCCCTGCTCGCCGGGGACCCGGCCGATGCCGGCCCGACCCTGCTGGTCTGCCCGATGTCGCTGGTCGGCAACTGGCAGCGGGAGGCGGCACGGTTCACGCCGGGTTTGCGCGTACACGTGCACCACGGCGCGGAGCGGGCGCGGGGCGCGGCGTTCGACACGGCCGTGCGGGACGCGGACCTGGTCCTCACCACCTACTCGGTCGCGGCCCGCGACGCGGTCGACCTGGCCGGCATCGACTGGCGGCGGGTGGTGATCGACGAGGCCCAGGCGATCAAGAACGCCGCCACCCGGCAGGCCGAGGCGGTCCGGGCCCTGCCCGCCCGGCACCGCATCGCCGTCACCGGCACGCCCGTGGAGAACCGGCTGGCGGATCTCTGGTCGATCATGCAGTTCGCCAACCCGGGCCTGCTGGGCCCGGCGGCGACCTTCCGGAAGAAGTACGCCGAGCCGATCGAGCGGCACGGCGACGCCGAGGCGGCCGAGCGGTTGCGCCGGATCACCGGCCCGTTCGTGCTGCGCCGGCTCAAGACCGACTCCTCGATCATCTCCGACCTGCCGGAGAAGCTGGAGATGGAGGTGGTCTGCAACCTCACCGCCGAGCAGGCGTCGCTCTACCGGGCGATCGTCGACGACATGCTGGCGCGGATCGAGTCCAGCGACGGCATCGAGCGGCGGGGGCTGGTGCTCGCCGCCATGACCCGGCTCAAACAGGTTTGCAACCATCCCGCGCAACTGCTGCGCGACGGCTCGGCGCTGGACGGCCGCTCCGGCAAGCTGGCCCGCCTGGAGGAGATCCTGGACGAGGTCCTCGCGGCGGGGGAGCGGGCCCTGCTGTTCACCCAGTACGCCGAGTTCGGCGGGATGCTGCGCGGCCACCTGTCGGCCCGCTTCGGCCGGGAGGTGCTCTTCCTGCACGGCGGAGTCGGCAAGGCCGACCGGGACGCCATGGTCACCCGGTTCCAGGCCCCGCAGGGCCCGGCGATCTTCGTCCTGTCACTCAAGGCCGGCGGCACCGGGCTCACCCTCACCGAGGCCAACCACGTGGTGCACGTCGACCGGTGGTGGAATCCGGCCGTCGAGGACCAGGCCACCGACCGGGCGTTCCGGATCGGCCAGCGGCGCCGGGTGCAGGTCCGCAAGTTCGTCTGTGCCGGCACGGTGGAGGAGAAGGTGGCGGCGCTGATCGCCGACAAGCGCAGCCTCGCCGCCTCGGTCGTCGGCACCGGCGAGCAGTGGGTCACCGAGCTGTCGACGACGCAACTGCGCGAACTGTTCACCCTGGAGGCCGGGGCGGTGGTGGAGTGAGCGGGCAGCCGGCCCGCGACGGCGGGACGAACGGCCGGTTCGCCGACTACGGCCGGCCACGCCGGATCGACGGCGGGCTGAAGGCGCGCAGCACCCGGGGCGCCATCGGCCAGTCCTGGTGGTCCCGGCGTTTCCTGGAGGTGCTGGAGTCCTTCGCCCTCGGCACCAGGCTGACCCGCGGCCGGTCGTACGCGCGGGCCGGTCAGGTGGTCCGCCTGGACGTCGCCCCCGGCGAGGTCAGCGCCGCCGTGCAGGGCTCCCGCGCCCGCCCGTACGAGGTGAGCATCGCCCTGCACCCGTTCCCGGCGGCGCTCTGGGCCCGCATCGAGGCGGAACTGGCCGCCCAGGCGTTCTTCAGCGCCCGGCTGCTCGCCGGTGACCTGCCCCCGGAGCTGGAGGAGTTGTTCGCTGCTGCCGGCGCCCCGCTCTTCCCCGCGGACGTGGCGGAGCTGCGGCAGTGGTGCAGCTGCCCCGACTTCGCCGTCCCCTGTAAACATCTCGCGGCCACGTTCTATCTGCTCGCCGAGGCGTTCGACGCCGACCCGTTCCAGTTGCTGCACTGGCGGGGCCGGGGCCGGGCGGAGCTGCTCGACCGGCTGCGCATCCTGCGGGCCGCCGGACCCGTCGGCGACCGGCCGGACGCGACAGGCTCCGTGCCGTCGGACGCGACAGGCTCCGTGCCGTCGGACGCGACAGGCTCCGTGCCGTCGGACGCGACAGGCTCCGTGCCGTCGGACGCGACAGGCTCCGTGCCGTCGGACGCGACAGGCTCCGTGCCGTCGGACGCGCCGGGCACCGTGCTGTCGGACGCGCCGGATCGTGGCGAGCCGGGTGCCGGACGGGACACCGTGGACGCCCCGCCGGTCGGGGCGGCGCGGGCGCTCGCCGGCCTGCCGGCAGCGCCGCTGGGCGAGGCGGTCGACCGGTTCTGGCTGCCGCCGGTCCCGTTGCCCGACCGACCGCCCAGCCTGCCGACCGGACCGGACCTGCTGCTGCGGCAGCTCGGCGCGCCGGCCCCCGCCATCGGCGGACCCGGTCTTGTCGAGCGGCTGCGGCGGGCGTACCAGCTTCTCGGCCGGTGAGACGGCCGGCGGAACGGTACGGGACTCCGGGTCACAGCCAGCGGCGACGGAACCGCCACATCACCGCGGCGTTGGCCACCAGGACCACCGCGCACAGGGCCCCGGCCAGCCGCCCGGCCAGCACGGTAGTCGCCGGCAGTGAGGCCCACAGCACGATCGTCAACAGCATCAGCCAACGGCCGCGACGGGCCCGGGCCCGGCTGTCGAGCCGGGCGAAGAACGCCGGATCACTCTCCCGGAGCTGACGGGTGATCTGCTCGAACCTGCGCTGATCCTCTTTGCTGAGCATGTGCCTTCCCCTCACGTGTTCAGCGGTTCGGCGGCATACCCGCTGCGACGGCCGCTCACGCTCCCGTCCTGCTGCTACTTTGCGGCCCGGTCCGGCGGCACCGGTCCGCCCGCCGGTCGGTCGCGCTCGGGCCGCCCGCAGGTGAGCGGGGAAACGCCTCAGCTGCGGCTTAGTCGAACCTTAAATTTGTCTGTACCGATGAAAGTGGCGTCCCGCGTCGGGTGGGCGGGAATCGTCGGGTCCGGGCCGGGACGTGCCGCGTACGCCCTGCTCCGGAGGTCCGTACCGCGCCGGGTGGAAGCCCGGCGCCACCGACCCGCGTTGAGCTGCGCCTTAAGTGCCGTCGTGGGGGCTTCCGGTGCTGCTTGAAGGCACCTGAACGGTTCACTACCTTCCGGTGCAACCCCCTCAGGCACCAGCCGCCGCACCTGCACCCCGTGCCAGCCGTCGCGGCGCAGCAGAAACGGATTGGTACATGGCCGACCAGAATGTGCCACCACGTCGACCACGGGACGGCCGCGGATGGGACGGACGCCAGCACCCCGCCGCCGACGGTCACCGCGACACCCCCGCCCCCGCCCCGTACGGCCCCGGCGCGTACCCGCAGCACCAGGGTGGACATCTCGCCGACCCGCGCGGCCAGTACGCCCACGCCGGGCATCCGCCCGCGCGCGGGCCGCAGTGGGTCGGCCCGGACGGCTTCGCGCGGCAGGCAGGCGCGCCGTCACCCGGCCCGGTACTGCCCGATCTGGACGATGACGACGAGCCGGGCCGCGGGGTCGGCCGCCGCAGGGCCCTCGCCACCCTCGGCGGCACCGCGGCCGTGGTGGCCGGTGGCGCCGCCCTGGCGATGACCCCGCAGGTCCGCAGTCTCTTCGGTGACGAGGCGGTGGCCGGCGACGCCACCGGCGCCACGGTCACCGACGGCACCCCCGCCCGCCCGAGCGGCCAGCAGCCGAGCATGGTACGCACCTACACCGAGCAGAACGAGAGCTACATGGGCTCCCGGGCCGGCGAGGCGCTGAAGAAGAACGCCCCGACCGGCGGCCGCACCTTCTCCGGGCCGGCCGCTGCCGCCGCGGAGACCAAGGTGACCGTCAAGACGGTGCTCGCCAAGGATCCGATCCTGCACCTGGCCCGGCGGGCCACCTTCGGCGCCACCGGGCAGGTCGTCGCCGAGATCAAGGAACGGGGCATCGACGGCTGGCTGCGCTGGCAGCTCGACCCCGACAAGATCGCGCCGACCAGGGCCGAGCTGAAGCTCGCCGACCTGCCTACGCTGAAGCTGGGCACCGCGCAGCTGCGCGAGCAGCGCGACCAGCTCAACGAGCGGGGCGCGCACCCGGAGAAGGAGATGGTGGACGCCACCATCGCCCGGCAGATCTGGTCGAACCGGCAGCTGTTCGAGGTGATGGTCGACTTCTGGAACGACTTCCTGCACGTCGCCGCGGACTTCGACGGCGGCGAGGTGTACCGGGCGTCCTTCGACCGGGACGTCGTGCGGGCGCACGCCCTCGGCAGCTACCCCGAGATGTTGCTCGCCGCGAACCGGCACCCGGCGCTGCTGCTCTACCTCAACCAGAACGAGTCCCGCGGTGACGCGGTCAACGAGAACCTGGCCCGGGAGAACCTGGAGCTCTACTCGGTCGGCGTCGACGGCGGCTACACCGAGAAGGACGTCCGGCAGGCGGCCCTGCTCCAGACCGGCCGGGGCGTCAACGACGGCAAGTACGTGTTCCGCCCCGAGCGGCACTACCTCGGCAAGGTGAAGGTTCTCGGCTTCACCCACGCGAACAACTCGAAGGACCCGAAGAAGGCCGAGGCGGCCATCGACGCGTACCTGACGTACATCGCGCTGCACCCGTCCACCGCGAAGTACGTGGCGCAGAGCCTGGCCACCCGGTTCGTCTCGGACACCCCGCCGAAGTCCCTCGTGGAGCGGCTGGCCAAGTCGTACAGCACCAACAAGGGCATGATCAAGCCGGTGCTGATGACGCTGTTCAGCTCCTCGGAGTTCTGGGCGGCGGTGGGGCAGAAGGTGCGCCGGCCGATGGAGTACCTGGTCGCCACGTACCGGGCACTGGGCGTGTCCCCGGAGGCGTCGCCGAAGCACGACAACGGCGACAGCAAGCGCACCCCGTACGCGCGGGGACTGCGGCAGGTCCACGACCGGATGCGCGAGCTGGGCCAGTATCCGATGGGCCAGCCCACCCCCGACGGCTACCCGGACGTCTACGTGGCCTGGACCTCCGCCGGCACCATGGTCAACGGCTGGAACGAGGCGGGCGAGCTGCTCGCCGGGCGGCGCACCGTCTTCACGTACACCCCGGCGGAGAAGCTGGTGGCCAGGCCGCCGGCCACCGCCGGGGCGTACGTGGACGCGCTGGCCCTGCGGTTGGTGGGCCAGAAGCTGAGCGCCCGGGAACGGTCCCTGATCCTCGGCGTGGCCGGCGTGCCGGCCGGCGACCGGGTCGACGCCACGTTCGACGGGGCCGTCACCGCCGTCGCGCGGGCGATCCTCGCTTCCCCCCAGCACCACCTCCGGTGAGGCATCCGATGGAGAAGACTGTGCACACGTTCCCCCTGCACCCCGAATGCCCCGACCTGCGGCGGCTGGCCGACGACCCGGCCGAGGCGCTGCTGCGGGCGGAGGCCGACATCGTCGCCGCCGAGAACGCCGCCGAGGCCGACCGCTACCGGCGGCTGGAGGACCTGGAGGAGGCCCAGCAGGACGGTCGCGGCGTCAGCCGGCGGACGTTCGTGGCCGGCGCCGCCGCCACCGCCACCGCCCTGGCGACCGCCCAGTTCGTCACCACCTCGGCGTCGTTCGCAGCTACCAAGACCGGCACCCTGATCCACGTCTTCCTCTACGGCGGGCTGGACGGGCTGAGCCTGGTCGCCCCGGCGGACGACCCGGTGCTCGCCAAGGCCCGCCCCGACCTGCTGCTCGCCGACGACTCCCTGGCGGTGGGCCGAGGCTTCAAGCTCACCAGCGCGTTCAAGCCGCTGGAGAAATGGCTGAAGAGCGGCAACCTCGGCTTCGTCCCGGCGGCCTCCGACGAGCGGCTGTCCCGCAGCCACTTCCAGGCCGCCGACGCCTGCAACCTGGGCGGCCTGCCCAGCCAGACCGGCGGCCGGGGCTGGCTGGACAGCCTGGTCGACACGCTCGGCACAGGCACCGCGTTCCGCAGCGTCGGCATCGGCAGCACGCTGCCCCGGTCGCTGGTCGGCAACAACGGCGCGCTCTCCCTCAACAGCGTCGGCTCGCTGCGGCTCAACGGCGACGACCGGTACCGGGCCGCGACCGAGAAGGCGATCAAGGGCCTCTTCACCGGGATCAACCACCCGGTGCAGGAGGCCGTGCAGGACGGCCTGGGCGCGCTGTCCACCGCGCAGCGCCTCGCCGCGAAGCCGTACCAGCCGGCCGAGGGCGTCGAGTACAAGGGCGTCGGCTACGCGTTCCAGCAGCTCGCCCAGCTCATCAAGGGCGGGGCGAACGTCCGGGTCGCCACCGTCGGGATGGGCGGCTACGACACCCACGAGAACCAGGGCACCCGCGAGGGCGGCCAACTGCACCGGCGGCTGAACGAACTGGCCGGCGCCATGGCGGCGTTCCTCACCGACCTGGGGGAGAGGTCCGCCGACGTGACCATCATGGTGTCCAGCGAGTTCGGCCGACGGGTCGCCTCCAACGGCGGTGGCACCGACCACGGCCACGGCGGGGTGGTCACCCTGCTCTCCGGCCGCAAGCTCGCCGGCTCGCTGCTGGGCACCTGGAACGGGCTGGACGACCTGGACTCGGGCGACGTGCCCGAGTACAACAACATGTTCAACGTCTACGGGTCCGTCGCGCAGGGCCGGTTCGGGCTCACCAACGCACAGGTGGACAAGATCTTCCCCCGGCAGAAGTACACCCCGATGAAGCTGTACGCGTGACGTACCCGCGCGCCCACGCCGCCGGCCGCCGCACCGGGACGACCCCGTCCCGTCCCGGCGGCCGGCCGGCTGCGGACGTACGCCCGCTGGTGCCGCCACGACGCGGACCCGGCGGTCGGCGGCTGCTGGCCGCCCTGCTCGTCGTCGGACTGCTCGCCAGCGTGCTGCCCTGGTGGCTGGACACCCCCGCCGCGTCGTTGCGGACGATGGCCGCCACGGTCACCGCGGCCGGCCGGATCAGCGGGCTGATCGCCGGCTACCTGCTGCTCGTACAGGTGCTGATGATGAGCCGCCTGCCGGTGCTGGAACGCTGGGCCGGTAGCGAGCGGATCGCCCGCTGGCACCGCGACGTCGGGGCCACCCTGCTGGTCGCGGTGCTCGCGCACATGTCGCTGATCCTGGTCGGCTATGCCGGCCTGGAGGACAACTCGGTGCTCACCGAGGCCGGCGTGCTGCTGCGCGACCACGAGAACATGGTCGCCGCGTTCGCCGCCGCCGGCATCCTGGTGCTGGTCGGCCTCACCAGCGTCCGGGTGATCCGGACCGCGCTGCCCTACGAGCTGTGGCACGCCCTGCACCTGTCGAGCTACCTGGTGCTGCTGCTCGGCTTCGGCCACCAGTTCAGCAACGGCGCGCAGCTGTTCCGGCCCGGCCCGGTGCGCACCTTCTGGATCGCGATGTACGCACTGGTGCTCGCCGCCCTGCTCTGGGGCCGGGTGGTCGCGCCGCTGGCATTCAACCTGCGGCACCGGCTGCGGGTCGCCGACGTGGTCGCGGAGAACCCGGACACCATCTCGATCTACCTGACCGGACAGCGGCTGGAGCGGCTGGAACTGCTCGGCGGGCAGTTCTTCCGCTGGCGTTTCCTCGCCCGGGGCTGCTGGTGGCAGGCACACCCGTTCTCGGTCTCCGCCGCAGCCAACGGCCGCTGGCTGCGGCTCACCGTCAAGGTGGTCGGTACGCACACCGCCGACCTGCGCGACCTCGATCCCGGCACCCGGGTCTGGGCGGCGGGGCCGTCGGGCACCTTCACCGCCGCCCATCGCACCCGCGAGCGGGCCCTGCTGATCGCCGGCGGCAGCGGCATCACCCCGATCCGGGCGATGCTGGAGGAGTTGCCGCCCGGCGCCGCGCTGATCTACCGCGTCCGCACCCCGGCCGACGTGCTGCTGCACCGCGAACTGGACTGGCTCGCCGAGGCCCGGGACACCGCCATCTGGTACGTCGTCGGCTCCCGCGACGACCCCGGCCCCCGCCAGGTGATGAGCCGGGACGGGCTGCGCCGGCTGGTGCCCGACGTCGCCCGGCGTGACGTCTACCTCTGCGGACCGCCCGGCCTGGTCGAGCAGTCGCTGCGGGTGCTCCGCCAGGCCGGCGTGCCCCGTCGGCAGATCCACGTCGCCACGTTCGAACTGTAGGAAGGCATCCATGCGCCGCGCCCTGCTCGCCATCACCGGTTTGGCAGCCGGCACCACCGCCATGGTGGTGCTGAAGGGCTCGCCGGGCGCCGCCCCGGTCGCCCAGGACCTGCCGGCGGAGCGGCCGACCGTGGTCCCCGCCCCGGCCGGTCCGACCCCGAGCGGCGGGGACACCGCCGGCACGCCGCAGCCGGCCGACAGCACCGCGTCGCCCCGCCCCGGCCGCACCGCCACCCGGGCGTCGACGAGCCGGCCCAGCGCCACCACCCGGGCGCCGTCCGCCCCACGCACCACCACGAAACCGCCGCCCGCGCCGACCACCCGTACCGTCACCGGGCCGGTGGTGGAGAACGAGTACGGCAACGTCCAGGTGCAGATCACCCTCTCCGGGACGCGGATCGTCGACGTGGTGGCCCTGGAACTGCCCGAGGAGACCGCCCAGTCCGACCAGCGCAGCGAACAGGTCGACGGCCGCTACAGCGGCAGCTCCGGGCTGGTGGTGCAGCGGCAGAGCGCCGACGTGGACACCGTGTCCGGGGCGACCGCCACCAGCACCTCGTACAAGCGGTCGTTGCAGGCCGCGATCGACCGGGCGAACTGACGTGCCGACGTCGGCCTCGGCCGCCGCCCCGACAGCTCTCCCGACGGTGGCCTCGGTGACGGCGCCACAGCATGATCCGGGCGTGAGCCCGCCGGTGTCGGCGGCGCCGCGGCATGATCCGGGCGTGAGCCCGCCGGAGCCTGCTGCGCCGCTGCGGCGCGATCCTGGCGGGTGTCCGCCGGAGAGCCGGCCGGGGCTGCGTCGGGTCGAGCAGGTCATGGGTACCGCGATCAGTCTCGACCTCGCCGACGACCTGCCCGCCGCCGAGCTGGACGAGCTGGCCGGTGGCGTGTTCACCTGGCTGCGCGAGGTGGACGCCCGGTTCAGCACGTACCGGGCAGACAGCGAGGTGTGCCGCGTCGACCGGGGCGAGCTGCCGCTCTCCGGGGCCAGCGCCGACCTGCGGGCCGTGCTGGCGCGCTGCGCCGACCTGTGGAAGGCCACCGACGGCTTCTTCGACGTGTACGTCACCGGGCGGCTCGACCCGTCCGGCTACGTCAAGGGCTGGGCGGTGCAGGTCGCCTCGGACCGGCTGCTCGCCGCCGGGGCGGCGAACCACTGCCTGAACGCCGGCGGTGACGTGCGGGTACGCGGCCACTCCTCGACCGGGCAGCCCTGGCGGATCGGCGTCCGGCACCCGTGGGACGCGATGTCCACCTGCCTCGTGCTCACCGGCACCGACCTGGCCGTGGCCACGTCCGGCGTCTACGAGCGCGGCCACCACGTGTACGACCCGCGTCGGGGCGTACCGGCCCGGGGGTTGCGCTCGGTCACCGTGGTCGGATCGGACCTCGGGCTGGCCGACGCGTACGCCACCGCAGCCGTGGCGATGGGCCCCGCCGGCCTCGCCTGGCTGGCCGCCCTACCCGACCACCGCCACGCCGTCATCTCCGACAACGCCCACCTCCACCACTCCACCCCCTCCCCTGACCACCCCCGCGCCCCCGCGCCGCCCTTGCGCCCCCGCGCCGCCCTTGCGCCCCGCCCGCCCCCGCGCCCCCGCGCCCCGCCCCCGCGATCTTGCAGCTTGGGCCCTCGATATGCCCTGATCGCCCGATATTCCGGGGCCGAAAGTGCAAGATCGACGGCGCGGGGAGGCGTTGGGCGGGGCGGGGAGGCGTTGGACGGGGCGGGGAGGCGCTGGGCGGGGCGGGGTGGGGGAGGGCGGGGGAGGCGGCTGGGGTGGTTAGCGGAAGGGGCGGGTGGTGGCGGGGCGGGAGCCTGGGGGGCGGGGGCGGCCCGGACGGGAGCCGAAGGGGCGGGTGACCGGCCAGCGGCGGCGTGGCCGGTGCTGCCGGGGTGGCGGCTCTGCGCCGTCCGGCTGGCGCGTGGTGTCGTCGGTGGACATGTAACCCCCGCTCCCGGCGCGGGTGCGCCGTCGCCGTACTCAACGAGCGCCGGCCCTCCGGCGTCGCTGCCGAGCCGCCGTCATCTGCCCCGACCGGGGCGGCGGCAACTGCCGTCACCGCGCTCCGACCGGGCAGGGCAGCCGCCGTCATCTGCTCCGACCGGGCAGGGCAGCCGCCGTCGCCTGCCCCGACCGGGGCGGCGGCAGTTGCCGTCATCTGCCCCGGCGGGGCAGGGGCAGGTGTCCGGGGAGCAGGTCGGAGGTGACTGTGACGCCGGTGGCCCGCAGGGCCTCGATCAGCGCGTTCTGCACCAGGTAGGAGTCGGGCAGTTGCCAGCGGGCCTGTTCGGGCGCGACCGCCCACCGGACGGTGCCCTCCGGCAGCCGGGTCGGCGGGGCGGGGATCCACGAGCCGGGACCGTGCCGGACCACGTGGAAGCAGTGGTCCAGTTCGGGGCGCAGCGGGTCGCCGGGGCGGACCAGGAACATCCAGCGGCCGGTCGGGGTCACCAGCACCGGCCCGCGTACGCCGACGCCGGCCGGGTGCGTCCGGACCGCGTCCAGCACGTGTCGGCCGAGGTGCGTGGGGACCTCCAGCACGTCGAAGGTCCGCCCGGTCGGCAGCAGTACGCCGTGCGGCCGGGTACGCCACCAGGTGGCGACCCGGGCCGGGTCGGCGCTCGCCGCGTTTTCCCAGTTCTCCAGTGCGGGATGGCAGCCGACCGTCGGGCAGCCGGCTCGTCCGCAGACGAAGCGGCTGCGGGCGAGGCAGGCTCCCGGGGTGACGTCCCAGCCGTGCAGGGCGTACCGCACCGCCACCCGGCGCAGCCGCACCCGCTCCAACGGGGACAGTTGAACGACGCGCGGTGCGACATTCCCCCACATGTGCCATCTCCCCTCGCCGGACCCCGGCCGGTGCCCAGGTCGCATGTCGAGCACCGTCACTGCCGTAACCCGTGATCGTTGAGCTGACGAACGGCTGATGCAACTTGCACGAAAACTACGAGGACTGTCTGTACGGCTGACGTACACGCTGTGCGACCAGCGAAAACCTGAGACGTACGGATCGCCGCAACCGGGAGGACCGGCCGGCACACCCGCCGGAGCGGGCACAGGGAGAGGGACGGGTAGATGGACGAGTTGCCCATCGGGCGGCGGGTGGCCTACTGGCGGGGGCGGCGCAAGATGTCGCAGCAGGTCTTCGCGGACCGGTTGGGTAAGTCGAAGAGCTGGGTCGACAAGGTCGAGCGCGGGGTGCGCCGGCTGGACAAGTTCTCCGTCCTCTACGAGATCGCCGACATCCTCCAGGTCGACGTGCAGTTGCTGCTCGGCAAGGACCCGGAGCGGCGTACGGACGCGCTGAACTGCATCGACCAGGTCGAGGTGCAGGAGATCCGGGCGGCGCTGGAGCGGTACGACTCGATGAGCGCGTACTTCGACGCCGTGTCGTACCCGCCGCCGCTGGCCGACATGCGCAAGGCCGTCAACCACGCCTGGCTGACCTACCAGTACGGCCGCTACGGGATGCTCACCCGGGCGTTGCCGAAGCTGCTGCGTGACGCCCAGGCCGCCGACGCGGGCTATCGCGGCGAACACGCGCGCGAGGCGGCCCACCTGCTCGGGCAGGTCTACCAGATCGCCTCGTCGGTGCTGCGCAAGCTGGGCGAGTGCGACCTGGCCTGGCTGGCCGCCGACCGTTCGATGGCGGTCGCCCAGCGCGCCGACGACCCGCTGCTGGCCGGCATCGCCACCACCCGGGTCTGCAACGCGCTGGTGGCGATGGGCCGGCCTCGACCCGCCCTCGAACTCAACGTCACCATCGCCAACCGGCTCGCCCCCGGTGGCGGCAACGAGGCGTCCCCGGCTCTGCTGTCGGTCTACGGGATGCTGCTGCTCCAGGGCGCGATGGCCGCCTCCCGGATCGGCGACTCCGCCACGGTCGACGACCTGATCAACGGCGCGCAGGAGGCGGCCACCCTGCTGGGCGGCGACCACAACCACTACTGGACCTCGTTCGGGCCGACCAACCTGGAGCTGCACCGGGCGGCGGCGGCGGTCGAGCTGGGTGACGGCGGCCGGGCGGTGGAGGTGCACCGGCAGAAGATCCAGGAGCCGGCGTTCAACGCGCTGCTGCCCGAGCGCCGGGCCCACCACCTGCTGGACATCGCCCGGGGCTTCGCCCAGATCGGCGACGTGGCCAACGCCGGGGAGATGCTGCTGCGCGGCGACCGCCTCGCCCCGTCGGAGATCCGCTGCCGGCCGATCGCCCACGAAGTCATGTCGGACATCCTGCGTCGCACACGTGGTGCGCCGCCTTCTCCGATTGCGGAGTTGGCTGAGCACATGGGAGTAGGGGTATGAGCGTGGAGCTGGCCTGTTGACCGGCCCGCACCCGAGCAGCGAGCGCCGTGAGGTGCTCTACGTCATCGCCTGCGGTTCGCCGCTGGCCCGCCACGTCGGCCGGCTCGTCGAGCTGGCACACCAGGACGGCTGGGACGTCTGCGTGGTCACCACGCCGGACGGCGCCAAGTTCGTCGACCGGGCCGCGCTGGCCCGGCAGACCGGCCATCCGGTCCGCACCCACTACAAGAACCCGGGCGACTTCGACGTGCTGCCGCAGGCCGACGCGATGATCGTCTGCCCGGCGACGGTCAACACCGTCAACAAGTGGGCGGCCGGGATCACCGACACGTTGGCCCTCGGGCTGCTGGTGGAGGCGCAGGGTCTGGGGGTGCCGGTGGTGGCGGTGCCGTACACGAACACGGCGATGGCGGCCCACCCGGCCTTCCGGGCCGGCGTCGCCCGGCTCGCCGAGTGGGGGGTCACGGTGCTCTTCGGCGACGACTTCCTCCCGTTGCACGCGCCCGGCACCGGCGAACGGCACCTGCACGCCTTCCCGTGGGCCGTGAGCCTCGCCGCCGTGCGGGACCGGCTCTGCCCCGTCGCCTGACGCGAAGGGAAGGGTCCCTTGCTGGCGCCATGCGTCAGCAAGGGACCCTTCCTCGCGTCCCGGAGAGCGGTGGGGACACGCCGTCGCCTCGGTGGGCGACACCCCCGGGCGCGGCCCGCGCCGGTAAGCTGGCCCGCCGTGAGCACCGATGCGGTCCCGCCGACCGTCGCCGACGTGGTCGCCGAGCTGGAGCGGCGCTATCCGCCGGCCTGGGCCGAGGACTGGGACCGGGTCGGGCTGGTGCTCGGCGAGCCGGGCGCCCTGGTGCGCCGGGTGCTCTGCGTGGTCGACGTGGTGCCCGAGACGGTCGCCGAGGCGCTCGACGCCGGCGTCGACATGATCGTCGCCCACCATCCGTTGCTGCTGCGCGGCGTCTCCTCGGTGGCTCCCACGACCTTCAAGGGCCGGATCGTCCACCAGCTCATCAGGTCCGACGTGGCGCTGTACGTCGCGCACACCAACGCCGACGTGGCCGACCCGGGGGTCTCCGGCGCCCTCGCCGCCCGGTTCGGGCTGACCGGGCTGCGCCCGCTGCACCGGCCCGCGCCCGGTTCGCCCGCGCACGGTGGTGGCCGGGGGATCGGCCGGGTCGGCGAGCTGCCGGAGCCGATGACGCTGGCGGAGCTGACCCGGCACGCCGCCGCAGTGCTGCCCGCCACCGCCTGGGGAGTTCGCGCCGCCGGGGATCCCGGGCGTATGGTTCGTACCCTCGCGGTCAGCGGTGGCTCGGGGGACAGCTTCCTCGCCGACGCGACCGCTGCCGGGGTGGACGCGTTCCTCACCGCCGACCTGCGCCACCATCCGGCCGGCGAGCACCTGGCCGCCGGCGGCCCGGCCCTGCTCGACGCCGCCCACTGGGCGACGGAACGACCGTGGCTGGACGACCTGGCCGCCCTCCTGCGGGAGGCGACGGGTGTCGAGACGCTGGTGTCCGACCTGGACACCGACCCGTGGACCGTACACGCCGCCCCACCCGCGGCGGACGACAAGGAGCCCGACCGTGAAGGCTGACCCCCAGGTCCAGCGCCGCCTGCTCGACCTCCAGGCGATCGACACCACCCTCGCCCAGCTCGCCCACCGCCGCCGTTCGCTGCCCGAGCGGGCCGAGCTGGACGCGCTGGCCCGGGAGCTGTCCGCGCTGGAGGACGAGCGGGTCCGCGCCCAGGTGGCGGTCGACGACCTGGACCGGGACATCGCCCGCATGGAGAAGGACGTCGACCAGGTGCGGGCCCGCAAGTCCAAGAACGAGGCCCGGCTCACCGCCGGTACCGGTCCGGCGCGGGAGCTGGAGGCCCTCCAGCACGAGCTGGTCTCGCTCAACCGCCGCCAGGGCGACCTGGAGGACGCCGAGCTGGAGCTGATGGAGCAGCGGGAGACGGCCCAGGGCGTGCTGGACGGAGTCGAGAAGCGGCTCGCCGAGGTGCGGGAGAAGCGCGACGCCGTCGAGCGGCGCCGTGACGAGAGCCTGGCCGAGATCGCCAAGGAGGAGGAGTTCAAGCGCGGCGCCCGCCAGCCGCTGGCGGGCGACCTCCCGGTGGACCTGGTGCAGCTGTACGACAAGATCCGCGAGGACACCGGGCTCGGTGCGGCGCTGCTGACCGCCAGCCGGTGCGGCGGCTGCCGCCTGGACCTCTCCGGCGCCGACCTGGCCCGGATCCGCAAGACCGCGCCGGACGAGGTCGTCCGCTGCGAGGACTGCCGGCGGATCATGGTCCGCACCAACGAGTCCGGCCTGTAGCCCGTGGCGCCGCGCGTGGTCGTCGTCGAGGCCGACGGCGGGTCCCGGGGCAACCCCGGCCCGGCCGGCTACGGCGCGGTGGTCCGCGACCAGGACACCGGTGAGGTGCTGGCCGAGCGGAGCGAGTCGATCGGTGTCGCCACCAACAACGTCGCCGAGTATCGCGGGCTGATCGCCGGGCTGGAGGCCGCCGCCGAGCTGGGTGCCGCCGAGGTCGACGCGCGGATGGACTCGAAGCTGGTGGTCGAGCAGATGTCCGGCCGCTGGCAGATCAAGCACCCGGGGCTGCGCCCGCTCGCCGCGCAGGCCGCCGTCCTGGTGAGTCGTTTCGCCGCCGTCCGGTTCCACTGGATCCCCCGGGAACGCAACCGGCACGCCGACGCCCTCGCCAACGCCGCCATGGACGCCGCCGCCGGCCGGGCCCCCGCCGCCCGGGCCGCCGTCGTCCCGCCGCGCGTCGTGGAGCCGCCGCGTGAGGTCGCCGGCCCCGACTCGTCGGCCCGGGCGAGAGCCCGCGAGGTGGCCGCCCGGGCCGCGTCGACGGCGACCTCGGGCACCGACCCGGCCACCGCGCCCGCCTCCTGGGAGCCGCGGCCGAGCTTCACCGCCACCCGGCTGATCCTGGTCCGGCACGGCGAGACCGCGTACACCGAGCAGCGCCGCTACTCCGGCCGCGGCGACGTGCCGCTGTCGGAGCGGGGCCGGGCCCAGGTCCGGGCCACGGCTGCCCGGGTGGCCGCGCTGGCCCCGAGCGTGGCGGCCGTGGTCAGCTCACCCCTGTCCCGGTGTACGGCGACCGCGGAGGCGATCGCCGGGGTGCTCGGCGGCGTGCCGGTGCGCCGCGAGGACGACCTCATCGAGTGCGACTTCGGAGCCTGGGAGGGGCGCACCTTCGCCGAGGTCCGCGAGGAGTGGCCGGGGGAGATGGACGCGTGGCTAGCCTCGACCCGGGTGGCCCCGCCGGACGGCGAGTCGTTCGTCGACGTCGCCGAGCGCTGCCGCCGCGCGGTCGACGGGCTGTGCCGGGCGTACCCCGGGGAGACCGTGGTGGTGGTCTCGCACGTCTCGCCGATCAAGCTGGTGCTGCGTGACGCGCTCGCGGCCGGCGACGGCTTCCTGCACCGGCTGTTCCTGGACGCGGCCGGCATCTCGGTGCTGGACACCTGGCCCGACGGCGGCGTCGCCGTCCGCACGGTCAACGACACCGCGCACCTGGACGCGGTCGGCTAGCTGGCGCGGGTCGGGAGGATTCGTCAAGGTCGTGACGTTCCCGCGAATCTGTTGACAGGCCGCCGGCAGCCGTTCAAGATCGGTTCCGTGCGAAGCGTCCATCTGACAAAGCGGGGTCACATCGACCTCCTGCGTGTCGCCAGCGCCGCCTGTCGACGCTCTATCTGACGCCGGGTTCTTCCCCCTTTCTCGCACGCTGCTGGCGTTTCCGACCCCGCAGGTCTCCGGCCCTGCGGCGCGTCCGCCTGTGCGCACTCCCTCGTGACAGGAGACTGTCCTTGTCCGTCAACAGACTTTTTCCCCGGCTCACCGCGACGGCGGTAACCGTATCCCTGCTCGGTACGGCGGCGTGGGCCGCTCCGGCGACTGCCTCGGCGCTGCCGGCGGTGCCGCCGCGCGCCTCCGACGTCGCCGACGTCCGGGGCTATCCCCAGCGGAGCGCCCTGCCGGTCTGGCCCGACAATCCGGCGGACGCCTCGATCCCGATCGGCGTCATCGCCTACGACGACATCGCGCCGAAGCTGAACGCCCTCCAGGCCGCGAGCGACCGGGTCTCCGCCCGGGTGGCCGGAAAGTCGGCCGGTGGCTACGACCTGTACGCGGTCACGGTGACCGCGCCGGAGAGCCGGGCCGAGGCTCGGCAGCAGGAGATCTGGAAGCGCCGCATCGAGGACGAGCCGGCCTGGGCCCAGCGGGACCGGCAACTGCTCGCCGGCTACAAGACCCCGCTCTTCGTCAACGCCAACATCCACGGCAACGAGTGGGAGGGCACCGACGCGGCGCTGCGGGTCATCGAGGACCTCGCCACCAGCAGCAGCCCCGAGGTGGCCGGGCTGCTCCGGCGCAACCGGCTCGTCTTCAACGTCACCGCCAACCCGGACGGCCGGGTGGCCGGCAGCCGCGCCAACTCCGCCGGCTACGACCTGAACCGGGACCTGACGGTGGTGGCGCAGCCCGAGACCAACCTGATCCGCGAGCTGATCATCGACACGAAGCCGATCATCACGCTCGACCTGCACGGCTACGTGAGTCCGACGCTGCTGCACCCCAGCACCCCGCCGCACAACGTCAACAACGAGTACGACCTCTACATCAAGCACGGCCTGCCGAACGCGCTGGCGATCGAGGAGGACCTGCGTGGTCTCGGGCACGCCGAGACCCAGCGGGCCCGCATCCCGTTCCGCGACGACGAGCCCGGCGTGTGGGACGACTTCCCGCCGATCTACGTGCCGTCCTTCGCCATGTTGCAGAGCAGCATCCCGTACACCATCGAGGCGCCGCTCAACCCGCGCGGCGGCGCGCTCACCCCGGCCGAGCGGGTACGCCGCTCCGGCATCAACACCGACGTGCACGAGGTGGCGATCCGGACGTCGCTGCGGTACATCCAGGAGCACCGGGCGCAGGTGCTGCACGACCAGGCCGAGGTCTACCGGCGCGGCTGGGCGGGCGAGCCGCTGCGCGACCTCCCCGACGGCTTCGTGCCGGGTTGGGGCCCGGAGGACAACTACCACACCACCTTCCCCCGGGCGTACGTCATCCCGACCGGAACCGGCCAGCGCTCGGAGCCGGCTGCCGCGCGCCTCGTCGATCTGTTGATCAGCAGCGGCGGGCGGGTGTGGCGGGCGAAGAAGCCGTTCACCGCCGGCGGCCGGAGCTACCAGGCCGGCTCGTACGTGGTCGATCTGCACCAGCCCAAGCGCGGCCTGGTCAACTCGTTGCTTGAACCGGGTGCCGACATCACCGGTCGGGTGGACGACCTCTACGCCGGCCCGGCCGCCTGGAGCCAGGGACTCACCTGGGGCGCCACCGTCGAGACCCTCTGGAACGAGTTGCCGGCCGTGCGGCTGGAGCGGACGTACGACGGACGGGCCGAGGGCGGAGTTCCCGCCGGCAACGGTGACCTGCGCCTCGACCTCCGGGACGCCGCCGACCTGCTGGCGGTCAACTCGCTGCTGAACCGGGGTGTCGCGGTCCACCGCCTCGCCGACGGTTCGGTCGTCGTCCCCGGCACGCCCGCCAACCGCAGGCTGGCCCGCGCGGAGGCCCGCACCCACGCGGTGACCTTCGAACGCGCGCCCGCCGGCTGGCGCGGCACCCGGCTGGACAAGGTCGTCGTCGGCTATCTGGGCACGGTCGAGGAACGGGACACGCTGGCCGACCTCGGCTTCGAGGCGCGTGCCCTGACCGCCGCCACGCTCAGCACGAGCCTGACCGGCGACGTCGACGTGCTCCTCGTCGCCAGCAACGTCAACCTGGCGAACCTGTCGGCGGAGAACCGCGCCGCACTGGACGCCTTCCTGACGCGGGGCGGCGGCGTCGTCGGTCTGGGTACCGCCGGGGCGGGCTTCAGCAACGCCGCCTCGCTGCTCTCGGTGACGGCGACCGCCGGGCCGGGCCTGGCCAGTGGGGTGGCCAACGTCGTCAACACCGGCGGCCCGGTCAGCGCCGGCGCCATCCCGCACTCGTTCATCAGCCAGCCGGTCTGGTTCACCGCCCTGGGCGGCAACGTCACGGTCGAGCAGTCCTACGCGGCCGATCCGCTGCTCGCCGGCTGGTGGGCGACGGAGGGCGCCAACGGCCAGGGCGCGGCGGCCAACCAGGCCAGCATCGTCCGGGGGGTGTCCGCCGGCGGCAACGGGGTGGTGCTGTTCGGCACCGACCCGACGTTCCGTCTGCACCCCAAGGGCCTGCAACCGCAGCTCGGCCGGGCGCTGCTCTGGACGGCCGGGCGGTGACCGCCAAGCGGTGAGCCATTGACCGGCCGGTGACGGGCCCGGGTGCCGAGTTGGCGCCCGGGCCCGTCACCGTCCAGCTTTCAGGCCGGTTGCTGGCGGCGGGAAACGGCCTCGCGTACCCGCCGTTCGGCGCAGGACGCCGGCCGTTCGGCGCAGCAGCCTCCGACCATTGGGCGTGACGGCCGTCACAGAGTCGTAACCTCCGGCCGTCATCAGTGCCGATCTACGACACGCGGAGGTTTGTCGCAATGGCCGCACCCGAACCGGAGGCGCCGCCAGCGGCGCGGTCCAGGGCGAAGGACCACAGCCCCTGGAACTGGTTGCTCTTCATCCCCATCGTGCTGCCCCTGATCCCGGTGTTCTTCAACGCCGACTCGCCCCGGTTCCTCGGCTTCCCGCGCTTCTACTGGCTGCAACTCGCCTACATCCTGGTCGGCGTGGCCACCACCACGCTGGTGTACCAGCTGACGAAGAAGCGGGCCGCCGCGCCGTCGGACGGGCTGGCCGGCGCGGATGCGGGTGACCGCTGATGTGGCGCGAGCACCTCACCGAGATCATCGTCTTCTCGGCGCTCTTCCTGCTGGTCAGCGGCATGGGGTTCGTGGCGGCCCGGTGGCGTGCCCCGAAGGACATGGCGCACCTCGACGAGTGGGGGCTGGGCGGGCGCAACTTCGGCGGCTGGATCACCTGGTTCCTGGTCGGCGGTGACCTCTACACCGCGTACACCTTCGTGGCGGTGCCGGCGCTGATGTTCGGGGCCGGCGCGGCCGGCTTCTTTGCCGTCCCGTACACCATCGTGATCTATCCGTTGGTCTTCCTGGTGCTGTGCCGGCTCTGGTCGGTCTCGCACCGGCACGGCTTCGTCACCCCGGCGGACTTCGTCCGCAAGCGGTTCGACTCGCCGGTGCTGGCGCTGCTCATCGCGATCACCGGCATCGTGGCCACGATGCCGTACATCGCGCTGCAACTCGTCGGCATCGAGGCGGTGCTCAAGACCATGGGGGTCACCGGCGAGAGCGCCCTGGCCCGGCACCTGCCGATCATCATCGCGTTCGCGATCCTGGCCGCGTACACCTATCAGTCGGGGCTGCGCGCGCCGGCGCTGATCGCCTTCGTCAAGGACACGCTGATCTACATCGTGATCCTGGTGGCGGTGCTGTACCTGCCGTACAAGCTGGGTGGCTGGGGCGAGATTTTCGACGCCGCGGAGGCGAAGTTCGACGCGTCGCCGAACCCCAACGACGGGGTGCTGCTCAACGCCAACAACCAGCTCCAGTACGTCACACTGGCGTTCGGCTCGGCGCTGGCGCTGTTCCTCTACCCGCACAGCATCACCGGCGTGCTGGCCAGCCGGAACCGTGACGTGATCAAGCGGAACATGTCGGCGCTGCCCGCGTACAGCCTGCTGTTGGGCCTGATCGCGCTGCTCGGCTTCATGGCCATCGCGGCCGGGGTGAAGCCACTGCCCGGCTCGTCACCGGGGAGCGTGGACAGCAACACCGTGGTGCCGGTCCTGTTCGACCAGCAGTTCCCCGACTGGTTCGCCGGTGTCGCGTACGCGGCCATCGGCATCGGCGCGCTGGTGCCGGCGGCGATCATGTCGATCGCGGCGGCGAACCTGTTCACCCGCAACATCTACAAGGAATACCTGAAGCGGGACGCCAGCCCGGCGCAGGAGGCGAACGTCTCCAAGATCACGTCTCTGGTGGTGAAGGTCGGCGCGGTGGCCTGCATCGTCTTCCTCGACCCTCAGTTCTCCATCGACCTCCAGCTCATCGGCGGCGTGATCATCCTCCAGACGCTGCCGGCGGTGGCGCTCGGTCTCTACACCCGCTGGTTCCACCGTGGCGCACTGATCGGCGGCTGGGTCGCGGGCATGGGGCTGGGCATGTGGATGCTCTACCAGATCCCGAACGCCGCGACCGGCCGTAAGCACTTCGGCGGTTCGGCGTTCCCACTGGCCGACTTCGGGTTCGACACCCCGAAGACGATCTACGTCGGGATCGTGGCGGTGCTGGTCAACCTCGCGGTCGCGGCGCTGCTGACGGTGGTGCTGCGGGCGGCGAAGGTGCGCGACGGCGGCGACGGCACCACGTCGGACGACTACTTCGCCGACGAGGGCGACCCGCGCGTCGTGCCCGGCCCACGCCGCGACGCCGACGCCGCCCCGGAACCGGTCGCCTGAAAGGAAGGGCCCCCTGCTATCGGATTTTGATGTGCAGGGGGCCCTTCCTGACACCCGGCTGGCGTGTGGGAGGTCAGCGCAGCGCGCGCCAGAGCAGGTAGAGACCGATCGTCGTGCCGAAGACCACGATCAGCACCTTGAGCACCACCGGCGGCAGCCGGCGGACCAGCCGCGCACCGGCGTACCCACCGGCCAGGGTCGCCGGCGCGACCACCGCGACGGCCGCCCAGTTCACCGGCCCGAACAGCGCGAACACCACGAGCGTGGTCAGCCCGACGATGGCGGAGAGCAGGTTCTTGATCGCGCTAACCCGGGCCAGCGTCGCATCCAGCACCAGGGCCAGGCCGGCGACCAGCATCACCCCGAGGGCCGCGCCGAAATAGCCGCCGTACACCGCGCCGACCGCGACCATCACCTGCACCGTGACCGTACGGCGGCGCGGCGACAGGTCACGCGGATGCCCGACCAGCCGGCGTAGCGGATCCTGGAACGCCAGCACCGCCGTCGCCCCGAGCACCAGGAAGGGCACCACCAACTCGAACGCCCGCGCCGGGGTGGCCAGCAGCAGCAGGGCGCCGGCGATCGTGCCGACCAACGTCGTGGGTATCAGCGTGGCCAGCGCCCGGCGGGGCGGCAGATCCTGTCGGCTGCCCGCCACGCTGGCCACGTACCCCGGGAAGACCGCCACCGAGTTGCTCACGTTGGCCGGCACCGGCGGCAGCCCCACCGCGATCATCGCCGGGAAGGTGATCAGCGAGCCCCCGCCGGCCACCGCGTTGACCGTGCCCGCGGCGAGCCCGGCGGCGACCAGCAGCGCGGCGTCGGAGACATCCATGGTTCCCAGAGGCTAGTACGCGGTGCCGGCGGCTGCCGGCTGCGGTGTGCCGGGCACGCCGGCTGTGGTGCCGTGCCGGGCGCGGCTGGTTGCCGGCCGGGGTGGCAATAGACGCGCCCGCGGCGTCGTTAGGATGGGTGCGCGACGGACGAGTCGACCGGGCGGTCGCGTCGGCGGGCTTTGGCCCGTCGCCGAGGAACGTCCGGACTCCACAGGGCAGGGTGGTTGCTAACGGCAACCCGGGGTGACCCGCGGGACAGTGCCACAGAAAACAGACCGCCGGCCCATCGGGGACGGTAAGGGTGAAACGGTGGGGTAAGAGCCCACCAGCACCCCGGGTGACCGGGGTGGCTCGGTAAACCCCACCCGGAGCAAGGCCAAGAAAGGGCCGTCATCAGCATGATGACGACCCGCGCAGACGCTTGAGGGCTGCCCGCCCGATGTCTGCGGGTAGGCCGCTTGAGCCTGCCGGCAACGGCAGGCCTAGATGGATGGCCGCCACTGGCGCGAGCCTTTCGGGGCGCGCGCCGGTCACAGAATCCGGCGTACAGGTCGACTCGTCCGTCGCCCACCAGCTCAGAGCCGTGATCAAGGCCCTGAGCTGGTTCTATGTCCGGGCGTCGATGGTCGTCGTTGGTCAACTTTGGCCGACGTTTGACGGCCTGGCGACGGCCTGACGGCCTGGCGACGGCCTGACGGCCTGGAGACGGCCTGATCTTGGACGGGCCTTCATCGCTTTGCATCTATCTACGTCGGGGTTGTGGTCGGTTTCTGGCTCGGCGGCGCGCCGCACTTGCCCCCGGGCTGCCATCCCGTCACCGTCGTCCCACACCTCGTGGAGCGGGCCTGCCCCGGGGTGACAAGGTGGAGCGCCCTGCCGGACGAACGACCTTGGCGCCCCGGGGCAGGTCTGCTCGGCTTGCCTGGGACGGCGGTGACGGGATGGCAGCCACCTCAACCACCGCGGACCGTGAGCCGCTGACGGTCCCCAGCCATCCCGGAGCCTGAGGCCCCCGCCGGAGGCGCTTTGACCTGGCTCGCCGGGAGCCTTGCCCTGTTCGGCCGGCGGCGGCCTCTGTGGCTCTCTCGTTGCTGCGCCGTGCGCCGGGGCGTGACCGGCCGCCAGGCCGCACGCGCGCCCCGGCGCGACACGGCGGCGGGCCGCAGGCCCGCCCTTGACCAAGTAAAGAAAGTCTGAACACACTACGCTCCGGCCAACGGCCAAGTCACTGGCGACCAGCTCATAAGATTGGTTCATGCCGACCTACGGATGGATGGTCCTCGCGATCGCAACCGTCGTTGCGTTGGTCTCAATGGCGTGGCTCCGGCGCTCCCGGCGCGGCAGACCGCGTACCAAGGAACAGCAGCGCCAGGATGCGGTGCGGGCGGCGCGGTCAATACGCAGGAATTCACTCCGACCGAACCGGGACACCTTCGAGCGAGGCCACGGTGTGCCGGATCGGCACTCTCACGCCATCTTCGAGAACGGCGCCTTGGGTGACGGGGCCGGCGGTGGTGGTGGAGGCGGTGGGCACTAACGAGGGCGAAAGGTTGCAGTCCTCCCCAGCCTTAGGAGTTCATCCGCGCGACCAACACGTCAGCGATCTCCCGCATGCTGGTGACCACTACGTCGGCTCCGGCTTCCTGGAACTTCTCGACCTTGGCCGGGCGGTTCGCGTACCCGATCACTCGTGCCCCGGCTGCCCGCGCCCCGTCGATGTCCGAGAGGGAGTCGCCAATCAGTACGCACCGGGCCGGCGCTCCGCCTACTGCGTGTGCGGCTTGCCGGATCGGTTCCGGGTTGGGCTTCATCCGCTCCGGGGCGGCGTAGGCCCGGCCAACGATCGGCGAGACATGGACGGCAAGGCGGTGCGCTGCCAGGTAGGCGCTCACGGCACCGGCAGAGTTGTTGCTGACGACCGCCACGGGGAGGCCGGCTTGCCGGGCAGCGACGACGACTTCCCGGCCGTATGGCGTCGGTTCGGCGGTCTCGACGGCCTGGCGCTCAGCCGCGCACAGTGCATCCTCTACCGCCTGCGTGACCTTCTGGTCGCCGGTGGCCCCGATGCGGCGTAGTACCTCAAGCGGGTCCGGTTCGCTGGCGAGATCCGGCGGGACTTCGATGCCGCGCCGGTGCAACACCTCGACCAGTTCCGCGGCGACCCTCGGCGCTGGATAGCCCGCGAAGACGCTGCACACCGGCCCGTCGAAGTCGAGCAGCACGGCACCGACTTCGTCGAACAGCCGGCCAAGGTCGGCGTTCATGCGTCGTACCGGTAGGCGATGGTCGACCACACCGAGTCGAACCACTGGCGTGACGCTTCCACGAATTGCGTGCCGTGGGAGGCATCGTCGTCGGTTACCGCGTAGTGGAAGAGTGGCACATCCTTGCCCATCAGGTCATAGATCGCCATCGGTTCACCCTTGATCGACACGGTGCGCTCAACGACCGGATAGAAGCCGTAGAAGACTTCGTCGCCGTTGAGGATGTAGAGCTTGAACAGCGGGGATGCCCGGTGCATCCTCGACCGTGGTTGAGCGGATGAGCCCGAGGTCGCCCAGCTCGGTGACCTGGTCGATGATGCCGTCCGCTGCCCGGCGGGTGATCCGTTCCGCTCGCTCGCGTACGGCTGGATCGTCGGTCTGGGGCTCGGCTCGTGCGGGGAGTGCCATGGGGACGGTCATGTCGGAGATCAGGACGCGCACGGTGATCGTCTCTGGTGTGAGTCGCCCGACCCGGACCTTGTCGAGCGCCTCAGCGAGCGCGTCCCTCAGCGTCTCCCCGGAGAACCCGGCGAAGTCGATGCTGACGTGAGGTCGCTCGAATGCGGCTTCGATGTGGGGGCGCAGCTCGACGGCCCGCTGTGTCTGAGCGCGGACGAAGGCGCCGCTTCCCTGCCGGGTAACGATCAGTCGTTCTGCCCGGAGCAGGTCCAAGGCTCGCTTGACGGTTTCCCGTGCGACGCCGTAGCGCGCTGCTAGGTCGGGCTGTGACGGCAGCTTGTCGCCGGGGGAGAGCTCCGGCGTACAGGTCGACTCGTACGGGTTTGGTCAGCCGAGCAGTCCCAGGACGGCCGCCGTCAGGTCGAGCAGGGCGGCGATGCGGGCGATGGTGGCGGTGGCGGTGTGGTCGGGAGGTGATATCGGCCAGCAGCACCGGCAGTGTTCAGCTACGGATTTCACCGTGATCGGCCAGGAGGAGCCGAGGCGTCCACCCCTGTTTCAGCCAGCCACGGATCCACTGGTGGTGCCGAATCCGCCCCGCGCGGGGATACCTGCTCGGATGCGTGCGGCCTGGTCCATCGCGGCGATTTTCTGCTCTCCGGCAGTCGCCGGGAGCCTGCTCCCGGGCCTGTACCCAGAGCCGTACCGGCCGATGTAGATGTAGCGGTTGTGGTCGTCGTCTCCGTCACAGTCACTCTCAGGGAGGACGCGGCGCTGCTCATCGGCGCAGTAGGCGGTTCGGGCCGGCTCGCTCTCGGAGATGAAGTTGCGCGGCTCGCCGTCAGAGATGTCGCTGTCAGCAGGCGGTCGTCCGGTGTGGCCGCGGGTCGGCTCGTTGCCGACTGCACACCCAGCTACTACGAGGGCCAGGGCGGTGAACGTAGTGGAGAGGGGGATGTGGCTGCTGCGTAAGCGGCGGGCGTTGATCCTCATGAGTCTCCTCAGTCATGGACGTGGGGCTTGAGCCTGGTGACAGTCTCCAAAGGAGAGTCAAACTCGGGCGTCGCGCGCGCCGGCAGCGACTACGACGCCGCCCGCCTCGCTACGCGCGGCGACATCGTCGTGGTGACCCTCAACTACCGGCTGGGAATCTTCGGCTTCTTCGGCCACCCCGGGCTGCCCGACAGCGGTGCGTTCGGCGTGCAGGACCAGCAGGCGGCGCTGGGGTGGGTACGGCGCAACGCGACCGCGTTCGGCGGTGATCCAGGCAACGTCACGCTCGTCGGTGAGTCATTGGGCTCGCACTCGGTATGCGCCCAACTCGCCGCTCCGGCCTCGGCCGGCCTGTTCCACCGCGCGATCACGCAGAGTTCCCCATGTTGGAGCCAGGACGACCTGCCGGCGGTCCTGGGCGTGCCACCCTGGGTTCCCGCCTCGGCTCATGAGGGACACGGGCAGCTCATCGCCGAGCGGCTCTCCTGCTCCGACGTCACCTGCCTGAGGGGTAAGTCGGCTCTGGAACTTCTCGCGCAGCCCGCACTGCCTCTGCCCGGATACGGCAACGCCGTGCTGCCGGAAGACCCGGCGGAGGTGTTCGCCGAGGGACGCTTCCACCGGGTGCCGATCCTGTCCGGCATCACCCGGGACGAGGGCACCATGTTCGCATCGATGGTGTTTCCCAAGCTCACCGCCGCACAGTACGTCGATGGCCTCACCCAGATCTTCGGGGAACGGGCACCGGCTGTCCTGGCCGCCTATCCGCCCGGCGACGTGCCCACCCAGCCCGCTGCCGCCGTGCTGAGCGACCTCGACTGGGCGAGGTCGGCGCGGGACACCGATCGGTTGCTGGCCAGGCACGTCCCGGTCTATTCCTACGAGTTCCTCGACCGGACGGCACCGCAGCTGTTCCCGTTCCCCGACGAACAGGTGGAGCCCATGGCATCGCACGGCTCGGAACTGCCGTTCCTCTTCGACCCGTCGTGGGAATCCGCCCCGCTCACCGACAAGCAGCGTCGACTCGGCGACCTGATGATCGGCTACTGGGCGCGGTTCGCCGCCACGGGCAACCCCAACGGCCACGGCCTACCGGCGTGGCGGCAGCACCCGTACGTCCAGGGCCTGGACCTCGACAGGGTGGGCCACTTCGACCGGAGCGCCGCGCACCGGCTGACCTTCTGGGACGGCATCTGAGCCCGAAAGCGACGCGGACACCTGGCGGGCGATCACGTTCACCACGCATCTCTTGCAGCCGCCGGGCTCGTCGACATGACTCCGCACGACCTACGCGCCACCCACGCAAGCTGGGTGGCTGACTCTCACGGCGTGCTCGTCGATGCCCGACGGTTCGGGCATGCCAACGCCAGCGTCACCACCAGACACCACGCCCGCGCCCTCCCGACGCCCGCGACGCCGAGGCGGCCGTTCACCTCGACAACCTCGGTCGGAGTACGCAACGGGCACGGGATTGTCGAGAGGAAGGAAATGATCTTTGATCAAGGGGCCTGACATGATGCCGCCGGCAGAGTAGAACCTGCGACACACGGTTTAGGAATTCTCGGCCCTGCCGTTCAGGCGGCCTGCCACCTGCCGTTGCTGCTGAGTAGGCACCTCGGCCCCCGTCAGACCTTGACCGTTGTTGTCCGTTCGCTACCGCAGGATCGGGCACGCAACTGGCACGGTCCCGCCGCCGTCCTGACGTCTCGCTTACAAGAACCGTGCGCTTCGTCTGCCTGCGTCCGCATCCGTCGCCCGCCTCGGCCGACCGTCCACGCGACGCCGGGCGTGGTCGTCTTTGTTCCGGCTCGTAGCTGTCACCGTTGCTGTCGACAGCCCGCCCGGGAAAAGGCCACAATTCCCCGTCCGCCTGACGTTGAGCAGCCGGGCCAACGCCAGCGCCGATGAGGTGATTTCATTCGATCATGATCCAGCCCATACGCCGTGGCGCCTACCGGTTCTACGCCCGTCGCCTCCGCGCCCAGTTGGCCGGGAAGTCGCTGCCACGGCACGTGGCAATGGTGATGGACGGGAACCGCCGGTGGGCCAGGCAGGTGGGCTTCGATGACCCCGGGGTGGGCCACCGGTACGGCGCGGAACACGTCCACGAGGTACTGGGCTGGTGTGCCGACATGGGCATCCATCACGTCACTCTGTTCGTGGCCTCCGTCGACAATATGCGTAAGCGGGCATCCGAAGAGGTGGAGAACCTGATGCGGATGATCGAGGAGGTCGTCGCGGAGCCGCTCCTCCGCCCGGCCAATCCCTGGCAGCTTCACCTGGCCGGCCGCGCGGACGTCTTACCCGACTCGACACGCCACGCCCTGAAAATCGCGGAAGACGCCACCCGCGAACGCGGTGCCGAGTTCCATCTCACGGTCGCCATCGGCTACGACGGCCGCGAGGAAATCGTCAGTGCAGTTCGTTCCCTGTTGGAACAGGAGGCACGAGCGGGCGCCACACTCGACGACGTCGCACAGCGGCTAACCGCCGAGACTCTCGCGGCGCACCTGTACACCGGCGGCCAACCCGACCCTGATCTGGTCATCCGCACGAGCGGAGAACGCCGCATGTCCGGATTTCTACTCTGGCAGGCCGCCTACTCCGAGCTGTACTTCTGCGACGTGTACTGGCCCGGCTTCCGGAAGATCGACTTCCTCCGCGCCCTGCGCTCCTACTCGGCCCGCAGTCGACGATTCGGAGCGTGACAATCACATCCCCCTGCTCCCGGTTCCGTGGCGCAACCGCAAGGACTGGCGACCGTCAGACGTTGAAGCGGACCTAAGAGCCGCTATCCCCTACCAGCGGCGACACCGTCGGGCACCTGCTCACACGGCGTCTCGGGCTGTCATGGTTGTTCGCTGGTTGACGACGTTTCACGGTGTCTTGTGCCCCCTGTGTGCCCCAGGGCGGAACGTGTCAAGGGATTGAGGTTAACGGGAGTTAAGCGGCTTGTCGTTGCGGCTCGGGCTTGTTGATCCAGACCTGTTCGGGCAGGTCGAGGATCTTGGGCAGGGGCCGGTTGGTGCCGAACCGTTCCGGGTGCGCCGTCCGGGCTGCGGCGAAAGGGTCCGCGTTCAGGCGGGCCGCAGGCACTCCGGTCGTTCACGCCGGGGCAGAAGCTGGAGTTGTTGGTCGGGTATGAGCAGGCCGTCGCGGCTGGTGAGGGCGGTGCGTTCCTGCGGCGTGAGGGCTTGTACTCGTCGTTGATGTCGGAGTGGCGCCGGGCCCGCGACGCGGGTCTGTTGCGGGGCAAGCCGGCTGGGGAGACGGTTGGGAGGCCGTCGGCGGAGCAGGCTGAGATCGCCCGGTTACGCCGTGAGTTGGAGTTGGCGCAGGCGAAGCTGGCACGGACCGAGACGGCGTTGACGATCATGGGAAAAGCGCGCGAGCTCTTGGAGGACATCTCCAGGAGCGAGCCGGACGGTCCGGACGTGTTCGGGCTCGGCAGGCGCTGATGGCCGCCTATC
Source organism: Micromonospora peucetia (assembly GCF_900091625.1). Lineage (NCBI taxonomy): Bacteria > Bacillati > Actinomycetota > Actinomycetes > Micromonosporales > Micromonosporaceae > Micromonospora > Micromonospora peucetia. The sequence continues at coordinate 3,768,303 of NZ_FMIC01000002.1, forward strand.
ATGCGTTGACCAGCGAGAGGATCACGACGCGGGACGCGAAGCGGCTGACCGGGATCGCCCGGTCCAGCGCCGTACGCGACCGGCGGCGGCCGACGCCGGCGGCGCCGGTGCGGCGGGCGCCGGCGAACGCGCTCACCCCGGCCGAACGTGAGCAGGTCCTGCGGCTGTTGAACAGTGCGGAGTTTGCTACGGCCTGCCTCCTCCGGTTGCCCCCTCTTGACCGCTGTTTCGGGCACGCTTCGCGGGTAGCGCAGGTGCACCAACTCGGGGATGATCATCGTCATGTCGGAGCAAGATCTGGCCGAAACCTGGCGTCGCATCATCCGGGGAGACAACAAGTCCTGGGTCGTGTTCGCCCACGGCACGTGCGTCGTACTACCAGACCCCGGACCCAGCGTTGACCTCGCCGCTCAGGCCGTCGACACCCTGCGCGAGTACGGCCCCGTCTACGCCGGCTCGCCTGCTGGAGACTTTGGCACCATTACCCTCGATCCCGGTCCCGGATGGGTGGTCTACGGCCACCACAACGACGTGCTGACCTACGTAGGACCCGACGAGATCTCGGACAGCAACGATCTGGCCGTTGGTCTGTACGGACGCAGCAAGCGAAACCAGGACGGCCATGAGCTTGACGTCGTACACGTCGAGGACAAGCGGCCTCGGTAAATCGGGGCCGAGCCGCTCCCGTTGTCAGACGTTGAAGCGGAACTTAGACCGGCAGTTGCGGGACCTGCTGCAACTCGGCCGGTGCGCTGCCCGGGGCCCTCTCATGGTCCTCATCGCCTCGCGCCGGTTGACGACGTTTCACGCTGTCTTGTGTTCCGACTGTCCCCCAGCAGCATCGCTCCGCCTGGGACAGGACTCAATCGCTATTGCCTCCGCCTGGCCGTCGCCACTCCTCGCGCCACAGCTCGTGCCCCCGCATCAGCCAGCCGACCCAGAAGATTGCAAACAAGATCAGGAAGCATCCGAACAGCACGACGGCAAGCACTGCCGCGATCGGCTGGAAACGCCCACCATCGCCGTTCCATCCGCTCGCCGCGACTGCTCCCAGGCCGAAGAAGATGATCATGAGCACGGTAATGACCGGCCGGTCAATCGGGTGAGGCTCACGGGGCAGACGCAACTCCGACTCCTTCAATCTGACGCAAGAGACGTCCACCCAAGGCCGCCTCCGATCGCCTGCATCCTGGCAGACGACAGCCGAAGATCAGAGACCCAGAATCCGGCGTACAGGTCGACTCGTCCGTCGCCCACCAGCTCAGAGACCTGATCAAGGCTCTGAGCTGGTCGTTTATCTGGTGCCGTGCTGGGAGCTTGGTTGGTTGTGGTGGGTGGTGTTCTGCAGGCGTAGGCGGGTGAGGCCGAGCATGTCGATCAGCCATCCGGGTCCGCCGGTGATGCCGCGGGTGCGTAGGAGGATAACGACCTTGTGGTGGGTCGGCCGGCCGCTCCCGGTCCGGGTCACACGCGCCTTGGCAGCATGGGGCTGACCTGTGGGCTGTCGCCGCGCTGCCCAGCGGTCACCACTACGGCCATCAGCTTGCGGCCCTGCTCATACGCCAGAAGCGTCTTGGTGGTCCAGCCGCCCCGAGATCGGCCGAGCCCATGGTCTGCCGGCTCGGCCTGCACAGCACTGGGCGGCTCCTTTTGCGCATCGCCGTCACGGCGGGCGGGTCGAGAAATCGATCGTCAAAAAGTTCCGGAGTCACGGCAACGTTTGCTGGGGTCGAGAGCGTAAGTAGTGGCCGTGAGATTGAAGCTGAGGGTGCGGGTGGCTGATGCATGATCGCGAGGATAAGGAGGTGACAGCCTTTGTGCGGGCGCGTTACGGATCGCTGCTCCGGACCGCCTTCCTGCTGTGTGGAGACCGAGGGAAAGCCGAGGACCTGGTCCAGACGACGCTGGCCAAGACGGTTGTGGCGTGGCCTCGGCTGCAACGCTCGGAAGGCGTCGATCACTACGTTCGACGCATTCTAGTCAACACCTTCGTGAGCTGGAGGCGGCGCCGGTCCTGGTGGGAACAGCCCTTGGGTCGGCTGGTGGAGAGTCAGGCACGCGACGAGTATGTGGGGGTGGAACAGCGGGACCTGCTCCGCCGGGCGTTGGACGGGCTGCCAGCACGACAGCGTGCCGCCGTCGTACTGCGCTTCTACGAGGACCTGTCCGAGCAGGACACGGCGCATGTACTGGGTTGTTCGGTTGGCACGGTCAAGAGTCTTTCATCAAGGGGACTGCAGACTCTGCGTAAGCAATGGGTTAAGGCCGACGCTGTTGCTGATGAAGAGGTGCGCTATGCATAACACGACCGAGTTGCGTGACGGCCTGGCGGATCTGGCCGAGTCGGTGGTACCGACCGAGGGCTATGAAGGCAAGATCATGCGGCGGGCAGACCGGCGTCGCGGGCGGCGGCGTGTCGCCGCAGCAGCCGCAGCCGCAGTATGCGTGGCGGTGCTGGTCACGATGTTTCGGGTTGTCGGATTCGGGCCCACACCGCAACTCGCTGCACCGCCGCCGGATGGCCCGTTTCTGGGCTGGTCCCCGGTGGGGGACGTGGACGCTGGCCTGGTACGTGAGGCCACCAGCGTCTGGGACCGTACCAACTCGGCAGGCCCGCACACTGATGTTCGGGCCCTTGTCGCGACGCGCCATCCACGCCTGCGCTCGACGGTGGTCGTCCTGCAGGGATACGACAAGCAGGGCGACGCGCGGTTGGCGTTCTTCACCGGTGATTCCGGTGCGGCGGACGCCTTGCGGATGCGGGTTGATCGGCCCGCGCCCGACCCGGTGAAGACTCAGGTGATAAGTCTGGTCAGTCCACGATTGTCCGGAGCCGCCGGCGAGGTTAGTAATGACCCCTGGGGCACCTATGCCATTGCCCTCGCCATGCCGGGCGTGACAGCGGTGCGGGTTTCGAGTACCGCAGTCGATGATGAAATGATACAAGAACCGGACGGACCGACCAGTCGCCTCATTGTAAAACGATTTCCGATCGCTGCGACCGCGCAGACGACGACGATCGCGGGGTTCATCAAGCCGAAGCGACCGTTCGCCAGCCTCACGAAGGTGTTCGAGGTACCTGGTGAGGACGGTGTGGACGGTGACGCGCGGGCCGTACCCGCTGAGGTAGTCGGCAGGAGCGGCCAACAGATAATCGTGGCGTTCCTGAAGGATCAGGGAGTCCGGCGAGGGCAACTAGCCGTTGTCGCCGAAGGTTTGGTCGGACGCGTAACGGCAGTCGATACCGTCCGCGGTGAAGCCACTGTCGACCTCGTTACCAGTACCGGGTTCACCGGCCAGGTGTACACGAATATCAGTAATGTTCCGGGTTCCGTACGTGGCACCGGCGGAAAGCTGGTCATGGAAGGCGTTCCCGCAGACGGTGAGGTTTACCAGACCAACCGTGTCTTGATGCCGGATCCGTCCCAGCGGAGCAATCAGGTTGGCGCTGTCACGATCGGGCGAGCGTCTGCGGACAAGGCGGCAGGCGCGACCACGGTGGAGCTTACGCCAACAGCCGACCTTGCCAACCTGACCAGATTGTCGATCATGACGCCATCCGCCCCCTGACGGCGACCCGCCCACGCAAGGATGCGCGGAGGCGACTCGCCTCCGCGCATCCTCAACAGGTCTGCAGGTCAGTAGTGGACCGAGCCGCTGCCGGAAGCCTTTGCGATGTCACCGCCGGAGTTACCAACGACGCCGTGGCTGCCCCGGCGGCGGGTCCGGAAGGACACCGGGGAACGACAACTGACTCCAGCGTGACCAGTTCACATCCCCAAGCCGGCTCTTCGGAGAAGGCACTTACCGGACCCGCCGAGACTCAGCTTAAAACCCGATCCCGGCGTTGTCTTGACACGGAGGGGAGCCGTGAGCGGATGTTCGCTAAACGCGAGTGCCGCTCCGCCGCGACGAGGGAACCAGACGCCACCGCCATCGTGTGTGAGCCCGACCTCAGATGTAACGGCCGCGACCACACGCGGACCGACTGATCGCCGCGGCGGCATGATCGCACGTATCGGCGCGGGGTCGTCGGGGACCGCTGGCGGGGCCCCGACGTCCAATGGACGATCGGGCACCATGGCCGTCGTAGACGAGAGGGGGGCCTGCATCACGCCCATGATTACGGAGAGTGGTCCGCTCTTGACGGGAGAGATTTTGTCTCACTAAGGTATCGACATGTCTAGATCGGTCTTGATCAGAGCATTGACCGTCACCTTCGCGGCCGCCCTAGTCGCTGCCGCTGGGCCAATCAGCGCTTCGCCCGCCCTTGCCTCCAACTTCGGGTCCACGGGGACAGTGGGTATCACCGGAACCACGAACGGCGTGTGGTTGACGACCAGCGCGAGTTTCGTCGTCGGCAGGATTTCGCTGACGAGTACCTACAGCAGCGCGGTGACCACTGTCATGAACGGCCAGTACGACCCGACTGACCTGACCGTCTCCATCGCGTCTCCAACGTTCTGCGACTCCAGCCTCGATACCTGCATCTATGATTCCGACTATGGAGACAACGGACTGAACGGCTGGAACGCCTGCGATGGACCGACGAGCGGGAGCCACCCGAACATGCGCTGCACGACCCAGTGGGTCCGGATCAACCAGCGGTACAACCCGCCAGCGAACCGAATCGTCTGCCACGAGGTCGCCCACAGCGTCGGCCTGCGCCACACGTCGGAACAGGCTTCATGCGTAAAAAGCACCGCTGATGGCGGAAACTCATCAACTCTGAGCGCCCACGACAAAGGACACATCAATGCGACCTACTGAGAAGGTCAACGAACCACGCCGGGCACGAGGAGTGGCCATTATCGCGGCGCTGTTCCTCGGCGTGTCGATATCTCTGTCGGCGTGCGCCGAGCCGCGCTCGGGCAGCGACCCAACGGCGGGCTCGGCCGAGGCGCAGAATTCTGACGAGCGCTTCTGGCAGACGTTCCGGATCTCCGGTGACGAGGTGGAGCCGTATGTCCCCCTGGGATCTATGGCGCAGACCGCTGACGCAACCGTGTTGGCCCGCTTCGGCAAGGTAGGAAAGATTCGCACTCTCACCGCCGAGGGTAACGATACGGTCCACTACGTATCCGTCGACCTGGCTGTGACCCGTGAACTCGCCGGCAAGGGCGGCCTTCCCTCGGTGGTCCCGCTTGAATTCATGGTCATTCCCGGACGAGGGCAATCGATCGATGACGTCGCCGGGGAAATGTCCGCAGCGCTCCCGAAGGAAGAAATGGTCCTCTTCCTGCGCGCGAAGAAGGGTGCCGGTGAGGCGGGGCTGTACCGCGTGGTCAACTCTCGCGGACTCTGGGCATCCACCTCGCGTGAAACCCTCGACACGCCTTTGGCCGAGAAGCCGGTGAAGGACGAGGCGCAGTACAAAAGCGATCTCGCCAAGGTGTCGACGATTCCAGAACTCGCCAACCTCGTCGACAACCTACGGTAACGCCCACGACAGGCTGCCAATGCCCGGTGACGCAGGTGATGGTTGCAGGTGGTTGCTTCGCGGCGAGGGTGGTAACCGTGCTGATGCTCAACCTTCCCTCGTTGATGCGACTCTGCCGCTGATCCAAATGGGGCAGACTCCTGGAGGGGTACGACTCCGCGCAGGCGAACGCTGAGGTGAAGAGGCGCAGCGTCCTGATGGCTGCCCTGACCGCAGTGCGGCGCTCGATCCTGCGTTCGAGCCCCGGTGGCCAAGCGCCGTTGTGGGTGTGCGCGCCGGCCGCCGGGTTGCCGTCGGCGCGCACACCGAAATGGTCAAGAGCAGTTTGACGCGGCTCCGTCGGAGGTCGGCTCCAACTCGGCCGCCGGGGTGCAGCAGGCGCTCTCGGTCTTCTTCTGGAGCTGGTCTGAGTCGGCCTTGACGGTGTAGACCTCCCAGGGCTCGTTGCCCGGACCGCGCACCCAGACCTTGTCCTGGAGGGCGTAGCAGCACTCGGTGCTGTTCTCCTCCAGGGTGATCAGGCCTGCGTCGGTGAGCCGCTTCGTGGCTGCGTTGACCTCGTCGGTGCTGAACACCTCGACGCCCAGGTGGTCCATTACGGTGGGCTGCTCGGGCTCGCCTTCGAGCAGGACGAGCTTCAGTGGCGGGTTCTCGATGGCGAAGTTGGCGTAGCCGGGGCGCCGCTTGGCCGGCTCGGTGTTGAACAGCCTGGAGTAGAAGGCGACGGAACCTTCGAGGTCGGACACGCGCAGGGCGAGCTGGACACGGGACATGGGATTTTTCCTGCTGTCTAGATGTTTTTCTAAGCAGGTCCACCTTTGCAGCCTGTTTCGACATCTGTCAACCTAGAGATATATCGAAACAATCCCTCCCTGTGGAGGTCTTCAAGCGGTGGCGTGCGCTCGTCGAGTTGTAGGTGTTTCCGGCCTGAGTCCTAAACACCCTAATTCCGCCCGAGTGGGGGATTTCGTACCACTTGACGTGACGTATCCTCCTACCTCTCGTTGCCCCCGGTGTCAACCATCCACAACACGGGGGAATACATGAGCAAGACCTCTGCGTCGCTCAGGCGAGGCGGCCTCTACGCGCGGCTGGCGGTGTTCGCGCTGCTGGCCAGTGGCCTGCTGCTCGCCGGCGGCTCGCCGGCCGCTGCCGCGTCGACGATCAACATCAACCCGGGGCACGTGCCGACGACGGCGGCTTCGTTCACCCAGAACTGCGACTTCCACGGCGGTGCCTACCCGGACGAGGACGGATGGGCGTTCGAACTGCCGGGCGCTCCCGACATCAGCGGCGTCTTCCAGACGATCACGACGACGTTCAGGACGCCGACCGGCGCCACCACGAGGACGATCCCCACCGCCCCCAACAGCGCCATCGTCAGGGGCCCGGGCACCAGCAAGGCGTGGATCCGGGTCCCGGCCGGCTGGACGTTGACCGGTGCCAGCGCGGTGGTCTCCGGTACCGCCGACTCCTTCGTGCTCAGGTCCACCTGCATGGCGTCGTCCGCCCCCCGGCCGAACTCGAAGCTGTACCTGACCAAGACCGGGTATCCGGCCAAGGACGTGAAAGCCGGTGATGAGGTCACCTACCTCTACAAGGTGACGAACCAGAGCACGGGCACGACCTACCCGATCAGCAAGATCGCCATCACCGACGACACGGTCACCGGTATCACCTGCGAGGCCACGTGGCTCGCGCCGAAGGCGAGCACCACCTGCACCGGCAAGTACACCGTCAAGAAGACCGACGTGAAGAAGGGCAAGATCGTCAACACCGCTCAGGCCACCGGGTGGTTCGACAGGCAGGCGGTGTGGTCCAACAAGGCGACGTTCACGGTGACCACCAAGCCGGAGCCGCCGAAGCAGGTCAGCCTGTCGATCGACAAGAAGGCCCGGGTCGAGTCGGACTGCCACAAGAAGTGTGAGAACGACGGCTACGCCGCCAAGGGCGACAAGATCTTCTACACCTACCGGGTGACGAACACCGGCACGGTCACCATCACCCACGTCGGCGTCCACGACCGGAACGCCGGACGCGTGGTCTGCAACAGCGGCACGCTGGCGCGCGGCACGAGCACCGACTGCCACGCCGTCAAGCCGCACGTGGTGACCAAGGCCGACGTCAAGGCCGGCAAGGTGGTCAACACGGCCCGGGCGACCGGCAAGTTCGACGGCAGGTACGTGGCCTCCGACCCGGCCACCGTCACCGTCTGCATCCGGCACGGCAAGTACGACCACCGGCACGACGACAAGGACGGCAAGCACGACAAGGACGGCAAGCACGACAAGGACCAGAAGGAGCTGCCGGTCACCGGTGACAGCTCCAACATGGCCCTCTCCCTCGGTGGCGGCCTGCTGGCCGCCGGTGGTCTCCTGCTGGGAGCCAGCCGGATCCGCCGCAGGGCGCACGTCCAGATCTGATCGGTACGGCAGACACTCCGGGCACCGCATTCGGTGCCCGGAGTTGTCTTTTCTCCGCCCTCCGACGTGCCTGTGGAGATCACTGGTTCGCGCCAGGGTCGGCCGCCGGCCGACCGAACCGGGCACAGCATGTCGGGTCGGGCACGGGCTTCCCGCCTAGCGTTGCTGCTCGTAAGGGAAAGGAGAACCGGGTGCTGGAGCGGCTCAACCAGGCGATGGAACACATCGAGCGGTACCTCGAACAGCCGATCGAGGTGGCCGAGCTGGCGCGGATCGCGGTGACGTCGGAGTACCACCTCCGGCGGCTCTTCTCGGCGTTGGCGGGAGTCGGCCTGTCCGAGTACATCCGCCGCCGGCGGTTGACCGTCGCGGGCGCGGAGGTGCTCGCGGGGGAGCGGGCGCTGCTCGATGTCGCCGTCCGCTACGGCTACAGCTCGACCGAGGCGTTCGCCCGGGCGTTCCACGCCGTGCACGGCGTGGGCCCCGGCGAGGCCCGGCGTACGGGGGCCGCATTGCGCTCCCAGCCCCGGATGTCCTTCCGACTCGTCGTCGAAGGGAGCAGCAGCATGCGATACCGGATCGTGCACAAGGACGAGTTCCAGCTGGTGGGTCGTAAAGCCCGCGTACCGCTGGTGCACGAGGGGATGAACCCGGCGATCGTCGCCTTCGTCAAGGGCCTCGCGCCCGAGACGGTACGCCGGATCGAGGCGCTGTCCGACCAGGAGCCGCAGGGCATCGTGAACGTGAGCGCCGACGTGGCCGACAGTCGCGCGGAGGGCACCGAGCTGGACTACTGGTACGGCGTGGTGACCGGCGCGGACGTGCCGGAGGACCTGGACGCGCTGGAGGTGCCGGCGGGCGCCTGGGCGGTCTTCGAGACCTCCGGGGCGTTCCCGCAGGCGGTGCAGTACCTGTGGCGGGACGTGTTCACGCAGTGGTTCCCGTCCAACCCGTACCGCAGCCGACCGGGACCGGAGATCTCCCGTACCCGGCTGTCGGCGGACGGCACCGAGGCGGACGCCGAGCTGTGGATTCCGGTGGAGCCCGTCACCCGCTGATCTCGTTCAGCACCGCTCGTTGGAAGGCGCGGGCCTCGGGACCGCCCGGCGGTGGCCCGCCGGCCCGCGCCGCGATCGACCGTTCGATCAGGTCGCCGGGCTCGCCGTGGACGCGGCGCTCGGCGCCTGCCGTCGGGTCGCCCGGCCAGCCGTCGGCGACCAGCCGACGGCCGGCGTCGACCTTCGACAGCCAGACGCCGTGGCGGACCTTGACCAGGGAACGGCAGGCGCCGAGCACCGCGTCCTCGGCGCCGGGGGCGGGACCGTCGCCGGGCGGGGTCGGCAGGGCCAGCCACCAGCGCAGCGAGTCGGTCAGCAGGCGACGCAGGTCGGCGGGGAAGAGGTCGGCGAAGGTCTCGGCGGCCGGCGGCCCGAGCAGGGCGTACCCGCACTGGTGCAGGATGCTGCGGTCCAGGCCGTACCAGAACAGGCCGTCCTCGGCCGGCCGGTCGGCAGCGGCCCACGTTGCCCGGAACGGCATCCGCGCGCCGGTGTTCAGTTCGACCTCGAAGCCGGCCTCCGGTGTGCCGGAGCGGGCGATCTTCCACCGGTACACGACCAGTTCCAGCCCGCGCGCGGGGCAGGGCAGCGCCTCGTGTCGCAGCCGCGCCACCAACTCCTGTTTGCGCGTGAGGTCGAGGGCTTCGGCGCTGACCAGCGCGACGTCGACGTCGCTGCGTCCCGGCTGGTACGCGCCCAGCCCGACGGAGCCGGCCGCGTACGCCCCGACGAGGTCGTCGCCGAGGACGTCGCGGGCGGCGGTGACCAGGTCGCCGAGGTAGCGGCGCAGGGGCGGGTCGAGGTCAGTCATCGGACTCGGCCCAGCCCGTGCCGGCGGGCAGGAACCAGGCGGTCGCCTCGTCACCGAGGGCGTGCGCGACGACCAGTCGGGCGTGCCGGTCCAGCGCGGGCAGCCGGTCCGGCGGGAACCAGCCCACGGCCACCGACTCGTCGTCGTTGACCCGGGCGGTGCCGCCGACCAGCCGGCAGCGGAAGCCGAGGTTGAGGAACTCGCAGCGGTCGCCGTTGGGGTAGGTGTGCGGGTGCGAGACGACGCTGCTCAGCCGGACCGGCTCGACCTGCACGCCGGTCTCCTCCCGCACCTCGCGGACCACCGCCGTGGCCGGCTGCTCGCCCGGCTCGATGATGCCGCTGACCACCGACCAGCGGCCGTCGTCGGCGCGCCTGCCGAGCAGCAGCTTGCCGGCGTCGTCGCACACCACCGCGCTGACGCTCGACAGCGGGAGCAGGTCGTGGCCGACGCGTTCGCGCAGCCGCAGGATGTGGTCCGGAACGCCCATCCGGCGACCCTAACCCGCCCCCGAGCGGCGGCCCGCCCGGCCAGCACCTCGCCCCGCCACGGCTGCCCCTAAGCGGTAGACGGGGTGTGCGTCGTGCACCGGCTTGGCCTGTTTTCGCAGTTCCAGCCCCTGACGGCGGGAGCACGTCTACTGTGGAGAACATCGGCGACTTGTGGTGTTCCGGTGGCGGACGGGTGGTTCCCGGTGCACAGTGATCCCATGAGCGACAGCGGAAACGGTGGGCACTACTACTGGTGCACCCGACACCACCGGGTCGAGACCGATGCCGACGTGTGCCCCGCCAGGCACGTTCTCGGGCCGTACGCCTCAGCCGCCGACGCGGAGAACGCCCTGCAGACGGTGCGGGAGCGCAACGACGCGTGGGAGGCCGAGGACGCCCGCTGGGCCGGGGAGAGCAGATAGGCGGCGCGGGACGGCCCGCGCCGAGATACTTGGTGCTCCGCGAGGGCGAGAGCACGTCCCCAGGAAGGGAACCGAGATGGCCGAAGCACAGCAGGCCACCACCCGCCCGGCCGCCAGACGTACGACCGCCAGGAAGACCGCCGCGGCGGAGCGGACCGCGGGCACCACGCGGACCGCGCGCCGGTCCGCCACGACCACGGCGGCGAAGAAGGCGCCGGCCAAGAAGGCGACGGGCGGTGCGGGGCGGGCCCCGGCGAAGAAGACCACCGCCGCGAAGGCGCCCGCGAACAAGGCGACGACCAGGAACGCCACGGCGGCGAAGAAGACGACCGCCGCCGCGAAGAAGGCCCCCGCCACGGCGAAGCGGACGACGGCGGCGGCCAGGAGCACGGCGGCGAAGAAGACGACCTCGGCGAGGACGCCCGCCCGAAAGGCGGCGACGAAGGCTGCCACCACGGCGAGGAAGACGGCCGCGCCGGCGAAGAAAGCCCCCGCCAGGACCACCGCCGCCGCCCGCAAGGCCACCCCGGCGGCGAAGAAGACCACCACCACGGCGGCGAAGACGACCGCCACCACAGTGGCGAAGAAGACTGCCTCGGCGGTGGCGAAGACGACCGCCACCATGGTGGCGAAGAAGACTGCCTCGGCAGTGGCGAAGAAGACCGCCGCAACGGTGGCGAAGAAGACCACGACGGCGGCGAAGGCCCCGGCGAAGAAGGCCGCCGCCAAGAAGACGACGCCGGCCAGAAAGACGACGCCGGCCAAGAAGACGACGTCGGCGAGAAAGACGACGCAGGCCAGGACGACGGCCGCGACCCGGCCTACCGGTGGCGCCCGCAAGGCCGCCGCGAAGAAGGCCCCCGCCAGGAAGGCCACCGGAACATCCTCGGCCACCACCCGCAAGGCGGCGGCGAAGAAGGCCCCGGCGAAGAAGACGACCGCCGCCAAGGCGCCGGCCAGGAAGGTCACCGCGCGCAAGGCACCCGCCCCGATGGCCGCGGCCCGGGCCACCGCTACCCGGGGCGTACGGGCGAGCGCGCGCAGGGCGACCGGCTGACCGCCACGCGGGGCGACCGGCGCTCGCCGGGAAGCGGATCATCCGCCACACTGTCAGGATTGACCCCGTGGTGATCCGACGCGTAATCGCACCCCGCATCGACTTCGGCGCGCTGCGTCGCGAGCTGGGACTGCCCGAGGGGTTCCCGGTCGCGGCGCAGCGCGAGGCCGACGCCGCGGCGGCCACGCCGCCCCGGCCCGCCGCCGACCGCACCGACGTCCCGTTCGTCACCGTCGACCCCGCCGGCTCGCGTGACCTCGACCAGGCGATGCACCTCGCCCGCCGCGCCGGCGGCGGCTACCGGGTGTCGTACGCGATTGCCGACGTCGCCACGCACGTCCGCCCCGGCGGTGCGCTGGAGGAGGAGACCTGGCGGCGCGGGCAGACCGTCTACCTGCCCGACGGCACCGTGCCGTTGCACCCCGAGGCTCTCAGCGAGGGCGCGGCGAGCCTCCTGCCGGACGTCGACCGGGCCGCCGTGGTGTGGACCGTCGACCTGGACGCCGACGGCGGCACCGTCGGGGTCACGCTGGAACGCGCGCTGGTCCGCAGCCGGGCCAAGCTGGAGTACGTCGGCGTGCAGGCAGCCGCCGACGCCGGCCGGCTGCCCGAGCCGATCGCCCTGCTGCCCGAGATCGGGGCCCTGCTCACCGCCCGTGGCCTGCGCCGGGGCGCGATCAACCTGCCACTGCCCGAGCAGGACGTGGAAGCCGACGGCGACGGCTGGCGGCTGGTGCTGCGCGGGCCGGTGCCGATGGAGGAGCACAACGCCCAGATCTCGCTGCTGACCGGGATGGCCGCCGCCGACATCATGCTGGCCGGGGAGATCGGCCTGCTGCGTACGATGCCGGCGCCGAAGCCCGAGGCGGTGGCCCGGCTGCGGGCCGCCGCCGCCCCGCTGGGCGTGCACTGGCCGGACGGGGCCGGCCCCGGCGAGGTGATCGCCGGCCTGGACCCTGCACAGCCCCGGTCGGCCGCCTTCGTCGACCAGGCCGCCGAGTTGATGCGCGGTGCCGCGTACACGGCCTTCGACGGCGCGTTGCCCGAGCAGCGCGAGCACGGCGGGGTCGCCGCCGCGTACGCCCATGTCACCGCGCCGTTGCGGCGACTGGCCGACCGGTACGCCACCGAGGTCTGCCTGGCTTTGCACGAGGGTCGGGCGGTGCCCGACTGGGCCCGCGCGGCGCTGCCCCGGCTGCCGGACGTGATGGCCAGCACCGACCGGGCCGCCTCGGCGGCCACTCGCGGTGCGATCGAGCTGGCCGAGGCGGTGCTGCTCCAGCACCGGGTGGGGGAGACCTTCGACGCGGCGGTGCTGGACGTGGACACGGCCCCGGACGGCAGGTCCCGCCCCGGTCGCCGGCCCGGCGGCACCGTGGCGCTGGACGACCCGCCGGTCCGCGCCCGCTGCCTCGGCGAGCTGCCGCTCGGCGAGCGGATCCGGGTCCGGCTGGTCACCGCCGACCCGGTCGCCCGCGCGGTGGCCTTCGAACGGGCCTGACAACCCGTCGGCGCCGCCCCGGTCCTCGGTCCCCGGCCCCCGGTCCTCGGTCTTCGGTCCTCGGTCCTCGTTCCGTCCCGGTCCCGGGTCGCCGGTTCCCAGCCCCGGCCGGTCGCTGGTCCGCTGGCAGCGGGGATTGTCACAGCGCCCGACGCTGCTGCTGGCGTCACCGGTTTGCGAGGATGACGGCATGGCTTACGACGCGAGCACGCTGCCCGACGTGTCCGGGCTGACCGTCGGCATCATCGGCGGCACCGGCGACCAGGGGCGGGGCCTCGCCTACCGGTTCGCCCGGGCCGGCCAGACCGTGCTGATCGGGTCCCGTTCCGCCGAGCGGGCCGCGCAGTCCGCCGAGGAGATCGCGGCCCTGCCCGGTGTGCCCGCCGGGGCCCAGGTCGCCGGCGGCGGCAACGAGGAGGTGGCCCGACGCAGCGACGTGGTCGTCATCGCGGTGCCGTGGGACGGGCACGCCGCCACCGTCGCGGCGCTCGCCGAGCCGCTCGCCGGCAAGATCGTCGTCGACTGCGTCAACCCGCTCGGCTTCGACAAGCAGGGCCCGTACGCGCTCACGGTCGCCGAGGGCAGTGCCGTGCAGCAGGCCGCCGGACTGCTGCCCGACTCCCGGGTCTGCGCCGCGTTCAACCACGTCAGCGCGCCGCTGCTGGCCGACCCGGAGGTCGACCGGATCGATCTCGACGTGCTGATCTGCGCCGAGGACCGGGAGTTGGTCAGCGTGGTCGCCGCGCTCGCCGCGCGGATCCCCGGCATGCGTGGCATCTACGCCGGCCGGCTGCGTAACGCGCACCAGATCGAGGCGTTCACCGCCAACCTGATCGCCATCAACAAGCGCTACAAGGCGCACGCCGGCATCCGCGTCACCGACCTCTGACCTCCGACCCGGGCGGACCGTAGCGGCCGGTGCTCTCCGCCGTCCAGCCATGATCGGACGGCAGGGGGTGGCGTCCGCATCAGGTCGGACGGCAGGGAGGTGGCGTCCCGGTCAGGGCCGGACTGGCGCCGCGTCGACCTCGAAGAGCATGTCGGACGGAGCGAGGGCCTGGGCGGGCGGCAGCCCTCCGGCCTCTCCCGCGACGCTCTCCCGCGACGCTCTCCCGCGACGCTCTCCCGCGACGCTCTCCCGCGACGCTCTCCCGCGACGCTCTCCCGCGACGCTCTCCCGCGACGCTCTCCCGCGACGCTCTCCCGCGATCTTGCAGTTTCGGCCCGCGTTATGAGTTCAATATTCCTTTTGCCGAGGCAAAAAGTGCAAGATCGCGGCCGTCGGCGGCGGCCGTCGGCGGTCGGCGGCGGCGGTCGGCGGCGGGGCGGGGGTTGTGGGCTGTGTGCGGGCCGGGGGCGCCGGGTGGGGCGCCCCCGGACCGCACGGACGGTGTCAGAAGGTGTGTTCCGCGGCCGGGAAGTCGCCGCCCCGGACCTCGTCGGCGAAGCGCCGGGTCGCGTCGGTCAGCGCGCCCGCCAGGTCGGCGTAGCGCTTCACGAAGCGCGGCGCCTTGCCGGTACGCAGGCCGGCCATGTCCTGCCAGACCAGCACCTGGGCGTCGGTGTCCGCGCCGGCGCCGATGCCCACGGTCGGGATCGGCAGTTCCGCCGTGATCCGCTTGGCCACCTCGCCGGGCACCATCTCCAGCACCACGGCGAACGCGCCCGCCTCGGCCACGGCACGGGCGTCGGCGATCACGTCGTCGGCCGCGTCGCCACGCCCCTGCACCCGGTAGCCACCGATGGCGTGCTCGCTCTGCGGCGTGAAGCCGATGTGCGCCATCACCGGGATGCCGGCGCCGGTGATGGCGGCGATCTGCGCCGCGCAGCGCCGGCCGCCCTCCAGCTTCACCGCGTGGCAGCCACCCTCCTTCATGAACCGCACGGCGGTACGCAGCGCCTGCGTCGGACCCTCCTCGTAGGAGCCGAACGGCAGGTCGCCGACGACCAGCGCGTGCCGGGTCGCCCGGACCACCGCGCGGACCAGCGGGAGCAACTCCTCGGCGGTCACCGGCACCGTCGTCTCGTAGCCGAAGACGTTGTTCGCCGCCGAGTCGCCGACCAGCAGCACCGGGATGCCGGCCTGATCGAAGATCGAGGCGGTGTACTGGTCGTACGAGGTGAGCATCGGCCACCGCTCGCCGCGCTCCTTGGCGGTGATCAGGTCGCGGGTGCGGACCCGCCGGGTGACCGGGCCGCCGTAGAGGGCGGTCACCTCGGACGGGGTGGACTCCACCATGACTGTCTCCTTCCTCGAGGCCGCGTGCGCGGTCCCCGGGTTCTGCCGCGATCGTCGCACCCGACGACCGGCCTGCGGCAGAGCGCAGTGGAGGATGTCACTCCCGGGCCAGCCGGGCCCCATGCGCCGCCGCCGCCGGCAGGCAGTCGACCGGGCCGCCGGCAGGCCGGGCCGCCGGCCCGGGAGCGATCCGGCTCAGCCGTCCTCGCGCCACCGGTTCGTGATCGGCAGCCGCCGGTCACGCCCGAACGCCTTCATCGAGATCTTCGTGCCCGGAGCGGACTGGCGGCGCTTGTACTCGGCGGTATCCACCATCCGCAGCACCCGGTCGACGACGGCCGGGTCGTGGCCGGATGCGACCAGCCCGTCCCGGCCCAGGTCACCGTCGACGTAGCCGATCAGGATCGGGTCCAGCACGTCGTAGTCGGGCAGGGTGTCGCTGTCCAACTGGCCCGGGCTCAGCTCGGCGCTCGGCGGCTTGCCGATCGAGTTCTCCGGGATGGGCGGGGTGTCGCCCCGGCGGGCCGCGTCGGCATTGCGCCACTTCGCCAGCCGCCAGACCAGCGTCTTCCAGACGTCCTTGACCGGGTTGAAGCCGCCGACCGAGTCGCCGTAGAGGGTGGAGTAGCCGACCGCCAGCTCGCTCTTGTTGCCGGTGGTCAGCACCAGGTGCCCCTCCTGGTTCGACAGCGCCATCAGGATCACCCCGCGTACCCGCGCCTGGAGGTTCTCCACGGAGACCCCGGAGAGCGACATGTTCGCCAGGAAGGTGTCCACCATCGGCTGGATCGGCTCGACCCGGTAGTCCAGCCCGGTCCGCTTCGCCAGGTCGGCCGCGTCCTCCCGGCTGTGCTCGGAGGAGTGCTGGCTGGGCAGCGACACCCCGACCACCCGGTCGGGCCCGAGCGCGTCGACGGCCAGCGCGGCCACCACCGCCGAGTCGATGCCGCCGGAGAGGCCCAGCACCACCGAGGGGAACCGGTTCTTGTTGACGTAGTCGCGCAGACCCAGCACGAGCGCCTGCCACACCTCGGCCTCGTCGGCCACCGGGGCGATCGTCCCGCCGGTGGCGGCGGGCCCGTCGGGTGCCGGCGGGATGTCGCCGGCCTCGGCGCGGACCACTCGCATCTCGTCCGCCAGCACCTGGTCGGGGGCGGCCGGCTCCCCGGCCGCCGGCAGCTCCACGTCGTGCACCAGCAGGTGCTCGACGAACTGCGGGGCCCGGGTGAGCAGGGCGCCGTCGGCGCTCACGATCATCGAGTCGCCCTCGAAGACCAGCTCGTCCTGGCCGCCGACCATGTTGACGTACGCGACGGTCGCCCCGGCCTCGGCGGCCCGGCGGCGGACCAGCGGCAGCCGGACGTCGTCCTTGTTCAGCTCGTACGGCGAGCCGTTGATGGTCAGGACCAGGCCGACCCCGGCCTGACGTGCGGCGGCGAACGGGCCACCGGCCTGCCACAGGTCCTCGCAGATGGTCAGCGCGACGTCCACCCCGCCGACGCGGACGACGGTCAGCGCGTCGCCGGAGACGAAGTAGCGGTCCTCGTCGAAGACCCCGTAGTTGGGCAGGTGGTGCTTGAAGTAGGTGGCGACGATCCCGCCACGGTGCAGCAGGGCCGCCGCGTTGCGGGTGCCGCGACCGGGCTCGGCGTCGCCGCTGAACTGCGGCGGGCCGTCGGCGTCCAGGTAGCCGACCAGCACCGGGAGCGCGCCCAGCCCGTCCGCGTCGAGATCGGCGGCGAGGCGTCGCAGTGCGGCCTTCGACGCGGCGACGAAGGACCGGCGGAAGACCAGGTCCTCGACCGGGTAGCCGGTCAGCATCATCTCCGGGAACGCGACGATCTGGGCGCCGGCGTCGGCGGCCCGACGGGTCCAGTCACGGACCAGGCCGGAGTTGCCGGCGAGGTCGCCGACGGTCGGGTTGACCTGGCACAGGGCGAGACGCAGGTTGGGCATGTCCTCATCTTGCCCCAGCCGGTCGGGCCCGACACGGCGGGCGGCGCGCCCGCCGGGCGTACGTCGTGCGGGAGGGCGCGGGCCGCGGGACAGGGCAGGACGCCCGCCTCCCGGTCGCGTAACGTCGGCGTAACGAGGCCGGTGGAGACTGGTCGGTCAGGCCGGGTCGACCCCGGTCGCAGGTGGGCATTGTGTCGCGAGGGGTGGAAGTGGACCGTCAGCAGGAGTTCGTCCTCCGTACGCTGGAAGAGCGGGACATCCGGTTCGTCCGGCTGTGGTTCACCGACGTGCTGGGCACGCTCAAGAGCGTCTCGGTGGCTCCCGCCGAGCTGGAGGCGGCCTTCGAGGAAGGCATCGGGTTCGACGGCTCGGCGATCGAGGGCTTCGCCCGGGTCTTCGAGTCCGACATGGTGGCCATGCCCGACCCGACCACCTTCCAGGTCTTCCCGTTCGAGGGTGGGGCCAGCGGCGAGAGCGCCCGGATGTTCTGCGACATCCTGCTCCCCGACGGCGGCCCGTCCTGGGCCGACCCGCGGCACGTGCTGCGCCGGGCGCTCTCCAAGGCCGCCGAGAAGGGCTTCACCTTCTACACCCACCCCGAGATCGAGTTCTTCCTGCTGGAGAACGGCCCGCTGGACGGCTCGGTACCGACCCCGGTCGACACCGGCGGCTACTTCGAGCACACCACCCACGCGGTGGCCCGAGACTTCCGCCGGCAGGGCGTCCTGGCGCTGGAGCGGATCGGCATCTCGGTGGAGTTCAGCCACCACGAGGTGGCCCCCGGCCAGCAGGAGATCGACCTGCGCTATGCCGACGCGCTGACCACCGCCGACAACATCATGACCTTCCGGCACGTGGTCAAGGAGGTCGCGCTCTCCACCGGCGTGCAGGCCACCTTCATGCCGAAGCCGTTCACCGACCAGCCCGGCAGCGGCATGCACACCCACCTGTCGCTGTTCGAGGGCGAGCGCAACGCGTTCCACGACGCCGGTGACCCGATGAAGCTGTCCAAGGTGGCCCGGGCCTTCATCGCCGGGCTGCTGGTGCACGCCCGGGAATACACGGCCGTCACCAACCAGTGGGTCAACTCCTACAAGCGGCTGTTCCCGCAGGCGCTGCCGGACCGGGTCACCGAGAGCCCGGCGTACGTCTGCTGGGGTCACCTGAACCGGTCGGCGCTGGTCCGGGTCCCGGCCTACGGCAAGCCGAACTCGGCCCGGGTGGAGGTCCGCTCGCCGGACTCGGCGGCCAACCCCTACCTGGCCTTCGCGGTGCTGCTCGGCGCCGGGATGAAGGGCATCGAGGAGGGCTACGAGCTGCCGCCGGGCGCCGAGGACGACGTCTGGTCGCTGACCAGCGCCGAGCGGCGGGCGATGGGCTACGAGCCGCTGCCGGAGAACCTGTCCGAGGCGATCGACGTGATGGCCGGCTCCGAACTGGTCGCCGAGGTGCTCGGCGAGCACGTCTTCGACTTCTTCCTGCGTAACAAACGGGCCGAGTGGGAGCAGTACCGCCGTGTGGTCACCCCCTACGAGCGGCAGCACTACCTGTCGCTGTAGGTCTGTCTCCCGGCGCCGGAGCGGGGCTCCCACCGCTGGCGCGGTGCCGCTATCGTCTCGGTCACCGCGCCGGCATCCCCGCCAGGCGCAGAGTGCGGGAGGCAGTCGGTGCTGGAAGACCTGCTCAACGGAGCCTGGCAGAGCCTGGTGTTCGGGGTCGTCGGGGTGGGCCTGATGGCGGCCGGGTTCGGGCTGGTCGACCTGCTCACTCCCGGCCGGCTGCGGGAGCTGATCTGGGTGCGGCGCAACGGCAACGCCGCGCTGCTGCTCGCCGCCAACCAGCTCGGCATCGCCGGGATCGTGTTCACCGCGATCCTGACCAGCTACAGCGACTTCACCAAGGGGCTCGCCTCGACGGTCGTCTTCGGCCTGGTCGGACTGGCCATCATGGCGCTGGCGTTCTTCGTGCTGGACCTGCTCACCCCGGGCAAGCTCGGCGAGATCATCTGCTCGGACGAGCCGCACCCGGCAGCCCGGGTCAGCGCCGCCACGCACTTCGGCGCCGCGCTGATCGTCTGCGCCTGCATCGCCTGAGCGGTCCGTCCGGCCCGCTGTCCGCCCGAGGCGGAGCTGTCCCGTCACACCCCCGTCGTAGGTTGCGGGAGTGAACCGGACGGACCGTCTCTACGCCCTGGTCGAGGAGCTGCGCGCCGTGTCGCCACGGCCGCGCAGCGCCCGCTGGCTCGCCGACCGCTTCGAGGTGAGCACCCGCACCATCGAGCGGGACATCGGCGCCCTCCAGGAGTCAGGTGTGCCGATCTGGGCCGAGGCGGGCCGCACCGGCGGCTACGCGCTCGACCGGGCGCGCACCCTGCCGCCGGTCAACCTCAGTCCCGTCGAGGCGGTCGCCATGGCGGTGGCGTTGCACCGGATGCGCGGCACGCCGTTCGCCGCGGCGGCCGGCACCGCCCTGCGCAAGCTGCTCGCCGTGATGCCCGCCACCGACGCCGCCGAGGCGCACCGGCTCGCCGCCCGGGTGCACCTGATCGGGGACGGGCCGGTGACGCCCGTCCCGGCCGCCGTCGCCGACGCGGTGCGCGCGCGCCGCCTACTGCGCATCCGGTACGCCGACCGTGCCGGCGCCGGCTCGCTGCGCGACGTGGAGCCGCTGGGCTACCTCGGCAATCCCCGGCACTGGTATCTGCTGGCCTGGTGCCGGCTGCGCGACGGCATCCGTGCCTTCCGCGTCGACCGGATCACCTCCGTCACCACGCTGGCCGAGCGGGTGCCGGAGCGCGAGCTGGCCGCCGACGACCTCGACATCCCCCGGGAGCGCATCCGCCGCCTAAGCCTGGTCTGACACCCCAGCCCCTGGTCTGACACCCCAGCCCCTGGCCTGACACCCCAGCCCCTGGCCTGACGCGGCCGCGATCTTGCACTTTCGGCCCGCGTGATGCCGCTTTCGCGACTTTCGTCGGGGCGACAAGTGCAAGATCGCGGGGCCCGGAAGAAAACACCGACAGGACGGTGTCGCGGACGGCGTCGAGGCTGACTCCTGACGGCGCCGGTCGACCGGCCGGCGCGTGGAACGGGAGGCCACACATGAGCATCGACAACGCCGTGACCTGGTTCGAGATCGGCACCGAGCGGCCGGACGAGGCCCAGCGGTTCTACGGCGACCTGTTCGGCTGGAGCTTCACCGAGGAGGGCACCGCGGAGGCGTCGTACCGGACGACCGAGGGCGGTGCCGGTGCGGGGATCAGCGGGGCGGTCCGGGGGACCGGCGGGGCGAGCCCGAGCTACGCGGTCTTCTACGTGCAGGTGGCCGACGTGGCGGAAACGGTACGGCGGGCGGAGGCGGCCGGCGGCAAGGTGCTGGTGCCGCGCAGGGAGAACGACAACGGGCTGACCTTCGCCCACCTGCTCGATCCGGCCGGCAGCCATTTCGGCGTCTTCGCCCCGCCGCCGGCCGGCTCGTGACCGGTTGAGGATCCCGGTCGCCGGTGTGGCGGTGCCACGGTTACGGGCACCGCCACACCGACGGGACGGGACTGCTCAGCCAGCCGTCACCTGTCGGTCGGCCACGTCACTTGTCGGTCAGCCAGCCAGCCGTCACTTGTCGGTCGGGTCGGCCGGACCGTCCTGCCCGTGCTGCCCGCCCCGACCACCCGGGCCGGGGAAGACGCCCGCCTCGGCGGCGGCGGTGATGGCATCGGCCTGCTCCTGGGTGAGCTTGCCGTCCTCGACAGCCTGCGCCAGGCGCTCCTTCATCGCGGCCTTCCGGTCGGCAGAGTCGCCCTTCTCGCCCTTCTCGGGCCGGTCGCCCTTGTCGCCTCGGTCGCCCCGGTCGCCCTTGTCTCCCCGGTCGCCCTTGTCGGGCCGGTCGGCCGGCTTGTGCTCCTCGCGCAGCTTCTCCAGCGCGGCCGTGACCTTGTCAGTGTCGACACCCAGCTCCTCGGCCAGCTTTCCGGCGAACTCCGCCTGCCGGTCGGTCCGCTGCTGCTGCCGCTCGTCGCTCCCGTTCTCGCTCGCGCTCGCGCTGGCGCTCGGCGTCGGGGTGGCGCCGTCCGCGGCGAATGCGACCGTCGGGGCCGCGATCCCCACGCCGAGTACGCCGGCTGCGGCCAGTCCGGCCAGCAGGTGCTTCTTCCTCATCGTGCGGGACATGCTGTCCTCCATCTGGTCGGGGTGATGCGATGACGTCACCGACAGTGATCGGCCGGGCTGGGGGGAAGCCGTGGCGATCCTGTCAGCGGGCTGGCAATTCGGCCCGCCGAGTCGGACAAACGGGTTGCCTCAGCCCTCTCGGGCGGTAAGGGTGGGCGGTCGACAGGCCCCGTCGGGGCGGAGCAGGTGACGGAAGGTGGCTCCTCTTGAAAACCTCCCCGAAGATCCGGGAAGTTCCGCTGACCGGAGCGGGCGCCGGCCCGTACGGCATCACGGTCGGCCCCGACGGCGCGCTGTGGCTGACGCTGGTCCATGCCGGCGAGATCGCCCGGGTGGGTGCGGACGGCGAGCTGCGCACCTGGCCGGTGGCGGCCGGCAGCCGGCCATTGATCATCACCCCGGGCCCCGACGGCGCCCTCTGGTTCACCCGCTCCGGCGACGACCGGGTCGGCCGGATCACCACCGACGGCGAGCTGAGCGCCGTCGCGCTAGCCCCTGGCACCGGCCCCTGCGGCATCGCCGCCGGTCCCGACGGCGCCCTCTGGTACGCGGGGATGAGTACCGACACGATAGGCCGGGTCACCGTCGACGGGGAGGTGACGCGGTTCCCGCTGCCGGTGAGCGGCGGCTTCGTCTCGATGGTCGCCGCCGGTCCCGACGAGGCCGTCTGGTTCACGCTCAACCAGGCGAACGCGGTGGGTCGGATCGGCATGGACGGCGCGGTGACCCTGCATCCGCTGCCGACCGAGGGGGCGGCGCCGGTCGGCATCACCGCCGGCGTGGACGGGGCGCTCTGGTTCGTCGAGATCGGCGCCGGTCAGCTCGGTCGGATCACCCCGAACGGCCGGATCGACGAGTATCCGCTGCCGGACCGGTCCGCCCGGCCGCACGCGATCGTCGCCGACCCGGCCGGCGGCTGCTGGTACACGGAGTGGGGCGGCAACCGCATCGGCCACGTCGCCCCGAACGGCGCGATCACCACCCACGACCTGCCGACCCCGGCCTCCGAACCCCACGGCCTCACGGTCGCCCCCGACGCCACGGTCTGGGCAGCTCTGGAAACCGGCGCCCTGGCCCACCTGACCCCCTAACCCACCCCCACCCGCCTCGGGTTGATCATGAGGTTGGCGGCAACGATTCCGACATTTCGCGCCGCTAACCTCATGATCAACCGGGTGGCCGGGTGGTCGGGGGTGGGGTGGGGTGGGTCAGTGGACGGCGGGGGCGATCTTGAGGGTGCCGGTGTTCGTGTCGAGGGTGGCCTCGGTGCCCACGGGGACGGTGAGCTGGCCGGGGCCGTGACCGATCGGGAGGCCGCCGAGGACGGGGACGCCGAGGTCGCCGAGGCGCTCGGAGAGCACGTCGGCGACGCCGACCGGCCAGCCGTCCGCGCAGTCGGTGAACTGGCCCACCGCCACCCCGGCCAGCCCGTCCAGCACTCCGGCGCGGCGGAGCTGGGTGAGCATCCGGTCCACCTTGTAGGGCGGCTCCTGCACGTCCTCGACCAACAGGACCGCCCCGGTCAGGTCCGGCATGTCCGGGGTGCCGAGCGACGCCACGACCAGGCAGAGGTTGCCGCCCAGCAGCGGGCCGGTGGCCCGGCCGGGCACGCGTACTCCGAAGCTCTCCTCCTCGGCGACGGCGCTCACCGTGACCGGCTCGGTGGTCATCAGGGCGGCGTGCAGCGACTCGGCCGAGCGCAGCGGCGTGCGCTCGTCCAGCCAGGCGGCTCCCGGGCCGTGCACGCCGGTCAGCCGGGCGCCCCGCCAGAGCGCGAACTGGAGCGCGGTGATGTCGGAGAAGCCGGCGACCACCTTCGGGTCGCGGCGTACGGCGGCCATGTCGATCGCGTCGACGATCCGCTGCGCGCCGTAGCCACCCCGGGTGCAGATCACCCCGCGCACCTCGGGGTCGGCGAACGCCGTGTTCAGGTCGGCGGCGCGCAGTTCGTCCGTGCCGGCGAGATAGCCCTGCCGGGCGTACGCGTTCGGCGCGAGCACCGGCCGCAGCCCCCAGCCGGTGAGCAGTTCGATGCCCCGAGCCACCCGTTCCGGCCGGGTCGGGCCAGACGGCGACACCAGCATGACGGTGTCGCCGGGGCGCAGCACCGGCGGTCGTACGGCGGTGGCGGGGGTCGGGTGGGTGCGGTCGGACACAGCGGCAGAGCCTAGTCGCGGCAGGTCAGGCTTCCACGTACCGGTCGGCCCAGTCCGCCGACGGTGGGACGGGCGTGATGACGTCGATCAGCACTCCGTCGGGTGCGGCGACGATGAAGTGCCGCTGCCCGAAGTCCTCGTCGCGCAGCCCCAGTTCGGCGCGCAGTCCGCCCCGGACGACGAGCCGCTCCCATTCGGCCCTGGCGGACACCCGGGCCGCCCTGGCCCGGATGCTCGACGCGTTGCGTATCCCCTGGCCCGGGTGCCCGGCCGCGCCGGGGCCGGTCGGCGGCGAGGTCGCCGCCGCGCGGGGTGGAGGCGTTCCGGGTTCCGTCGGGGTCACCGGCTAGCCTCGACGTCGTGGCTACCGCGTTGGTGATCGAGAACGACCCGACTGACGACGTCCGCCGGCTCGGCGAGTGGCTTACCGAGGCCGGCCTCGACCTGTGGGTGGTCCGCACCCACGCCGGTGACGAGATCCCCGCCGACCTGGCGGGATACTCCGCGCTGGTGGTGCTCGGCGGTCCGGTGCCGCCGTACCCGCTGCCGGACGGGTCGCCCGCCGAGCCCTGGCTCCCGGCGCTGGAGGGGCTGCTGCGCAAGGCCGTCCGGCACCGGGTGCCGACCCTCGGCATCTGCCTCGGCGCGCAACTGCTGGCCACCGCGCACGCCGGCGAGGTCGTGCGCAGCCCGAGCGGGCCGGAGGTCGGCCCCAGTGTGGTCGGCAAGCGGGACGCCGCCGACACCGACCCGCTGTTCCGTTACGTCCCGCTGATGCCCGACGTGTTCCAGTGGCACGCCGACGAGATCACCGAGCTGCCCCGTGGCGCCACCCTGCTGGCCGCCTCCACCCGCTACCCGCACCAGGCCTTCCGCATGGGCGACCGGGCCTGGGGGCTGCAGTTCCACATCGAGTGCGACACCGCCATGATCGCCGACTGGGCCGCCGACTCGGCGCTGCTGGCCGAGCTGGGTTACGACCCCGACCTGGTGGTGGCGGCCTGCCACGACGTGATGGTCGACGTCGAGGAGGTCTGGCAGCCGTTCGCCGCCCGGTTCGCCGCGCTGGCCCTCGGCGAGTTGGACGACGCCGAGCCCCGCCGTAGCCTGCCCCTGCTCGGGCAGTGATGAGCCGGCCGGCCAGGGCGGCGGGCCGGCTCGCCCGCTACGGCTTCGGCACCGACGGCGGCGTCGGTGCCACCCGCGCCGACGACCTGCTCGGCCCGGACGGGCTCGGGCTGTGGCGGCCGGACGTGCAGGAACCCGCCGACGACCGCGCGGCGGAGCTGCTCGTCGCGCTCTCCCGGGCTGCCGACCCGGACCTGGCGCTGCGCCAGCTGCACCGCATCGTCGAGGCTGAGCGCCGGACCGCCCCGGAGCACACCGCGTCGGCGCTGCTGGCGGCGCTCGCGGACGACCCGGGCCTGCGCCGCCGGCTGATCGCCGTCCTCGGCGCGTCCGCCGCGCTCGGCGACCACCTGGTCGCCAACCACGACCAGTGGCCGGCGCTGCGCACCGAACCGGACGGGCTGGCGCCGACCGCCGAGGGGCGGCTCGACCTGTCCGACGACGGGCAGCCGGTGGCGGTGCTGCGCAGGGCGTACCGGCTGGCGCTGTTGCGGATCGCGGCGGCCGACCTGACCGGCGGCCGGGGCCTGGAGCAGACCATGGCCGCGCTCTCCGGGCTGGCCGACGCGACCCTGGCGGCGGCGTACGAGATCGCGGTCGGCGAGCTGCCTGAGGGCACCCACCGGCCCCGGCTCGCCGTCGTGGCGATGGGCAAGTGCGGCGGCGACGAGCTGAACTACGTCTCCGACGTGGACGTGATCTTCGTGGCCGCCGAGGACGACGACCTCGCCGCGGCGACCACGGTCGCCACCCGGCTGATCCACGTCTGCGGGCTGGTCGCCTGGCCGGTCGACGCCGCCCTGCGTCCGGAGGGCAGCCGAGGGCCGCTGGTGCGGACGCTGGCCAGCCATCTCGCCTACTACCGGCGCTGGGCGCGCACCTGGGAGTTCCAGGCGCTGCTCAAGGCCCGGCCGGCGGCCGGCGACCTGGTGCTGGGCCGGGAGTGGATCGACCAGCTCGCCCCCCTGGTGTGGCGGGCCGCCGAGCGACCCGAGGCGGTCGAGGACGTCCGCGCCATGCGGCGCAGGATCATCGACAACATCCCGCCGAAGGAGCAGGAGCGCGAGATCAAGCGCGGCCCGGGCGGGCTGCGCGACATCGAGTTCGCCGTGCAGCTGCTGCAACTGGTGCACGGCCGGGGCGACGAGTCGCTGCGGGCGCCCGGCACCATCCCGGCGCTGCGCGCGCTGGTCGCCGGTGGCTACGTCGGCCGGGCCGACGGCGAGGCGCTGCTGCGCGGCTACCGCTTCCTGCGCGGCGTCGAGCACCGCCTCCAGCTCCAGGGGCTGCGCCGCACCCACACCGTGCCGACCGAGCCGACCGCGCTGCGCTGGCTGGCCGCCGCGCTGGGCCACACCGCCACGCCGGGCCGCAGCGCCGTCGAGGAGTTCCGCGCCGAGTGGGTCACCCACGCCACCGAGGTACGCCGGCTGCACGCCAAGCTGCTCTACCGGCCGCTGCTGGAGTCGGTGGCCCGGGTGCCGGCCGACGGGCTGCGGCTGACCCCCGAGGCGGCCCGGCACCGGCTGGAGATCCTCGGCTTCGCCGACCCCGCCGGGGCGCTGCGTCACCTCCAGGCCCTCACCGGCGGGGTGAGCCGCACCGCCGCCATCCAGCGCACCCTGCTGCCGGTGCTGCTCAGCGAGTTCGCCGACGCCCCCGAACCGGACCGCGGCCTGCTCAGCTACCGGCAGGTCTCCGACAAGCTCGGCAGCACCCCCTGGTACCTGCGCCTGCTGCGCGACTCCGGGCCGGTGGCCCGCCGGCTGGCCCGGGTGCTCTCCTCCTCCCGGTACGCCGCCGACCTGCTGGCCCGCGAGCCGGAGGCGCTGCGACTGCTGGCCGAGGAAAGCGAGCTGACCCCCCGGCCCAGGGCGGTCCTCTGCGAGGGCTTCGCCGCCGCCGCGGCCCGGCACGCCGACCCGGTCGAGGCCACCCGGGCGATCCGGGCGCTGCGCCGCCGGGAGCTGGTCCGGATCGCCTGCGCCGACCTGCTGAGCCGGGCCGGGTCGCTGGCCCCGTCGCCGCCCCGGCCCGACGGTGGGCGGGCGGCGCTCGGCCTCGCCGACGTGACCGCCGTCGGCACCGCCCTGGCAGGCGTCACCGACGCCACCCTGGCCGCCGCGCTGCGGGCCGCCCGGGCTGCCCAACCACCCGTGCCGGGGCTGCGCTTCGCCGTCATCGGCGTGGGCCGGCTTGGCGGGTACGAGTCGAACTACCTCTCCGACGCCGACGTGCTCTTCGTCTACGACGCGCCGCCCGGTGCGGGCGACGGCGTGGCCGGCACCGCCGCCCGCACCGTCGCCGAGGAGCTGCGCCGGCTGCTCGGCGTGCCCGCGCCCGACCCGCCGCTCGGCGTCGACGCCGACCTGCGCCCGGAGGGCCGGCAGGGCCCGCTGGTACGCAGCCTGGCCGCGTACACGCAGTACTACGCCCGCTGGTCGAAGGTGTGGGAGGCGCAGGCGCTGCTGCGCGCCCGGTTCGTCTGCGGCGACGCCGACCTGGGCGCGGAGTTCGAGGCGATGGTCGACCCGGTGCGCTATCCGGCGGACGGGCTGACCCGCGAGCAGGTGGTGGAGATCCGCCGGATCAAGGCGCGGGTGGAGCACGAGCGGCTGCCCCGGGGCGCCGACCCGGCCACCCACACCAAGCTCGGGCGGGGTGGCCTCGCCGACGTCGAGTGGGCGGTGCAGTTGCTCCAGCTCCGGCACGCCGGGATGATTCCGGCGCTGCGCGGCACGCGTACGCTCGACGCCCTCGCGGCGGCCCGGAACGCGGGCCTGGTAGATCCGACGGACGCCACCGAGATGGCGGCCGGCTGGACGCTGGCCGCGCAGGTCCGCAACGCGCTGATGCTGGTCCGTGGCCGGGAGGGCGACCAGCTGCCCCGGCACGGCGTCGAGCTGGCCGGGGTGGTCCGGCTGCTCGGCCGGGACGATCCGGGCGAGTTCCTCGACGAGTACCTGCGCACCGGCCGCCGCTCCCGGGCGGCGATGGAACGGGTGCTGGACTCCTGAGCCGGTGCGCCCCGGGCCGCAGAACGGTCCGGGGGCGCCCTCGGGGACTACCGCGTGCGGCGCACGAGCACCACGTTGTCGACCAGCATGCCGGTCTCGCCGTCCGGGCCGGTGGCCTGCCGGCTCGGGGCGTCGAGCCGCTCGGTCTGCCACCGGTCGGGGTCGAGGTCGAGCGCGGCCAGGGTCTCCTGCGGGGTGGAGAAGCGCGCGTGCCCGTGGTCGTGACGTCCCCACGGCGGCGCCTCGCCGTGCTCGACGACGAGCAGCCGGCCGCCGGGGGCCACGGCCCGGGCCGCCGACCGGAGCAACTCCGCCCGGGGAAACTCCAGCGGCGACTGGAGGAACTGCGCGGAGACCAGGTCGTACTCGCCCGGTGGGAACGTCCGGGTGAGGTCGTGCCGGCGGAACTCGACGCGCGACGCGACCCCGGCCGTGGTGGCCTCCTCGGACGCCCGGGCGAGCGCGGTCTCGGAGACGTCGACTGCGGTCACCCGCCAGCCCTGCCCGGCCAGCCAGATCGCGTCGCCGCCCTCACCGCAGCCGAGGTCCAGCACGGTGCCGGCCGGCAACTGTCCGGCTACCTCGACCAGGATCGGGTTCGCCCGGCCGCTCCAGACCCGGTCGTGCCGTCCGTAGTGCTCCTCCCAGAACCGCACGGTCTCGTCGTCCACGTCCGGGTTTTGCCGCCCGTCGTGGCCGGTGGCCGCCGTGGTGTCGTGGTGCCGGTGCCCACCGGTCGTCGCGTCGTGCATGTCTCGTCCTCCTGGTGCGCTGCCTCGGTGACCTGCCACGTCGATCGTGCGCGCTGGCGGCGGACGGAGCAAGTAACCTTGCCGGATCGGCAAAAGTGCGGGTGACGTCCCGGGGTCAGCTGCCGAGCCGGTACTGCCCGGCGCGGGGCACCGTCACCGCCGTCCAGCCGCCGTCGGCGGCGACCGTGGCCCCGCCCGAGGCGGTCAGCCAGCGGTTGTGCCGCACCCGGACCGGCACCGTGCCGGCGGCCGGCGCCCGGAACGTCACCGAGGCGCCGTCCTGCGCGACCAGCTCGGCCGGAGCGCCGACGATCGGGGTCGGGTCGGTCACCGCCCAGACCCGCCAGTGCGGGCCGGACCAGACGGGCGTCAGGTACGGCAGCCCGCCCGCGACCAGCTCGGCCTCGGCCCGCCCGACCCAGGACAGCGGGGCGTCCGGCACCGCGACGAACTGCACCGCGTTGTCGGTGAGCCAGTCCCGGTAGCTCGCGGCGGTCAACGGCACCCCGGTGCCGGCCGCCCCCGGCACGGTGGTGAAGAAGATCGGGTTGCGGTCGATGTCGGCCTGCCGCAGCCAGCCCCGGGCCAACGGCACCCCGCCCAACGAGGCGGCCTCCCAGTAGTTGCGGGTCGGCGGGACCTCCACCCGGCCGGTGAGTCGCTGCCCGTCGAGGAACGCCCGCAGCGGCGCGAAGTAGGCCGCCCGGCTGGTCGGGTCGTCGACGCTGCGCAGGTCTGCGGGGGACACCGGCGGCTGCCACCAGCACACCGCCGCCAGCAGCACGGCGAGCGCGACAGCTGGCACGGCGGGGCGGTGGTTCCGGCCCCGCCACGCCGTCAGCCGGGCCGGGGGCCGGGCGGCGGCGGCCAGCAGGGGCAGGGCGAACATGACGGCCAGCCGGGTGGCGTTCAGCCCGACGGGGGTGTGCACCAACGATGCCGCCAGCACTCCGGCCGCCGAGAGCAGCGCCCCCACCCGCACCGGCCGGTACCCCACCAGCGCAGCGACGAGCAGGCTGGTCAACACGGCACGGACCGTGTCGGTGCGGCTGATGTTCATCCAGCCGCCGTCGCCGAAGAGCAGGGCGGTCAGCCCTAGCGGCAGCGCGGCGGCGACGCCGAGCGCCAGGCCGTCGGCGTACCGGCGGGTCAGTAGCAGCGCCGCGCCGGCCAGGCCGACGAAGAGGCCCGCCACCGGGCTCGTCGCCGAGGCCAACAGCGCGCCAGCCGCCGCCAGCCCGAGCCGTACGAGCTGCCGGCGCCGCGCCCGCCCGTCCGCGCTGGCGTCGGTCGGGGCGTCCGGGCCGGTGTTTGTCGGCGGGGCCGGGACACGGGGGAGGGTGAGGGCGAGCAGCGCCCCGAGGCCGAAGGCCACCCCGAGGCCGTACGTCACCCGGCCCGAGACCAGGTTGCCGGCGATGGTGAGCACCCCGACCAGGCTGCCGAGCAGTGGCCGGGGCACGCCGGTGCGCACCAGCAGCGCCGCGAACGCGGTCGCCGCCGCCACCAGGGCCAGCGCACCGGTGACCCGCACCCCGAGCAGCGCCATCACCGGCTGGGAGAGCAGGCTGTAGCCGAACTGCTGCACGCCGCCGTACCAGCGCAGGTCCACCGGGGCGAGACCGTGGGCAGCGAAGAAGTCGGCCCGCGCGACCTGTGCCGCGAGGTCGGAGCCAGTCGGTGGAAGGGTGAGGTAGGCCACGCCGAGGAGCACTGCGGACACGGCGGCCACCGCCACCACCCGACTGCGCCGCATGCCCACCTCCGTACCGCGACCACCGTACTGGCAGCATGTCCGGCGTGCCTCACCACCTCGCGCGCTGGCTCGGCCTCGCCGGCTCGACGCTGCTCGCCGTGGCCGCGTTCCTCGGCGGAGCGCTGCCCGGCGGCGACCTGCGCCCCAACCCGGTCAGCATCTGGCAGGGCCCGCACGGCCCGCTGATCATCGCCGCCTGGGCGGTCGGCACCGGCCTGATGGCGTACGCCTGGTGGGCGTTGCGCGACCGGGTGCCGTCGACCCGTTGGGCGTTGGTCACCGTCGGGCTCTGGCTGCTTCCGCTGCTGGTCGCGCCGCCGCTGGGCAGCCGGGACGTCTACGCGTACGCCTGCCAGGGCGCCAGCTACTCCGCCGGGATCAATCCGTACGAGCAGGGCGTCTCCGCGCTGCCGTGCCCGTGGCTGGACACCATCTCCTACATCTGGCGGGACACCTCGGCCCCGTACGGGCCGCTGTTCGTGCTGATCGCCGGGGCCGTGGTGAAGGCGACCGGTTCGCTCTACGGCAGCATCGTGCTGTTCCGGCTGCTCGCCGTGGTCGGAGTGGGGCTGACGGCGGCCTGCCTGCCGGCGCTGGCCCGACGCTGCGGCGTACCGGCCGGCCGGGCGGTCTGGCTGGCGCTGGGCTCGCCACTGATCGGGGTGCACCTGGTCTCGGGGGCGCACAACGACGCGCTGATGGTGGGGCTGCTCGTCGCCGGGCTGGCCGTCGTGGTGTCCCGACCAGGTCGCCCCGGCCCGCTGCTCGCCGGGGGAGTGCTGCTCGGCCTGGCCACCGCGATCAAGGTGACCGCGCTGGTCGTGGTGCCGTTCGCCGCGCTGGCCGCCATCGTCGGGGCGTACTCGATCAGGGCGCTGGTGCGCGACGGCGGGTGGGTGGTCGGCGGGGCGGTCGCCGCCGTGGTCGGCGCGACCCTCGCCACCGGCCTGGGCTTCGGCTGGGTGACCGGGCTGGAGCAGGGCGGCCTGGTGATCGCCTGGACCTCGCCGCCGACGGCGGTGGGGCAGACCGTCGCCTACCTGGCCGCACCCTTCGGCTGGCACGGCGACCCGCTGCCGGTAACCCGGGGGATCGGCATGGCGGCGCTGGCGCTGCTGCTGCTCTGGCTGTGGTGGCGGGCCCGCACCCGGGAGCCGATCTGGCACGCCGGCCTGGCGCTGGCCGCCACCGTCGCGCTCGCCCCGCTGTTCCACCCCTGGTACTGGACCTGGCCGCTGGCGGTGCTCGCGGCCACCTCACGGCGCACCGGCTGGTTCGCGGTGGTCACGATCGTCTCGTCGTTCCTGGTGCTCGCCGACGGCACGGGGCTGGCCCGCTACACCAAGACCGTCGGGGCGCCGCTGATGACGCTGTTCGTGATCGTGGTGGTGGTCCGCTTGGTACGGTCGGCCCGGGCGGCCCGTCGACCGGCCGCCGTGGACTGAGGAGAGGGCCGCCGGTGACCACTCCCGGCACCCCGCCGGTCCCGCCTGGCTTTCCGCCGTCGCCTGACTCTCCGTCGCCGCCGGCCGGCCCTCCGCCGTCGCCGGGCACCCCGCAGCCTGACCCTTCGCCGTCGCCCGGTACCGCCCGGCTCGCGCGCTACGCCGGGTTGGCCGGTGCGGTGCTGCTGGCCGTCGCCGGCTTGCTGGGCGGCGCGCTGCCCGACACCGCCTCGGCGCGGGGCGGTCGCCCCGCCGACGAGCCGTGGACCGTCGCGCTGTGGCTGGCCGGCACCGCCCTGCTGGTCGGCGCCTGGTGGGCGCTGCGCCGGGGCGCACCGTCGACGCGGTGGGCGTACCTGACCGCCGGGCTGTGGGCGCTGCCGCTGCTGGCCGCCCCGCCGCTGGGCAGCCGGGACGTCTACTCCTACGCCTGCCAGGGCTGGGCGTACGCGCACGGCGTCGACCCGTACGCCACCGGGGTGGCCGAGGCCGGCTGCCCCTGGGTGGAGGCGGTCGCGCCGATCTGGCGGGACACCCCCGCGCCGTACGGGCCGATCTTCGTGCTGCTCGCCGCGCTCGCCGTGACCCTCGGCGGTGGCCTGGTGGGCGCGATCGTGGCGTTCCGGCTGCTCGCGGTCGCCGGGGTGCTGCTGGCCGCCCTCTGCCTGCCGGGGCTGGCCCGGGCCGCCGGCGTGCCCACCCGCCGGGCGGCCTGGCTGGCGCTGGCCTGCCCGCTGGTCGGGGTGCACCTGGTGGCCGGCGCGCACAACGACGCGGTGATGCTCGGGCTGCTCCTGCTGGGCCTGCTGGTGCTCGTCCGCGGCCCCGGCCGGCCCGGGCCGCTGCTGCTGGCCGGGGCGCTGCTCGGGCTGGCGGTGACCGTGAAGGCGACCGCAGTGGTGGTGCTCCCGTTCGCGGCGCTGGCCGCCGTGCCCAGTCGCCACACCCTGCGGGCGCTGCTGCGCGACGGCGGCTGGCTGGCCGGCGGGGTGCTCGGCGCGCTGGCGGTCACCTCGCTGTTGTCCGGCCTCGGCCTCGGCTGGGTGGGTGGGTTGACCCGCAGCGGCGACTCCGAGCAGTGGACGTCGCCGCCGACGGCGGTGGGCTTCGTGATCGACTACGCGGGTGGGCTCGCCGGTCGCGAGCCGGGCGCGGTGCCGGCGACCCGCGCGGCGGCGCTGCTGCTGCTCGCCGTGCTGGTGACAACGCTGTGGTGGCGGGCCTGGTCGGCGCTGCGCCACCTCGACGCCACCCGCCCGGATGCCGCCCGAACCCGGGTCGCCCTGCTCGGGGCCGGGCTGGCGCTGGCTGCCACGGTCGTGCTGGCCCCGGTCTTCCACCCCTGGTACGCCACCTGGCCGCTGGCCCTGCTCGCGGTCGCCGCGAGGCGGACCACCTGGTTCGTTGCGCCCTGCGCGGCGGCGGCCTTCCTCGCCCTGCCCGACGGCACCAACCTGGCCCGGTTCACCAAGGCCCCGGGCGCGCTGGCGATGACCGCGCTGGTGCTCGGGCTGGCGGTGTGGGGCCTGCTCCGGCTGCGCCGGACCCGCGTCGCGCGTACCGGCTGACGGGGCCGCGCCCTGGCTGACGGGATCGCCCTCTGCGCGCCCACGTACGACCTGCTGCGGCGCGTGGTTGCGGAGCAGCGGCGTAGGCCGTGGGCCCGGATCTGGACTGAGGCCCGTACTGGCCACCGCCGACCACCTCGACGCCCACGACGAGGAATGGGAGGCGACCCTGCGCTGACCGCCCGCCCGCCGCCGCGAGCGCCCTTCCGGCGAATGTCGGTCGCCCCGCCACTCGCCGCCGTTGATCGGCCGCGGCGAGTGGAACACCACGGCTGTCAAAACGGTCCGGTGACAGCCATGCCGTTCCACCGATCCCGCGGGGTGCCGAAGGCCTACGGGACCCGCTCGGTGGTGCGCCCGCAGGTCGGGCAGCGGTCGCTGGTGACGGTCGGCTTGGGTGCGCGCAGACGCTTGCGTAGGGCGATCGTCAGCGGCAGCAGCGCGGGGCCGGCCAGGCCGATCACGACGGCCGTCGCGGCGAGCGCGTACCAGCCCGGGTTGGGCGCGCCGCGCATGTTGCCGTCGATCGCGCCGGCCAGCGGGTGCAGGAAGAGCAGGCCGATCGGGGTCAGCAGCACCGCCAGCGCCCAGCCGCCCCGATGGTCGGCGCGCAGGGCGAGCCCCGTGCCGAGCAGCAGGACCACCACGAGCAGTACCACGGCGGCGCCGGGCAGGATCCCGCTCGCCGTCCAATCGTAGTAGCTGGCGTATTGGGGCAGAAGGTTGACACCTGCGAGGACGCCGGCGGCGACGACGAGCAGGGGCGCTGCCTGGAGCAGCGGCGGCAGCCGCTCGGGAAGGCCGAGCGCCACCAACCCCAACCCGACCTGCGGCAGCAGGACGAACAGCGGCGGTCGGGGCAGGCCGGCGAGGGCCGCGACCGGCACCACCGCCACCGTGAGCAGCAGGGCGAGGGCCACGGCGCGGCGGGTCCAGCGACCCGGGGCCGCCGCGTACACCACCGCGGCGAGGAGCCAGGCGGCCCAGACGCCGATCCCGAGCGAGACGAACGGCCCGGCGCTCGGCACACCCCACTCCGCTCGCGGTGGCCGCAGTTCCAGCACCGACCAGACCGCCGCCAGGGCGGTCGCGGTGAGGAAGGCGAGGACGGCGGCGAGGCGTACGCCCGGGATCAGGTCGGCGGCCCCGGCGGCCCGCAGCCGCTGGCGCAGGCCGCCGCGCAGCAGGTCCGCGGCGTCCGCTGGCGAGGGCCAGCGCCGACC
The DNA here is from genome assembly GCF_900091625.1 of Micromonospora peucetia. Classification (NCBI taxonomy): domain Bacteria; kingdom Bacillati; phylum Actinomycetota; class Actinomycetes; order Micromonosporales; family Micromonosporaceae; genus Micromonospora; species Micromonospora peucetia. Next base: position 3,802,912 of record NZ_FMIC01000002.1, read on the forward strand.
CGGCCCGGCCAGGTCGAGGTAGGTACCGACGATCTCCGCGCCGCGCGCCCGCCGGTAGTCGGCCGGGTAGGCCCGTAGCAGGCGGTGGTAGCGCCGCTCCAACTCGCTCACGCCAACCCTCCGGCGGTACGCGGGGCGAGCGGTCGGGCCGCGCGGGCGCGTAGCCGGGCGGTGGCCGCCTCGACGTTGCGGCGCAGGCGCTCGGTCTCGGCGCTCAGGGTGGCGTCGCCAGCGGGGGAGAGGCGGTAGTAGCGGCGCAGCCGGCCGTCCACCACCTCCTCCCGGTCGACTTCGACCAGGTTGGCGTCGGTCAGCCGGTCGAGTGCGCCATAGAGGGTGCCGGGGCGCAGCGACACGCGCCCGTCGGAGAGGGCGGCGACCTCGCCGATCAGGCCGTAGCCGTGCATCGGCGCGCCGGCCAGCGCGGTGAGGATCAGGAAGGTCGGCTCGCGCAGCGGTGTGTCCACGTCCGCAATATAACGGACGCGAAGGTATCCCGATGGCCGTTACGCGGCCTAGCGGAGGAATCGTTCCGGCTGCGTCGCTCAGCGGTGCGGCTGCCTGCGCTGCCGCCTCGACGGGGCGGTGCGGACACTGAGCGTGGATCGGTCGGGTCGAGTGGAACACCATGGCTGTCACCGAGGGTTTTGACAGCCATGGTGTTCCACTCGTGAGTCGCGGAGCCGGCGAGCCCGGCAGCGCAGAAGGCCCCGGGTGAACCCGGGGCCTTCTGCGAAGGTTGCCTGCTGCGTCAGCAGTCGTAGTACATGGCGAACTCGTGCGGGGTCGGGCGCAGGCGCACCGGGTCGACCTCGTTGGCCCGCTTCCACTCGATCCAGGTCGAGATCAGGTCGGGCGTGAACACCCCACCGTCGAGCAGGTAGTCGTGGTCGGCCTCCAGCGAGTCGAGCACCGCCGACAGCGAGCCCGGCACCTGCTTGACGTCGCCCCACTCCTCCGGCGGCAGGTCGTAGAGGTCCTTGTCGATCGGCGCCGGCGGCTCGATCTTGCTCTTGATGCCGTCCAGGCCGGCCATCATCATCGCCGAGAAGGCCAGGTAGACGTTGGCCGACGGGTCCGGCACGCGGAACTCGACCCGCTTGGCCTTCGGGTTGCTACCGGTCACCGGGATGCGGGTGCAGGCGGAGCGGTTGCGCTGCGAGTAGACCAGGTTGACCGGCGCCTCGAAGCCCGGCACCAGCCGGCGGTACGAGTTGATCGTCGGGTTGGTGAAGGCCAGCAGCGACGGGGCGTGGTGCAGCAGGCCGCCGATGTACCAGCGGGCCATGTCCGACAGGCCGGCGTAGCCGGTCTCGTCGTAGAACAGCGGCTCGCCGTTCAGCCAGAGGCTCTGGTGGGTGTGCATGCCGGAGCCGTTGTCACCGAAGAGCGGCTTCGGCATGAACGTCGCGGTCTTGCCGTTGGCCCAGGTCTCGTTCTTCACGATGTACTTGAAGAGCTGGAGCTGGTCGGCGGCGTGCAGCAGCGTCGAGAACTTGTAGTTGATCTCGGACTGGCCGGCGGTGCCCACCTCGTGGTGCGAGCGCTCCACGGTGAACCCGCTGTCGATGAGCCGGCGCACGATGCTGTCGCGCAGGTCGGCGAGGTGATCGACCGGCGGCACCGGGAAGTAACCACCCTTGTACGGGGTCTTGTAGCCGCGGTTGCCGCCCGGCTCCTCGCGGCCGCTGTTCCAGGCGCCCTCGATCGAGTCGATGTAGTAGAACGACTGGTGCGCCGAGGTCTCGTGGCGGATGGAGTCGAAGATGTAGAACTCCGCCTCCGCGCCGAAGTACGCGGTGTCGGCGATGCCGCTGGCGGCCAGGTAGGCCTCGGCCTTCTTCGCCACGTTGCGCGGGTCCCGGCTGTAGGCCTCGCGGGTGAACGGGTCGTGGATGAAGAAGTTGAGCGCGATGGTCTTCTGCGCCCGGAAGGGGTCGACGAAGGCGGAGGCGACGTCCGGGAGCAGGAGCATGTCCGACTCGTGGATTGCCTGGAAACCGCGGATCGACGACCCGTCGAAGGCCAGGCCATCGGTGAAGAAAGCGTCGTCGACGGACTCGACCGGCAGATTGAAGTGCTGCATCACGCCGGGCAGGTCACAGAAACGTACGTCGACGAACTTCACGTCCTCGTTCTTGAGGTATCGCAGGAGTTCCTCGGGATTGGCGAACACACGTCCTCCTGGCACGTCCACGGTGGCTGGGCTCCTAGCGACGCTATGGCCGTGCGGTTGCCCTGCCATGTCTTGAGTGTTTCTGCCGTGTTACGTCCCTCGCGGAGCGTCATCCGCGCCGCTCGGGCAGGCCGGACCACGCGACGGGACGCCACCGGCGGTGCCATTGTATTGACACTTGCTCGCTTTCGCCCCTTTTCGCGGCTTGGGTGTGGGCTGGAGCTCGCCATCGACCGGCCCGCCGCCGACCGTCCCCGATCCGTCCGCACGCCCTGGATACCCTTGACCGTTGTGAGCAACCCGCATGATCGCCCCGTACCGCCCGCGTCGGATTCCACCTTCACCCCGCCCAGCCTGGGACGCCGGTTCGGCGCGCTGGTGATCGACTGGGTGCTCTGCGTCCTCATCGCCCGGGGCTTCGCCGACCCGGTCCGCGACGGATGGGCCCCCGTGCTGGTGCTGATCCTGGAGTACGGCTTCTTCCTCGGGCTCTTCGCGCAGACGCCCGGCATGTTCATCACGAAGATCCGCTGTGTCGGCTGGGCCGACGGAGGTCGCATCGGGGTGGCCCGCGCACTGCTGCGCGGCCTGCTGCTCGCCCTGGTCGTCCCGGCCCTGCTGATGGACGGCCACCGCCGTGGCCTGCACGACCGCCTCACAGCCTCCGTAATCACCGAAGCCCCCCGCCCCTAACCACCCCTGCCCCTGCCCCGCCCTGCCCTGCCCTGCCCCGCCCCGCCCCGCCCCGCCCCCGCGATCTTGCACTTTTGGCCCCGTCAAATGGGATATATGCCTTGCTGCGAGGGCTGAAACTGCAAGATCGCGGACTGCGGCGCGGGCGGCGCGCTGCGGCGCGGGGCGGCGGCGCGGGACTGCGGCGCGGGGCGGCAGCGCGGCGAGGCAGAGGGGCGATGGCGGAGCAGACGCGGGGCGCGGCGGCGGGGCGGGGCGGCGGGGCGGGGCGGCGGCGCGGGGCGGTACCGCGGGAAGTAGCGCGGGGGCGGAAGGAAGGCGGGGGACAGGCGAAGAGCCGGGCCCGTCGAACGGGTCCGGCTCTTTCGCGTACGTCTGGTGGGTCAGCGACCGCGCGACTGGCGGAAGGCGCTGCCCGAGGGCCGCATGTTCTTCGGGATCGCGCCCTTGGGCATCTGCGGGCGGGCGGTGAGCGCCTTGAGCCGCTTGTCCAGCGAGTTGACGTCCTTGCCGCTGAGGTTGCGCGGCAGCCGCATCAGCGTCATCCGCAGCTTGCGGATCGGCAGCTCGCCCTCCTCCTGCCCGATGATGTAGTCGAAGAGCGGAGCGGAGCCGATCACCTTCGCCAGCCGCCGCTTCTCCTGCCCGAGCAGGCCGCGTACCCGCTGCGGGTTGCCCTCCGCCAGCAGGATCACGCCGGGCCGGCCGATGACCAGGTGGATCATGTCCATCTGGGTGGTGGAGCTGACCGCCGGGGTGACCCGCCAGTCGCCGCGCATGTTCTCCATGATCTGGGCCGCCGCGCCGGGCTGCCCCTCGGCGGCGTTCATCATTGCCCGGTTGGATCGCAGGTTGAGCACGATCAGCAGGCAGAGCAGGGCGAACAGGATGCCCAGTGGCAGCCAGATCCAGCCCCAGAGCAGGACAGCGACCACGGTGAGCGCGAGCGGGATCAGCACCGCGCCGGCGGCCATCGGTGCGAACCACCGGTCCTGCTTGGCGGTGAACTTGAACACCATCCCGATCTGCTTCAGCCGTTGGCCGAACGAGACCTTCTCCTGGGGCTTTGCCATGCCGCAGAGTCTAGTGGGCGCCGCACGTCGCGTTGTCCGCGGCCGGGCTGAGTACCTTACGCCGCCGTCGTGCCCGTGCGGGCCGGGAGTAAGGAGGGGGAACGGGCGAAGATCAGGCGGCGCACCCATGCCCCCGGGGCACCTTCGCGCGCAGAGTCGGAGTCGACAGATGACGACGACAGCAGGGAGCCCGACATGTTCGGCACCGACGCAGACCTGATCCTCTCGATCCACCGTACGCACGCCGCCGAGCTGCGCGCCGAGGCCGCGGTCGACCGGCTCGCCCGGGCCCTGCCACGGCGTACCGCGCGTGACTGGCTGAGTCGTCGGCACCACCCGGGACGTGCCGGCGACATCCGTCGGTGAGCGTTCCCGCGCCCCCGGCTGTCGCCACCGACCCGCCGGGGCCCGGCGCCGCTGACCGGCCAGTCAGCGGAGTCGGCGGTGGGGGCCGTGGCATGCTCGGTGCCGTGACCGCACGCGCCGCCAGCACCGTCCTCGTGGGCCGCCAGCCGGAACTCGCGGCCCTGCGCGACGCCCTTGCCCGGGCCCGCACCGGGGAACCGGCCACCGTCCTGGTCGGCGGTGAGGCCGGGGTGGGCAAGACCCGGCTGCTGGAGGAGTTCGGTCGGTCGGCCACCGAGGCCGGCGCGCGGCTGCTGGTCGGCCAGTGCCTCGAACTCGGCGAGGCCGGCCTGCCCTTCGCACCCTTCGCCGCCGCGCTGCGGGCGGTGCTGCGCCGCGACGGCGCCGGCGTCTTCGACGGGTACGAGGCCGAGTTCGCCCGCCTCCTGCCGGAGCTGGCCCGGGGGCCGGCCGGCTTCGCCCCGCCCGCCGGCGGGCCGGTCTCGGACGCCCCGCGCGGCTACCTGTTCGACCTGGTCGCCGAGCTGTTCCAGCGGCTCGCCACCGGGCAGCCCCTGGTGCTGTTGATCGAGGACCTGCACTGGGCCGACCGGTCCACCCGCGACCTGATCTCCTTTCTGGTACGGGCCGCCCGCACCGCCCGGCTGCTGCTGGTCTGCACCTACCGCACGGACGAGCTGCACCGCGGGCATCCGCTGCGGCCCTTCCTCGCCGAGCTGGACCGGGCCCGTGGCGTCGAGCGGATCGAGCTGGGCCGCCTCGACCGGGACGGTACCGGGGCGATCCTGGCCGACCTGCTCGGTGTCGAGCCGCTCGCCCGTGCGGTCGACGACATCCACCATCGCACCCAGGGCAATCCGTTCTTCATCGAGGAACTGGCCGCCGCCGGCGACCCGATCGGCTGCGCCACGCTGCCGGAGACGCTGCGCGACCTGCTGCTGGCCCGGGTGGACCGGCTGCCCGACGCCGCCCAGCGGGTGCTGCGGATCGCCGCCGCCGGCGGCACCCGGTTCGCCCACCAACTGCTCGCCGAGGTCGCCGGGCTGCCCGAGCCGGAGCTGGAGGACGCGCTACGCGCCGCCGTGGCCGCCCAGCTCCTGGTGGCCGACCCGGAAGGTGACTACGAGTTCCGGCACGCGCTGGTCCGCGAGGCCGTCCACGACGAGCTGCTGCCCGGCGAGCACGCCCGGCTGCACGCCCGCTGGGCGGCGGCCGTCGAGGCCCAGCCGCACCTGGTCGCCGCCGGCCGCGCCCCGGCCGAGACTGCCCACCACTGGTACGCCGCCCACGACCACCCCCGCGCCCTGGTGACCGCCCGCACCGCGGCCCGCGCCGCCGCCGACCGGTACGCGTACGCGGAGCAGAGCCGGCTGCTGGAGCGGGTGCTGGAGCTGTGGGAACTGGTGCCCGACGCGGCCGACCGGCTCGACATGGACCACCTCGCGGTGCTGGAGGAGACGGTTGCCGCCGCCACCACCGCCGGCAACTACCAGCGCGCGCTCACCTTGACCCGGGCCGCCCTGGCCGAGGTGGACAGCGACACCGAGCCGCTGCGCGCCGCGCGGCTGCTGGACCGGCGCGGCCGGATGCTGTCCATGCTCGGCACCGGCGACGGCGTCGCCGAACTGCGGGAGGCGTACCGGCTGTGCCGCGAGGCGCCGGACGGGCCGGAGCGGGTCCGGCTGCTCGCCGACATCGCGGTGCAGCTGCTCCGGCTCGAACCCGAGCAGGCCGGCGTGCTCGCGGCGGAGGCGGCGGAGGCGGTCGAGGCGCTCGGCGACGACCTGGAGCTGCTGTCGACCCGGATCGCCATTCTCTGCCGTACCGAACCCGCACCCGAACGCCGCCTGGCCGGGCTGCGCCTGGCCGAGGAGCGGGCCCGCGCCGCCGGCCACGCACCGGCGCTGGTGAGCGCGCTGGTCCACCTCTCCGACGTGCTCTTCGAGCTGGGCCGGTACGCCGAGTCGGCGGAGACGGCCGCCGCCGGGGCTATCGAGGCGCGGCGGGTGGGGATCAGCCGCTCCACCGGCGCGTACCTGCTCTCCAACCAGGCCGAGGCGCTGATCGCCCTGGGCCGCTGGGACGAGGCCGACACGGCCTGCGCCGAGGCAGCCCGAATCGACCTGCCGGGCGTGTCCGGCCTGCACTGGCTCCAGCTCCGCGCCGGCCTGCGGCTGGCCCGTGGACACCCGACCGCGGACGAGCTGGTGGACCGCGCCCTGGCCTTCCTGGCCCGGCCCTTCCTCTGGCCGAACCACCGGCTGCCGCTGCGTGAGCTGTGGATCGAGGCGGCGCTGGCAGCCGACGATCCGGCCGGAGCGGTGCGCGCGGCACACGCCGCGCTGGCCGACGAGCGCCTGCCGCAGCTTCCCCGGGAGGGCTGGCCGGTGCTCAGCGCCATCGCCCGGACCGCCGCGCGGACCGGGGACGCCGAACTGCCCGGCGCGGTGTCCGCACTCGCCGCCGGCCTGCCGGCCCGCCACCCGGCCGAGCGGGCGCACGCCGCCCAGGTGGTGGCCCTCCTGGCCACCGGCGGCGAGGCGCTTCCGGCATGGCGTACGGCGGTCGCGGCGTGGCGGGCCGACGGGCAGCCGTACCCCCTCGGGCGGGCGCTGCTGTCGTTCGCCGAGGCGGCGGCGGCAGCGGGGGAGCGGGACGAGGTGGCGGCGGCGGTCGCCGAGGCTGCCGCGCTCGCCGACGGGCTGGGCGCGGCACCACTCGCGAAGCAGGCTGCCACCCTGGCCCGCCGGGTCGGCCTGCGCGGGGCGACCCGGGGGCGTCCCGGCGCGGACCTGCTCACCCTGCGCGAGCGGGAGGTGTTGCGGCTGGTCGCCGAGGGGCACAGCAACAGCCGGATCGCCGAGCAGCTCTTCATCTCGCCGAAGACGGCCAGCGTGCACGTCTCCCGGATCATCGCCAAGCTCGGCGTGAGCAACCGCGTCGAGGCCGCCGCGCTGGCCCACCGCCTCGGCCTGCTCGGCGAGCCCACCCCGCCCCGCTGACCGGCGAGCCTGCCGTGCCGTGCTGACCGGCGAGCCTGTCCGTGCCGTGCTGACCGGCATGCCCGCCGCGCCGCGTTGATCGACGAGCCTGTCACGTTGCGGTGACCGGCGAACTTTCCGCGCCGTACTGACCAGCGAGCATGCCGCGCCGCGCTGACCCGCCGTCCGACCGAGGCTTGCCGGACCGTCTGCCTGGCCGATCGCCTGCCCGTCCGATCGCCTGGTCGGGCGGTGCGCGGGACCGGGGCGAAGGCGTCGGTCAGCGGCGGGGGAGGTAGATCCGTCAGCCGGGGACGGTGACCAGGTCGAACGCGGTCGGATCGGTATGCCTGCGTTCGTCCAGGCGGGCGGCCAGCGGCGAGCCGACCGGTGCGACCCAGCCGGGGCCGCCGACTGCCGCACCGCCCGGCGGTACGGCAGGTACCGGTCGTGCCCCGGGCCCCGCTACGAGAGATCTTGGACAGTTGCCGTTCGAGCCTGACGGCAACTGTCCAAGATCTCTGGTGGATGGAGGCGGGGGGTGCAGCGTGCGCCAGGCGGAGAGGCCGGCCGCCATCAGGAGTAGCGGGAGGGCGACCGCCCACCAGAGCTGGCCGGGCGCAGCGGCTCGGGGAGTAGAAGCCAATGCCCAGCGGCGGGCCGAGCATCAGGCCCCGTGCCGCCGGTCCGTCCAGCCGGCGGGCTGCCCGGAGCCGCTGGCGGCGAGCACCGCCCCGAGCGGGTCGCGCCCCGCCGCCAGGCTGTGCGCCAGCAATGGTCCGGCACCGAGTAGCACGCCGGCACCGAGTAGCACGCCGGCACCGAGTAGCACGCCGGCACCGAGCAGCGCGGCGGCACCGAGCAGCACGCCGGTCCGGCCGCGCAGTTCCCGCCAGCGGTACGCGAGAAGCGCCACGCCGGTCGCCGCCACGTACGGCAGCACCCAGCGGATCCACCCAGAGCATCAGCCCGGCCAGGAAGCCTTACGCCGCCCAGCGCGGCAGCCGGCGCCCCGGTCTGCCGGCCGCCAGGTCGTACGCCCGCACGGCGAGCGCCATCCCGGCCGCGTTCATCTCCGGGTGGCCGCCCCGGCGATGAGCTGGTTCTTCACCACCGGGTGGGTCAGCCGGGTGGGTCAGCCGGCGGCGGCCGGGGCGCCCTCGCGGGCGTCGAGCGCTTGCCGGTAGAGCCGGCCGGCCCGGTACGATGAGCGCACCAGCGGCCCGCTCATCACGCCTGCGAAGCCGATCTCCTCGGCCTCCTCGCGCAGCTCGACGAACTCCTCCGGCTTGACCCAGCGGGTGACCGGGTGGTGCCGGGGGGTGGGTCGCAGGTACTGCGTGATGGTGATCAGCTCGCAGCCGGCGTCGTGCAGGTCGCGCAACGCCTGGGAGACCTCGGCGCGCTCCTCGCCCATGCCCAGGATCAGGTTGGACTTGGTGACCAGCCCGTCGGCGCGGGCCTGCCGGATCACGTCCAGCGACCGCTCGTAGCGGAAGGCCGGCCGGATCCGCTTGAAGATCCGTGGCACGGTCTCCACGTTGTGCGCGAGCACCTCAGGCCGGGCGCCGAAGACCTCGGCGAGCTGCTCGGGTACCGCGTTGAAGTCGGGGATCAGCAGCTCGACGCCGCAGCCGGGCTGGAGGGCGTGGATCTGCCGGACGGTCTCGGCGTAGAGCCAGGCGCCGCCGTCGGGCAGGTCGTCGCGGGCCACGCCGGTGATGGTCGCGTAGCGCAGGCCCATCGAGACCACCGACTCGGCGACCCGCCGCGGCTCGTCGGCGTCGAAGTCGGCCGGCTTGCCGGTGTCGATCTGGCAGAAGTCGCAGCGCCGGGTGCACTGGTCGCCACCGATGAGGAAGGTGGCTTCCCGGTCCTCCCAGCACTCGTAGATGTTGGGGCAGCCGGCCTCCTGACAGACGGTGTGCAGCCCCTCGCGCGAGACGAGCCCGCGCAGCTGGGTGTACTCCGGGCCCATCTTGGCCTTGACCTTGATCCACGGCGGTTTGCGCTCGATCGGCGTCTCGGCGTTGCGGGCCTCGATCCGCAGGAGGCGCCGCCCCTCGGGGGCGGGCGTCGCCGTGCGCGCTGCCTGGCCGGTCGTCGGCGCGGAGTGCTCGATCGTCACAAAACCGAGCCTACGCCCGATGGCCGCCGTCGATGTGGCTCGGGCGACCGGCGTCACCCCGGAAAGCTTGTGACGCCGGACACCGATGGCCGGAAAAAACCTGTCACAGGGGGTCGGCGGGGGTGCTAGCGTGCCCGGCAGAGCTGTGACGGAGCCGAGTAGCGCCCCGACCCGCCAGTTGGAGAGAGCCGCCGGTTGCTGTGAGGCGGTCTGGCGCCGGTGCGCGAAGACCCTCCCGAGCTGCGGGAAGAACGACGGGTGACCGGCGCTGCCGCGACTACGCGGACGGGCCGCCCCCGCCCAGTAGAGCCCGCCCGGTTGGCCCCGGTGAAAAGGCGACGAACGAGGCCCCCGTTTGCGGGGGTGAAGGTGTGGTGGCACCGCGAGGTTCCCGCTCGCCCACACCTCCCGGGGCTGAGGCGACGCGTCGCCGCCCCGCGGCGGCGAAGGCGTTGCGATCGATCGAGGAGCAGCCCACCGTGCAACGCATCCTTTCCACCCAACTGTCCGCCCACGTCGGCATGCCCGTCCGGATCGCCGGCTGGGCGCACCGCCGCCGGCTGCTCAAGTCGGTGGCCTTCCTGATCGTCCGGGACGCCGCCGGCCTCGCCCAGGTGGTCGTCACCGACCCGGCCGTCCGCGCCGAGGTGGAGAAACTCCCGGAGGAGACGGTCGTCGAGGTCACCGGCACGGTGGTCGCGAACCCGACCGCCCCCGCCGGGGTCGAGCTGACCGCGCCGACGGTACGACCGCTCGGCCCGCCCGCCGAGCCACCGCCGTTCGACCTGTACCGGCCGGCGCTCACCGCGAGCCTGCCCACCCAGCTCGACCACGCGCCCGTCGCGTTGCGCCACCCGACCCGAGCGGCGGCGCTGCGCGTCTCGGCGGCGGCGGTCGCCGGCTTCCGGGCCACGCTCGACGCCCGCGACTTCGTGGAGATCCACACCCCGAAGGTGGTCGGCTCGTCCACCGAGAGCGGGGCGAACGTCTTCACGCTGGACTGGTTCGGTCGGCCCGCGTACCTGGCCCAGTCGCCGCAGTTCTACAAGCAGCTGATGGTCGGCGTCTTCGAGCGGGTCTACGAGGTCGGGCCGGTGTTCCGGGCCGAGCCGCACGACACCGTACGGCACCTGGCGCAGTACACCTCGCTCGACGCCGAGCTGGGCTTCGTCACCGACCACCGGGACGTGATGGCCGTGCTGCGGCACACCGTCGCCGGCATGCTCGACGCGGTACGCGGGCGGGCCGGGGCCGCGCTCGCCACTCTCGGGGTGTCGGCCCCGGACGTGCCGGCCGAGATTCCCGCCGTGCACTTCACCGAGGCGCTCAGGATCGCCGGGGCGCCGGCCGACGAGCCGGACCTCGCCCCGGCGCACGAGCGGGCGCTGGGCGAGTGGGCGCGGCGGGAGCACGGCTCGGAGTTCCTCTTCGTCACCGGCTACCCGATGGCGAAGCGACCCTTCTACACCCACCCGGACCCGGCGCGACCCGCGTACTCCAACGGGTTCGACCTGCTCTTCCGGGGATTGGAGCTGGTGACGGGCGGGCAGCGACTGCATCGGCACGCCGACTACCTGGCGGCGCTCGCGGCCCGGGGCGAGGCGGTCGAGCCGTACGCCGGCTATGTCGACGCCTTCCGGCACGGGATGCCGCCGCACGGCGGTTTCGCCATCGGGCTGGAACGTTTCGTGGCCCGGCTCACCGGCGCGGCCAACGTCCGGGAGGTGACCGCCTTCCCCCGCGACCTGCACCGGCTCACCCCGTAGGGCAGTTCGTCGGGACGCCGTGGGGGCGGCGGGGGTTGCTCGTCGTCTCCACGGACCGCGCCGGAGGTCAGCCCCGGGCGGCCAGCCGGCCCCGTAGCGCCCGGCGGGCGAGCGGGCCCAGCTCCTCGACCACCTCGACCAGCACCGCGAGGCGTTCCAACGAGTCGAAGGCGTCGCGCGCGCCGGTCGGGTCGACCCCCTCGAAGAGCTCCAGGCCGACGAACGCGGCCGAGATCGCGCGGGCCAGCCCCGCCGGGTCGGCGACCGGGGCGACCGGCGAACCGCGCAGCAGCCGGTGCAGCACGGTCTCGATCTCGGCCGTCCACAGCCGGAGCGCGGCGGCGGTCGGCTCGGCGAGCCGCTCGTCGGTCTGGGCGCCCGCGAGCAGCTGGGCCAGGACGGCCACGTTGCCCTCGGCCCGTTCCTGCTCGTGCAGGACGCGACCCAGGTCGAGCAGCTCGCGCAGCGACCGTACCGCCGCGAAGCGTTCGCGGTAGACCGCGACGCGGGCCGTGGTCGCGTCGCGGCAGGCCTCGGCGAGCAGGGCGTCGACGCTGCCGAAGTGGTAGAAGACCAGGGCCTGGTTCACCCCGGCTGCCGTGGCGATGGTGCGGGCCGAGGCGCCGGCGATGCCGTGGGTGCGGATCGCCGCGAGCGCGCCGTCGATCAGCTTCTGGCGGGTGGCGGCCATGGGGGTCCTTTCCGTCAGTCCCCGGGATTCTCCCGCAGTGGCCGCACCGCCGCCGGCACCGGTGCCCGGTCTGGCCGGACGTACTGGACGGTGAAGCTGCCCGTGTAGCCGAACAGCGGTCCGACGAGCGGGTTGGTCACCCGCACCTCGATGCCGAACCGCCCGGTGGGCTCGTCGTACCACTCCCGCAGGTGTGCCTGGCCGGTGAGGGCCGCCGGGCAGGGCATCCCGCCGCGGAACCGCTGGGCACCGCTGCGGATGGTCAGCGCACCGGCCGGATCGACGCCCAGGTGCAGGTCGACGGCGAGGTGCTGGTGCGTGCCCAGGTAGTCGACCAGGACCCGGCGGCGCGGGCTGTAGACCATCGTGGCGTCGAAGCGGCGGCGACGGTGCGTCGCCACCTGGAAGGTCCGCACGAAGGTCAGCGTGGGCCGGCGGTACGAGTCGGCGTAGGCGTAGTTCTCGATGGTGAACGGAACGTCGACGCCGGTCTCCGGGAACAGGATGTGCCGCAGGGCGCCCAGGTGCAGGAACGGCGCGGTGAAGGCGGGGCCCCGCCAGACGCGCTCCATGACACCAGTGCCGACGCAGCCCACGTCGGTGCTCCCGTCGACACCGAACCGACGCCGTAGTCGGGGGTGCAGTCGGTCGAAGTCGGCGCCCAGCGCGCGTTGGAAGACGGAGGTCACAGCTTCTCCAACAGGGACGGCGGTCGGGCGGCGAGAAGGTCGGGCGGCCGGCGTCGGCAGCGGCGGGCGGCGGGGGCGTGCGGGTGGGGTGGCAGCGCCATCGCGACCACCGTGGCGGCGAGCACCGCGAGCGCCCCGGCCAGGGTTCTGTCGGTGACCCGCGCGGCCAGGGCGCCGACTCCCGCGACCGCGAGCGTCCGCAGGGCGACCTCGCGGGCGGCGTTGCCCAGGGCACGCTCCGGCGGTACGCCCTGCTCCAGCCACAGCCGCAGCCGGTCGAACGACCACGCGGTCGCCCAGCCGAACACCGGGCGGAACGCGAGGTCGGCGAGCCGGCCCAACGGTCCCCAGCGGGGCGCGTACGTGTAGCCCGTCAGGAAGCGCACCCCGGCCGGGCCGGGCACGTACCGCCAGTAGCCCGAGCCCGACGCGATCAGCGAGCGCGGGTCGTCGGAGCCGAACCGCAGCGCCGAGGTGCGGGTGCCGTCCGGCCGGGTCCGTTCACCGGCGTGTACGCCGTAGCCGCCGATCCGTACGGCCGGCAGCACCCGGGTGGCGTAGCTGAACCGGGCGGGTGTCGAGTCCGGTACGGGGTCGATGCTGCTGAACCGGGCGTCCCAGCGCGGATGCGTCGTGGGGTCCTGCGTCGCCCACCACACCTGTTCCATCGGCGCGTCGATGAGCGTCTCGACGTAGACGGCCCGCATCGGCATCCTCCATCATCTTGAGCGGTCGCTCAAAACAGAGCGTACTGCGATTTGAGCGACCGCTCAAGAGGTCGGATACCCGCCGGGCCTGGTGGGCGGTCAGGCCGGGCCGAGGAGGTCCCAGAGGTTGCCGGCGATGTCGCGGAAGACGGCGACCCGGCCGTACGGCTCGGTGCGGGGCGGCTTCACGAACTCGACGCCCGCCTCGACCATCCGCCGGTGGACGGCGTCGAAGTCGTCGGCCCGGAGGAAGAAGCCGACCCGGCCGGCGACCTGGTCGCCGACCGTCCGGGCCTGCCGGTCGCCGTCGGCGCGGGCCAGCAGCAGCCCGGTCTGCCCGCCGGGCGGACGGACGACGACCCAGCGCTTCGGGCGGCCGTCGTTGGTCAGCGACGGGTAGTCCTCGACCAGCTCGAAGCCGAGCACCTCGGTGAAGAAGTCGATGGCCGGGTCGTACTCGGCCACGACGATGGTGACCAGGTCGATCTGCATTCCAGAGAGAATAGGGGTGGGCTCGAGCGCCGGAGGCGGCCCGTCGACGGTCAGGCCAACAGCGTCGGCAGGCGCCGCTCGACGACCGGCAGCACGTCGGCCACGGTGACCGGGCGGCCCAGCTCGGCGGTGAGCGAGGTGACCCCGGCGTCGCGGATGCCGCAGGGCACGATCCGGTCGAAGTGCCCCAGGTCGCAGTCGCAGTTGATGGAGAAGCCGTGCAGGGTCACGCCACGGGCGACCCGGATGCCGATGGCCGCCACCTTGCGGGCCGGGCCCCGGTCGTCCTCCGGCACCCAGACCCCGCTGCGCCCGTCGATCCGGCCGGCGGTCAGCCCGAAGTCGGCACAGACGTCGATCAGCAACTGCTCGGTGCGGCGGACGTAGGCGACCACGTCGACCGGGTCGGGGAGCCGCACGATGGGATAGCCGACCAGCTGCCCCGGGCCGTGCCAGGTGATCTTGCCGCCCCGGTCCACGTCGACGACCGGGGTGCCGTCGACGGGACGGTCCCACGGCTCCGTGCGCTTGCCGGCGGTGTAGACGCTCGGGTGCTCCAGCAGCAGCACGGTGTCGCCGCGTTCGCCGGCCACCACCGACTCGTGCAGCCGGCGCTGCTCGTCCCAGGCGGCCTGGTAGTCGAGGACACCGGCGCGGACGGCCGTGAGGCCGGGGGTCGTCGTGGTCACGCTGCCAAGCCTAGACCCGTACCGGCCGGTCACCTGCGGTGACGCGGCTCACGGGTGGCCCTGCGGCGGGGCCGCGCGTCGTCGCGGGAACGGCCGGGCCCGTAGGCGAGGCCGCGCGCGACGGCTCAGCCCTGCGGGACCCGCCACAGCCACACGTCGTCCACCCGCTCGGGTGGGCCGAGCAGCGCCGTCACGGTCTGCCGGATCGCCTCCTCGTCGACCGGCCACTTCGCCCCGTGCACCTCGTCGGCCAGCACGACCGTCTCGACCCGCCAGTGCCGCAGGTCGGCGCGGACCTCCTGGATGCTGCCCTCGGTGACGATCGGCACCAGCCCGGTCCGGCCGGCCTGGTCCACCAGGGCGCCGAACGGGCGCGGCGGCGGGCCGATCCGTCCCCGGCCGTCCGGGCCGCCCGGGCCGAGGAAGAAGCCGGAGGGGATGGCGAACTCGCCCTGCCGGTGCGCCAGCGCGTACGCCTGCCAGCGCTGGCCGTCGGGGTAGACGTCGAGGGCCAGCGGCACCGGGGTCAGCACCCCGCCGGGGGAGACGTACTCCTGCCAGGTCCCGGCGGTGATGAACCGCGGGATCGGCTCGCGTTCGATGGTCAGCAGCGGGGTCGGCACCAGCGGCACCAGCGCCAGCGCGAACCCCGCCCACCAGGCCAGCCGCGCGGGGCGGCGCCGGGGTGGGTCGGCGCGGAGCTGGTCGACGGCGTACGCGAGCAGCACCCCGATCACCGGCGCCACGATCAGCGCCAGCCGGGCGGGCAGGGCGGCGTTCACGACCGGCAGGTGCCCGAGCAGGTCGAACGGCATCGGCAGGTCGAAGCGGCGGCCGTCGACCTTGGCCTCGGGGCCGAACGACAGCACCGTGAAGACGACGGCGGTCACGCCCAGCGCCCAGAGCGTCGCCCGGCGGCCCGGGTCGGCCCGGCGCCACAGCAGCACGAAGCAGGCGACGGTGAGCAGCAGCAGCGGGAGGCCGAAGAACGAGTTCTCCTCGGTCGGGTTGGGCGCCAGCCGGGTGCCCAGCCCCACCTCCCCGGCCAACGATCGGCGCGGGTACGCCCCGTACGCGACGACGTCCTCGGAGTGGATGACGGCGTCGAAGCCGGTGCCGTGGAAGCGCTGCGGACCGGCGAAGTGCAGCCACAGCGGGTACGCCAGCAGCACCCCCGCCACGACGGCGGTCACCGCGAGGCCGCGCAGGAAGGTCGGCAGCAACGTGCGGGCCTCGGCGCGGTGGGCCGGATGCAGCGCCCAGACGGCGACGAAGACGCCGAGGGCCAGCGCGGTGAAGAAGAGCCCCTCGGCGGCGATGGAGAAGGCGACGGCGACGAGCACGCCGAGGATCGCGCCGTCGCGCAGCGGGTGCCGGGAGCGGCGCAGCGCGAAGGTCCGCCAGATCAGCAGCGGCACCAGCCAGCCCGCCGTCCAGTTCAGGTGGGCGTTGGCGTGCGAGACCATGCCGGGGGAGAAGCCGATGAACAGCCCGCCGACGGCGGCGGCGAGCGGGCTGCGGACCAGGTGCCGGGAGAGCAGCCAGTACCAGGCGAGCGCGGTGGCGGCCAGGTTGAGGGTGAGGATCACCAGGAACGTGGCCGGCGGCCCGATCAGGTACGTCAGCGGCGCGAAGACGACGGCGTACACGGTGATCGAGGTGTTGACCGCGAGGTTCACCCCGTCGGGGACGTTGACCAGGTAGGTGAAGAGCGGGTTGTCGCCGTGGGTCACCGCGTGGCCGCCGAAGGCCAGCAGCCACTCGAAGAGCGCCTGGTCGCTGGAGTTGACCGTGATGGCGCGGGTGTTCGGGCCCCGCCACAGCCCGCTGGCCACCCAGACGGCGAGCGCGAGCGCGACCAGCGCCACGATCAGATCGGCCCGCCGGTGGCGGACGACGCGGGGCGGCGAGGCCGGCGAAGGCGCCAGGGACGGGGAGGACGGCACGCAGCGGACGTTACCAACCGCACCGGGGCACGCCGGTCAGGACGTACATCCTTCCGGCCGAGAATGTGTGAGCGTGCCCCATGTCACAACATCGACACATCGACGTAACCTCTCGGCAATTCGCGGGTGACCCAGTTCACAACCCGTCCCCAGGAGGCCCCCGTGCGTCGCTCCCCGTCCCTGCTCACCCGGCTGACCGGCGCGGTCGCCGGGGTGCTCCTCGCCGCCGCCGTGGTGACGACCGTCGCCGCCCCCGCCCAGGCCGCCACCCTCACCCAGGTCACCGGCTTCGGCTCCAACCCCGGCAACCTCACCATGTACGCGTACCGGCCGGACAACCTGCCGGCGGGCGCCCCGGCCGTCGTGCTGCTGCACGGCTGCACCCAGAACGCCGCCGGCTACTTCGCCAACTCCGGCTGGCAGAAGTTCGCCGACCAGTGGAAGTTCGCCCTGATCGTGCCGCAGCAGTCCGCCGCCAACCAGGCGCTGAGCTGCTTCAACTGGTTCGTCGAGCAGGACATCACCCGGGGCTCGGGCGAGGCGCTGTCGATCAGGCAGATGGTCGAGCATGCCAGGAACAACTACGGCACCGACGCCGGTCGGGTCTTCGTCAGCGGGCTCTCCGCCGGCGGCGGGATGAGCGCGGTCATGCTGGCCGCCTACCCGGACGTCTTCGCCGCCGGCTCGGTCATCGCCGGCCTGCCGTACCGCTGCTCGCCGCCCGCCTCCACCAGCACCTGCCAGTACAGCGGGGTGAACAAGACCCCGCAGGAGTGGGGCAACCTGGTCCGGGCCGCGTACCCCGGGCACGCCGGCCCGCGCCCCCGGGTCGCCATCTGGCACGGCACCTCGGACTCCACCGTGGTGCCGGCCAACTCCACCGAACTGCGCGACCAGTGGACCAACGTCCGGGGTGTGTCGCAGACCCCCACCAGCACCGCGTCGCTGCCCGCCAACACCAGCCTTGAGGTGTACGGCAACAACGACGTCCGCCTCTACCGGGTCTCCGGCATGGGCCACGGCACCCCGGTCGATCCGGGCTCCGCGCCCGACCAGTGCGGCACCGCCGCCGCGTACCTCCTGGACACCATCTGCTCGGCGTACCACGACGCGGTCTTCTTCGGCCTGAACGGCGGGACGAACCCCAGCCCCACCCCGACGGCGAGCCCGACCGCCTCCCCGACCGCCTCCCCGACGGCGAGCCCGACCGCCTCCCCGACGGCGAGCCCGACCACGGCGCCGACCTGCGTGACGGCCAGCAACTACGCGCACGTCGCCGCCGGCCGCGCCCACCACTCCGGCGGCTACGCCTACGCCAACGGCTCGAACCAGCGGATGGGCCTCTACAACACCTTCTACACCAGCGTGCTCAGGCAGACCGGCCCCAACCACTGGGTGATCGGCTGCTGATCGCGCTGCGCCGCGGTGGTCCACCGGCGCCCGGCCACGGTGGTGCCGCCGGGGACACTGACGACCCCGTTGGGATTGTGGATCTGAAGGCACCCTCTCTGTGTCAAGGCGTGGTGGCAGAGAGGTCTTCAACTTGTTGGAATTGGTTGAGTTCATGTCACTGACGTCGGTCGGTCAGGTCGCCATCTCGTCGCCGATATGGTGGCCGCGAGGCCTCCGGTTTCAGGTCTTCTGCTCGGTCGCTGAACCATCTACCGGAGACCTCGCTGCGTATCGATCACCGACACGCCGACCATCTGATCAGAATCAGCTGCCAGCCCTAGCCGTGAAACCTGGCCTAGCGCCGATGGAGATCAACCTTGTTGTTGCTGGGGTTGTAAGTGCAGTAATAGTCCCATCCGGCATTGTTGAGTTCGTACGCGGTGGCAAGCGGTGGGCAGTCGCCGCAAAGCTCTGGGGCCAGACTTAGTACCCAGTAGCTGTTGGGGTATGCGGAGGTGCGAAATCCGCATTGATTCGCCATGATGGAGATGTCGCCCGAAACTGCGTTCCGGGTGGCCTCCGCTTCGGTGGCTGGGGCGGCTGATGCGATGGTTGCTGACGCCAGAAGCATTGTCGCTGTTGCCAGGGCAACCTGAACGGACCTCACGAAGCCTTTACGCATTACACGTCCCTCCCGTGGTCGTCTTCCTCTTCCCAGGAATGGCACAATCCGCGATTTAAGACCCAAATCGCTCTTGGTGCCGCACCTGACGGTAGTGCCAGTAAGAGCTCAATGTCAAGACTCAGCTACTGTCCGCGACATCGAGCCTGGTCGAGGCCCGAATGTATTAATTATTACGAAAAATCATCCGATAAGGTACTGCTTGCTTGCAATCTGTCCGTGTGTTGCGCTGCTGAATCAGCGAGTCTGTGGCGACGGTCCGGCGAGGAATTTCAGCAACAGTGGCGAAGCGCTGAAGACGTAAAACCGAACTAAACACCGGTCAAGAAGGAACCGCGTGACCGGGAGCAGCGGCTATGTGCGGTAGGAGAGGAGTGTCGATTTCCGTGCTTGGGTGTGTGGTGTAATCGAGGTTGTTAGATGATGATCCGGAGGAGCGCGTCACCACCCCGACTGAGGTGTGCCCACCGGCCGGCCCCGGGCCGAGGGAGACGCATCCATGCGTGGTCATCGGAATCGACGCGCACAAGCGCACCCATTCATCCGCGTACCGCCGAAGCTGGATGGCACATGCCCGCGACGCCGACCGCACCTACGGCAAGTCCGACCCGATCGACACCCTGACCGTCGCCCGCGCCGCTCTACCGTCAAACGCCACGCGCGGATCAGTGCGTCCGAACGCCTAGTCCACGCGCCGCAGTATAGGCCCACGGTCGTGGACCCCTATCGCGAGACAGAGCCGTTCGTTTGACAGATTCCTAGTCGGCGAGGGCGGCGCGCAGGGCGGTGGCGAGGTCCGGGTGGCGGTAGGTGAAGCCGGCCTGGGTGAGCACCCCCGGCAGGACGCGGGTGCTGGTCAGCGCCTCGTGGGCGAAGCCGCCGAGCACCACCTTCAACGCCAGCGCCGGGATCGGGATGATCGCCGGCCGGTGCAGCTGTCGGGCCAGCTCGCGGGTGAACTCGGCGTTGGTCACCGGGGCCGGTCCCACCAGGTTGACCGGCCCCACCACGTCGTCGCGGTCCAGCAGGAACCGGGCGGCGTCCAGCCAGTCGGCCATCGAGATCCACGGCAGCCACTGCCGGCCGCTGCCGAGCCGGCCGGCGATCCCCAGCTTGAACGGCAGCAGCTGCGGCTTGAGTAGGCCGCCGTCGCGGTGCAGGGGCAGCCCGACACGCAGCCGCACGACGCGTACGCCCGCGTCCTCGGCCGGCCGGGTCGCGGCCTCCCAGACCCGGCAGACGTCGGCCAGGAAACCCTCGCCCGCCGGGGCGTCCTCCTCGACCGCCCGGTCGCCGGTGTTGCCGTACCAGCCGACCGCCGAGGAGTTGAGCAGCGCCCTGGGCCGGTCGCCCTGCGGCAGGCCGGCGATGGTGATCGCCAGCGTGGTCGTGGTGTCGACCCGGCTGGACCGGATCAGCTGCCGGTACCCGTCGTCCCACCGCTTGTCGCCCACGCCCGCGCCGGCCAGGTTGACCACTGCGTCCGCCTCCGCCACCACCGCCGGGTCGAGCTGCGCGGCGGACGGATTCCACTGCCGCTCGTCCGGGGTACGCGGCGGCCGGCGGACCAGCCGGGTGACCTGGTGCCCGTCCGCCGTGAGTCGGTCGACCAGCCGGGTGCCGAGGAAGCCGGACGCGCCGGCCATGAGGATCCGCATGCTCATATCTTCGGGTACGGAGCGGACTCGGCTGCGCCGAGCGGCATGAGTCACCGCCGCGCTGTCGATCAGATGTTGTTCTGCCGGGGTTGAGCTGGCGCTGAGGCCGGCCTTCCATCAAACGATCGAGACTGGAGTCGGCCGGCAGCGTGCAGTTGCCCGCCAAGGGTCGTACGACGCTGTCGAGCTGAGTCGTCTGTGACATCAGGCGGTGTCCGGGCCGATGTGGCACCAGACGGGGGTGAATCGTTTGCGACATCAGCTCGACAGCGTCTTGCGTGTGGATCCTCCGCTGTGCTGGCAGTCTCGCGCGAGCAGGAACGCCGCCAACCGTGCCCGGTTTCGCGCCGCGTGCAGCCAACCGCCCCACCGGCCGTAGCCGGTCCGCAGTGCCCCGCCGGCCGTCGTACACGACCGGCGGGGCACCGTTGTGTGGTCAGGCTGTCGCCGGGGCGGGGCGGAGGTCGGCCAGGAGGAGTGCTGTTCCGCTGCCTGCGTGACACCGGCATGCCGATCGCCGAGATGTCCCGCTACGCCGAGCTGTCCCGCGAGGGCGAGCACACCGTCGGCGAGCGGAAGGCGCTGCTGGAACGGCACGCGGAGCGGACCGAGGAGCAGATGCGCCTGATACAGCGCCAGTACGACCACCTCCGCGAGAAGATCCGCTTCTACGAACGGCTGCCCAGCTCTGCCTGACGGCGCAGGTGATCGGATGACGTTCCACCGGGCTGAGCCGGCGCTGGGGCCGGCTCCCCATCAGCCGATCATGACTGGCGCAAGCCGGCCAGCACCGGCGTGAGTGGGTCCAGCGCGTCCTTGCGTACGACGAAGCGGGTGACGCCCCAGCGCCGCCGGTGCGCGGCGACCGCCGCGACGATCTCGTCCCCGGTGCCGATCAACACGAACGGCGTCGCGAGCAGCTCGGCGACGGTCAGGCCGGTGTCCTCGGCGATCGGCGCGGCGGCGGCCTCGGCGTCGTCGGTTACGACGGTGTGCTGCACGAGCGCCTCCAGCACCGGCGGCTCGGCCCGCCCGGCCGCCCCGGCTGCGACACAGTCGAGCTGCTTCTCGATGTCCGCCTCGCGCCAGCGCACCTCGTGCGCGTAGCCGTCCGGCAGGGTGCGGCCGAGCCCGGAGAGGCCGACCACGTCGGCGTGCGCGCCGGCCCAGCGCAGCATCGCGGAGTTCGCCGTGCCGATGGTGAGCGGGATTCGGGTCTGCACAGGCCGGGGCTTCTCCAGGCGAGCCGTCCGCATCACCAGGTCGGGTGTGTCGACGGTGACCTCCTCGCCGTCGAGCAGGGCGCGGACGGCCTCGGCCACGGCCAGACAGCGGCGCACCCGACCGGCGACGTCGGGGCGTTCCCGGCCGACCGCGAGCCACTCCGCCGGGGTGTGGCCGGCGCCGAGGCCGAACCGGGCCCGCCCGCCGGAGAGCAGGTCGAGGCTGGCCACGTCCGAGGCGAGCAGCATCGGCTCACGGACGCCGGCGTTGGAGACGTACGAGCCGAGGCCGATCCGCTCGGTCACCGCCGCGGCGGCGGCCAGGGCGACGAACGGGGACGCCGCCGCGCCCGGGTGGTCGGCGGTGGACAGCCCGTCGAAGCCGGCCGCCTCGGCCCGCCGGGCCAGGTCCAGCCAGCTCGGGCCGTCGGACGGGGTCGCCTGGAGGGTGAAGGTCGCCATGTGGCCCACCCTGCCGGGCGCGGGCCAGCCGGCCAAGCCCGGTGGCGGCGATTCTGCTACCGGCAGACCCGCCGGTCACCGGTGGCGGCGACCACCACGACGGGCGATTGGACCGGTCCGGTCCGGCCCACCCTCGGGCGGTGGGAGGGAAACCCCGAGGAGATTCTCGGTGCTGCCCTCGGTCAGCGCGTTCAGCGCGCCGACAAGCTTCTTCTCCTCGTAGACGAAGTGCGTCTCGAGCAGCGCCGCGAGGGTGTCCAGCTCCGTCCGTACCTCGTCGGGCGGCGCGGTCCCGCCGACCAACTGCTCGACCCGGCGCAGGGTCTCGGCCACGAGGTGGTGGTCGGCCGCCAGCTCGCGCAGCACCGGGGCCAGCTCGGGCACCTGGTCGGCCAGCACCCGGAACGCCCCGGCGTCCTCGCCGGTGTGGTGCCGGGTCAGCGCCGCGCAGAAGGCCAGGCAGTGGGCCCGCAGCTCCCGCGGCCGTACGTCGGGGTCGTCCACGCCGTCACGGAGGCGGGTGAGTTCCTCGCGGAGCCAGAGGTGGACCTCGATCAGTTGGTTGCCGAAGGCCCGCAGGCGCTCGTCCGGCGTGAACGGAGGCATGTGTGTCCCATGCTGTCCCGCGCCTCCATGCCCTCGGCGGTCTGTTTGCCGGGTGCACCGCGACGCTGCGGCCAGCCTACGACAGGGATCACGAACGCGCGGACCCTGTCACGGCCGCCGGACCGGCCGGACGCTGACCAGATCCTCCAACCCGACGAAGTCGGTCGGGTTTATGGTGTAGAGCGACAGCCCGTTCGCGTGCGCGACGGAGGCGATCATCAGGTCCGCCAGCCGACGGCGGGTGGTGCGCCCGGTGGCCAGGACCGCACTCGTGACCAGGCCGAAGGCCCGCGCCGCCTCGGCGTCGAAGGGCAGCGGCTCGAACATGGCCTCGGCATGCTGAAGGATGCTGGTCCGCCGGGCCCGTTCGGCGCGGTCGTCGGTGTGGTGCGGGCCGGCGGAAAGCTCCGCGAGCGTCACGGCGCTGATCACCATCTCCGCGGGCAGGTCCTCCGGACCGAGGGCGCCGAGATGGATCACGATGTTCGTGTCGATCAGGCCACGGTCCGGCGCCTCACCACTCACGGCTGAACGGGTCCTGCTCCACCGACGAGTCGATGTCCGCGCGGAACCTCTCGTCGTCCAGCACCGGGGCCGGGGCGAAGGCGGCAAGCACCTCGCTCCGCGGCACGAACGTGCGCCGACGCAGCGGGATGAGCTTCCCGACGGGGGTGCCGTTGCGCGTGATGACGAAGGACTCGCCTGACTCGACATGCCGCATGATCCGGCCCGAGTCGTTGCGCAATTCCCGCTGCGTTATCTCCCGGTGAGCGTGCTCTGCCACGGCGTAATCCTAGTCGAATGTGCTACGGAGTGCTACGCCGCCGCCGGCAAGGGCCGTGCCGGCCGGGCGGGTCCGCAGGGCGTCACGTCGACGGTTCGTCCGTGGCGGGCTCCCGCCACCGGGCTCGCCAGGCAGCCTCGTGTGCCTCGTGGCTGGTCTTCTCCTCGAAGACCAGCTCGCGCAGCGCGCGCCGGGAGTCCGCCATGACCACCGCCTCGACCGCCACCAGCCCGACGCAGATGGCGGTGAGCAGGGCGAGAGCGGCCAGCGCCGGCAGCCGTTGGCCGACCGGAATGGTGGCGGCGAGCAGGAGCACCGCGCCGACCCTGGTCCAGGAGACGGTGCGCAGGGTGCGCAACTGGAACAGCATGTTCGCGCACAGGAAGCAGATCACCCCGCCGAAGAGCAGCAGCACGCCGGGGCCGTGCGTCGGGTCCCCGATCGGCACCTCGGTATCGGCGACCTGGTGCACGATCTCCTCGGCGCCGAGGGCGAACAGGATGACTCCGGCGATCATCGGCAGGTGCAGGTACGCGTACGCGTCCCGCGCCATCGAGACCCGGGGACGGCCCTCGGCGGCGTGCAGGGCGATCCGGGCGGCCGGTGCGATCAGGTCGTAGTGCGCCCACCAGAGCGCGGCCGTGAAGAAGATGCCGAGCACCGCCGCGGCGACCGCCGGCCACGTAGGGGCCTGGCCGAGCAGGTTGCTGCCGACGCCGACGGAGATGACCGACTCACCCAGGGCGATGATCAGGATGAGGTCGTAGCGCTCCGTCCAGTGCTCGGCGGAGGTCACCGTCCAGCCCCAGGCGCCAGCGACGAGACCCATGCCGTACTGGAGCAGGATGACGCTGACCCAGAGCCCGTCGCGCAGCATCGCGGCTTGGACCGGGTCGTCGATCTGCGGCGGGACCAGCGCGGCGGCCGTGAGCAGCAGGGTGCTGATCGTCACCTCCGGGGAGTACTTCAGCAGCATCCGGCGCTCGCCGGGTTTCTCCCGCGCGATGTGCCAGTACAGCGTCAGGTGCACGCCCCGGATCACCACGTAACTCAGCGCGACCACCATCGGCCCGGCGGCCACGTCGGTCGCGTCGCTGAACGCCTGGGGGAGGGACAGCGCGAAGCAGAACAGCGCGGCCATGCCGACGACCATCAGCACCGGGACGAAGCCCTCGCCGAGCCGGACCCGGGTGGCGACCACGCAGTGCACCACCCAGCACCACCAGAGCACGGCGAGCACGAGCATGGCGTGCCCAAGCCGCCAACCGGAGATGTCGGCGGCGGTGGTCCGGGTGATGATGAAGAACGAGAAGACGAAGACCAGGTCGAAGAAGACCTCGAACCGGTCGACCCGAGCGCCGGGGGCGATCGAGACGGCCGGTCCCAGCCGCTCACGCCACCGGATGCCACCCACCTCATCCACTCTGGCAGCGCCCCGACCCGACCGGGCCGGAATCGGGCCAGCCTGGTGGCGGTCGGGCCGACCGGACGGCGGGGCACGCCACACGGCAAGCGGGCCGGTCGGCGGCGTACCAGCCGGCCGGTCGGCATGCGGGCCGGACGGCGAAGGGCGCCCCGGTCGGTGACCGGGGCGCCCTTCGTGTCGTACGCGGGGAACTACAGGCCGAGCTCGGCCTCGAAGCTGCCCGACTCCAGCCGCTCCTTGATCGCGACCAGGAAGCGGGCGGCGTCCGCGCCGTCGATGATCCGGTGGTCGTACGACAGGGCCAGGTAGACCATCGACCGGACGGCGATGACCTCGCCCAGCTCCGGGTCGTTGACCACGACCGGCCGCTTGACCACGGCACCCGTGCCGAGCATCGCCGACTGCGGCGACGGCACGATCGGGGTGTCGAAGAGGGCGCCCCGGCTGCCGGTGTTGGTCAGCGTGAAGGTCGCCCCGGCCAACTCGTCCGGGCTGATCTTGTTGGTCCGGGTGCGCTCGGCCAGGTCGGCGATCCGCTTGGCGATCCCGCCCAGGTTGAGGTCACCGGCGCCGTGGATCACCGGCACCATCAGGCCCCGCTCGGTGTCCACGGCGATGCCGAGGTGCTCCGAGCCCGGGTAGGTGATCGTGCCGGCGTCGAGGTCCATGCTGGCGTTCACGATCGGGTACGCCTGCAGCGCCTCGATCGCGGCCAGAGCGAAGAACGGCAGGAACGACAGCTTCACGCCGTGCCGCTGCTGGAACGACTCCTTCGCCTGCGTCCGCAGCTTGGCGACCTTGGTGACGTCCACCTCGATCACCGTGGTCAGCTGCGCCATCTCGTGCAGCGACTCGTGCATCCGCTTGGCGATGACCGCGCGGATCCGCGGGAGCTTCTCGGTGCTGCCGCGCTTCGGGCTCGGCTGCGCCTTGGCGGCCGGCTTGGCCGGGGCCGCCGCAGCGGCGGGCTGCTGCGCCGGGGCCGGCGCGGCCTTGGCGGCCTTCGCCTTCTCCGCCGCCTCCAGCACGTCCTGCTTGCGGATCCGGCCGCCGACACCGGTGCCGTTGACCGAGGAGAGGTCAACGCCGTGCTCGCCGGCCAGCTTGCGCACCAGCGGGGTCACGTAGCCGGCGGCCTCCTCGCCGCCCTGGGCGGGCGCCGACGGGCGCTGCGGGGCCGACGGCACGGCCTTCTGCTCGGCCTGCGCGGGCTGCGCCGAGGTCTCGGCCTCCGCCGACGGCTCGTTGTACGACACGCCCGGGGTCGGCTCCTCGACCTTGGGCTCCGGCTTGGCCTCTGCCTTGGGCTCGGGCTTCGGCTCTGCCTTAGGCTCGGGCTTCGGCTCTGCCTTGGGCTCGGGCTTCGCCTCGGCCGGGGCGGCTCCGGCAGCACCGATCACGGCCAGGTCGGCGCCGACCGCGGCGGTCTCGTCCTCAGCGACCTTGATCTCCAGGACCGTGCCGGCCACCGGCGACGGGATCTCGGTGTCGACCTTGTCGGTGGAGACCTCCAGCAGCGGCTCGTCCACCTCGATGGTGTCGCCGACCTGCTTGAGCCAGCGGGTGACCGTGCCCTCGGTGACGCTCTCGCCGAGGGCCGGCATCTTGACCGGGGTGCCCTCGCCCGACGGCGCCGGCGCGGCCTGCTCCTGCGCCGGCGGCTCCTCGACGGCCGACTGCTCCGCCTCGGCCTGCGGCTCCGCGGCGGCTTCCTCGGCTTCCTCGGCCGGCTCCTCCTGCTGCGGGGCGGCCTCGCCGCCGCCGGTGGACTCGCCCTCG
Source organism: Micromonospora peucetia (assembly GCF_900091625.1). Classification (NCBI taxonomy): domain Bacteria; kingdom Bacillati; phylum Actinomycetota; class Actinomycetes; order Micromonosporales; family Micromonosporaceae; genus Micromonospora; species Micromonospora peucetia. The sequence continues at coordinate 3,829,321 of NZ_FMIC01000002.1, forward strand.
CCCGCGATCACGGCCAGCTCGCTGCCGACCTCGGCGGTCTCGTCCTCGCCGACCACGATCCGGCTCAGCACGCCCGCCGCCGGGGACGGGATCTCGGTGTCGACCTTGTCGGTCGACACCTCGAGCAGGGGCTCGTCGACCTCGACGGTGTCGCCCTCCTGCTTCAGCCAGCGCGTGACGGTGCCCTCGGTGACGCTCTCACCGAGCCGGGGCATGGTGACCGATACCGGCATCTTCAAAGACTCCTTCATTCCCCTGGTGGGATCATCGCCCGTCGCCGGACGCCGCGGTTGTCGTGATCAGGCGTGTGCGTGCAGCGGCTTGCCGGCGAGCGCCAGGTGCGCCTCGCCCAGTGCCTCGTTCTGCGTCGGGTGGGCGTGCACGAGCTGCGCCACCTCGGCCGGGTACGCCTCCCAGTTGTAGATGAGCTGCGCCTCGCCGACCATCTCGCCGACCCGGGCGCCGACCATGTGCACGCCGACGACGGGGCCGTCCTCCACCCGGACGAGCTTGACGAAGCCGGCCGTCTTGAGGATCTGGCTCTTGCCGTTTCCGCCCAGGTTGTAGTTGTAGGTCTTGACCTTGTCGGCGCCGTACTGCTCCCTGGCCTTCGCCTCGGTCAGGCCGACCGACGCCAGCTCCGGGTCGGAGTAGGTGACCCGGGGGATGCCGGCCTCGTCGATGACGGCCGGGTTCTGGCCGGCGATCTCCTCGGCGACGAAGATGCCCTGCTGGAAGCCCCGGTGGGCGAGCTGGAGGCCGGGCACGATGTCGCCGACCGCGTAGACGTTCGGCACGCTGGTGCGCAGCCGCTCGTCGGTCAGCACGTAGCCGCGGTCCGTCTTGACGCCCTGCTGCTCGTAACCGAGGTCAGCGGTGTTCGGGCCGCGGCCCACGGCGACCAGCAACAGCTCCGCCTCGACGGTCTCGCCGCCGGCGATGGTGACCTTGACGCCCTTGTCGGTCTTCTCGACCTTCTCGAACGGCTTGCCGACCTTGAAGTTGATCTTCCGCTTGCGGAACGCCCGCTCCAGCGCCTTCGAGGACTCCTCGTCCTCGGCCGCGACCAGTCGGGGGAGCGCCTCGATGATCGTGACGTCCACCCCGAAGGACTTCCACACGCTGGCGAACTCGACGCCGATCACGCCGCCGCCGAGCACGATCGCCGAGGCCGGAACCCGGTCGAGCGTGAGGGCGTGGTCGCTGGTGATGACCCGCTCGCCGTCGACCTCCAGGCCGGGCAGGCTCTTGGCGTACGAACCGGAGGCCAGCACGACGTTGCGGCCGGTGTAACGCTTGCCGTCGACCTCGACGACGTTCTTGCCGACCAGCTTGCCGTGGCCCTCGACGATGGTGATCGCCTTGTTGCCCTTGAGCATGCCCTGCAGGCCCTTGTAGAGGCGGGAGACCACGCCGTCCTTGTACGAGTTGACCGCCGCGATGTCGATGCCGATCAGCTCGGCCTTCACGCCGAACTGCTCCGACTCGCGGGTCTGGTCGGCGATCTCGGCCGCGTGCAGCAGCGCCTTGGTCGGGATGCAGCCGTTGTGCAGGCAGGTCCCGCCGAGCTTGCCCTTCTCGACCAGCGCGACTTTCAGGCCCAGTTGGACGGCACGCAGTGCGGTCGCGTAGCCGCCGCTGCCACCTCCGAGGATGACAATGTCGAAGGTTGCGTCGTTCGGCTCGCTCACGTCCAACTCCCAGGTCGCGTCGCTGCTTCGGGGGTCAAGGCGGGGTAACACGGGCACACCCCACCTCGGTCATCTTGTCACCACCGCCCGTCGCCCGCGTAGTGAGGTGCCCAACGACACGTCCGTGACACGTACGCTTGGCACCGGCCTCGATGACGGACGGAAGGGGAGGCGCTCGGTGGGACTGTTCCGGCGACGCAAGAAGGCGCGGGCGGTCAGCCTCGACCGGGCCGCCGACCGCGCGGACCTGGAGCACCTCGAGGGCTTCGTCCGTAGCCGACGCGGGGTCGAGGCGTACATCGAGCCACGGACCACCGTCACCGAGACCACGGTCATGCTGATCGCCGACGACGGGGAATGGACCCGCCGCCGCATCGACGGCCCCGACGGCGCCCGCCGCTTCGCGTACCGGCTGGGCATCCCGGTCTACGACGTGCGGCTGATGGGCTACCCGCAGCGGATGCGCGACTACAACGAGCGTCGCAAGCGCCGCCCCGAGCTGTTCTGACCCGGCGCCCACGCCGGCCAGGTGAAACGGGAGAGGGCCCCTCGTCGACGAGGGGCCCTCTCCGCGTACGTACGTCAGCCGTTGGTGGCGACGTCCTCCACGAGTTGGACCAGCGTGCGCACCGGCACACCCGTGCCGCCCTTGGTCCAGTAGCCGGTCGGCTCGCCCGAGTGGTAGCCCGGCCCGGCGATGTCGATGTGCGCCCACGCGACGTCGGAGGTGACGAACTCCCGCAGGAACACCCCGCCCTGGAGCATGTGCCCGGCCCGGTCCATGCCGGCGTTGACCTGGGAGATGTCGGCCACCTCGGAGTCCATGCCCTTGCGCACGTCGTCCGGCAGCGGCATCGGCCAGGCCGGCTCGCCGACCGCGTCGCCGGCGACCTTGACCCGCTCGCACAGCTCGGGGGTGCCCATCACGCCGGCGATCCGCTTGCCCAGCGCGATGACCTGTCCGCCCGTCAGGGTGGACGTCTCGAAGAGGTAGTCGCAGCCGTCCTCGCAGGCCCGCGCCATCGCGTCACCCAGGACCATCCGACCCTCGGCGTCGGTGTTGAGCACCTCCACCTTCTTGCCGTTGTACATGCTGATCACGTCACCCGGCCGGTACGACCGCCCGGACGGCATGTTCTCCGCCATCGGCAGGTACGCCGTCACGGCCACCGACGGCTTGAGCGCGGCGATTGCCAGCATGGCCGCACCCACCGCGGCGGCGCCCGCCATGTCGGACTTCATCTCCCACATGCCCTGCGCCGGCTTGATCGAGATGCCGCCGGTGTCGAAGGTGATGCCCTTGCCGACCAGCGCCACCCGCTTGCCGTTGCCGCCGCCAGCCGGGGTGTAGGTCAGCTTCACCAGCCGTGGCGGGGCCTCCGAGCCCTGCCCGACGGCGATGATGCCGCCGTACCCGCCGGCGGCCAGGGCCGCCTCGTCGAGCACCTCGACCGCCAGGCCGGCCTCCCGGGCGGCGTCCGCCACCGAGTCGGCGAAGGACGGCGGGCGCAGCTCGTTCGGGGCGGTGTTGACCCAGTCGCGGCTGCGCCGGACCGCGCCGCCGACCGCCTGGGCGCGGGCGATCTCGGCCTGCGAGCCGGCATCACCGGCGTCCGGCACGGCGACCAGCACCTCGGCCACCGGCTCGCGCCGGGACGGCTGCGGCCGGGTCTTGTAGCCGGCGAACCGGTAGCCGCCGAGCAGGGCGCCCTCCGCCACCGCGCGCAGCGCGGCGGGCGCGTCGGCGTCGTCCGGCAGCGGCAGCGCGAGCGCGACCCGCGGCGCTCCCGCGAGCGCCCGTACGGCCGCGCCGGTGGCCCGGCGCAGGGTCTCCGGGGCGGGGGCGGCGCCGGTCGGCTCCGGGCCGAGCCCGACGGCGGCGACCACCGGGGCGGTCACGGTGCCCAGCGTGGCCAGCTTGATCACCTCGCCGGGGCCACCGGTCGCGCCCAGCAGGGCCAGTGTCTCGGTCAGCTTGCCGTCGAAGGCGGCGGCGATGCTCTCCGCGCCGCTGGCCAGCAGCAGGGTTCCGGCCAGGCCGCTGGTGGCGTCCTGCTCTCCGGTCTGGCTGTGCACGCCGATCACGATCGCGTCGACGGTGAGTTCGGCGGGGTCGGTGTCGACCAGGCTCAGGGTGGTGCTGGGCGATGTCACTGAAGCTACTCCGGGCGGGCCGGGCCGGTCGCGGCGTCGCGTACCGGCGATGGAGGTCTCCGGCGGAACGTACCCGTCGGAGGTCGGGGCTGTCCCGCCGATGGTCCCGGCGGGTCCCGCCGATGCTAACCAGCCGCCCAGCTCCCGGTAAGTTCCCACCCATGACCGACGTGACCTCCGACGCCGCCGCGACCCGACTGCGTCGTTCTCCGCTGCACGAGCGGCACACCGCTCTCGGCGCCAAGTTCGCCCCGTTCGGTGGCTGGGAGATGCCGCTGGAGTACGCCGGGGGCGGGGTGCTCAAGGAGCACACCTCGGTGCGGACCGGGGTGGGCGTATTCGACGTCTCCCACCTGGGCAAGGCGCGGGTGACCGGGCCGGGCGCGGCGGAGTTCGTCAACGCCTGCCTCAGCAACGACCTGGGCCGGATCGGGCCGGGCCGGGCGCAGTACACCCTCTGCTGCGACGACGCCACCGGCGGCGTGGTGGACGACATCATCGCCTACCTGCACGCCGACGACCACGTCTTCCTCATCCCGAACGCCGCGAACACCGCCGAGGTGGTGCGCCGGCTGCGCGCCGCCGCCCCGCCGTCGGTCACGGTTACCGACGAGCACGAGGCGTACGCCGTGCTCGCCGTGCAGGGGCCGCGTTCGGCAGAGCTGCTCGACGCGCTGGGCCTGCCGACCGGACACGACTACATGAGCTTCTCCACCGCGACCCTGGACGCCGCCACCGGCCCGGTCGAGCTGACCGTGTGCCGCACCGGCTACACCGGGGAGCTGGGCTACGAGCTGGTGCTGCCGGCCGGGCACGCGGTCGCGGTCTGGGACGCGCTCTTCGCGGCGGGCTTCGACCTACGCGCCTGCGGGCTGGCCGCCCGGGACACCCTGCGCACCGAGATGGGATACCCGCTGCACGGCCAGGACCTGTCGCTGGAGATCACTCCGGTGCAGGCCCGCTCCGGCTGGGCGGTCGGCTGGGACAAGCCGGCCTTCTGGGGCCGCGACGCGCTGCTCGCGGAGAAGACCGCCGGCCCGAGGCGTACGCTGCGCGGCCTGGAGGCGGTCGACCGGGCGATCCCGCGCCCCGGCATGACGGTGCACGTCGGTGACGCACAGGTCGGCATCGTCACCAGTGGCACGTTCTCACCGACGAAGAAGCAGGGCATCGCCCTCGCCCTGCTGGACACCGACCCGAAGCTCGCCGACGGCGACCTGGTCGAGGTCGACATCCGAGGCCGCCGCGCCCAGATGCGCCTAACCCGCCCCCCGTTCGTGACCCCCTCGGTCAGGTGACGTGACCTACCGGCGCTGGGTCAGAGCGGGGGGAGGGGGCGTTCGCCGGCGTCCAGGACGGCCTGGGTCCAGCCGCCCTCGATGACGCCGGTGCCGTCGAGCACGGCCCAGTCGACGACGTCGGCGGCCTCCACCACCACGGGCGAGCCGATGCGTACGGTGGGTTCGGTGTCGGCGTCGCAGGCGCTGGCGGCCACGATCCGCTCCGGCGTGTCCCACGAGGTCACCCCGGCCCAGACGAACTCCGGGCCGTCGTCACCGGGCAGGCCGTACTTCACCACCAGTTGGGTCTCCGGCGGGAGCTGGCCGGCGAGGAACCGGGCCCGGATCTCGCCCAGCGCGGCCCGGGCGGAGGCGACCGCCCTGCTCATCGCGTCGCCCGCCCGGGCGTAGCGCACGTCCGGCTGGATGCCGCTGAAGAGGGTGGCGCAGGCGGCGGCGTAGTAGCGGCCGTCCGGCCCGGCGTGCCCGGCGGGCGGGCGCAGGCTCAGGAACGAGTCGGCGTCGGGGTCGGTGGCCGGGTCCAGCTCCAGCCGCAGCAGCACCGGCGCCGTCGCCCCGTGCTGCTCCGGATTGCCGTACGCCACCGCGATGTCGTGCCCGGTCACCGTGGCCAGCACCGGCAGCTGCACGAACGCGGGCACCTCCTCCCCGGAGAGCCCGTCGGTCCAGTCCCGCAGCAGCCGCCGGGCGGCACCGGTCAGCACCGCGCCCCAGGCCCGGGTCAGGTGGTCCGGTACGCCCTGGGTCTGCAACTCCAGCAGCCCGAAGCGGCGCAGCCCCTTCGTGGTGAACCAGAGCCCCTCGGCGTCGGAGGAGTAGGGCACCAGCACCCAGTCGACCAGCCGGATCCGCCCCTGCTCGTCGGGGAGCGAGCGCAGCGCCGTCGCCGGGTCGAGGAACTGGAGGCCGAAGACGTCCACCACGTCGCCGTCGACGGACTCGGCGATGGCCGCGGCCACCGCCCGGGCCGCCCACTCGTGCGCCGGCGGCCAGCCGGGCCGGTATTCGGCCTGCACCACCACCAGGTGGCTCGCGGCGGCCAACCGGGCCAGCTGTGCCTCGGTGGCGCCGAACGCGGTGAGCAGGTCCGGCGGCAGCTCGGGAAACTCGGAGATCGGGCGGGTGTCCACGCTCATCAGCGGGCTGTCGAGCATCTGCCGCGCGAGCCCGTGCACCGGCTCGGCCAGCCGGCCGGCGAGCCGCGCGACGGCGGTCTTCGTGCCCACCTTCGGCAGCCCCGTCATGGGCACCAGGTAGGTCGCACTCAGCGACTCCGGAACCGGTACGGGCAGGAAGTCGTCCGTGATGAGCATGTCGTCCCCCGGTTGGCCGCGCCGGTGCTGTCGTGGGAGAACGCTACCCGTCGCGGCCTGCCCCGTTCAGCCGGACAGCACCAGTCCCAGGTAGACCAGCGTGGTGACCACCTCGACGGTCGCGCCGAGCACGTCGCCGGTGACACCGCCGAGCCGGCGTACCACGTGTCTCAGCAGCCCCACCGCGACGGCGAGGGCGGCGGCGACGGCGAGCGGCCCCTGCCACGGGCGGCCCGGCACGGCCGCGAGCGCCGGCAGCGCGACGGCGACCGCCCCGGCGGCCAGGGCGACCGGCCCCACGGTGCCCGCGACCAGCGCGCCGAGCCCTTCCGGGCGGGCGGCCGGCACCCCGCGCCGGCAGGCCACCGCCACCCCGAACCGGCCGGCGGCCGTCGCTGCGACCACCGCCGCGAGTGCCGCCGGCCACGACCGCCCCGCCAGCTCCGCGAGGGCGGCCGTCTGCACCAGGAGTACGACCACCAGCGCGGCCACCCCGAACGGGCCCACGTCCGACTTCTTCATGATCTCCAGCGCGGCCGTTCCCCGCCGGTACGACCCCAGCGCGTCCACGGTGTCGGCCAGCCCGTCCAGGTGCAGCCCACGGGTGAGCAGCGCCCCGGCGCCGACGGTCACCGCCGCCGCGACCAGCGGGGGCGCGAGGGCACCCGGGAGCAGCAGGATCCCGGCGAGGACGACGCCGAGCAGCGCGCCGACCGCCGGGGCGAGGGCCATCGCCGTTGCCGCCACCGACCGGTCGATGCGACCGGCGCGTACCGGCAGGGTGGTGAAGGTGGTCAGCGCCAGCCGCGCCCCGTCGGCGAGCCGCGACTCAGCCGGCACGCCGACCGGACGGGTCCACCGGTTCCGTCTCCGTCCCGGTGCTGGTCGGCCCCGGGCCGGCCGGCTCCGGCTCCCGGACGTCGGGTTCGGTGCCGCCGGGCTCCGGTTCGCGGGAGTCGGGTTCGGTGCTGGTCGGGCCGGGACCGGCGGGTTCGGGTTCGCGGAAGTCCGGCTCTTCGGTGTCCGGCGCGGTCTCCGGTTCGGGGTCCCGGTCGTCGCCGCCGAGCGACGGGTGGGCCGGCAGGGCTGCGGCCAGCGCCAGCACCGACCGCAGCAGCGGCAGCGCGGCCAGCGCGTTGGCGCCCTCGCCCAGGTCGAGCCGCAGGTCGAGCAGCGGGGTCAGGCCGAGCACCTCGGCGCCGAGCCGGACGGCGGGGTGCCCGCCGTGGTCGGCCAGCAGGCACCAGTGTCGGGCCTGCCCGGCCAGGTCGCGGGTGACCATGGCTGCGGCCACGCCGACCGGCCCGTCGAGCATGACCGGCAACCGGCGGGCGGTGGCGCCGAGCAGGACGCCGGTTGCCACCGCGATGTCCCCGCCGCCCAGCTCGGCCAGCACGTCCTTGGCGCTGCGCGGCGAGTGCCGGGTCCGGTGCAGGGCGTCCCGCACCGCCGCGCACCGTCGCATCCAGGCCGCGTCGTCGACCTCGCCCGAATCCGTGATCACCCGGCTGAGCACGGCGGGCGCCTCGGCGCCCGCCGTCGCCACCAGCACCGCCGCCGCGGCGGCCTCGGTGCCGACGCCGCACGCCCCGAGCACCAGCAGTCGTACGCCCGCGTCGGCGGCCTCCTCGGCGAGCCGCCAGCCGTAGCGCAGGGCGGCCTCGACCTGCTCGCCGGTCAGCGCCGGCTCGGTCTCCATCGGTGCGGACGCCGGGGCCTCGACCACCTGGAGTTCGGCGCCGCTGTCGGCGGCCAGACGGGCCAGCGCCCCCCGGCCGGCGCGGGCCTGGCGGGCCCGGCGCGCCGACTCGCCCGGCACGGTGCCGGTGGCGGCGCCGCCGAGGTGCTCGCCGTGCAGCAGCAGCACCCGCACGGGAGCCCACGGGGCCGGCGTGACGGTGCCCTGGGTGGCGGCGGCGAACCCGACGGCCCGCTCCAGCACGCCGAGCCCCGCCCCGGGCACGTCCAGGGTGGCGAGCCGCTCGATCGCCTGCGGACCGGTGTACTCGTCGGGCATGGGCAGTTCCATGCCCGCCTGGATGACCAGGCCAGTGGCGACCACCGGCAGCGCCAGGGTCGGGGCGGCCCAGGCGGTGCCGTCCGCCCCGGTGCCACCGGCCGGGTTGGCGGCGGCCGGCGGCGGCATCCCGGGGGTGAGCACGTCCGGGGAGGGTTCCGGCGCGGTCACCGGCTCGCCCGCGCTGACGGCCGTGACCGGAGAAACCCGCGTCGGACCGGCCTGTGTCGGGCCGGCCTGGACGGGCACCGTGGCGGGCTGCGGGGCGCCCGGCTTCAGCCAGGCCGCCTGGCCGGCGACCACGAGGACCACGGCGTCGCAGGCGTCGGCGACCGCCCGGTTGGCCGCGCCGAGCGCGTCGGTGAAGGCCCGGCCGAGCGGGGTGGTGGGCACCAGCGAGAGCCCGACCTCGGGACTGACCAGCACCAGCCGGGCTGTGCAGGCGCGGACCGCCGCCGCCAGTTCGGCGATCGTGGCGGTGTCGTCCGCCGGCTGGTGGGCCGGGTCGAGCAGCACGGTCGCCCAGCCGCCGAGGTCGTCGACGAGCAGCGTCTCGTTCGGCCCGGCGGAGGCGATCACGTCCGCGAGGCGGCGCGGGTCGTCCGCGGTCTCCTCGGTGGTCCAGGTCTCCGGCCGGCGGACGCGGTGCGCTGCCAGCCGGGCCGCCCACTCCGCGTCGTCGGCGGGCGCGTCGGCGGCGGTGGCCACGTAGCGGACCGTCGGCGCGTCGGCGACCAGGGACTCGGCGAACTCGGACTTCCCGGACCGGGTACCGCCGAGTACCAGGACCGTGTTCCACCCGTCAACGGACATGCCCGTACTTTAGAGCCAGGGCCGGGGCGCGGCCCCCCGGAGGTGCGGGGTGCGCGGGCCGCGCTCAGCCGCAGTGCTCGAACCCGCTGCCGTAGCTGGCCCCGCCGGTGGATCCGCCCCACTTGACGCAGACCCCGGGGGCCTTGGCCCGCACCGGTCCCGCGTAGTACGAGAACGACCCGCTGTCGGTGCCGCGCGCGCGGCCCCGCACCTCCAGCCACGCCGAGGCGGCCGTCGCCCTGCCCACCGCGGTCTCCTTCATCGTCACCACGCAGTTGTTGCCGCTGCCGGCGTGGTAGAGCAGGTAGACCCGGCCCTTCCTGCTGCCCGAGGCGGTCAGTGCAGCCGAGTCGATCACTTTGTACCCGCTGCCGCACGCCTCGACCGGCGTGTACGGGTTCGGCTTCTCCGGCTGTCTGGTCGTCGGGGCGGGGCCAGGCTGCCCCGGAGCGGTCACGGTCGGCTCGACGCCGCCGGCCGTCGGGGGCGGGGAGCGATCGGGCGGCGACGCGGACGGCCTGCCGGACGCCGACGGTGCCGCCGAACGGGTGGCTGTCGGTGAGGGCCCGACGCGGAGTTCGTCCGTACCGTCGTCGACCGCCGCGCCGGGCGACCCCGCCGCCCCGGACTCGCCGGTCAGCGCCGCCGGCACGTTCCCGCCGGCCGGGTCGTCGTCGGAGAGGACCACGGTCGCCCCCACCACCCCGGCCAGCACCACGAACACGGTGGCCGCCGCGCCGAGCAGCGCGGCCCGGCGCCGCCGGGACGGCTTTGGCTCGACCTGGTCCTCCCGGGTCGGCGGGACCGAACCCCAGGTGCCGGTCGCGGTGTCCGGTCCCTGGTGGGCAGCGTCCCGGTGGCCGAACGGGCCGCCCGGCAGCGGTCCGGCGGGCATCGGCGCGGCGGCGGGAATGGGCAGCATGGTGGCGGGCGGGACCGGTGACCCGGTGGCGGGGAACGGCGGGCGCGGGGCCGGCGCGGGACGCGTACCGCCGGGGGCTCCGGAGATCGGGCGCGGCGGTGCGGGGGAGACGGGCGGCAGTGGCGCCCACGGATCCGGCGGTGCGACCGGCCCGGCGGGGCCGGTGGCCGGGGTGCCGCCCGGGTCCGTCCTGGGGACGGCCGGGGCGACGGACGCGGCGGGGGCACCGCCCGGGCCCGTTCCCGCAGCGGCCTGCGCCGCCGGGGTCGGCCCGGCGACGGCCCACGGCGGACGGGCGGAATCGGGGACCACGGCCAGGGTCGCGTCGCGGGCCCCGACCGCGGCGTCGGCCATCACCGCCGCGTCGGGGAACCGGTCGCCGGGACGCTTCGCCATCGCCTGCTCCACCAACGCCGCCACCGCCGCGGGGATGCCGTGGGGCAGCGGCGGCGGCTCATCCTGGAGGTGGCGCAGTGCCACCTGGAGCGGATTGTCGCCGTCGAACGGTGGCTGGCCGGTCAGGCAGAAGTACGCCACCGCACCGAGCGCGTAGACGTCCGTCACCGGGGAGACCGGCTGGTTCGCGGCCTGCTCCGGCGACATGTACGAAGCGGTGCCGAGCATCACGTTGGCGGCGGTGATCCCCGCCGTGGTGCCCGAGCGGGCGATGCCGAAGTCGACCAGCACCACCCGGCCGTCGGCCTTCACCAGCAGGTTGCCCGGCTTCACGTCCCGGTGCACGATGCCGGCGAGGTGGGCCGTGTGCAGCGCCTCGGCGGCCTGCGCCACCACCGACATGGTCGACGCCGGGTCGAGCCGCCCCGCGCGCCGCAGCCAGGAACTCAGCGGCTGGCCGTCGACGTACTCCATCACCAGGTAGTCGGCCTGGCTGCCGTCGGTCAGCACGGACCGGCCCACGTCGTGCACCGCGACCACGCCCGGGTGGCGCAGCGCCGCCAGCATCCGCGCCTCGGCCCGGAACCGGGTGGTGAACTCGGGATCGGCGCTCAACGCCGGCAGCAGCACCTTCACCGCCACCTCGCGTTCCAGCATGATGTCGGTGCACCGCCAGACCGCGCCCATGCCGCCGGTCGCCACCCGGTCGTCCAGCCGGTACCGGTCGCTCAGCACCACTCCTCGAGTCAGCACCGCGACACCGTACCGGTCGGGCGGGACATGGCCGCCCGCCCGGCGGTGGTCCTACCGGGGTGTCTGGTACTGGAAGTCGTTGGGGTTGACCGCCGCCGGCTTCGTGTCCTCCTGCCAGGCGCCCTCGCCGGGGCGGGCCACGAGGGCGTTGAGCAGGTCCTCCCGTTCCATCTGTTCGGCCCCCACGATGCCGCCGCGTACCGCCATTCTCCGCAGCGTCTCGGTGTCCTTGTCGTGCAGCGGTTCGTCCATCGTCGCCCCCTCCGGGCCCCGTCGGCGGTCCGCGACCGCCCCGCCGTGCCTCAGCAGGCCCATACCCGGCCAGGGGCCGGGGAACCCTGCGCGACCCGGGCGGTGCGCGCCCGCCGGACGGATGTCGGGCCGCCCCGCGCCCGGCCGACTACGCTGGCGGGGGTTCGTCCCACGGGACACTCAGCGGCGAGGGGAGACGCGGCATGGCGTGGAGCTGGCGGTACGAGGGCGCGAACGGTGAGTCGGTCGACGGGCCGGCGGAGTCGTTCGGCAGCCAGGCGGATGCCGAGTCCTGGATCGGTCAGGCCTGGCGGGAGCTCGCGGCGTCCGGCGTCACCTCGGTCGCGCTCGTCGAGGACGACCGGGTGGAATACCGGATGAGCCTGCTGCCCACGGCGGAGTGATGGCCGGCGACCGCCCGGGGGGCGAGCCGCTGGTGCTCGGCGTGCCCCGGGCGGCGTTCCGGCCCAGCCCGGTCTTCCTCGCCCTCGTCGCGCTCTTCGTGACCAGTGGGGTGCTCACCTGGAACGGGTTCGGCAACGTCCGGCTCGACGTGTTCCTCTTCGTCGTCTCCGGCTGGCTGGTCTCGCTCTGTCTGCACGAGTACGCCCACGCCGTCGTCGCGTTCCGGGCCGGCGACCGCAGCGTCGCCCACCGGGGCTACCTGACGCTCAACCCGCTGAAGTACAGCCACCCGCTGCTGTCGATCGTGCTGCCGGTGGCCGTCGTGCTGCTCGGCGGCATCGGCCTGCCCGGCGGGGCGGTCTGGGTGGACCGGCACGCCATTCCGGGGCGGCTGCGGCACACTCTGGTCAGCCTCGCCGGCCCGGCCACCAACGTGCTGTTCACGCTCGTCCTGGTGCTCGCCGTACGCCTCGGCGCGGCCGGCGGCGGGCCGGTCGAGTTCTGGGCGGCCCTGGCGCTGCTGGCGTTCCTCCAGCTCACCGCGAGCGTGCTCAACCTGCTTCCGGTGCCGGGCCTGGACGGCGGCAACATGATCCAGCCGTGGCTGAACCCGCAGTGGCGCAAGATGTACGACCTGTTCGCCCCGTTCGGCTTCATCCTGCTGTTCGCGCTGCTGTGGAACCCGCGGATCAACGGCTGGTTCTTCGGCGCGGTCTTCACCGTCGGCGACTTCCTCGGCCTGCCCCAGCGGCTATACGCCCTCGGCCTGGACCTGATCCGCTTCTGGCAGGGCTGACCGCCGCCGGGCCGGGCAGGGCTGACCCCGCCGCCGGGCCGGCGGGGCTGACCGGCGTGCCGGGCCGGTGCGGAGGCCGCGCCGACCCGGCAGGGCCTCACGGACGCTCGGCCGGGCTCTCGGTCTTCGCCGGGTCGCGCTCGACGATCGGGTCGATGATCTCGTCGATCGCCTTGAGCAGGCCGACGTCGAGCTGCACGCCGGCCGCCTTGGCGTTGTCGTGCACCTGCTCCGGGCGGGAGGCGCCGACGATCGCCGAGGAGACGTTCGGGTTCTGCAGCACCCAGGCGACGGCGAGCTGCGCCATGCTCAGCCCGGCCTGCTCGGCCAGCGGCTTGAGTCGCTGCACCCGGGACAGGACGTCGTCGGTCATGAACCGGGAGATGAAGCCCGCGCCCGACTTCTCGTCGGTGGCGCGGGAGCCGGCCGGCGGCGGCTGGCCCGGCAGGTACTTGCCCGAGAGCACACCCTGCGCGATCGGCGACCAGACGATCTGCCCGACGCCCAACTCCTCGCTGGTGGGGACGACCTCGGACTCGATGACCCGCCAGAGCATCGAGTACTGCGGCTGGTTGGAGACCAGCGGGATGTGCAGCTGCCGGGCGAGCTGGTGGGCCTCGCGGATCTGCGACGCCTTCCACTCCGAGACGCCGATGTAGAGCGCCTTGCCGGAGTGCACGACGTCGGCGAAAGCCTCCATCGTCTCCTCCAGCGGCGTGCTGTAGTCGTACCGGTGGGCCTGGTAGAGGTCCACGTAGTCGGTGCGCAGTCGGCGCAGCGAGCCGTTGATCGACTCCATGATGTGCTTGCGGGACAGGCCCCGGTCGTTGCGGCCCGGCCCGGTGGGCCAGTACGCCTTGGTGAAGATCTCCAGCCCCTCGCGCCGCTCGCCCTCCAGCGCGCGACCCAGCACGTCCTCGGCGCGGGTGGCCGCGTACACGTCGGCCGTGTCGAAGGTGGTGATGCCGGCGTCCAGGGCGGCCCGGACGCAGGCGAACGCCGCGTCCTCCTCGACCTGCGAGCCGTGGGTGATCCAGTTGCCGTACGAGATCTCGCTGACCATCAGGCCGGACAGGCCCAGGTGACGGAATTCCATGCCCCGACCCTAGCCCGTGCGGATCATGACCACCCTGGTGGCGGGGCCAGTGTCGCTCAGAGCACGGGGCTGGTGTCGACGAGCAGCCGCTCGATCTCGGCGACGACCTCTTCGCGGTCGCGGTGCACCGGCTCGATCAGCGGCTCACCCCGGCGGTCGAGCGCACCCCACCGGCCGGTGCCGTCGCCGACCAGGAACGCCACCGGGTGGATGACCAGCGCCGGATGGGTGGGCGGGACCAGCACCTTCCCGGCCCGGTTCACCACGCCACGCCGGCCGGCCACGTCCACCACGGCCAGCCCCTCGTCGGTGAAACCCTCGACGTACCGGCCGTCGGCCAGGACGGTGGGGAACCCGTGGTGCCGGGTGGGCACCACGATCCGGCCGTTGCGGTCGACCGCACCCCAGCCGTCCCGGCGGACCACGGCCACGCCGCGCCGGAACGGGCGTACGTCTGCGAAGCCGTGCGGCACGACCACCTCGCCGGTGGCGTCGATCGCCACCCAGCCGGCGTCGTCGCCGTCGGACACCCAGGCCAACCCGTCGGAGAACGGCCGGACCACCGGGTACGACGGTTCGAGCACCGTGGCACCGGTGCGGTCGACCAGCGACCACCGCTCGGTCTCCGGGCACCGCACCCAGGCCAGCCCGTCGCGGAACGGCTGCGCCTGCGCGTACTCGGCCGCGATGACCATGTCGCCGTCCGGGTCGGAGAAACCCCAGAGATCGCCGTCGCGGGCCGGCACCGGGGGCCGGTCATGCTCCAGCACCTCCTCGCGGCTGCGGGGGTACGGTCCGAAGCCCGTCTCCGCGACCCGCTCCGCCACCGCGTCCAGGCTCAGCCGGATCCGGGCCTGCAACTCGGAATCCTCGGTGCCGCGCAGGTCCAGGGCCCGCTCGAAGTGGTGACAGGCCTCCATCAGCCGGCCCTGGTCGTAACAGGACCGCCCGGCGTGCTCGTGCAGCACCGCGCGCAGCCGCTCGGGCAACTCGGTGCAGTTGGCCTCGGCGAAGAGCCGGTCGGCCTCGACGAACTCACCGCGCCAGCGCAACACGTGCGCCAGCCGCGCCTGGGCCACCGCCGTACGCCGCAACTCCCCGGTGGCCTCGGCGTAGGTGAGCGCGAGCCGGCCGTCAGCGAGGGCATCGTCCAGCTCGCCGAGGATCCGGGACACCACCGCCCGCAGGCTGAGCAGCCGGGCGCGCGACTTGTTGTCCACGGCCGCACCCAGCTTCTCGGTCAGCCGCCGTCGGATCGTCCGGAACTCGTCCGGCTCCGCCACGATCTCCCGCAGGGTCGCCGGATCGAGCCGCCAGCGGTAGCTCGACAGCACCTGCTCCGGATCACCCTGCGCCGCGCTCAACCGTCCGACGTCCCGCGACCCGCCGGGCAACTCGGTATCCGGCTCGGCGGTGCCCGTTTCGGCGGTACTCGGTCCGGCGGTACTCGGTCCGGTGGTGCTTGGCGTGGTCGGCCGTTCCGCGTCCGTCGGTGGCACCTGCCCAGCCAACGGTGCGGCGACTGACGGTGTGGCGGTGGATGGGGCGGCGGCGGGTGGTGTGGCGGCGGGCGGCACGACAGATGGCGTGGACCCTGGCCGCTCCGACACGTCCGTAGGTGGCGCGGTGGCAGCCTGCGTCGCTGGCGGCGGAACAGGCGACGCGGATACCGGCTGTGCCGGCACGGCGTGCTCGGCAAGGGCGGAGACATCGGGTGCCGGCGGCGCGGCGACAGGAATGGTGTACGGGGCTGGCGCCGTTCCGGCAGGTGGTGCGGAGACCGGCTCGATCAGCGGGCCCGACACCGCTTCGGACTGTGGCGCGGCGGTGCCGGAGGTGGCCCGCGCCAGCGAATACGAGGCGGACGCGACGGGCGGCGTAGCGACAGGCTCAGCCGCCAGAGCGGAGAAGGGCGGGGTCCTCGGTGCAGGGCTGGGCTCAGCCGCCAGCGCGGATAAAGCCTGGCTCCTCGGTTCGGAGCTGGGCTCAGCCGGTGGTGCGGAGACGGGCTCAGCCGGTGGTGCGGAAGCGGGTCGCGCCGTTGGTGCGGAGACGGGCTGGGCCGGTGGTGCGGAGCTGGACTGGGTAGGTGGTGCGGAGACGGGTCGTGCCGTCGGTGCGGCCGGGATCGGCTCGCTCGTCCCGGTCGGCGGCTCGCCGTTGAACCCGGTCCAGGACGCCCCCGCCGGTTCCGTCGAAGAGTTGGCGACGGGGGAGACCGCTGGTGCTGACACCAATACCGCAGTGCCACCAGGCGGCGCGGAGACCGGACGCGGATCGGTCGTGACGGGTGGAACACCATGGGTGTCAAAGGCTTTCGGTGACAACCATGGTGTTCCACCCGTGGGCTCAGCCGAGGCGTTCGGCATCCGTTCGACGGGTTCGGATGTCGGAGTCGCGACCTGTCCGGGCGCGGCCGAGGTCTCGGTGTTGGCTCTACCCGGTTCGGAGGGCACCTCTGCCCGCAACTCGTCGGCCGGCACAGACGACAACCGGTCGGTCTCGGTTCGGGTCACGCGGGAGCCGGGGGTCTCCGTGTCGAAGACACCCAGGTCCGGAGAGCCGGTGCCAAGGTCGTGAGGTGCCGGAGTTTCCTGGCGGGGGACGTACGACGCGGGGGCGTCGTGGTCGGCCTCGTGTGTGGCCGGGGCATCGAGGGGCGGCGGCGCGTATCCGGGCCGTGGCGCCGCATCCGGAGCTGTTCGATCCGCCGCATCCGCATCGGGCGTGGCCGGGTGGGCCTGTACTGCTTCCTCCGGTGGTTCCGGCACGGGGCAAACGACCGGTGCCGGAACCGGCGGGACGGACGAAGGTACCGCCACGGGGTGGGCCGGAGGCGCGGAGACCGGGCGCGGCGCGGCCGACGTGGAGTCGGTCTGGACAGGCGGTACGGAGACCGACTCCTCGGGCGGCGCGGATGGGGCGGTGGCGAGTGAGGCGGACGGTGCGGAGACGGGCTGCACCGACGGTGTGATGCCCGGCCGCGGGTCTGCGGGATCCGGCTGCTCAACCGTCCAGGAGGCCGGAACGGAAGGCTCAGGGTCTGTCGGGGCGGACGCGGAGGCTGGGCCGGTGGGCGGACCGGAAACGGGGTTGGGCGTGGGTGGTACCTGTCCGGTGGGCGGACTGGACACGGGGTTGGGCGTGGGCGGTACCTGTCCGGTGGGCGGACTGGACACGGGGTTGGGCGTGGGTGGTACCTGTCCGGCGGGCGGACCGGACACCGGTGCGGGTACGGAGGCCGCAGGCGATGCTGGCGTCGTCGGCGGGGCCGGCACGACCGGTGGGGTGGACACGGGCGGGGCGGCCGGCAAAACCTGATCGGGGACAGCGACGGCCTCGGCCGGAGGTGCGGAGTCGTCATGAGCGGGCGCGGGCGACGAGGGACCTTCGTCGGCGGGCTTCGGGATCGGCACGTCGAGGCCAGGGGCCGGCCTAGCCTCGTCCGGCGCGGTCGGGGGCGCCACGGGCCGGGAAGGTCGGAACCAAGCGTCAGGCCCGCCCTGCGCGGGTGGCTCGGGACGTGGCGGGGTGGCCGGCATGGGCGGGTCGCTCGACGGTGGCGGGACGTACCGCCTGGGTCTGTCGGGCGCGATGGCCGGCTGCGGTGCCGCGGCGTCCTGCCCGGTCGTGACTGCGGCTTCCTGGCCTTCGGTCGACCGGTGCGGTTCGGTCGGATGGCCGGCCGGCGGCCGGGCCGGCGTGGCGGCCGAGGGCTGCGTCACGGACCGGGCCACGCCGGGTCCGGCGCCCGGGTGCGGCGTCGATTCGTCCGGTTGGGTCGGCCCTGGGTGTGTTGGAGCCCGGCCGGACACCGTGTCGGCGGTCGCCGTCCGGTCCGGTCCGGACGCCGCTGCCGGGCCGGATGCCGCTGCCGGGCCGGATGCGGTGTTCGTGGTCGCCTCCGGTGCCGGCAGGAACTCCAGGCGAAGTCGGGAGGCGGGAGGCGCGGAGACCGGCGTGGCGTCGTCCTCGGGGGCAGGGCGTTGCGTGCTGCTGGGGGGTGGGAACGGCTCCCCGGGCGCCTGTGCCGGTCGGGGGCTGGCGGCCGATGGTCCGTCGACCGACGCTGGCGGGGGCGCGGGGACACCCGAAACGGGAGCCGGCGGGGCCGGCACGCCAGGGCGATCCGTGACGGGGCCGGCGGAGCCAGGCCGGTCGGTGCCAGGCGCCGGTGATCCCGGCCGGCCGGCGGAGGGGCCCGCTGGCGACACGGGGTGGTTGGTTACCGGACCAGCCGGGCGGCTGGGGGACGGGCCCGCAGGCGACACCGGGTGGCCGGCCACCGGATTCGTCGGGCCCGCGGGCGACACCGGGTGACTGGCCACCGGATTCGTCGGGCCCGCGGGCGACACCGGGTGACTGGCGGCCGGACCAACCGGCGACACCGGGGCCGGGACGGGACCTGCCGGCGATGTCTGCCCGGAACGGGGGGCGGCGGGTGAGACCAGGCTGTTGATCGGGCCTGCGGGTGACACAGGCACGGGGGCGGGAGCGGCAGGCGACACCGGCCGACCGCGGAGCGGCACAGCCGGGTCGGGCCGGTCGGAGCGTGGCAGGTCGTGGGGCGGCGCGGGGAAGACAGGGCGGCCCGGGACCGCGCTGTCCCCGGTCGGGCCCCGGAAGCCCGCCGGCCCTGGAGTGCCCGGCCCTGGAGTGCCCGGCGCTGGAGCCGGCGGCCCGGAGGTGGGGGCGCCGTAGGCCGGGGACGGTCGCCGTTGGTCGTACCCGGGCGGGACCGGTGGTGTCGCGGCGTCGTGGGGGCGGGAGCGGTCGACCGGTTCGACCGGCCGCCGGGGCTCGGCGTGCCGCGTCGCGTCCCGGTCGAAACCGGGCCGCACCGGGCCAGGCGGCGGCCAGGGCAGGCCGCCGTCCTGCTGCGGATGTCCGCGGGGCTCCCGGTGCGCCTCGGCCCCTCGATAGGCGTCCGGCCGGGCTGTCCCGCGTGGACCCCGCTCCGGGTACGTCTCGGCCCGCGCCGCCTCGTGCGCCCGCTGGCGTTCGTCCGGCTCCTGCTGCCGCCGTTGCCCGTTCGGAGCCGGTTGCTGCCCGGCGGTAGCCCGATCCGGGCGCGGCCACCCGTCCCCGGGTACGCCGGACTCCCGGCCCCGCCCGCCGTGGCCACGCTCCCCCTGAGAACTTGCGGAGCGGTCCCCCTGAGAACCTGAGCGGTCCCACTGCGCGCCCACCGGGCGGTCCCACTGCGCGTCGGACGGACGCTCCCACTGCGCCCCGGAGGAGCGTTCCCGCTGGCCGTCGGTCGGGCGTTCCCGCTGGCCGTCGGTCGGGCGGGGCTCCGAGGCCGGGGTTCCCCACTGGTAGCGGGGCCGGCGCCCGTCCGACTGGTGCTCGTCGGGTGTCTCCGGCCGACGGTCGGGTCCGGCCGCCGCCGCACGGTCGTGACCGCGTTCGGCCCGACGGTCGTGGCCCGGATCCGGTCGGTGGTCGTAGCCGGCGTCCGGGCGGTCGTACGCCGTCGAGCGGCGGGGCGGGGCGTCCTCGTCGGGCTCCGGGAGCCAGCCCGGCTCGGACCTGCCGGCGGGGGAGACGGGGCGGTCCCGCCCGGTCGGCTCGTAGCGGGGCGTGCGGGTGTCGTAGCGGTCGGGACCGGTGTGTTCGCGCGGTCGGGGGGAGTCGACGGGCCGGCCGGGGGCGTCGAATCCGCCCCGGTCGTTGCGGTGCGGGGGTTCCTGCCGGGGCGGCCACTGCCGGTCGTCGTCCTGCCGGCGTGGCTCGGCGTGCGGGTGGCGGTACGACTCGTCGCCGGGTCGTCGGGCGTCGAGTCCGTCCGGTCGACCGTTCCATCCGTCCTGCCGACCGGGCCGGCCGTCGGGTAGGTCGTCCCATGACCGGCCGACGTAGGTCCCGTCCGGCCGGGTCGGCGCGAGCGGGGGCACCTCGGCCCGGCCGACGACGGCCGAGCGGCCCCGGGATGCGGGCGGGGCGTGTTCGACGCCGATGTCGCCCGCGTAGCGCTGGCCCGGGAACTGCGGGTGCCACTCGGTGGTCGGCTCGATCATCCAGGCCGGTTCGGCGGAGTTGTGCCAGTTGTCGGTGTATCGGCTCATCCGGCTGACCTGTCGGCGGTCGTACTGGCCCTGGCGAAGGTTCGCGGCGGCGGGGTCGAGGCTCGCTGGTCGCCACGGAGGGTAGGCGGAATGCCCGTGCTGCGCCGCCGTCGACTGGGCGTGCCCGGGTGACCGGCTGGCGTCCGCCCGCCCACGGCGGCGCCCCGGTGGCCGGCTCGGGTCCGCTCGCTCACGGCGATGTCACCTCGTTGGAAATTGTCGCGCTGGGCGCTCCACGTGCCGGTAGAGTCGCCCCCTCCGGTACGGCGTGGCTGCGGAAGGAGGGTAGCGGCGTGGGCTCGCTCACCGCCACTGTGGCACCGCCCAACGCCTCAAACGTTATCCTATGGTTCCGGACATTTAAGGCTATAGCCGGATCAGGCTTTCGACGTTACGCCACGTACCGGCAGGCGTCGGTGGCGGGAGTCGTGACCAACTCGGTGTTCGGCTTCCTGCGGTGCTACGTCCTGCTCGCGGCGGCCGGCGCCGCCGGCACGGTGGCCGGGTACGACCGGGGCCAGCTCGCCACCTTCGTCTGGGTCGGCCAGGGCCTGCTGGCGGTCGTCCTCCTCTGGGGTTGGACCGAGCTGGCCGACCGGATCCGCACCGGCGACGTCGCCAGCGACCTGCTCCGGCCGGTGCACCCCGTGACCAGCCATCTCGCCGCCGACCTGGGCCGGGCCGGCCACGCCGCGCTGGTCCGGTTCCTTCCGCCGGTGCTGATCGGGCCGATCTTCTTCGAGGTCCACCTGCCGCACCGCTGGTCCACCCTGCCGATCTTCGCGCTCTCCGCCGTCCTCGCCGTGGTCCTCTGCTTCGGCTGCCGGTTCCTGGTCAACGCGACCGCGTACTGGTTGCAGGACGTCCGGGGACCGCTGATCCTCTGGGTGCTCGCCTCGGGCGGGCTCGCCGGGCTCTACTTCCCGCTGCGCTTCCTGCCGGAGTGGCTCCAGCTCGTCCTGTGGCTGGGCACCCCCTTCCCGAGCCTGCTCCAGACCCCGCTCGACGTGCTGGTCGAGCGGGATGCGACCGGCACCCAGGTCGGGCTGGTCGGGCTCCAGTTCGCCTGGGCGGTGTTGATCCTGGCCGCCTGCCGGCTGGTGCAGCGCCGCGCGGAACGCCGGCTGGTGGTGCAGGGTGGCTGATCCGTCGGGCGGGGCACTGGCCGCGTACCGGGCACTGCTCGGCGCTCAGGCCCGCGCGCAGACGGCGTACCGGACCTCGTTCGTGATCGATGTGGTCGGCAATGTCGGGTCCACCATCTTCGACGTGCTCACCGTGCTGGTCATCTTCGGGGTGACCCGGGAGCTGGGCGGGTTCACGCTGCGCGAGGCGATGGTGATCGTCGGCCTCTCGACGTGCGCGTTCGCCGTCGCCGACCTGCTGGTGGGCAACATCGAGCGGCTGCCCCGGTACGTGCGCACCGGGCTCTTCGACGCCGTGCTGGTCCGCCCGCTCGGCGCCCTGCCCCAGTTGCTGCTCATGGACCTGCCGCTGCGCAAGGTGTCCCGCGCGGTCTTCGGGCTCGCCGTGCTGGTCGTCGCGGTCGGCTCCGCCGACGTCGAGTGGACCCCGGCGCGGGCGCTGCTGGTGGTCCTCGCCCCGCTGGCCGGTGTGGTCTTCTTCGGGTCGGTCTTCGTGGCCACCGCCACCGTCTCGTTCTGGTGGGTCGACTCGGGCGAGCTGGCCAACTCGGTCACCTACGGCGGCCGGGACTTCACCTCGTACCCGATCACCGTCTTCGAGGGCTGGTTCCGCGCGCTGTTCGCGTACGGCCTGGGCTTCGCCTTCGTCAGCTACCACCCGGCGCTGGCGCTGCTCGGCCGCGCCGACCCGCTCGGCCTGCCGGCGTGGGTCGGCTGGACCGCGCCGGCCGTCGCGCTGGTCGCCGCCGCCGGGGCCGCGGCGGCCTGGCGCACCGGGGTCCGCCACTACCGGAGTACGGGGTCATGAGCGACGACGTGATCGTGGCCGACGGGCTGCGCAAGGAGTTCACCGTCCGGGTACGGGCCGGCCGGCTGCGCCGGGAGAAGCGGCGGGTCACCGCCGTCGACGGGATCGACCTGCGGGTGCCCCGGGGCGAGATGCTCGGCTACATCGGGCCCAACGGCGCCGGCAAGTCGACGACCCTCAAGATGTTCACCGGCGTGCTGATGCCCTCCGCCGGCGAGGTACGCGTCTGCGGCCTGCGTCCGGTGGCCCAGCGCACCCGGCTCGCGCTGCGCGTCGGCGTGGTCTTCGGCCAGCGCTCGCAGCTCTGGTGGGACCTGCCACTGGGGGAGTCGTTCGCGCTGCTGCGGCACGTCTACCGGGTGCCGGCCGCCGCGCACGCCGCCCGGCTGCGCCGCTGCCGGAGCCTGCTCGACCTGGACCCCTTCCTGGACACCCCGGTCCGGCAGCTCTCCCTCGGGCAACGGATGCGCGGCGAGCTGGCCGCCGCCCTGCTGCACGGCCCGGAGGTGCTCTTCCTCGACGAGCCCACCATCGGCCTCGACGTGGTCAGCAAGCAGGCCGTCCGAGGTTTCCTCGGCGAGCTGGGCCGGGCCGGGGACACGACGCTGGTGCTCACCACGCACGACCTGGCCGACATCGAGCGGCTCTGCCGGCGCCTGGTCGTGGTCGACCACGGCCGGGTGGTGCACGACGGGTCGATCGCCGCGCTGCACGAGCGTTACGGGTCGCGTCGGCTGCTCGTCGCCGACCTGGACGCCCCGCTGCCCGCGCCGCCGGTGCTGCCCGGCGCGCCCCTGCACCGGCAGGAGGCCGACGGGCACCGGCTGGTCTTCGCGCTGGAGTCGGCCGGTGTGGCCGAGGTGGTGGCGGCCCTGGCCGGGCTGGGCGCGCTGCGGGACGTCTCGATCGTCGAGCCGGACATCGAGGACGTGGTGACCCGGCTCTACCGGAGCCGCTGACGCCCGACGGCGACAGCCCCACACCGCAGGGCGGGAGGGGCCGTCGGTGCGGCAGGGCTTAGACCGGGTCGCCGATGTTGACCCGGGGCGCGGGGGCACGCATCCGGCGGAACGTGATCGACCGCATGATGGCGTAGAGGTAGAGCGAGCCCATCCGCTGCCCGGTGTTCGGGAAACGCTCCCGGACCAGCTTGCGGATCTTGCGCGAGATCAGGACCGAGTCGATCACCACACCCAGGGCGAGCGCGCCCCAGAGGACGTTGGAGACCAGGCGGATGATCGGGGGCATCGCGGCGTTCGAGCCGATCAGCACGATCAGCGCCCCACCGAAGAACCAGGTGCCGACCGTACGCCGGGAGTCGACCACGTTGCGGGCCAGCAGCCGCTCCGGGCCGCGGTCGCGGGGGCCGCCCTCGGTGCGGAACTCCGCTGCCGCCTCGGCGCGCAGCTGGCGCTTGCGCTCCCGCTGCTCCTCCTTGGTCAGCGGCTTGGTGGGCCCGGCCGGCCGGCGGCCGGCGGTCGGCCGCTTCGGGGTGACCCTGCCCAGCTCCTTCTTGCTCGGGGTGTAGCCCCGGGACTGGGCGTGCGTGGACTCCTCGTCGGGGGTCACCGGGGTGACGGCCTCGTCGACGAGGGCGGAGGACTTGCGGCGAAACAACGACGGCACGTGGAAAGGGTAGCCACACGACGGCGCCCGGTGCACATCGCGGTGCACCGGGCGCGTACGGGAGTGGTCGACGTTACGGACGCTCGACGTGCGCGCCGAGGTCGGCCAGCTTCGCCTCGAAGTCCTCGTAGCCCCGGTTGATCAGGTCTACGCCGTACACCCGGGAGGTGCCCTCGGCGGCCAGCGCGGCGATCAGGTGGCTGAAACCGGCCCGCAGGTCGGGGATGACGAGGTCGGCGGCGTGCAGCTTGCTCGGCCCCGCGATCACCGCCGAGTGCTTGAAGTTGCGCCGGCCGAAGCGGCACGGGGTACCGCCCAGGCAGTCCCGGTAGACCTGGATGTTGGCGCCCATCGAGTTGAGCGCCTCCGTGTAGCCCAGCCGCTGCTCGTAGACCGTCTCGTGGACGATGGACAGACCGCGGGCCTGGGTGAGCGCCACCACCAGGGGCTGCTGCCAGTCGGTCATGAAGCCAGGGTGCACGTCGGTCTCCAGCGCCACGGCGTTCAGCTCGCCGCCCGGGTGCCAGAACCGGATGCCGCCCTCCTGGCCGGCGTCGCCCAGCTTCGGCGGCCGGGCGTCGGTGACCTCGTACTCGCCGCCGACGGAACGGAAGATGTTCAGGAAGGTCATCATGTCGGCCTGCTGCGCGCCGAGCACCTCGACGTGGCCACGGGTGGCCAGCGCCGCCGCCGCCCAGCTCGCCGCCTCGATCCGGTCCGGGATCGGCCGGTGCGTGTAGCCGTGCAGCTTCGGCACACCCTGGATCTCGATGACCCGGTCGGTGTGCACCTTGATGATCGCGCCCATCTTCTGCAGGATGCAGATCAGGTCGATGATCTCCGGCTCCACCGCCGCGTTGCGCAGCTCGGTGACGCCCTCGGCCATCACGGCCGTCAGCAGCACCTGCTCGGTCGCGCCGACGCTCGGGTACGGCAGGGCGAACTTGGTGCCGTGCAGCCCGTTCGGCGCCGACAGGTGCAGCCCCTCCGGGGTCTTCTCGACCGTCGCCCCGAACTCCCGCAGCGCCTGGAGGTGGAAGTCGATCGGCCGCGGCCCGATGTGGCAGCCGCCCAGATCGGGTATGAAGGCGTGGCCGAGGCGGTGCAGCAGCGGCCCGCAGAACAGGATCGGGATCCGGCTGGAGCCCGCGTGCACGTTGATCTGGTCCGTGCTGGCGCTTTCCACGTTCGCCGGGTCGAAGACGAGCTCGCCGTCCTCCGCGCCGTCGGTGACCTTGACCCCGTGCAGGCCGAGCAGGCCGCGGACCACCTCGACGTCACGGATCTTCGGCACGTCGAACAGTCGGCTCGGGCTGTCACCCAGCAGTGCGGCGACCATCGCCTTCGAGACCAGATTCTTCGCGCCGCGCACGCGGATCCGCCCTTCGAGCGGAGTGCCTCCGTGTACGACCAGGACGTCGTCGGTCAACGCAACCTCCAGCGCGTCGGTGCTGCCGTGTTGATGGTGGGGCTCGCGATAGTCATCGCTACCCGGAATGCGGCCATGTCGGCCCGCGTGAGTTTGTCGCACCGGCAGCATAGCCCTCGGTGACGGAGATGGACCCGGTCACATCGTCCCGGAGGGTACTTATCGGCGATCGAACCCTTTTCCGTACCAGTATCGCTACTGACCGTGATCAGCTCTGTGTCGGCGGCGGGGTGTCCGCCCCGGGCAGGGCGAGCATCTGGTCCAGCGCCACCCGGGCGTGGTGCGCGGTGTCCGGGTCGACGGTGATCTGGTTGACCACCCGGCCGGCCACCAGCTCCTCGAGCGCCCAGACCAGGTGGGGCAGGTCGATCCGGTTCATCGTCGAGCAGTAGCAGACGGCCTTGTCCAGGAACATGACCTGCTTGTCCGGGTGGGCCAGCGCGAGCCGGCGGACCAGGTTCAGTTCGGTGCCGACCGCCCAGGCCGAGCCGGCCGGGGCCGCCTCGACGGCCTTGATGATGTATTCCGTCGAACCGACGAAGTCGGCGGCGGTGACCACCTCGTGCCGGCACTCCGGGTGGACGAGCACGTTCACCCCCGGCACCCGCTTTCGCACGTCGTCGACGCTGTCGAGCGTGAACCGGCCGTGCACCGAGCAGTGCCCGCGCCACAGGATCATCTTCGCGTCGCGCAGCTGCTCCGGGGTGAGCCCGCCGTTCGGCTTGTGCGGGTCGTAGAGGACGCAGTCGTCCAGCGAGAGGCCCATCTCCAGCACCGCCGTGTTGCGGCCCAGGTGCTGGTCGGGCAGGAAGAACACCTTCGACCCCTGCTGGTACGCCCACTCCAGCGCCCGCTTCGCGTTCGACGAGGTGCAGACCACGCCGCCGTTGCGGCCGACGAAGCCCTTGATGTCCGCCGAGGAGTTCATGTACGTCACCGGTACGGTCTGCGCCGCGACGCCCAGTTCGGTGAGCACGTCCCAGGCGGTCTCGACCTGCGACAGCACCGCCATGTCCGCCATCGAACAGCCGGCGGCCAGGTCCGGCAGGATGACCTTCTGCGCGTCCGAGGTGAGGATGTCGGCGCTCTCGGCCATGAAGTGCACGCCGCAGAAGACGATGTGCTCCGCGTCGGGCCGGGCCGCCGCCTCGCGGGCCAGTTTGAACGAGTCACCGGTCACGTCGGCGAACTGGATCACCTCGTCGCGCTGGTAGTGGTGCCCCAGCACGAAGACCCTGCTGCCCAGTTCCGCCTTCGCAGCCTTCGCCCGGGCCACCAGATCCGGGTCGCTGGGCGCAGGCAGGTCACCCGGACACTCGACGCCGCGCTCCGTGGCGGGGTCGCTGCCCCGGCCGAGCAGCAACAGTGCCGTCGCGGTGTTGGAGGGTTCCACCCAGGTCGAAGTCACGTGCCCCATGGTCCCACAGAGCGGCCGGGCCGCAGCCTCCACCGGTGTGTGCTGCCACACTGCTCGGCATGCGCGTGCTGCTCTGCCCCGACAAGTTCGCCGGCACCCTGTCGGCCCCGCAGGTCGCCGACGCCGTGGCCACCGGCTGGCGGGAGGTCGCCCCCGGCGACGACCTGCTGGCCCGGCCCCTGTCCGACGGCGGCCCCGGCTTCATCGACGTGCTCGCCGACGCGCTCGGCGGACACCGGATCCCGGTGCCGACCGTCGACCCGCTGGGCCGCCCGACAGCCGGTGAGATCCTGCTCACCGACGGCGGGACGACCGCCTGGCTGGAGAGCGCCCAGGCGTGCGGGCTGCACCTGCTCGGCCCCGCCGAGCGTGATCCGAAGACCACCACCTCGTACGGGCTGGGGGTGCTGGTCGCCGCCGCTGTGGAGGCGGGCGCCCGGACGGTGGTGATCGGGCTGGGCGGCTCCGGCACCAACGACGGCGGCGCGGGCATGCTCACCGCGCTCGGCGTGACCCCGCTGGACGGCACCGGCCAGGCACTGCCGTACGGCGGGGCCGCGCTCGGCGCGGCGGACGCCCTCGACGGCGTACCCCGGCTGCGTGACGCCCGCCTGGTGGCCGCCACCGACGTGGACAACCCGCTGCTCGGGCTGCACGGGGCCAGCAGCGTGTTCGGCCCGCAGAAGGGCGCCGACCGGGCCGACGTGCTGCTGCTCGACGCCGCGCTGGAGCGCTTCGCCGCCGTACTGGAGCGGGATCTGCCCGGCTGCCCCGACCGGCTGGGCACGCTGCCCGGCGGCGGCGCGGCCGGCGGGCTGGGCGCAGCCGTCCTGGCGCTGGGCGGGCACTGCGAGTCGGGCATCGGCCTGGTCACCCGGGCGATCGGGCTGGACGCCACGCTCGACGCGGTCGACCTGGTGATCACCGGAGAGGGCTCGTTCGACCACCAGTCGCTGCGCGGCAAGGTGGTGGCCGGGGTGGCCGGCGCCGCCCGGGACCGGGGGGTGCCCTGCGTGGTGGTCGCCGGCCAGGTGAGCACCGGCCGGCGGGAGGCCGGGGCGGCCGGGGTGACCGACGCGTACAGCCTGGTGGAGCACTTCGGGGGCGATGAGCGCGGCGGGCTGGCCGCCGCGATGGAGCGCCCGGCCGAGGGGCTGCGGGCGCTCGGCACCCGGCTGGCCCGGCAGTGGAGCCGCTGACCCCCACCCCCACCCACACCCACACCCACACCCACACCCACACCCACACCCACACTCCCGCGATCTTGCACTTTCGGCCCCTGAGACGCGCGGATCACCCGATTTGTCGGGGCATGAAGTGCAAGATCGCTGCGACTCGCGGGAAGGGGAGGGGTCCGGTGGGGGAGCACCGGGCTCTCGCCGTGTACGTGTCGTGTCGTGCCCTGCGCAGTGGCCGGCGATACCCGGCGTCGGGCAGCGGGCCAGGTCACGCCGGACGGGTGGGCCCGGCCGTGGCGGCGTACCATCGGAACTGGACCACGCCGGGAATGGCTGGGCGACACGAGATGTTGGCCAGAGCGTCCGGACCCAACCGCGCAGGGAGATTTCACGTGACCACGCCAGCGCAGACCGACTCGACCGAGGCCCAGGCCACCACGTCCATCGTCCTTACCGACGTCGCGGCCCAGAAGGTCAAGGCCCTGATCGAGCAGGAGGGCCGCGACGACCTGCGGCTCCGGGTCGCCGTGCAGCCGGGTGGCTGCTCCGGCCTGCGGTACCAGTTGTTCTTCGACGAGCGGTCGCTCGACGGTGACGTCGTCACCGACTTCGACGGTGTCGAGGTCGTCGTCGACCGGATGAGCGCCCCCTACCTGTCCGGCGCCACCATCGACTTCGCCGACCGGATCGACGCCCAGGGCTTCACCATCGACAACCCCAACGCGGGCAACTCCTGCGCCTGCGGCGACTCGTTCAACTGAGTCACCTCCGCTGACCACGGCGGGGCCGTCCTCCGGGGCGGCCCCGCCGTCGTCTTTCGGGCTGGCTCCGCTGTCGTCTTCCGGGCCGAAATGCGCCGTCGAGAAGATGAATCGGGGCCGACCGACCGGTCATCCTGAGAGGGCCGGACCGGTAGGCTGACCGGCGCCCTGCTCCCGACCCCGAGGTTGACATGAAGATCGCCGTCACCGGCTCGATCGCCACCGACCATCTGATGAGCTTCCCCGGTCGCTTCGCCGACCAGTTCCTCGCCGACCAGCTGCACAAGGTCTCGCTCTCCTTCCTGGTGGACGACCTGGTGCTGCGGCGCGGCGGGGTGGCGGCCAACATCGCCTTCGGCATGGGGCAGCTCGGCATGCGCCCGGTCCTGGTCGGCGCGGTCGGAGCGGATTTCGCCGACTACCGCTCCTGGCTGGAGCGGCACGGGGTCGACTGCGACTCGGTGCACGTCAGCGAGGTGGCACACACCGCCCGGTTCGTCTGCACCACGGACACCGACATGTGTCAGATCGCCTCGTTCTACGCCGGGGCGATGAGCGAGGCCCGCAACATCGAGCTGGCGCCGGTGGCCGGCCGCCTCGACGGGCTGGACCTGGTCCTGGTGGGCGCGAACGACCCGGAGGCGATGCTGCGGCACTCCACCGAGTGCCGGGATCGGGGCTACCCGTTCGCCGCCGACCCGTCCCAGCAGCTCGCCCGGATGGACGGTGCGGACGTCGTCGCGCTGATCGAGGGCGCCGACTACCTGATGACCAACGACTACGAGAAGTCGCTGCTACAGAGCAAGGCCGGGCTGACCGACGCGCAGCTGCTCGACCGGGTCAAGGTCCGGGTCACGACGCTGGGCAAGCACGGGGTGGAGATCGCTGGGCGGGACTTCGACCTGATCCACGTGCCGATCGCGCGCGAGACCCAGGCAGTCGACCCGACCGGCGTCGGCGACGGATTCCGAGCCGGCTTCTTCACCGCGCTCTCCTGGGGGCTCGGCCTGGAGCGGGCCGCCCAGGTTGGCTCCCTACTCGCCACGCTGGTGCTGGAGACCGTCGGCACGCAGGAGTACGAGGTCCGTCGTGACCTGTTCGTCAAGCGGCTGGCCGAGTCGTATGGCGACGTCGCCGCCGAGGAGGTCCGTCCGCACCTGGTGCCGTGACACCGGTGCTGGTCGCGTTCACCGGGCTGCCCGGGGTGGACAGAAGCACCCCGGCAGCCCGTGTCGCCGCCGCCCGTCCTCACCCTCACTCGCTTCGCCCTGCCCTCCCTCACTCACCCCTGCGATCTTGCACTTCTGGCCCCTGTTTCGCGGCTTTTATCCCACTTGCCGGGGCGGAAAGTGCAAGATCGCGGGCGTCGGGCGTCGGGCGTCGGGGCGTCGGGGCGGGTGGGGGGGTCAGTGGCGGCGGCGGATGTCGAAGGCGGGGCCGTCGGGGCCCGTGATGGTGCCGAGGAACTCTTGGCCGCGCATCCGGCACCAGGCCGGGAGGTCCACGGCCGCGGCCGGATCGTCGGCGAGCACCCGGACCACCGTGCCGACGGGCAGTTCGGGTAGCCGTCTGGCTGCCGCGATCACCGGCAGGGGGCAGCGCTGACCGCGGCAGTCGAGGATCTCCGCCGGCGCCGTCACAGCCCCACCACCCCGGCCTCGGCGCGCAGCCCCGCCACGATGCCGGGCAGTTCGGTGAGGAACCTCTCGACGTCGGCCTCCGTCGTCTCCCGGTGCAGCGAGACCCGTACGTTGCCGTGCGAGAGCACCCCCATCGCCTCCAGCACGTGCGACGGCCGCAGCGTCGACGACGTGCACGAGGAGCCCGAGGAGACGGCGAAGCCGCGCCGGTCGAGCGCGTGCAGCAGGGCCTCGCCGTCGACGTAGAGGCAGGAGAAGGTGACCAGGTGGGGGAGGCGCTGGTCGGGGTCGCCCACCACCTCCACGTCGGGCACCTCCGCCGCCACCCGGGCCCGGATCCGGTCCACCAGCGGCGTCAGCCGGGCCGCCTCGGCCGCGGCGTCGGCCGCCGCCGCGCGCAGGCTCGCCGCCGCTGCCACCACCGCCGGCAGGTTGAGCGTTCCCGGCGTACGCCCCGCCTCCCGTTCGTCGGTCGGCCAGGGCGACTCCCACCGGGTGCCCTTGCGCACCACGAGCAGCCCCACCCCGGGCGGCCCGCCCCACTTGTGCGCGCTGGCGCTCAGCACCGACCAGCCGACCGGCACCGGCGCGCGGCCGACCAGTTGGGCGGCGTCCAGGTAAAGCGGCACCCCGGATTCGGCGCACTCCCGCGCGGCCTCCGTCACGGGCTGGAGCGTGCCGACCTCGTGGCTGGCGGCGATCAGCGCGGCCAGCGCCACCCCCGGCGACCGGACCGCCGCCGCCCACCCGTCCAGGTCGAGCCGGCCCAGCCGGTCCACCGGTACGGATGTCGCCGTGCCGCCCGCCGCGATGTGCCTCTCGGCGGCGTGCAGCACCGCCGAGTGTTCGATCGCGGAGTGCACCAGGGCCGGACCGACCCGCCGCCGGCCGGCCAGGCCCCCGAGTACGGCGGAGTGCGCTGCCGTCGTACCGCTGGGGGTGAAGGAGAGTTCGTCGGCGCGGACGCCGAGGGTCTGCGCGGCGGCCTCGCGGGCGGCGTCGAGGAGTTGCCGGGCGCGACGCGCCTGCGTGTAGAGCCGGCCGGGGTCTGCCCAGCCGTCGTCGAGGGCGGCCAGCAGCGCCTGCCGGGCGACCGGGTGCAGCGGCGCGGCGGTGGCCGCGTCCAGGTAGACCGGGGATGCGCTCACGGGAGCCAACGTATCGCGCCGGTATGCCCAAGATCCCCCCGATGGGGGCGGACAACGACCCCCAACACGGTCCAGCCTGTCATGGTCGAGTAATCTGCGACCGTCGGTGACGCCTTTGCCGCTGGTGCTGTCGCTCCGCAGGCGGAGGGCAGGACATGACACCGCGGCGTGCTAGGGAGGCAGGACCAGGTGGTCGCAAGGAGTTCGGAGGTACGGCCGTCGGCCGTACGGCACAGCGCTTCCTCAGGAGCCGTTGGGCGCCGGGGACGTGGTGCCGGGCGGATTGCCGGGCTCGGTCTCGGCGGAGCGGCGCTGCTGGTCCTGCTCACGGGCTGTGACGTCGGCGCGGCGTTCGGTGGTTTCGGCTGGCCGCAGGGCGGCATCACGCCCGAGTCGCACCGGATGTACGACCTGTGGATCGCCTCGTGCATCGCGGCGCTCGCGGTCGGCGTCTTCGTGTGGGGCCTGATCTTCTGGTGCGTCGTGCGCTACCGCAAGCGGGGCAACGAGCTGCCGGTGCAGACCCGTTACAACCTGCCGATGGAGTTCCTCTACACCATCGCGCCGATCCTGATCGTCTCCGTGCTCTTCTACTACACGGCGATCGTGCAGACCGACGTGGTGCGGACGACCAAGAACCCCGACGTCACGGTCGAGGTGGTCGCGTTCAAGTGGAACTGGCAGTTCAACTACCGCGACGGCCAGGGCCAGGACGCCAACACCGTCGCCTCGGTGCTCGGCACCAGCGATGTCATCCCGATCCTGGTGCTGCCGACCGATCGGTCCATCCGGTTCGAGGAGACCAGCCGCGACGTCATCCACTCCTTCTGGGTGCCGGAGATGCTGTTCAAGCGGGACGTCTTCCCGGGCAAGATCCGCAACGTGTTCGAGGTCTCGAAGCTGGATTCCGAGGGCGCCTACGTCGGCCGCTGCGCCGAGCTCTGCGGCAGCTACCACGCGTTCATGAACTTCGAGCTGCGGGTCGTCTCTCCGGAGAAGTACGACCAGTTCCTGGCGGCCAAGCGGGACGGCAAGTCCACGCAGGAGGCTTTGACGGCCATCGGCGAGGACCCGTACGCGAAGACCACGAAGCCGTTCGAGACCCGTCGCGGCGAGGCCAACTTCAACCCGGACGACGCGCCGGCCGGCGCGGGAAACTGAGGGATCGGGCATGAAGACCGAGTGGCGCATCTTCCTGGCCATCGCCGGGTTCCTGCTCTTCGCCACCGTTCTCTACGGTGCGTGGACCGCCGCCGACGCGGGTGGCCAGGTCGAGTGGGTGGGCACGATCGCCCTGCTGCTGAGCTTCCTGCTCTGCTCCATGTGCGGAGGCTTCTTCTGGTTCGTCTCCCGCCGGATCGACCTGCGGCCGGAGGACCGGCCGGACGGTGAGATCGCCGACGGCGCGGGCGAGATCGGCTTCTTCAGCCCGGGCAGCTACTGGCCGATGGGGCTGGCGTTGGCCGTCGCGCTCGCCGGTTTCGGCATCGCGTTCTGGCAGTTCTGGCTGATCGGCCTCGGCCTGGTGGCGGTCACGTTCTCCGTCTGCGGCCTGCTGTTCGAGTACTACAGCGGCACCCGGCGCACCGCCGAGCACTGAGTTCCGCCGGTAAACGGCTCGCAACTCGTGGCGAAGGCCCGTCTCCCTCCGGAGGCGGGCCTTCGTCGTCCGGGTGGCAGGCCGTCGGCTAGGTAGCTCGTGGGACCACCTCTTGATCGTTTGCTGCTCACCCGGCGCAATCCGCAGACGGGACCCGGGTAAGCGACAAATGATCTCCGCTGCCTGACCCGGCCGGCCACTTCGGCCTCGGTAGCCGGACAGCCGAAGCTCGGCCACCTTGCGTCATTCCGTCCCGCCGCGTGGGCTCAGCGCCGGCCACGTGGGTCAGGCGGCGCGGCGGTCCCGCCGTGTGGGTGGGCTCAGCGCCGGCCGTGTGGGTGGGCTCAGCGCCGGCCGTGTGGGTTGGCCAGCGGTCAGGCGGCGCGGCGGTGGGTCGTCTGACCGGGCCGGCTGGCCGGGCGTGCCAGGTGGACCGCGAAGGTGGTGACGAGCAGGGCCGCTCCACAGCCCGTGCAGGCCAACTCGGGGCAGTCGGCGCCGTGGCCGTCGACACACGGCGGTGCCTCGAACGGCTCGACGCCCTCACAGGTGTCGCAGTAGAGCTCGCGCTCCGACACGGGCGTCTCCTCTCGCTCCGGTCCCGCGGGGGTCTCGCACCCGCCTTGCGGGGATGCCGCACTTGACGGCGCGGCAGGGCTGGATGCCGCACCTGACGGCGCGGCAGGGCTGGATGCCGCACCCAAGGGCACGGCGGGGCTGGATGCCGCGCGCGGCGGCGCGGGACAATGTGTGAACTACTCAGCTGTAGTTTCCCACGCGGGTCCGACAACCTGTCGCGCCACCCGGCGGCACCCGGCGTTCAGAGGGAGCGCGCGACCTCGATCCAGCGGTCGAGGACGCGGGCGGCGGCCCCGGAGTCGACGGACTCGGCCGCCCGGTCCAGCCCGGCCCGCAGCGCCTCGGTGAGATCGCCGTCGAGCGGGCCCTGCGTGGCGAGCGCCGCCGCCGCGTTGACCAGGACGGCGTCACGCACCGGGCCGGTCTCGCCGGCCAGCAGCCGGCGGACCACGTCGGCGTTGAAGGCGGCGTCACCGCCGCGCAGGTCGGCCAGGGTAGCCCGGGGTACCCCGAGGTCGGCCGCGTCCAGCAGCGACTCCCTGACGACGCCGCCCTGGGCCGCCCAGACCCGGGTCGGCGCGGCGGTGGTGAACTCGTCCAGCCCGTCCTCGCCGCGCATCACCAGCACCGAGTCACCGCGTGCGGCGAAGACACCGGCCATCACCGCGGCCATCCGGGGGTCGAAGCAGCCGACCGCTGCGGCGCGGGGCCGCGCCGGGTTGGTCAGCGGGCCGAGGAAGTTGAACACGGTGGGCACGCCCAACTCCCGGCGTACCGGGCCGGTGTGCCGCATCCCCGGGTGGAACCGGGCCGCGAAGCAGAAGCCCATGCCGGCCTCGGCGACGCACCGGGCCACCCCCTCCGGACCCAGGTCGAGCGGCACGCCGAGGAACTCCAGCACGTCGGCGGTGCCGCACGAGGAGGAGGCCGCCCGGTTGCCGTGCTTGACCACGCGGACGCCGGCGCCGGCCACCACCAGCGAGGCCATGGTCGAGATGTTGACCGTGTGCGCGAGGTCACCACCGGTGCCGACAACGTCGAGGGCGGTGGCGCGCACCTCCTCGGGCAGCTCGACCGGGACCGCCTGGCCGAGCATCGCCTCCACCAGACCGGCCAGCTCGGCCGAGGTCTCGCCCTTGGCACGCAGCGCGACGACGAAGCCCGCCATCTGCGCCGGGGCGGCCGAGCCGGCCATGATCTCGCCCATCGCCCAGGCTGTGTCGGCGGTGGCGAGTTCCTCACCGCGCAGCAGCGCGTTGAGCAGGTGCGGCCAGGTCCGATCGCCCAAGGCGGGCCTCCCGAGCGTGCGAGATGCGGGTGGGATGGAACCGGCACCGGTCGGCCCGGCGCCGTGGCTGCCGGAGCGGGGGACGTCAGGCGGGTGCGTGCGTCCGCAACAGCTCGGCCACCGTGGTGCCGGTGGTCACCGGGTCGAGCGGGTGCACCAGGGTGGCGTCGACCTCGGCGTAGGCGGCGAGCCACCGGTCGGCGGCGCGGGCGATCACCACGCAGGTCGGGGGAGCGTCGTCCCGGTCGTCCTTGATCTGCCGGGCGATGCCGATGCCGCCGCCCGGGCTCGCCTCGCCGTCGAGCACGAGCAGGTCGATCTCGTAGTCGTCGACGAGCCGGATGCACTCGGCGTAGGTGGACGCGTCGACGAACTCGATCCGCAGACCGGGCGCGGGGCGCGGCCCGACGGCGAGCCGCATCTGGTTGCGGACCTCCGGGTCGTCGCTGTAGAGCAGGACGGTGCAAAGACGATCGCTCATGCCGGCACTCCGGTTCGTTCCGTGCCGTCGTGAGGCACCATCGCACTGATCTTGACGATTCGTTCGCTGCGCACACTCATTGGCTGGACTGGCTCCCACCTCGTAGCTGCCCGCTGATCGTACCGGTCCGGGTGAGGTGTGCGACGTCCGCCCGGGGGCGGCGTCGGGGCGTACCGCCGGTGGGGGTCAGGGTGCGGGTTCCGCGGCGCGCTGACGTGCCTCCTGGCGGTCCAGGTCGCGGTCGATGCGGCGGGCCTCCCGCTCGGCCTGTCGCATCCACTGCACGACCAGTACGGCCAGCATGGTCACGCTGACGAACTCGCCGCCGGCCCAGAGGATGCCGCCCGCGAGCACCTGGTCCTCCCACGGGTCCGACCAGGTCAGCCCGAGCGACGGGTACCAGTCGCCGCCGAACAGCGTGCTGCTCTGCATGATGGTGAGCCCGAGCACGGTGTGGAACGGCACGGAGAGCAGCATCAGCAGCGCCCGGGCCGGGTACGGCCAGCGCCCCGGCAGCGGGTCGAGGCCGAGCAGCGGCCAGAAGAACACACAGCCGGTCATGATGAAGTGCGCGTGCACGACCTCGTGCGCCCACACGTTCTCCAGCGTGTAGCGGTACAGGTCGGTGAAGTAGAGCGCGAACGGGTTCACCACGAAGATGGCGAACGCCACCAGCGGGAAGCTGTAGATGCGTGCGATCCGGCTGTGCACGATCGCCAGCAGCCGCTTGCGGGGCCGTAGCGGCAGGGTGCGCAGGGCCAGCGTCACCGGCGCGCCCAGCGCGAGGAAGATCGGCGAGATCATGGAGAGCACCATGTGCTGGACCATGTGCACCGACAGCAGCGCCGTGTCGTACGCGTGCAGGCCGCTGACGGTGACCGCCGCGATGCCGCCGAGGCCGGGGCCGAGGAAGAAGACCGTCCTGGCGATCGGCCACCGGTCGCCCCGGACCCGCAGCCGGTGCACCCCGTAGAGGTAGACGCCGGCTGCCAGCACCAGGCCGACGGCGAGCCAGCTGTCCAGCTTGGTCTCGGTGAACACCGAGGTCACGGTGAACGGCGGCGGGGTGGCCGCGGTCGCCACCGGCGCGGCGAGGGCGGCTGCGGCGGAGATCGGATCGGCGTGCAGCACGCTTTTCAGCCTAGGCCAGGCGAACCGGACTGCCCCGATCGGGCTGTGGTTGGCACGGGTTTGGCCCCCCGCTGATCGCCGGCCCCGGTCAAGGGCAATAATGACCGCGTGACTGCGGCCCCAGCCATTGACAAGAGCCGGATCCACTCTCTGACACGACCCAACATGGTCAGCGTCGGGACGATCGTGTGGCTCTCCAGTGAACTCATGTTCTTCGCGGCGCTGTTCGCGATGTACTTCTCCATCCGCGCGGCGGCACCGGAGCAGTGGGCGGAGCACACCGCTCACCTCAACATCCCCTACGCGACCACCTTCACGGTGATCCTGGTGTTGTCCTCGGTGGCCTGCCAGATCGGCGTGTTCGCCGCCGAGAAGGGTGACGTCCACGCGCTGCGGCGCTGGTTCACGATCACCTTCGTGATGGGCCTGATCTTCGTCCTCGGCCAGCTCAACGAGTACCGCGAGCTGGTGCACGCGGGCATCAAGATCAACGCCGACGGTTACGGGTCGATGTTCTACCTGACCACCGGGTTCCACGGCCTGCACGTGGCCGGCGGTCTGGTCGCCTTCGTCATCTTCATGATCCGCACCACCATGGGCCGGTTCACGCCGGCGCAGGCCACGTCGGCGATCGTCGTGTCCTACTACTGGCACTTCGTCGACGTCGTGTGGATCGGGCTCTACGTCATGATCTACTGGCTTCAGTGATCTTGGCGCGTCACGAACCGCGCCGCTGCTCCGTCCCCTGAGACAAGGTCTAACCGGTTAAGGACACAGGTCATGACTTCTGACAACGACCGCCGACGCGGTCTGCTCGCGCGGCTGCGCGAGCGGCCCGCAGCGCGCAGCAGGGGCCGCCGCCGGCTGGGCGCCGCGGTCCGGCTGTTCGCCGCGCTGATGCTGGCCGGCGGCGCCTACACCGTCTTCGCCCCCGGCGTGCAGGCGCAGGACGCCCCGCTCACCGGCGCCGCCGCGGAGGGCAAGGCGCTGTTCGACGTGAGCTGTGTGACCTGTCACGGTCGCAACGCCCAGGGCGTCGAGGGGCGCGGGCCGAGCCTGATCGGCGTCGGCGCGGCCTCGGTCGAGTTCCAGGTCAGCTCCGGCCGCATGCCGATGGCTCGCCAGGAGGCCCAGGCCCAGCGCAAGCCGGAGCTCTTCACCGACGAGGAGACCCGCCAGCTCGCGCAGTTCATCCAGGAACTCGGCGGCGGCCCGGAGGTGCCCGACGGTGAGAACCTGCACTCGGACGGCAACATCGCCGCCGGCGGCGAGCTGTTCCGGATCAACTGTGCGCAGTGCCACGCCTTCGGCGGTGGCGGCGGCGCCCTGTCCTCCGGCAAGTACGCGCCGAGCCTGAAGCCGGCCACCGACCGGCAGATCTACGCCGCCATGCTGAGCGGCCCGCAGAACATGCCGGTCTTCGGTGACAACCAGATCTCCCCGGACCAGAAGGCGGACCTCATCGCCTACATCCAGGAGACCCTGAACCACGACAAGGACCCGGGCGGGTTCAACCTCGGTCGGTACGGGCCGTCCACCGAGGGCATCGTGATTTTCCTGGTAGGCATCGTCGCACTCGTCTTCGCGAGCC
Organism: Micromonospora peucetia; assembly: GCF_900091625.1. Lineage (NCBI taxonomy): Bacteria > Bacillati > Actinomycetota > Actinomycetes > Micromonosporales > Micromonosporaceae > Micromonospora > Micromonospora peucetia. The sequence continues at coordinate 3,867,120 of NZ_FMIC01000002.1, forward strand.
TGTGGATTGCGGGCAAGTCGTGACCGGGCGGCTCATCCGATTCAGTGCTGTGGTGCCGCAGCCCGGCACCGCGCGTAGCGAGGTGAGGGCATGACCACGCACACCGAGCACCAGGCCCAGCCGGCCCGGGAGCCGCTCGACGTGAACACCCCCGGGCTCAGCCAGTTCGACATCGTCCGCGAGGGCGCGCGCCGGGACGACATCGAGATCGTCCACTACGAGGCGCAGGTCGCGCCGGGCAGCAAGGCCGAGCGCCGGCTGACCCGTACCGTCGCGTCGTTCTTCCTGCTGACCGGACTGGCGGCGACCGCCTTCCTGGTGATCTACATCTGGTGGCCGTGGGAGTACGCCCCCGGCAGCGGCGGCGACAAGTGGTACACCCCGCTGCTCGGCGTCACCCTCGGCGTGGCCCTGCTCGGCATTGGCTTCGGCATCCTGACCTGGGGCAAGAAGCTGTTGCCGAAGGAGGTCTCGATCCAGGACCGGCACGAGGGTGCCGTCTCGGAGGATGACCGGATCATCACCGGCCAGACGATGCTCTACATGGCCGACGAGTTGGGCGTGAAGCGCCGGCCGCTGCTCGGCATCTCGCTGCTGGCCGGTCTCGCGCCGGTCGGCGCGGTCGTCGCGGCGCCCCTGGTCGGCGGCCTGATCTCCCAGCCGCACAAGAACAACCAGATGTTCACCACCGGGTTCGCCCCGGGCGAGGGCGGCGCGAAGATCCGGCTGGTCCGCGAGGACGGCCGGCCGGTCCGCCCGGCGGACGTCAGCGCGGGCGGTCAGATCACCGTCTTCCCCGGCATCGACCACGGCGTGAGCAACCTGCACGCGGACTCGCCGGCCCTGCTGATCCACCTGCGGGAGGGCGACGCGCAGGAGTCGCTCCGGGCCAACGAGCGGGTCGGGCACGGCGACTACATGTGGGGCAACTACGCCGCCTACTCGAAGATCTGCACGCACGCCGGCTGCCCGGCGAGCCTGTACGAGCAGCAGACCAACCGCCTGCTCTGCCCGTGCCACCAGTCGCAGTTCCTGATCACCGACAACGCCCGGCCCATCTTCGGCCCGGCCAGCCGTCGGCTGCCGCAGCTGCCGATCGAGGTGGACTCCGAGGGCTACTTCGTGGCCAAGTCCGACTACACCGAGACCGTCGGGCCCGACTTCTGGGAGCGGCCGTGAAGCGGCGCAAGTTTGAGATGGCAGCTGTGCCGGGCAACGCCGCCCGGGGGGTGGACGACCGTTTCCAGGTGGCCACCCCGCTGCGCCGGGTGCTGAACAAGGTCTTCCCGGACCACTGGTCCTTCCTGCTCGGCGAGATCGCGCTCTTCTCGTTCGTCGTCCTGCTGCTGACCGGGGTCTTCCTGACCTTCTTCTTCGAGCCGGCGATGACCGAGGTGGTCTACAACGGCAGCTACGCCCCGCTGCGGGGCACGCCGATGTCGGCCGCGTACGCCTCCAGCCTGGACATCTCGTTCGACGTCCGCGGTGGCCTGATCATGCGGCAGATGCACCACTGGTCGGCGCTGCTGTTCATGGCCGCCATCGTGGTGCACATGCTCCGGGTGTTCTTCACCGGCGCGTTCCGCAAGCCGCGTGAGACCAACTGGATCATCGGCTCGCTGCTGTTCTGGGTCGGCTTCCTCGCCGGCTTCACCGGCTACTCCCTGCCGGACGACGGCCTTTCCGGCACCGGCCTGCGGATCGCCTCGGCGATCATGCTGTCCATCCCGGTGATCGGCTCCTGGGTCACCTCGTCGGTCTTCGGCGGGGAGTTCCCCGGCACGATCATCATCAGCCGGTTCTACATCGCCCACGTGCTGCTCGTCCCGGGCCTGCTGCTCGCGCTGATCGGCGCCCACCTGGGCCTGGTCTTCAAGCAGAAGCACACCCAGTGGCCCGGCCCCGGGCGGACCAACGGCAACGTGGTCGGCGAGCGGATGTTCCCCCGCTACGCGATCAAGCAGGGCGGCTTCTTCATGGTCGTCTTCGGCGTGATCGCGCTGTTGGGCGGCCTGTTCCAGATCAACCCGATCTGGCTGTTCGGCCCGTACGAGGCGTGGGTGGTCTCGGCCGCCAGCCAGCCCGACTGGTACGTCATGTTCCTCGACGGCTCGACCCGTCTGATGCCGGCTTGGGAGATCAACATCCCGATCGGCGACGGATACGTGATCCCGCCGCTGTTCTGGCCGACGGTCGTGCTGCCGGGCATCCTGGTCGGCATGTCGACGCTCTACCCGTTCCTGGAGGCCCGGCGCCTCAAGGACAACCGGAGCCACAACCTGCTCCAGCGGCCCCGGGACGTGCCGGCCCGGACCGGCCTGGGCGCGATGGCGCTGGCCTTCTTCGTCGTGCTGACCCTCTCGGGCGCCAACGACGTCATCGCCGACAAGTTCCAGATCAGCCTGAACGCGATGACCTGGGCCGGCCGGGTCGGCCTGCTGCTCCTGCCGCCACTGGCGTACTACGTCACCTACCGGATCTGCCTGGGTCTCCAGCAGCACGACCGGGAGGTGCTCGCCCACGGTGTCGAGACCGGCATCATCCGGCGCCTGCCGGACGGCCGGTTCGAAGAGGTGCACCAGCCGCTCGCGGCGGCGGACGGGCACGGCGACGGCCACGGCGCGCTGCCGTACGCCGGCTGGGTCGTGCCGAAGAAGATGAACCGGCTCGGCGCCCTCGGCCCGGCCATCCGGGGCTTCTTCTACCCGATCGAGAAGCCGGCCGAGGCGCCGGTCTCGCCGGGCCACCCGCCGGTCGAGCCTCGACCGGAGCGGGAGGAGATCGGCAGCGGCGACAGCCGCGGCTGATCCCGCGACACCCCCGACGTGGCGCCCACCGGAGTTCTCCGGTGGGCGCCACGTCCGTTTCCGCCCTCCGACACCTCGACACGGGCGTGTCGGTCGTCGCCTCCCCCGTCGGGGGATCGCAGGAATAACCCCGGCCAGCCGGGTATCCGTGCGGTCCAACGTCTCAAGGGGGGGAAGTATGTTGGGTATCAAACGCCTCGGCCTGCTGGCCGCGCTGGTGCTGGTGGGAATGGCGCCAGCCGCGGCGGCACAGGCCGCGGTGCAGCCGTCACAGCAGGACACCCAGTATCTGCAGGCACTGCACCAGGTGAACCTGTTCGAGATCACCGCGGGTGACCTGGCCCAGCAGAAGGGCCAGGACCAGGGGGTCAAGGATCTGGGTGCCCGGCTCAAGACGGACCACACCCAGCTCGACCAGACGGTGCAGCAGACCGCGTCGCAGCTCGGTGTGGAGTTGCCGGCCGATCCCACCGCGGATCAGCAGTCCGTCATCGACCAGCTGAACAACGCCAGCGGCGAGGAGTTCGACCGGCTCTGGGTGACCAGCGAGCTGGCCGGCCACGTCCAGGCCATCCAGGCCACCCAGACGGAGATCTCGCAGGGCTCCGAACAGTCGGTGGTCCAGCTGGCCCAGACCGCCCTGCCGACCCTGCAGGCGCACTACGACGCGCTGGTGCAGCTGGCGGAGCAGTTGGGCATCCCGGTGCCGCAGACCAGCGCCAGCGGCACCCCGAGCCCGGGCGGCACGACGCCGGCCCCGGGTGGCACCAGCACCGAGACCCCGGCTCCGGGTGGCACCACCGAGACCCCGGCTCCGGGCGGCACCACCGAGTCACCGGCTCCGGGTGGCACCTTCGAGACGCCGGCTCCCGCACAGAGCTGACGTCACCGCACCACGGCCGGCCCATCCTCCAGGGATGGGCCGGCCGTTTCGTAGCCGTGCCGGGCCGCGACAACCGGCCCGGCGTCCGCGTCAGTCGGCGTTCGCGAGGCCGATCGCGAACGCCTCCTCCAGGTCGTGCTGGGAGTACGCCCGGAAGGCGATGTGCGACTCGGTGCCGAGCACCCCCGGCACCTTGGAGATGCTGCCGGCGATCACCTGGGCGATCTGGTCGAACTCCCGGACCCGGACCATCGCGATCAGGTCGACGTGGCCGGCCACCGAGTAGACCTCGCTGACGCCGGGCAGGTTGGCCAGGTTCTCGGCCACCTCGGGGATCGAGTCGGTGGCACAGTCGATCAGCACGATCGCGGTGATCACGGGGCATTTCTCCGTTCGTCGGCGTCGTCGCCCATGCTAGATGTTTCCCCGGCCCGAGGTCGGTGGTGTGCCGTGCACGGTGAGGACGGTGCCGGCGCGGACCGCGTCACGGAGGCGCTCGGCGGGGCCGACGGTGGCGCCGGGCCAGACGACCGCCCGCTCCACGTCGCCGTGGACGACCGCGCCCGCGCCGATCACCGCCGCCCGGCAGCGGCCGGTCACCGTGGCCGTCGGGTCCACCAGGTTGTCGCCGCCGGCGGCGTGCAGGTTGGCGGCCAGGTAGTCGGCCGGGGTGCCGGTGTCGTAGAATGTGCCGGGGTACGCCACGACGGTCAGCGCGCCGGCCGCCTCCGCCGGGCGCCAGAGCGCCCGGACGAGGTCGCCGAACCCGGCCGGCAGCTCCCGCACCAGCCGCCACGGCAGCAGCGAGAAGCCGGTGAACACGTGGCCGTCGAAGGTGCCCGGTGCCGCCGGGTCGGCGGCGGGCTGCCCGAGCAGGCGTACGGAGTCGCCGTCCCAGTCGCGCAGCAGCGCGGCGATGTCGGGACCGGGTGGCCGGTCCGGGTCGGCGAGGTAGGCGTCGGCGTTGCCGACCAGGACACCGCGCCCGGCGATCCACTCCCGCAGGTTCGCCACCCCGCCGGCGGTGCCGAGCGGGTCGCCCGGCTCCACCGACAGGTGGGCGCGGCCCCCGACATGCTCGACGACCTGGTCGCCGAGGTAGCAGGCGTTGACGGCGACCCGGCCGGGCCCGACCAGGCCGAGGCCGGCCAGCCGGTCCAGCGCCCGGTCGAGCAGCGGCACGTTGCCCACCGGGCAGAGCGCCTTGGGCAGCCGCTCGGTCAGTGGCCGCAGCCGGGTGCCCTCGCCAGCGGCGAGCACCACCGCGCAGACCTCGGCCCGGCCGGCGGTCACGGTCGCGCCGTGGCCTCTCCCGGCGGCGGTGGCCCCGCCGTCGGCGGCCCGGCCGGCGGTCATGGCTTCGCGTCGGGCACCGGTGGCGGGAACTGCCCGGCCAGCGGCCCGATGTCGTAGTACGCGAGCAGCCGGGCCGTCGGCCAGGTCAGCTTGGGCAGATCGTCCAGCGGGTGCCAGGCGGCCTCGAAGACCTCGGCGCCGTCGACCTTCAGCTCGGTCGTCGACGCCGGCACCTCGGCGGTGAACACGACGTCCACCCAGCCCTTGGCGTGCACCACGGCGTTCGGGACGGCGGGGCTCAACTGCCGGGGCGAGAGCCGGACGCCGGACTCCTCGTGCAGTTCCCGGGCCGCGCCCACCACCGGGGCCTCGCCCTTCTGCAACAGGCCGGCGGGCAGCCCCCAGGCCCTGCCGGGCGGCTGGCGCAGCAGCAGCAGCCGGCCCGGCCCCTCGGCCTCGCTGTCCCGGACCAGGGTGACCGCGCCGACGATGTACTTCGGCACGGCCAGCCGGACCAGGCGGCGGCGTACCGGCAACGGCAGCCGGTAGAAGACCTGATAGGCGATGGCCCGGCCGGTGGCACGCGAGCGGGGGATCATGCGTCCAGGCTAGTGGCCGTGAGGAACGTCCGGACCACCCGGGCCACAGCGGTCACTGCCGGTGGTCCACCAGGTCGATCAGCTGGCGTACGACGGTGTCCGGCTCGATCACCCGGTCGAAGACCGCGACCAGCAGCGTCTCCAGGTCGGGGTAGCCCAGTTCCTCCGACAGCCGCAGCAGCGGCAGGTCGCTGGCCAGGCCCCGGTCGTGCTTGCGCAGGGCCAGCCCGATGGTGGCCCGGCCGAGGCGGACCTTGTCGGTGATGGAGATGCCCGGCTCGGTGTGCTCGGCGAACCACCTGCTGATCTGCATCTGCGCCTGCGGCGACTTGACGAAGCCGAGCCACTCCCGGCGCGGCCCGCGCGGGGCGACGTCGGCGTCGAAGCCGTTCGCCGAGTCGGTCTCGGTGAAGATCTCCACCACGTCGCCCTCGTCCAGTTCGGAGGAGAGCGGAGCCAGCCGGCCGTTGATCCGTGCCGCGAGACAGTGGTCGCCCCGCTCGGTGCCCAACTCGTACGCCAGGTCGACGGGGGTCGCCCCGGCGGGCAGCACGAGCTGTTGCCCGTCGGCGAAGACCTGGATCTGCGCCTCGGCGAGGTCGCAGCGTAGCGATTCGAGGAACTGCGCCGGGTCGGTGGTGTCCTGCTCCCAGTCGAGCACCCGGCGCAGCCAGTCAAGCTGCTCCGCGCGGGCGGCGGACCTACCGCCCCGGGCAGCGGTCGCGCCGCCTCCGGAGCGCGGGAAGCGGAAGTCGGCGGCTACGCCGTACTCCGCCGAGCGGTGCATCTCCACGGTGCGGATCAGCACCTCCACGGTGCGGTTCTTCGGCCCGCAGACGCTGGTGTGCAGGGACCGGTAGAGGTTGTTCTTGGGGGAGGCGATGAAGTCCTTGAACCGGCCGGGCACCGGCCGCCACACCCCGTGGATCGCGCCGAGCGCCGCATAGCAGTCGGTTGCCGGGCCGTCCACCACGATCGCGATGCGGGGCAGGTCGAAAGGGGTGCCGTGGCCACCGGCCACGGTGTCCTTCCAGATCGAGTAGAGGTGCCGGGGGCGGGGGGTCACCGCCGCGTCCACCTGGCTGCGGCGCAGGGCCGACTTCGCCCGGGCGACCACCTCGTCGAGGTACGCGTTCCAGCCCGGCCGGTCGTGCACGTGCCGGGCGATCTGGGCGTGCTCGTCGGGCTCCAGGTGCAGCAGCACCACGTCGTCGAGTTCGCGCTTGAGCGTCTGGATGCCCAGCCGGTCGCAGAGCGGGACCAGGACTTCCTGCGTCTTGCGGGCGATCCGCTCCCGGGACGCGGCGGACCGGACGCCCAGGGTGCGCATGTTGTGCAGCCGGTCGGCCAGCTTGATGATCAGGACCCGGACGTCCTTGCCGGCCGCGATGATCATCTTGCGGATCGTCTCGGCTTCGGCGGCCTTGCCGTAGAACGCCTTGTCGAACTTGGTCACCCCGTCGACCAGGTGCGCCACCTCCGGCCCGAAGTCCTCGGCGAGCGCCTGGAGGGTGTAGCGGGTGTCCTCCACGGTGTCGTGCAGCAGCGCGGCGACCAGGGTGATGGCGTCCATGCCGATCTCGGCACAGATCTGGGCCACCGCCAGCGGGTGGGTGATGTAGGGCTCGCCGCTCTTGCGGAACTGCCCGCGGTGCATGTTCTCCGCGATGGTGTAGGCCCGGCGCAGCACGGAGGGCTCGGTGCCGGGATGGATCGTCCGGTGGGTCCGGACAAGCTGGCTGACCGGGTCGGTGTCGGCGGTGGGCCAGCTCAGCAGCGAGCGCAGCCGGCGGGCCAGCGGCAGCTCGCCCGGTTGGGTCGGAAGGGCGCCCCCCAGAGCGGCGCCGCTTCCGGCGTCGACGTCCACGTGGGACACCTCCTCACCCCGGCCCCACGGCCGCCGACACCCGGCAACCGGGAGCAGGCCCACGAAACGGGCAGGACTGCACTTCTCCAACAGCCTAAGGGAGTCGAGGTAGTCCGATCGGTCACTTGGTCATGGGCGTTCGGTCGAGCTTTGCTGAGACGCGGCTTTCTCGGCCTTGCTCAGCAGGTCGCGGAAGCGGCCCGCACCGGCCACCGGGGACGCCCATCCGGAGGACATCTCCACCAGCCGGGTCTCCGGTCTTTCCAACCAGGACAGGACGCGCTCGGTCTCCTCGGCCGAGGCACGCGGGACCGGGCCGTGGCCGGGCAGGACTGTCTCGGCGGTCGCCCGGATCGCGGTGATCGTCGGTCGGGGGTGGACCCCGGGTGGTGAGACGCCCGCCCCGGCCAGCCGGCCGTGCCGCACCAGCGCCAGCTCCCAGCCGCCGTGGGCCGCCGGACGTGCCGCGACCAGCTCGGCGATCCCGGTCAGCGCGGTCAGCCGCTGCATCCGCACGGTCGCCCGCAGCACCGCCGCCAGCCGGGACCGGGCCACCGCCGCCTCCTCGTAGCGCCGGGCATCAGAGAGCGCGTCGATCCGGGCGAGCAGGGCGTCGACCACCGGTTGCGGGTCGGTGGCGGTGGCGGTGCGGAACGGCGCCACCGCGCGGTCGTCGTACTCCTCGGGGGAGATCCGGTGCTCGCAGGGCGCCGGGCAGCGGCCCAGCTCGGCCAGCGCGCAGGCCGGCGTGACCGTGCGCAGCGAGAGCCGGTGGGTGCACTGGCGCAGCGGGACGGCGTCGTGGAAGCCGGCGGCGGCCAGCTCCGCCGCTCGGCGGGAGCTGAACGGGCCGAGGTATGCGGCGTCGCCGGGGGCGATGGCCCGGACCACCGACAGCCGGGGGTACGGCCCGTCGGTCAGCTTCAGCCAGAGCACCCGCTCCGGGAACTTCGACCGCCGGTTGTACGGCGGGGCGTGCGCCCCGATCAACCGCAGTTCGCGGACCTCCGCCTCCAGCGAGTGGGCACACTCCACTGCCTCCACCCGCTCCGCCGCGGCGAGCATCTCGGAGATCCGGGCCCGCTTCTCCGACGCGGTGAAGTAGCTGCGCACCCGGGTGGCGATGTCGCCGGAGGTGCCGACGTAGAGCGGCCGGTCGTCGGCGGCCCGGAAGATGTAGACCCCCGGCGCCCTGGGCAGCCCCTCGGCCAGGTGCCGCTTGCGCCGCTGGGTCGGGGTGACCGCCCGGGCGAACTCGATGGCGTCGCCGACGGTGTCGACCCGGTGCCCGCCCAGCCGGGCGATCAGCCCGTGCAGCACGTCGACGGTGGCCCTGGCGTCGTCGAGCGCCCGGTGGGTCGGCTGGGTGGCGGTGCGGAAGTAGGCCGCGAGCGTGCCCAGCTTGCGGTTGGGCACCTCGTCGCGGGTCAGCACCCGGCGGGCCAGCGCGGCGGTGTCCAGCACCCGCGGGTTGGGCCAGCGGTAGCCGTGCTTCGCGCAGGCGGCCTTGAGGAAGCCCACGTCGTAGGGGGCGTTGTGGGCGACCAGCACGGCGTCGGTGACGAACTCCAGGAAGCTCGGCAGCACCTGCTCGATCGGCGGGGCCGGCACCAGCATGGCCTCGGTGATGCCGGTGAGCACGGTGATGAACGGCGGGATGGGCACGCCGGGGTTGACCAGGGTGGCCAACACGCCCAACTCCTCGCCGCCGCGTACCTTCACCGCGCCGATCTCGGTGATCCCGCCCCCGTCCGGTGAGCCACCGGTGGTCTCCAGGTCGACCACCACGAACGTCGTCGCGTACAGCGGCAGCGCCGGGTCGATCCCGCCCGCGCCCGGGACGAAACCGGCCAGCGGCTCCTGGACGTACTCGGTCTGTGCCATCGGCGGCACGCTAGCGTTCCGGTCCGACACTCCTGTCCCACCGGCATCAGACGTGGCCACCGGTCTAGGATGAGAGATCGGCTCACTCACCGGGCGGTGGGCCCGGTCGCGGTGGGAGACTTGCCACATGCCCCTCACCGAGCCGCACGACGACCGCCTCCAGCAGGAGGAACCGGTCGACGCTGCGCGCGACGTCGGTGAGGGCGGTCCCGACGTCGGTGAGGGCGCCCCCGACGAGGTCAGCCTGCCCGAGCCGGAGCCCGTCCTGCCCGAGCCGGTCCGGCAGCGGATCGTGGCGCTCACCGCGACGGTGCTGCCCGGGCTGCCCGCCGACGAGGTGCCGGTGCCGTTGCGCCGGGTCGCCAAGTTCGCCCCCAACCGCCGGGCGCGGCTCGGCGCCCCGGCGATCGCCGCCCAGCTCACCGCGGATCCGTTGTTCCGGCAGCGGATCACCGCCCGGGTCCTCGCCGACACCGGCGACCTGGGCGCCGCGGTGCTGGAGGGCACCGCGCCGGCCGCCGCCGACCCGGTCGAGGTGGCGGCGCTGGCCTACCTGGCCAGGCCCCGCGGCTGGCGGGAGCTGATCGAGGCCAGCGGGGCGGCGGTCCGCGCCGAGGCCGACAGCGCGGTCGTTGCCGAACTGGTCCGCGAGGCCGAGCAGCGGGCCACCCGCGCCGAGCACGACCGGGCGGTGGCTCGGGTCGAGGCGGAGAAACTCCGCGACGAGCTGGCCCGGGTCCGCGAGGAGCTCGGTCAGCTGCGCGAGGAGGGCCGGCAGCTGACCCGGTCGCTGCGCGAGACGCAGGCCCGCGAACGCAAGGCCACCGAGCTGCTCGCCACCGAGCGGGGGCGGGCCACCCGGGCGGCGGCCGACGTCGACGCCGAGCTGCGCCGGGTCCGGGCCCGGCTGGCCGAGGCCGAGGCGGCGGCGGGGGTCGCCCGGACCAGCGCCAAGGAGGCCCGCTCGGTCGACGACGCCCGGCTCTGGCTGCTGCTGGAGACCATCGGGCAGGCCGCCGTCGGGCTGCGCCGCGAGTTGGCGCTCGACCCGGTCGACAAGCTGCCCGCGGATTTCGTCGCCGACGCGTTCGCCGACCAGTCCGGCACCACGCCGGCCGGCACCGCGGCCCGGGCCCGGGACACCGACGACCCGGCCCGCCTCGACCAGCTGCTCGCCCTGCCCCGGGCGCACCTCGTCGTCGACGGCTACAACGTGACCAAGCGTGGCTTCGGCGAGATGTCCCTGGAGCAGCAGCGCAAGCGGCTGATCACCGGCCTGGGCGGGATCGCCGCGCAGACCGGCGACGAGGTCACGGTCGTCTTCGACGGCGCCGAACGGATGCACGGGCTGCCGCCCACGCCGCGCGGCGTGCGGGTGCTCTTCTCCCGCAAGGGGGAGACCGCCGACGAGCTGATCCGGCGCCTGGTCCGCGCCGAGCCGCCGGGCCGCCCGGTGGTGGTGGTCTCCTCGGACCGCGAGGTCGCCGACGGCGTACGCCGGCACGGCGCGTACCCGCTCGGCGCCGACTCGCTGCTGCGCCGGTTGTCCCGGTCCTGATCGGGGTGCTTGATCGCTTTCGAGCCGTCCGCGACCGGTTGTCCCTTTTCTGTCGTACCCCGCGCCTAGCGTCGTGGTGACCGACGGTGGTCGGGCGGCGACGCAGGTGTCCCGTCCGTCGCCGCAGCGCATCAGGAGGCGAGATGCTCATCGACTGCGACGGGTGTGGTGTCCGGGGCGACGGCTGCGCGGGCTGCCTGGTGACCGCGCTGTTCGACGATTCGTCCCCGGCCGCCGGGCTGGGCGGTCCCGAGGCCCGGGCGATCGAGGTGTTCGCCCGGGCCGGTTTCGAGGTGGAGGTGCTGCCCGAGCCCCGGCCGGCGCGACGCCCCGCCCGGCGCCGCCGCGCCGCGTGACGCGCCCGCTGCCGTGACGCGCCCGCTGCCGTGACGCGCCCGCTGCCGTGACGCGCCCGCTGCCGTGACGCGCCCGCTGCCGTGACGCGCCCGCTGGCTGTCACGGCCCGCTGGCCGTGCCGGCCGGCCTGGTTGGCGGTGGCCGGTGTAGCGGTCCCCGCCCGTGGGGGGCGCGCCGCTGCGGGCGGCGGCCTCCTCGACGGGCCGGGACACCGGTGGGCCGGGGTGGCACCGGCGGCGGGGCAGCGATCGAGGCGGGCAATAGGATGGGCGGTCACGGCGGAGGGAGCGGCGGCATGACGCGGGTACGGCGCGGTGGTGACAGCCCCGACGCGATCGGCGACGCGGCGCCGGGAAGGCCGCGGTGACCCCGCGCGGCTGGGCGTTGCTCACCCTCGCCGGGCTGACCCTCGCCCTCCTCGTCGCCGCGGCGCTGCTGATCCCGTGGCACCGGCCGCCGGCTCCCCGGGCCGACCAGCTTGCCGCGCTGGGCGACCTCCCCGCCGACCAGGTGGCCCGCGGCCGGGAGTTCCGGTCCGCGCTGCGCCCCGCCGGCTGGACCGCCGTCGCCGTCGGCCTGCTGGTGGCCCTGCTGCTCGGCCTGACCCCGCTGGGCAGCCGGCTCGTCGAGCTGGCCGGCCGTCCGTTCGGTGGCCACTGGGCCGCCCAGGCCGTGCTCGGCGGGCTCGCCGTGGTGCTCGTCGCCGACCTGGTGACCCTCCCGTTCGCCGCCTGGCGCCAGTCCATGCTCACCCGCTACGGGCTGAGCACCAACGGCTGGAGCGGCTGGACGGTCGACCTGCTCAAGTCGTACGCGGTCAGCGCGGTCATCGGCGCGGTGGCGCTGCTCGGCTTCTACACCGTCATCCGGCTGTCGCCGCGCTGGTGGTGGGCGTTCGGCGCGGCCGGGGCGGCAACCCTGGTGGTGCTGCTCTCCTTCGTGCTGCCGGTGCTCGTGGAGCCGGTCTTCAACAGGTTCACCCCGATGGAGCAGGGCCCACTGCGCACCCAGCTGACGGAAATGGCGGCCCGCGACGGAGTTCCGGTGCGCGACGTGCTGGTCGCCGACGCGTCGCGGCGTACGAGGGCCGTGAACGCGTACGTCTCGGGGCTCGGTCCGACCCGGCGGGTGGTGGTCTACGACACGCTGCTGCGCGAGGCGACGCCGGCCGAGGTGACCGCCGTGGTGGCACACGAGCTGGGGCACGCCAAGGACCGGGACGTGGCGGTCGGCACGCTGACCGGGGCGCTGGGCGCCGCCGCCGCGGTGGTCGCCCTCTACCTGCTCGGCTCGTCCGGCCCGCTGCTGCGGCTGGCCGGCGTCGAATCGGTCGCCCAGCCGCGCGCGTTTCCCCTGCTGGTCGCCCTGGTGACGGTGGCCGGGCTGGTCTCCGCGCCGGCGCAGGCGCTGATGTCACGGCGGGTGGAGGCGCGCGCCGACGCGCACGCGCTCGCGCTGACCGGCGACCCGGCCGCCTTCGAGGCGATGCAGCGCCGGCTCGCCGGCATCAACCTCGCCGACCCCGATCCGCCGCGCTGGGAATACCTCTACTCCGCCACGCACCCGTCCACGGTCGAGCGGATGGCCGCCGCCCGCGCCCACGCCAGGGAGGCCGGCCGATGAGCCGTACGCTGCTGATCACCAACGACTTCCCGCCCCGCCCCGGCGGGATCCAGTCCTTCGTGCACAACCTCGCGGTGCGCCAGCCCGCCGGGTCGGTGGTCGTCTACGCCTCGACCTGGCGCGGCGCGGAGAAGTTCGACGCCGACCAGCCGTTCGAGGTGGTACGGGACCGCAGCCGGGTACTGCTGCCCACCCCGCGGGTCGCCCGACGGGCCGCGCGGCTGGCGCGGGCGTACGACTGCGACACCGTGTGGTTCGGCGCGGCGGCCCCCCTCGGGCTGCTCGCCGCGGGCCTGCGCCGCCGGACGGGCATCCGCCGGGCGGTGGCGCAGACCCACGGGCACGAGGTCGGCTGGGCCGCGCTGCCGGCCGCCCGGGCCGCGTTGCGCCGGATCGGGCGCGGCGTCGACGTGACGACCTACCTGGGCGAGTACACCCGGGTACGGCTGGAGCGGGCGCTGCACGGGGTGACCGAGCTGCACCGGCTGGCCCCCGGAGTGGACGTGGACGCCTACCACCCGTCGGTCGACGGCGAACCGGTCCGGCTCCGGCTCGGACTGGCCGACCGCCCCGTGGTGGTCTGCGTGTCCCGGCTGGTGCCCCGCAAGGGACAGGACATGCTGATCCGGGCGATGCCCGAGATCCGTCGCCGGGTGCCCGACGCCGCGCTCCTGGTGGTCGGGGGCGGGCCCTACCGGGCCACCCTGGAGAAGCTGGCCCGCCAGACGGGCGTCGAGCGGGACGTGGTCTTCACCGGCTCGGTGCCGTCGGCCGACCTGCCGGCCCACTACGCCGCCGGCGACGTCTACGCCATGCCCTGCCGCACCCGCAACCGTGGCCTGGACGTCGAGGGGCTCGGGATCGTCTACCTGGAGGCTTCCGCGACCGGCCTGCCGGTGGTCGCCGGCGACTCCGGCGGTGCGCCGGACGCGGTCCGCGAGGGCGAGACCGGGTTCGTGGTCCGCGGCCGGGACGCCGCCCAGCTCGCCGACCGGGTGGCCACGCTGCTCGCCGACCGGGACCTGGCCCGCCAGTTCGGTGCGGCCGGTCGCGCCTGGGTGGAGCGGGAGTGGCGCTGGGAGGCGCAGGCACAGCGGATGGCCGCCCTGCTCGCCGGCTGACGGCGTCCCGGCGCGGGCGACCGGTCAGCGCAGGCGGGCCAGGACGCGCTCGGCGGAGTCCGGGCGGCCGAAGTGCCAGCCCTGGCCGGCGTCGCAGCCGATCGCCCGCAGCCGTTCCGCCTGCCCGGCGGTCTCCACGCCCTCGGCGGTGACGGTCAGGTCCAGTGCGTGCGCCAGCGAGACGAGCGAGGCGAGGATCCGCTCGTCGGCCCGGGCCTCCGGCGCCCGCAGCCCGGCCACGAACTGCCCGGCCACCTTCAGCTCGGTCACCGGAAGGTCCCGCAGGTACGCCAGGTTGGAGTAGCCGGTGCCGAAGTCGTCGATGGCGATCCGGACGCCGAGGTCGGCGAGCACCCGCAGTGCCCGGACCGGCTCCTCGGCGGTGCTCATCATGGTGCTCTCGGTGATCTCCAGCTGGAGCCGGTCCGGCGACAGCCCGGTGTGCCGCAGCAGCGCGCGCACCTCCTGGACGAGGCCGGCGCGGCGCACCTGCCGTACGGCCAGGTTGACACTGACGAACGGTGCCGGCCCGGTGCCGGCCGTCCAGCTCTCGGCCTGCCGGCACGCCTCGGCCAGCACCCACCCGCCCAGCGGGACGATCAGCCCGGTCTCCTCGGCCAGCCCGATGAAGCTGTCGGGCCGCAGCACGCCCAGCTCCGGGTGCCGCCAGCGCACCAGGGCCTCCATGCCGAGCACCCGGCCGTCGCGCAGTGAGGTCAGCGGCTGGAACTCGAGGTAGAACTCGCCCCGTTCCAGTGCGGCGGGGATGGCCGCGGAGAGCGCGTACCGGGCCAGGTCCCGGCGGTCCCGGTCGGCGTCGTAGAGCGCCCAGCGGGCGCCACCGGCGGCCTTCGCCCAGTGCAGCGTGCTGTCGGCCGCCCGCATCAGGTCACCGGGGGAGGTGCCGGCGACCGCCCGTTCGACGATGCCGATGCTCGCCGAGACGCTCAGCTCGTGCCCGTCCACCAGCACCGGCTCCCGTACCGCCGCGAGTGCGGCCTCGGCCACGGCGACGGCGTCGTCGGTGCCGGTGGTGCCCTCGACCAGGACGACGAACTCGTCCCCGCCGAGCCGGGCGACCAGGTGCCCGTCGAGGGCCAGCCGGAGCCGGTCCGCCATGGCCACCAGCAGCCCGTCGCCGACCTGGTGCCCGTGCGAGTCGTTGACCACCTTGAAGCGGTCCAGATCCAGGAAGCAGACGCCGAGGCGTCCCTCGTCGCGGGCCGGCGAGTCGATGGCCGCGCTGAGGCGCTCCGTCAACAGGGCGCGGTTGGGCAGGTCGGTCAGCGGGTCGTGGGTGGCCTGGTGGCGGAAGCGCGTCTCGCTGCTGCGCAGCGCCCGCTCCGCCTCCGCCCGGGCGGTCATCGCGGCCCGGCGGATCGACTCCTGCTCGTCCAGTGTCCGGTCCCGCAGCGCGCGGGCGTACCCGGTGGTCACGGCAGCCAGCAGCCGGGCCAGCCGGTCCTCGACCTCTTCGTCGACCAGCCCGAGGTCACGGACCAGTCGGAGCTGGACGACCTCGACCGTACGACCCAGCGCCTCGGCCGAGGCGATGTGCGCGGCCACCAGTTCCGTGCCCACCCGGTGCCCGACCCGCAGGTCGATCGGCTCGGCCAGCAGCGCCGCCGCGAGCTGCTCGGTGAGGCGTTGCAGCAGTGCCTCGAGCTGGGCCTGGGTCATCGGCAGGTAGCTGGTGCCGGAGACGGCCTTGGCCCACGCCCGGGCGAAGGTGCCCGGGCGGGCCGGGCGCCGCAGGGTGGTGCCGGTCGGGGCGACGGTGGCCGCCCCGGGCGGCTCACCCACCGAGCCGCCCGACGCCACCGATGAAGGCCGCCCGCTCGGCGTCCTCAGCGCTGTCGGGGGACTCCGGGCGCCACTGCGGCACCCAGACCACGCCGGGGTCGACCAGCTCGAAGCCGTCGAAGAGGGTGGTCAGCTCGCCGCGGCTGCGGATCCACAGCGGGCTGTCGGTCCGCCGGTAGACCCGCTCGGCGTCGGCTCGCTCGTCGTCGCCGCGGCCGTCGCCGCTGGTCTGCGAGAGCACCAGGTAGCTGCCCGGCGCCAGTGCCTCGCGCAGCGTACGCAGCAGTTCGGCCGGCCGGTCGTCGTCCGGCACGAAGTGCAGCACCGCCACGACCATCACGGCGATCGGCTGGTCGAAGTCGAGCAGCCGGCGGACGTCGGGGTGGCTGACGATGCGCTCGGGGTGGCGCAGGTCCTCCTGCACGACCGTGGCGCGGTCGTTGCCCGCCAGGATCTCCCGGCTGTGGGCGACCGCCACCGGGTCCACGTCGACGTAGACCACCCGGGCGTCGGGGGCGTCGCGCTGGGCGATCTCGTGCACGTTGCCGACGGTCGGGATGCCCGAGCCGACGTCAAGGAACTGCCGGATGCCGGCGTCGAGGAGGAACTGCACCGCGCGGCGGAGGAAAGCCCGGTTGGCCTGCGCCATCAGCGGCGCCTCCGGCACCGCCGCCACCATCGCCTGGGCCGCCGCCCGGTCGACCGCGAAGTTGTGCGAGCCGCCGAGGTAGTAGTCGTACATGCGGGCCACGCTGGGGCGTTCGATGTCGATCTCGTCGGGTGCCCAGTCCGGCCGCTGCATGCGCTCACCCCTCTTGTCGACGTCTGGGCACCGTTGCCCGCGCCGGTATTCTGCCGGCTGACCGTCGCGGAGACCATAGCGCGCCGTGCCATCCGCTGACGATGCCGCTCAATGCGACGACCGGCAGGCCCGCGCCGCCCGTTGGCGGGCACGGACCTGTCGGTGGTACGTCGTCGGGCTCCCGGCCGGGAGCGGTCAGAACTTCGGGGCGTCCGGAGCCTCGAGCAGGCCGAGTCGCAGCGCGGTCATCAGCGCCTGGGCCCGGTTGGCCGCGCCCAGCTTCTCGTAGAGCTTCGAGATGTGGGTCTTGGCGGTGGACTCGCTGACGAAGAGCTGCTTGGCGATGCCCGCCACGCTCATCCCGTCGGCGAGCAGCCGCAGCACCTGACCCTCGCGGGGGGAGAGCTGCGGCCCGGACGGGGCCAGCCGGCGCTTCATCGCCTCGGCCAGGTCGGCGGCGGTGAAGGCGCTGGGGGAGGAGGCGGCGTGCCGGGCGGCGGCGACCACCTCGTCGGCCGGCGCGGTCTTGGGCACGAAGGCGCTGGCCCCGGCCTCCAGGGCGCCGAAGAGCTGGTCGTCGCCGGCGTACATGGTGAGCACGACGATGCCCATCGAGGCGCTCGACTTACGCAGCGCCCGGGTGGCCTCCAAGCCGCTGCCGTCGGGCAGCCGCAGGTCCATGATCACCACATCCGGCTGTAACGCGCCGGCCTGGCGCACCCCCTCCGCCGCCGTGGCGGCCTCCCCGACGACCTCGAACTGCCGGTCACGCTCGAACGCGTGCCGCAGGCCCTTGCGGATCAGGTCGTGATCGTCGACAAGGAGGACCTTGGTACGAGCGGCCGGTGTCGGACTTGTGGTCATCCTCGGGTTACTCCCCTTCTACTGCCGTTGCGCTACCGCGCACGTTATCGCGCCGGGGCGAGGAACCGAGCACCACCGCAACGGTCGTGCCGCTCGGCTGGCGCGGCCTGATCTCCAACCGGCCCCGGATACGTTCCGCCCTCTCGGCCATGATCGCAAGACCGTAGTGCCCGTCGGAGCGCTGGTCAGCGATCCCCTGACCGTCATCCGACACTTCGATCTGCGCGTACGGCGGGTCGACCTCACAGGTTACCCAGAGATTCGACGCGCCCGCGTGCTTACGCGCGTTGGTGACCGCCTCCTGGGCGATGCGCAGCAACTCGGCCTCGGTGGCGGCGGGCAGCCGGGCGGTGGACTCGTCCAGGGACAGGTGCACCCGCAGCCCGCCGGAGGCGCCGACCGTGCGGGCGTACTCGGCGATCGCGGCGGCCAGACCGCCGTGCCGGTCCACCTCGCTGCGCAGCTCGAACAGGCTCAGCCGCAGCTCGGTGATCACCCGGGTCACCTCGCCGCGCAGCGTGCGCAGCGCCTCGGCGGTCTCCTGCGGGTCCTCGTCGACGTACGCCAGGGCGTTGTCGATGCCGTAGCCGACCATCACCAGTTCCTGCGCCACCCCGTCGTGGATCTCCCGGGCCAGCCGCTGTCGTTCCTCGTTGGTGGCCAGCGAGCGGACCTCGTCGAAGAGCAGCGCCGCCTCCAGCCGCAGCGCGGCCGGCTGGGTCAGCCCGGTCACCCGGGACACCACCGGTGGCGGGTACGCCTGCGCCGCGTCCGCCTCCAGCACCACCAGGCCGACCGTGCGCACCCCGGCCACCAGCGGCACGATCAGGGCGGAGACGTCGCCGCCGCGGTGCGACCGGGCCTGCGACCGGGCGGCGGTGTGCGGCTGCTGGCTGGCCCACGCGTCGGCGATGGCCGAGTCCGCGTCCAGCGTCGTCTCCCAGTCGACCCGCTCCACGCCCACCTGGGCGAGCACCACCAGCCGGCCGCCGCCGCTGGCCGACAGCACGGCCGCCCGGTCCGCCCGGGCCACCGTGCGCAGCTCCTCAAGCAGGTGCTCGGAGATGCCGCCCGGGTCCAGGGTGGCCCCGGGTAGCTGCCGGGCCACCGTGCGCAGCTGGGTGAGCAGCCGGGTCGCCTCAGCGTACGGCTGGGGCTTGCTCTCGTTGCGGACCTGCATCACCCGGTGTAGGCCGCTGGCGGCGGCGAGGCCGAGCCCGGCCAGGATCAGCCACTGGGCGCAGACCGCCAGGTAGCCGGGCTCGCCGATCTGCCGGCCGCCGTCGACCTCGGTGAGCGCACCGGCCACCAGCAGGGTGGCGGCGGCGACCGCCAACAGGGCGACGCCCTCGCGGAACCGGCGGCGCAACGCGGTGACGGTCACCGGGACCGCCAGGTAGGGCAGCACGGCGGAGGCGCCCAGCCCGTCGACTTCTCCGCCGATGGTGGCGACGGCGGCCACCTGGCTCGCGGCCAGCCCCAGCACCAGCACCTCGGCCACCCGGCTGAGCGGCCCGATCGGCCGGTGCTCGGGCGCCAGCAGGGCGGGCAGCCCGGCGACGGCCAGCAGCGCGATCCACCAGAGCTGACCGGGGTCGTGCGTGGCGAACAGGGTCAGGGCGGCGACGAGGGCCAGCATGAGCACGCGCGCGGCGGCGGCGAGCGGATGTGGCTGGGGCCGGGGGGGCGTGGAGGCGGGCACGTGACGGATGGTAGTCAGCCTCGGTAGATGTCGGCGATTTCCGCCGCGTAGGACTTGTGCACCACCTGCCGCTTGACCTTCAGCGACGGGGTCAGTTCGCCGGTCGCCTCGGTGAAGTCGTGGGGCAGGATCCGGAACACCCTGATCGCCTCGGCCCGGGAGACCGTCCGGTTCGCGACGTCGATGGCGCCCTGGATCTCGGCCCGCAGCCCTTCGTGGTCGCGCAGCTTCTCGACGGGGGTGTCCTCCGGCAGTCCGGCCGAGGCGAGCCAGCGTGGCAGCGCCTCCTCGTCGACGGTGACCAGCGCGGCGATGAACGGTGCCCGGTCGCCGACCACCACGCACTGGCTGATCAGCGGGTGGATCCGGACCTGGTCCTCCAGCACGGCCGGGGCGACGTTCTTGCCGGCGGCGGTCACGATGATTTCCTTCTTCCGGCCGGTGATGCTCAGGAAGCCGTCGTTGTCGAGCTGGCCCAGGTCGCCGGTGCGGAACCAGCCGTCCGCGCTGAGCGCCTCGGCGGTCGCCGCCTCGTTGCGCCAGTAGCCCTGGAAGATCAGGTCGCCGGCGATCAGAATCTCGCCGTCGTCGTCGATGCGGATGGTGACGCCCGGCAGCGGCCGGCCGACCGAGCCGATCCGGGTGGCGCCGGGCAGGTTCGCGGCGGCGGCGGGGGAGGTTTCGGTCAGGCCGTAGCCCTCGCACACCGTCACGCCGATGCCGCGGAAGAAGTGGCCGAGCCGGGCGCCGAGCGGGGCGCCGCCGGAGATGGCGTCGCGGCACCGGCCGCCGAGCGCCGCCCGCAGCTTGCGGTAGACCAGCTTGTCGAAGAGCGCGTGCTGGGCGCGCAGCGCCAGGCCGGGACCGCCGGGGGTCTCCAGCGCCTCGCTGTACGCGATGGCGACCTGTTCCGCCCGGGCGAAGATCCTGCCCTTGCCGTCGGCCTCGGCCTTCTGCTTGGCGCCGTTGTAGACCTTCTCGAACACCCGGGGGACCGAGAGCACGAAGGTGGGCCGGAACTCCTGGAGCTCGCCGACCAGGTTCTTGGGGTCCGCGCAGTGCCGCATGGTGGCGCGCGCCTGCACCACACCGATCTGGATCAGCCGGGCGAAGGCGTGCGCCAGCGGGAGGAAGAGCAGGGTCGAGGCGCCCGGCCGGAACAGGTTCGGCAGCACCGGCACCGCGTTGGCGATGTCGGCGTACATGTTCCGGTGGGTCAGCACGCAGCCCTTGGGGCGGCCGGTGGTGCCGCTGGTGTAGATGATGGTGGCGACGTCGTCGGCGCGTACGGCGGCCCGCCGCCGGTCGATCTCCGCCGGGTCGACCGACGCGCCGGAGCGGACCAGTTCGGCCACGGCGTCGAGGTCGATCTGCCAGACGTGGCGCAGGTCGGGCAGCCGGTCCCGGACGCCGGCGACCAGGGTGGCGTGCGCGTTGCTCTCCACCACGCAGGCCACCGCGCCGGAGTCGGACAGGATCCAGGCGGCCTGGTCGGCGCTGGAGGTCTCGTAGATCGGCACCGTGACCGCGCCGGCCGCCCAGATCGCGTAGTCCAGCAGGGTCCACTCGTATCGGGTGCGGCTCATCAGGCCGACCCGGTCACCGGGCTGGACGCCGGCGGCGGCCAGGCCCCTGGCCGCCGCGACGACCTCGTCGCGGAACTGCCGGCAGGTGACGTCGGCCCAGCTGCCCCCCGCGCCGGTGGGGCGGACGAACTGGACCTCGTCCGGGGCGACTTCGGCGTTGTCCCAGACCGGGTCGGTGAGGTTGGCCGCATCGCCGACGGTGACGATCGGCGGGACGGAGAACTCGCGCACCTGAACTCCCTCGTGCTCACACTGGCCGGGCCGGCCGCACCACGGGTCGGCTCTGTGGAAACCTACCCGCCCTGGTGGCCGGAGCGAAGAGCCAGGTCGCCCAGGCTGTCAGCGGGCCACCGTCGGAAGCTTCGCTCCGGCGTGCCGGGGACGGCGCGGCGTGGGCGCCGCCGGTGCCGGGTAGCCTCCCCCCATGGCGGACACCTCCACCCAGTCGATCATCATCGGCGCGTCACCGGAGCGGGTGGCGGCGGTCATCTGCGACTTCCCGAGCTACCCGGAGTGGACCGAGGCGCTGCGGCGGGCGGAGGTGATCGAGGAGTACGAGGACGGCTACGCCAGTCAGGTCCGGTTCACCATCGACGCCGGCGTGATGGCCGACGAGTACGTGCTGGCCTACGAGTACGCCGAGGACCTGTCCCGGATCGAGTGGCACCTGGTGGCGCCCTCGAAGATGCAGAAGCTCCAGCGCGGCTCCTACGACCTGGACGGCAACCCGGACGGCAGCACGACGGTGACCTACACCCTGGAGGTCGAGCTCTCCGTCGGGATGCTCGGCATGTTCCGCCGCAAGGCCGAGAAAATGATCATGGACACGGCGTTGAAGCAGCTCAAGCTCCGGGTAGAAGCACCCGGTGCGGCGCAGTGACGCGTCCGGCGGCAGGCTAGGGGAGCCGACCATGGGTGCAACGGATCCGGGTTCGGCCCGGGAAGAGGCCGAACGTCTGGTCGCCACGGCGCTGGCCGCCGCCCGGCTGGCCGCGGCCGGTGCGAAGAACGGCCAGTGGGGTCCGCTCGGTGGGATCGTGTCGGGTGTCCTCGGTCACAGTGACAGCCCGGGTGGGGCACCCGGGCAGCCGGTGGGCGGTTTCGCCACCGGTACGGCCGAATGCTGCGTGTGCCCGGTCTGTCGGGGCATCGCGGCCCTGCGCGATCCGAGCCCCGAATTCGCCGAGCGCCTCGCCACCGGCGCGGGCGACCTGGCCGCCGGGGTGGCCAGCCTGCTGCGTGCCTTCGCCCCGGCCGAGCCCACCGCCGACGCCTCCGCCGGACCGCCGAGGACCCCGGGCCCGGGGGGCGCGGACGACCAGGTGTGGCGCGAGGCCACCCGTAGCGGGCATGATTCTCAGCCGGCACCGGAGCGGGACGTCTGGTCCGCCGCCACGCGGGCGGAGGACGAGGTCGTCTCCGCCGCCGCACCGCCCGTCGACGTCGCCGGGCCGGCCCGTCCGGCGACCGTCCGGGCGTCGGCCGACGGGCCCGCGGTCCCCGCGTCCCGGGCATCCGGCGACACGGGCGGGCAACCTCCGGGCGACGGGGCCTGACCAACGCACATACCGACCCACGCGCCGGTCGTCCGCCGGCGCCGGTGCGGGCCGTACAGCAGAGGGGAGTGGCGGCGGTGACGCTGACCATCGGAGTCGACGTCGGTGGCACGAAGGTGGCCGGTGGCGTCGTGGACGCCAGCGGCAAGGTCCTCGTGCAGACCCGACGGGACACCCCCGCCGACGACGTCGCCAAGACCCGGGACGTCATCATCGAACTGGTCGGCGACCTGGCCGCCGGGCACCCGGTCGAGGCCGTCGGCATCGGCGCGGCCGGCTGGATCAACGCCGGCCGCTCGACCGTGCTGTTCGCCCCGAACCTCGCCTGGCGCGACGAGCCGCTGCGCGACTACGTGAGCGCCGCGACCGGACTGCCGGTGATCGTGGAGAACGACGGCAACGTGGCCGCCTGGGCGGAGTTCCGCCACGGCGCGGCCCGCGACGCCGACGACTCGATGGTCATGTTCACCATCGGCACCGGCGTAGGCGGCGGCATCGTGCTCGGCGGGGAACTGCTGCGCGGCGCCAACGGCATCGCCGCCGAGCTGGGCCACATGCTGACCGTGCCGGACGGCCACCAGTGCGGCTGCGGCCGGCTCGGCTGCATCGAGCAGTACGCCAGCGGCAGCGCCCTGGTGCGGTTCGCCCGCGCCGCCGCCCGACAGGAGCCGCACCGCGCCGTCGCCCTGCTGGAACAGGCCGGCGGCGAGGCCGAGGCCGTCACCGGGCCCATGGTCACCGCTGCCGCGCAGGCCGGCGATCCGGTCGCCACCGAGGCGTTCGCGCAGGTCGGGCGCTGGCTCGGCACCAGCCTCGCCGACATGGCGCAGATCCTCGACCCGCAGGTGCTCGTCGTCGGCGGCGGGGTGATCGACGCCGGTGACCTGCTGCTCGGCCCGACCCGCCGGTCCTTCACCGACGCCCTCGCCCAGCGCAGCCGCCTCCCGGTCGCCGAGATCCGCCCGGCCGAGCTTGGCAACACCGCGGGCGTCATCGGCGCCGCCGACCTGGCCCGCCGGATCTGAGGCGGTGGCCGTGACGAAGAGCCCGGGCGTGCCCCTGCGCGTCGTGTCGTACAACATCCACAGCCAGCGCGACGACACGGCCGCGCTGGCGGCGGTGGTCCGCGAGGCCAGGCCGGACGTGGTGATCGTGCAGGAGGGGCCGCGCCGGTTCCGGTGGCGGCCGAAGTCGGCGGCGCTGGCCGGGTCGTTCGGCCTGGTGGTGGCCGCCGGCGGGCTGCCCGCGCTGGGCAACCTGCTGCTGACCAGCCTGCGGGTGCGGGTGATGGCCGAGAAGTGCCAGCGCTTCCCGCTCACCCCCGGCCGGCACCTGCGCGGCGCCGCGTACGCCGAGTGCGTGGTCGCCGGCGCGGCCCGGTTCACCCTGGCCGGGTCGCACCTGTCCACCGACCCGGCCGAGCGGCCCGCCCAGGCGGCGCTGTTCAAGCGTGAGCTGGACGCCGCCGTCACGCCGGTGATCGCCGCCGCCGACCTGAACGAGGGCCCGGACGGGCCGGCCTGGGCCACCGTGGCACACGGGCTGACCGACGCCGCCGTGGCGATGGACCGGGCCGACCGGCTCACCTACTCCTGCGCCCAGCCCCGGCGTCGGATCGACGCCCTCTTCGTCGATCCGCGGATCACGGTGGTCGACTACGACGTGGTGGACACCCCGCAGACCCGCCGCGCCAGCGACCACTTCCCGGTCCTGGTCGACCTGCTGCTGCCCGCCGCCGACTGAGCGCCCGCCGGGCCCGGGGCTGGACAACCCGCTCCGTTGTGGAGAGGATGCTGCGCGACCCGGCACTCGTGCCGCACAAAAGGAGATCCCGGTGTCCACCTCCACCGACCACGGCCGGCCCGACCCGGAGGCGAGCACTCTCGCCCTGACCCGAGACGGCCGACCGGTCTCCGACCGGGGCGACACCGTCTGCGTCATCGGCGCCGGTGCCAGCGGTCTCACCGCCATCAAGAACCTCAGGGAGCACGGCTTCGGCGTCGACTGCTACGAGCGGGAGACCGGCGTCGGCGGCGCCTGGAACTGGCGGCACGACCGCAGCCCGGTGTACGCGAGCACACACCTGATCTCGTCGCGGCCGTTCACCCAGTTCCCCGACTTCCCGATGCCGGACGACGGGCCGGACTACCCGCACCACAGCCAGCTGCTGTCGTACTTCGAGCGGTACGCCGACCACTTCGACCTGCGCGGGCACATCTGGTTCGGCACCGAGGTCGTCCGGGTGGAGCCGGTGGCGGGCGACCGGTGGGACGTGACCACCCGCAGCACCGGCGGCTACGGCCCGCAGCGCACCTCCCGCTACGCGGCCGTGGTGATCGCCAACGGCCACAACTGGTCGCCGAAGCTGCCCCGCTACGAAGGGCTGGAGGAGTTCCGGGGCGAGGTCATGCACGCCTCGTCCTACAAGGACCCGGCGCAGCTGCGCGGCAAGCGGGTGCTGGTGGTGGGCGCCGGCAACACCGGCTGCGACATCGCCGTCGAGGCCGCCCAGCAGGCGTCGCGCTGCTGGCACTCCACCCGCCGGGGCTACTGGTACGCCCCGAAGTACGTCCTCGGCCGCCCCGCCGACCAGGTCAACGACACGCTGCTGGCGCTGCGCGTGCCGCTGCGGGTGCGGCAGTGGCTCTACCACTGGACGCTGCGGCTGACCGTCGGCGACCTGACCCGCTTCGGCCTGCCCCGGCCCGACCACCGGGTCTACGAGACGCACCCGATCGCCAACAGCCAGCTCGTCTACTACGTGGGCCACGGCGAGATCGCGCCGGTGCCGGACGTCGCCCGCTTCCACCCGTACGCCGTCGAGCTCTCCGACGGCCGGGAGATCGACCCGGAGCTGGTCGTCTTCGCCACCGGCTACCTGCCGCGCTTCGAGTTCCTCGACCCCGGGGTGCTCGGCGACGACGCGGGGCAGGGCCGTCCGAAACTCTGGCTGAACGCCTTCGTCCCCGACCGCCCCACGCTGGCCGTGGCCGGGCTGGTGCAGCCGGACTCGGGCATCTTCCCCCTGTCGCACTGGCAGACGGTGCTCTTCGCCCGGCTGCTGCGGCTGCGCGTGGCCCGCCCCGACCGGGCGGCGGCCTTCGCCGCCCGGGTGTCGGCCAAGGCGGGGGAGCGGTACGCCGGGCCCGTCAAGGACAGCAGCCGGCACTGGTTCGAGGTGGGCCACGCCGACTACCTGCGCGCCGTCCAGCGCGCGCTGCACGACCTGGAGGACAAGTGAGTCAGGTGCGGATCATGCGGGGACGGGAGTGGGCCCACCCGGTCCGCCCGGTCCGGCGTGAGGTGCTCAGCGCGGCTCCCGAGGTGGAGCAGGGGCGTCCGCCGCTGCTCTTCGTGCCTGGCTTCGGGCACGGGGCCTGGGCGTTCGCCGAGCACTGGCTCGGCCACGCGGCGTCTCGGGGCTTCCCGGCGTACGCGCTGAGCCTGCGCGGGCACGGCGACAGCGGCCCGGCGCCGGAGGCGACGCTGCGGGCGTACGCCCACGACGTGACCCAGGTGGCGGCGGGCCTGCCGCGCCAGGCGGTGCTGGTGGGGCACGGGGCCGGGGCCCTCGTGGTCGCCCACGCGCTGGCCCGCTACCCGGCCCGGGCCGCGGTGCTCGTCGCGCCGGTGCTCGGCGGCTGGGCGACGTTCGGGGCGGCGCTGCGCCGTAACCCGGTCGGCACGCTGCCGGCGGTGTTCGGCGGGCCGCTGCGGCTGCACCGCCGCCAGCTGTTCAGCCGGGAGCTGCCCGAGGCCGAGGCCCGGCGGTACGTGGGCCGGCTGGG
Organism: Micromonospora peucetia; assembly: GCF_900091625.1. NCBI lineage: Bacteria > Bacillati > Actinomycetota > Actinomycetes > Micromonosporales > Micromonosporaceae > Micromonospora > Micromonospora peucetia. The sequence continues at coordinate 3,893,216 of NZ_FMIC01000002.1, forward strand.
CCGGGCCGGCCGGCGGGCCCAGTGGCAGCTGCTGACCGGGCGGGCCGCGGAGCCGACGGTGGGCGACCCGCCGATGCTGGTGCTGGGCAGCCCCGACGACCGGGTCGTCCCGGCGGCGGCGCTGACCCGGGCGGCCCGGCGGTACGGCTCGGCCCCGCTGCTCTTCCCCGGCATGGGGCACGACATGATGCTCGACGCCCGCTGGCGGGAGCCGGTCGACGCGATCCTGGACTGGCTGGAGAAGGACCCGGCACCAACCGGCCGCCCCTGACCGCAGCGCCTCTCGGCTGGCCTGGCCCCGGCGCTGGCCGCCCGGCTGGCCCTGACCGCGCCCCGACCGCACCGCCTCCCGTGTCCCTGGCCCGGCGCTGGCCGGCTGGGCTGAGCGCTCCGGGCGTCAGTCGGCGGCGCCCAGCCGGGTCAGCAGTGAGCCGCTGTCGTCGAGGGCGGAGAGGTAGGAGCGGGCCCACGCCCGGATGTCGTGCCGGTGCAGGTGCGTCCGCATGGCCCGCATCCGCTCGCCGAGGTCGTCGGGGCCCGCCCGCAGCGCCGAGAGCAGTCCCTGCTTGAGGCCCTCCAGGTCGTGCGGGTTGACCAGGTACGCCTGCGGCAGTTCGGCGGCGGCGCCGGCGAACTCGCTGAGCAGCAGCGCACCCGTGTCGTCGACCCGGGCGGCGACGTACTCCTTGGCGACGAGGTTCATCCCGTCACGCAGCGGGGTCACCGCCATCACGTCGGCGACCCGGTAGAGCGCGGCCAGTTCGGCGCGGTCGAACGGCTGGGTCAGGTAGTGGATCGCCGGCTCGCCGACCCGGCCGAACTCGCCGTTGATCCGCCCGACCTCGCGTTCCACCCGCTCGCGGAGGATCTGGTACTGCCCGACCCGCTCCCGGCTGGGCACCGCCACCTGCACGAGCACGGTGTCGCGCACCTTGACGTGCCCGCCGGCGATCAGCTCGCTGTACGCCTTCAGCCGCTGCTCGATGCCCTTGGTGTAGTCCATCCGGTCGACGCTGAGGATCACCTGCTCGGGACTGCCGAGATCGCGGCGCAACAGGCTGGCCCGGTCGGCCACGTCGGGCCGGGCGGCCAGCGCGGCCATCTCCGCCGTGTCGATGGAGACGGGGAAGGCACCGATGCGGACCACCCGGTCGTCGACGGCGATCCGCCGGTCGGTGGCGGGAACGTCCAGCACCTTCGCCACCAGCTGGGCGAAGTTGTGCGCGGCCTGGGAGCGCTGGAAGCCGATCAGGTCGGCGCCGAGCATCCCGCGCAGCAGTTCGGCCCGGCGGGGAAGCTGCATGAACAGCTCGGGTGGCGGGAACGGCACGTGCAGGAAGAAGCCGATCCGCAGGTCGGGCCGCAGCGCCCGGAGCAGGCCGGGCACCAGTTGCAGGTGGTAGTCCTGCACCCAGACCACCGCGCCGGGCTCGGCCACGTCGGCCGTGGACTCGGCGAACCGCTGGTTGACCCGCTGGTACGCCTCCCACCAGCGCCGGTGGTATTCCGGTTGCTCCACCGAGTCGTGGTAGAGCGGCCAGAGGGTGGCGTTGGAGAAGCCCTCGTAGTGGTCGCGCAGGTCGTCGGCGGTCAACGCGACGGTGTGCATCCGGACGCCGTCCACGTCGGGCAGCGCGGGCGCCGGGCCGGTGCCGCCGGCCCACCCGACCCACGTCGCCGGGGTGTGTCGCAGCAGGGCGTGGAGGGCGCTGACCAGGCCACCGGGACTGCGGCGCCATTCGCAGGCACCGTCGGGCGCCACACTGTCGTCGATGGGCAGGCGGTTGGCCACCACCACGAGGGAACTCTGTCGCATCTCGGGCATTCCGATCAGCAGGGAATGACCACCGCAGCGGAGGAACAACCGGGCAGTCAGCGAGGGATGTGACGGACAGCGGTATTCCTACTGACAGTAAGTTACACCAGTGTTGCGTCCCGGGCATGGGGCGCCGGCCGTCCCGGGATGCGGGCAGGAACGCCGGTGGGCGAGGCGTCGATCAGACGACCGCGCCGTCGTCCGGGTCGCGCTCGTCGTCGTCGCCGGAGCGCAGCCGCCAGATCAGCGCGACGAAGCCGGCCAGGATGCCGGTGAAACCGAACAGGTTGACCACCGAGGGGTCGGCCACGGGGAACACCGAGGGGAACAGGAAGAGCACGAAGCCGACCACCATGGCCAGCACACCGACCACCGCGTACTTCGAGAGGCGCGGCAGGGGCGGGGGCGGCGGCGGGGTGTAGCGCTCGTCCTCCGTCTCGTCGTCGGGCAGGTCCGCGCCGAAGGTGTCCAGCCCGTCGAGCAACGACGGCTCGTCCTGCGGGCCCCGGGAGAGGGAGACGCCCGAGATGTCCGCCGCGTACGGCAGTCGGCGCACGTCGGTGGCGGTCGGTCCGGCGGGCTCGTCGGGCGTGCCGAGGGTCACCGGGCCGCCGGCCGGCCCGGGCGGGTCGTCCACGTCCTCGGCGGCGGGCCACGGGTTGTCGCCGCCGCGCGGCGCGGTGGTGTGGAAGCCGGCGACGATGCGGGCCCACTCGGCCTCGATGTCCGGCTCGTCGTCGCGAGAGGGCTCGGTGGCCGTCTCGTCGGCGAGCTGGGTCAGGTAGTCCCGTGCGGTCCGCAGGTGTGACCGGTCGACGTAGAGCCGGTCGACGGGACGGGACGGGACGGTGGTGGTGCGGGTGACCGGGTTCAGGTCTGCCGAGGGTTGGAGGTAGGCGGCGATCCCACCGGCGGCCAGGACGGCGAGCAGGTGCTCACCGACGCGCGGATCCACGTCGCCGGCGACGGCGTACTCGCTCGCGTCGATCCCGTTGTCCCGCCGTCCCCGGCGGGCCCCACCCGCTGACACCGGACATCCTCCTCATCGCGCCGGTGGGCGCGTCACCTGAGCGCTCTCGGCGTCCCTGAACCGTGCCATGAATCGTGACACGTCGGCACCCCGTTCCGGGAGTGCGTTGTGTCGCGTCTTGCCCGCCAGTGGGCGAGCCACAGGTGATGGGCAGGGCATTTTGTCCCTTTGTGCGCGCACTGCGCGGTTCGGCACAACCGAGGTGAGGGTGGCCCGTCCCTTATCGCGGGATCGTCGCGACCACCTCGGCGACGTCGACCCGGACGGGGTCCGGGTTCGCCCAGCTCCAGTTCGGGTGGGCGCGGTTGGTCAACAGGACCAGGACCATCCGGCGGTCCGGGTCGACCACCAGGGAGGTGCCGGTGAAGCCGGTGTGCCCGAAGGTGCGCGGACCGCTCAGCCGGCCCATGAACCACGGCTGGTCGAGCACGACGCCGAGGCCGTGCGCGGACGTGCGGTGGGGCCGCTCCGGGTCGACGGCGGGCAGACCGGTGTTCACGTTGGCGAGCATCTGCCGGGTGATCTCCTCGGAGAGGATCCGGGTGCCGTTGTGGACGCCGCCGCCCAGCAGCAACTGTCCGATGACGGCCACCTCGGCGGCGGTACTGAAGATACCGGCGTGTCCGGCGACTCCCCCCATGTGGTTGGCGACGTCGTCGTGCACCACGCCACGGAGCAGCCCGCGCGTCGAGCGTGCGTCGGTGGCGACCAGCCGGGCGGCCTGGTCGGCGGTGCTGAGCCAGGTCTTCGGGTTGAATCCGGTGTCCCTGAGGCCGAGCGGCCCGGTCAGTCCGGTCTTGAGTGCCTGATCGAACCGCTGGCCGGTGAGCTTCTCGACCAGGAACGCGAGCACCATCAGCCCGACGCTGGAGTAGCGGTACACCGTGCCCGGCACCGCGCCGCTGACCAGTGACGTGGCCAGGACCGCCTTGCGGCGGGCCGCGTCGTCGGGCAGCCCGGTGACCTTGGCCCCGACCGGCAGGCCGCTGGTGTGCGCCAGCAGCATGGCGACGGTCACCTTTTCCTTGCCGGCGCCGGTGAACCCGGGAAGGTGGTCCGCCACCCGCGTCGACAGGTCGATCCGTCCCTTGTCGACCTGCTGCAACGTCAGGATCGCGGTGTAGACCTTGGTGATCGAGGCGAGGTCGAAGATCGAGTCGTACCGCATCCAGACCTGCTCGGGGCCGGGCAGCAGCACCGGGCCGGCGGCGTAGCGCACCGCCTTGCCCACGACGGCCTTCGCCACGGTCGCGCCGGCCATCTGGCAGAGGGCGACCGCGCCGGTGTACGCCGGGTGCTTCGGGTTGGCGCTGGTCGGAGCGAGGTGACGGTTGAGGGTGAACCGCAGCCGGCCCGCCGCCTGCGCCCCGCCGTGCAACGCCTCGGCGGTGGGCCCGGTGGCCTCCGGGACGGCGGCGACCCGCGCCGCGGATCGGCTGGGCGCGGCCGAGGCGCTCGCACTCGCGCTCGCGACCGGCCCGGCGCTCGCCCCGGCGGTGGCCGACCGGACCGCCTCGCGACAGCCGGTGAGGGTCGCGGCGGCCGCCGCGAGGCCGGCACCGAGCACGGTACGACGATGCAGTGGCATGCGCCGCATCATGGCAGGCGCGGCCCGCCGGAACCAACCAGCCCGACCAGTCCGGGAACCGCCCGACGAGGGGATTCATGCCGGGCGCCTGCCCGGGCTCACGATCACGTCCATGAGGGTCGACGGGCGATTCGTAGGACTAGGCCCGGGTGACGGAAGTTGATCGATCGTCCGTTGTGGCGGAGGGTCCGTGCTCCGTAGGCTCGTCGGCGACGGCAGCGCTCCCGGGCGCGGGCGCCGTCGCGGGGCACACCACGGGAAAGGACGCCGGTGCTGTACTGGCTGCTGAAGTACGTCATCCTCGGGCCGCTGCTGAGGCTGATCTTCCGCCCGCAGGTGGAGGGCCTGCACCACGTACCGGCGACCGGCCCGGTGATCCTGGCCAGCAACCACCTCTCCTTCTCCGACTCGATCTTCACGCCGCTGATCGTGAAGCGGCGGGTGACGTTCATCGCCAAGGCTGAGTACTTCACCGGAAAGGGCGTCAAGGGCTGGCTGACGAAGATGTTCTTCGTCGGCTCCGGCACCATCCCGGTCGACCGCTCGGGCGGCCGGGCGGCCAGGGCGGCCCTGGACACCCAGCTGCGGGTGCTGCGCGGCGGCGGCATCGCCGGCATCTATCCCGAGGGCACCCGCTCGCCGGACGGGCGGCTCTACCGGGGCAAGACCGGCGTGGCCCGGCTGGCCCTGGAGAGCGGCGCCCTGGTGGTCCCGACGGCGATGCTCAACGCCGACGAGATCCAGCCGCCCGGCAAGCTGATCCCCAGGATCGCCCGGGTGCGGATCCGGTTCGGCCCGCCGCTGGACTTCTCGCGCTACGCGGGGATGACCGGTGACCGGTTCGTCGAGCGCGCGGTGACCGACGAGATCATGTACGAGCTGATGGAGCTCTCCGGCCGCGAGTATGTCGACACATACGCCCAGAAGGCCAAGAACCCACCCCCTACCCCCGCGAACCAGTCCCCGCCTGAACACCCCCGCCCACTCCCCGCTTCGCCCCTCCCTGCCCCGCCCCTCCCGCTCCGCCCTTTCCGCACGCCCTGCCCCTCCCACCCCCGCTCCGCGCGTCGATCTTGCACTTATGGCCCTGCATTTGCGGCGTTCGTCAGCATTTCTCCGGGCAGAAAGTGCAAGATCGACGCGCGAGGGCGGGCGTGCGGGGGCGAGGGCGGGGGCGTGGGGACGGGGGCGTGGGGACGGGCGTGCGAGGGGGGCGGGCGGGGGTGAGGGCGGGGGCGGGCTGTTAGCGGGTGAGGGCGGGGTTGGCGGGGGTTGTTGGGGGGCGGGTCAGGTCCAGTAGGGCGGGGGCGTTGTTGCGTAGCGCGAAGGCGCGCAGCTCGGCCAGCTCCGGGCGGCTCGCCGGCGGCTCGCCGGCCCGCTCCAGCTCGACCGCCGCGAAGGTGAGCGCCAGCATCCGGTCGGTCACGTCAGGAATCCCGGCGTAGATCTCGGCGCCGGCCAGATGCAGCTCGGCGGCCCGCCGGTGGTCACCGTCCGAAGCGGCCAGTGCACCGGTCACCGTCCGCCGTGCCGCCTCCGACCAGGGCGTGCGGTGACCCACCCGGTCCAGCATCGCGCGCACCCGGGCCGCCGCGTCCCGCCCGGCGAGGCTGGCCGCGTACCCGGCCGCCGCGATCCACTCGCCGCTGGCGATGGCGGGCACCGCCGACCAGGAGTCGGCCAGCTCGTCGATCAGCGCCGTCGCCTCCTCGTGGCGCCCCTGGAGGGCCCGGCAGAGCGCGCCCATTCCCAGCATCGTCCAGTGCGGCCGGTGGAAGCCGCCGCGCCGGGCGGCGTCGAGTGCCGCCGCCACGTCGTCGCTGAACGTGGCCGCGGCGTCGTCGTCGGAGTGGGAGTGGGCCGGTGGCACCCGTTCGCCCCGCAGCACCAGCAGGCAGGAACGCAGGCCGCGGACCTGCATGTCCCAGCTTCCGGTCGGGGTGTCCACGAACGCCTCGGCGGCGGCCAGCAGCCGGTCGAAGTCGCCCTCGAACCAGGCGCGCATCGCCTCGGCCGAGTAGCTCGTGGTCAGCGTCTGCCCACTGGCCTTGCGCGTCGGCGACGACGAGAGCAGAGCGTCGGAGCGCAGCCAGTCGCCCTCCTCGCAGACGGCGTAGGCGAGGTTCTGCATGGCCCGGGGCAGGGCGATCAGCTGGCCGGCGCGGCTGAGCTCGACGATGCTGTGCAGGTCGTCCAGGCCGGACCGGTCGCCCGCCTGGTAGCGGGCGATGGCCGAGGTGATCCGGGCGTTGGTGCGGGTCTCGGTCAGCCCCAGCCGCTCGCCGATCTCCGCCGCCCGTTCGGCCGCGGCGACCGCCGGGTCACGCTCGTAGTTCAGCATGTGCAGCCGGCCCAGTTCGGCGTAGGCGTCCGCCTTCTGAGGGCTGTCCGGCAGCGGGGCGAAGAGCTGGACGGCCCGGTCCAGGCAGGCCAGGGCGGCGGCCCGGTCGGCGCGCAGCCACGCGGCCTGACCGAGCAGCGTCCAGGCGCGCGCCGCGCAGGCGTCGTCGCCGTGCGCCAGCAGCCGGTCGGCGAGCGCCTGCACCTGCTCGGGGCCACCGCCGGAGAGGAAGGCGTTGCCGTCCCGGTAGAAGGAGATCTCCGTGCTGAGCAGCTCCAGCTGGAGCCGGTCGAGCGGGTCGGAGTCGTCGGCCAGCCCGAGTGCCCGGCCCGCGTGGTTCGCCGCCGCGTCGAGGCTGTGCAGCGCGTACGCCCGTCGGGCCGCCCGGTGCAGCGCGGCCCGGGCGGCTCCGGCGAACCGGTCGATCTCCATGCCCAGCGTCCGGGCGATCTCGTGGGCCGCCCACCGGTGGTGGGCCAGCACCTCCGCCAGGTCGGTGTCCCGACTCTGGGAGAGCATGTCCAGCCACTGCGCCGTCCGTTCGTGCCGCGCCACCCGCTCGGTACGGGGCAGCCGCTGGTAGCAGACGTCGCGCACCAGCACGTGCCGGAACCGGTACTCCGGCTGCCCGGCCATGGTGGAGGCGGCCTGCTCGTGCACGAAGTCGCGCTGCTCCAGCCGGCGCAGCGCACGTTCCACCGACTCGACGGGCTGTCCGAGCGCGGCGGCCACCGCCCCCGGCCAGAACTGCACGCCGACCACGGCGGCGGCCAGCAGCACCGTGCGTTCCTTGGCGTCGAGCAGGTCGATACGGTTGGCGATGACGGCGTGCACGCTCTCCGGCATCGGTAGGTCGAGGTGCTTCTCCAGCGACCAGCCCCGCACGGACTGGCGCAGCGCGCCCTGCTCGATCAGCATCCGGACGTACTCGTGGGCGTAGAGCGGGTTGCCGCCGGCCACCTCGACCAGCGGCGTGAGCATGTCGGCGGAGAAGGCCGCCCGGCCGAACATGTGGGCGTAGAGCGCGGCGATGCCGGTGTCGCGCAGCGGGGGCAGGGTGATGGTCACCGAGCCGGTGATCGTCCCCGCCCAGCTCGGGTCCCGGTCGACGAGTTCCGGCCGGGCGGTGCACAGCAGCAGCAGCGGCACGTCCCGGGCGGCGGTGCCGAGCAGCTCCACGAAACGCAGCATCGCGTCGTCGGCCCAGTGCAGGTCCTCGAAGACCAGCACGGTCGGCCGGCGGGTGGCCAGGGCCAGCAGGAAACGCCGCCACGCCGACTCGGTCTCCTCGGCCGGCAGCGGGGTCCCCGACAGGCCCACCAGCGGGCGCAGGGCGTCGACGAGGCGCTGCCGCTCGCCCGGGCCGACCAGCTCGCCGACGGCGGAGGCGAGCCGCTGGGCGGCGGTGGACGCCGGATCGGTGTCCAGGATGCCGGCCTCGGACTTGACGATGTCGGCCAGCGCCGCGAACGCCACGTTCTCGCCGAACGGCGGGCACCGCCCGATCCGCCAGGTCAGCGGCTCGTCGACCAGCCGGTCCACGTGCCGGTACAGCTCCCGCACCAGCCGGCTCTTGCCCAGCCCGGCCCGGCCGAAGACGGTGACCACCTGCGGACGTCGGTCGCGCAGCGACCGGTGCAGGGCGTTGACCAGCATGCCCAGCTCGTGTTCCCGGTCGATCAGGGGCGTGACGTCCGGCTGCCGGTCGGTCGGCTGCCGGCGGACCGGGGACAGGGCCAGCCACACCTCGGTCGTCGTCGACCGCCCGCGCAGGGTGACCGGCGGTTGTTCCGAGTAGCGGATCGCCTCCCGGGTGAGGGCGTGCGTCGCGCCGCAGACCAGCACTCCGCCCGACGGCGCGACGGACTGCATCCGGGAGGCGGTGTTGACCACGTCGCCGGCCACGATCGCCTGGCCGCCGTCGCGGGCGGCGGCCACGTCGACCAGCGCCTCACCGGTGGCCACCCCGACCCGGAAGTGCAGCGAGTCCGCGCCGGTGGGGGTGAACCGGGTCAGCACCCGTTGCAGCTCCAGGCCGGCCCGGACGCAGCGCAGCGCGTCGGTCTCGGTCGCCACGGGCGCGCCGAACAGGGCCATCACCGCGTCGCCGATGTACTTCTCCACCACCCCGCCGTACTGCCCCACGACGCGGCGGGCGGCCGAGAAGAACCCGGTCTGCATGCCACGGACCAGCTCCGGGTCGGCCCGCTCGACGTACGGGGTGAAGTCGATCAGGTCGACGAAGAGCACACTGACCCGGCGGCGGTCCTCCTGCGGGGACAGTTGCCGCTCGGTGCCCGGCCGGGCCGCGCCGCAGGAGGTGCAGAACGCCACGTCCCGGGCGAGCGGGCGGAGGCAGTGCGGGCAGACCGCGCCCAGCTCGTTGCCGCAGCCGCCGCAGAAGCGGTCGCCCGCGGCAGCCGTGCGTCCACAGCGGTCACACTGCGTGGCGATGACACCCTCCACTGGTGGTCCCGCCGGCACCGGGATCGGCACCGTTCCGGTGTCAGTATCGCCGTATGTCCAGCTGTCGGGTACCGGGCTGTTGGCTTGTGGACAGTCCACCGGCCGGTCCTGCGGTTACAGTCAGGCGGCTGATTGTCGACCATTGACCACAGGGGGATTTCCCGATGGTGTACGTGATGTTGCAGAGCGACTGGACCGACGGCAGCGGGGTGAGCCACCTCGCGGGCGACTCCGTCGACGTGGATGCCGCCACGCTGGCCGCGTTGCAGGCGCAGGGGATCGTCAGCGAGCAGTCCGGTGGCGGCAAGGACGGCACGGAGTGGGTCGGGCCGGGCAGCACCAACTGGGTCGGGCCGGGCAGCAACACTCCCTGACACCCCACGCACGAAGGGCCGGAGCAGCCGCTCCGGCCCTTTTTCGCGTACGCCTCAGCGGTCGCTCATGCCGGCGCGGCGGCGTAGCGCCGCCACGTCGGTGACCACGATCCGCCGGCCCTCGGTGCGCAGCCAGCCTCGGTTGGCGAACGATCCGATCGCCTGGTTGACGCTCTGCCGCGAGCCGCCGGCCATCTCCGCGAGCTGGCTCTGGTTGAGCTCGATGGTGATCATCGGGGCCTGACTCTCGCCGGCCAGCCGCACCAGGGTCTTGGCCACCCGGCCGGGCAGGTCCAGGAAGACGTGGTCGGCGTTCTGCTCGGTCAGCCGGCGGATCAGCCCGCCGAGCGAGCGCATTACCGCGTCGAGGATGCGGGGGTTGGAGTGCACCAGTTCCATGAACGCGCCCCGGGACAGCGCGAGCGCCGCGGAGTCCTCGATCGCCTCGGCCGAGGCGGACCGGGTGGAGGCGTCGAGCAGGGAGACCTCGCCCAGCACGTCCGGCGGACGGATGACCGACAGCACCGCCCGTTCGCCGGTCGGCGCGGTGCGGAAGACCGCGACCGCACCTCGGCGCAGCACGATGAGCGACTCGCCCGGGTCGTTCTCGACGAAGAGCAGCTGGCCCTTGCGGTACGTCCGGGGGACCGCTGCGGCGATCACCCGCTGCCGGACCTCCGGCTCCAGCCCGGCGAACATCTCCACACCCGTGAGCGCGTCACCCGGCTCCGGTAGGCGCATCTCCACGGCCCAACCCCTCCCCGGTCAAGGACCACAACTCGCTCACCGGGTGAACCTGAAGGCCCTCGACGAGGTGAACTGACACCGGTTCGGCGTCCGGTAGCGGTACACATCAGATCATGACGGTCCAGTCGCTTGCTGTACACCCCTCAAATCACTTCCGTGACACTCCCGAGCTGCGGCGACCGGCATGCGGGAGACGGATCCGGCCGCCCCGGTCGCCGGGACGCGACGGGCGTGGGCGAGGATGACGGGGATGGTCTACCGCTATTTCTACGACTGCGAGTTCATCGAGGACGGCCGGCTCGTCGACCTGGTGTCGATCGGCGTCGTCGACGAGTACGGCCGTGAGTTCTACGCCGTCTCGACCGAGTTCGACGACTCGCGGGCCGTGCCCTGGGTGCGCCGCAACGTGCTCGACAAGCTGCCCTCCCCGGCGAACCGCGCCTGGCGTTCCCGGGAACGCATCCGCGACGACCTGTTCGACTTCCTCGTCGAGCCGATCCGGGACCGCCCGGGCGAGCAGTTGGAGCTCTGGGCCTGGTACGCCGCGTACGACCATGTCGCCCTGGCGCAGTTGTGGGGCGCGATGACGGCGCTGCCCCGGGAGATCCCCCGGTTCACCAAGGACCTGCGCCAGGTCTGGGACGACCGTGGCCGGCCGCGGCTGCCGGACGCCGACGCGGCACGGCACGACGCGCTGGTCGACGCCCGGCACAACCTGGCCCGGTGGCGGGCGATGACCGGTTCGTAGGTTTGGTCGGTTCTGTCCCGGGCACCGGTGCGACGTCGAGCCGATGTGAGGGAGAGTCCCATGAGCAACGAACCGACCGCCGCCGCCGACGCCCGACGCCGGGTCACCGAGCTGGTCCGGGAGGCGCGGATCTGCATGCTGACCACGATCGCCGTGGACGGCCGGATGGTGAGCCGCCCGATGGGTTTGCAGGAGGCGGAGTTCGACGGCGACCTGTGGTTCTTCGCGTACGCCGACTCCGCCAAGGTGCGGCAGATCCGCGTCAACCCGGAAGTCGACGTCTCCTTCTCCGACTCCCGGCGCAACTCCTGGGTGTCGGTCTCGGGCACGGCCCGGGAGGGATACGACCGGGCGAAGGCCGAAGAACTGTGGAACCCGCTGCTCAAGGCGTGGTTCCCGGACGGGCTGGAGACCCCGGGGATCACCCTGATCAGGGTGCACGCCGGCTCCGCGGAGTACTGGGACTCTCCGTCGAGCACGGTGGTCAACCTGTTCGGCTACGCCAGGGCGGCGGTGACCGGCAGACCGCCGAAGGCGGGGGAGAACCACGAGGTCAGCTACTGACCGGTAGGTCGACCGACCGGTGGGACCGGCCCGGGGCGCGGTGTCGGCGTACTCCTGCGGCGACTACAGTGCGCAGTGACGGCCCGCCCCGGGCCGGCAACGGCGCCGATGGTCTTGATCCGACACATATCCTGGGGCAAATCGGGCTTCACCTGATCCCAGGAGGATGAGCAGATCATGCGTATCGGCGTGCTCACCGGCGGCGGCGACTGCCCAGGTCTGAACGCGGTCATCCGGGCGGTGGTCCGTAAGGGCGTCGCCAGCTACGGCCACGAGTTCGTGGGTTTCCGGGACGGCTGGAAGGGCCCGCTGGAGGGCCTGTCCCGCCCCCTCGGCATCGCCGAGGTCCGCGGCATCCTGCCGCGCGGCGGCACCATCCTCGGCTCGTCCCGGACCAACCCCTTCAAGATCGAGAACGGCGTCGAGCGGATCAAGGAGAACCTCGCCGCGCAGGGCGTGGACGCGCTCATCGCGATCGGCGGCGAGGACACCCTCGGCGTGGCCACCAAGCTGCACGAGCTCGGTGTCCACGTGATCGGCGTGCCGAAGACGATCGACAACGACCTCGGCGCCACCGACTACACCTTCGGGTTCGACACCGCCGTCAATATCGCGATGGAGGCGATCGACCGGCTGCACACCACCGCCGAGAGCCACCACCGCACCCTGGTGGTCGAGGTGATGGGCCGGCACGCCGGCTGGATCGCCCTGCACGCCGGCCTGGCCGGCGGCGCCAACGTGATCCTGCTCCCCGAGCGGAAGTTCGACGTCGAGCAGGTCGCCGGCTACGTCGAGAAGCGCTTCCAGCACCAGTACGCCCCGATCGTCGTGGTCGCCGAGGGCGCCCAGCCGCTGGACGGCCAGATGGTCCTGCACAACCAGGAGCTCGACGCGTTCGGCCACGTCCGCCTCGGCGGCATCGGCCAGTGGCTCGCCGCGCAACTGGAGGCCAAGACCGGCAAGGAGGCCCGCACGGTCGTGCTCGGGCACATCCAGCGCGGCGGCACCCCGAGCGCCTTCGACCGGGTGCTCGCCACCCGGCTCGGCCTGCACGCCATCGACGCGGTCCACGAGGGCGACTGGGGCAAGATGGTCGCCATGCAGAGCACGGACATCGTCCGCGTCCCGCTGGCCGAGGCCACCCGTGAGCTGAAGACCGTGCCGCTGGAGCGGTACGCCGAGGCCGAGGTCTTCTTCGGCAGCTGATCGATCCACGGCGTCGCGGCGGGCCGCCCGGCCCGCCGCGCGCCGGCTCACGGCGAGGGGGTACGACCCGATGGCGGGTTCGGTGCACACGGTCGCGGTCATCGGGGCCGGCAAGATCGGTGAGCTGATGCTCAGCGGGCTGCTGCGGTCGGGATGGCCGGTGGACCGGCTGCTGGCCACCGCCCGCCGGCCCGCCCGCGCCGAGGAGCTGACCGCCCGGTACGGGGTCCGGGTGGTCGACAACCTCACCGCCGTGGACGAGGCGGAGGTGCTCGCCGTCTCGGTCAAGCCGCAGGACGCGGCGGCGCTGCTGGACGAGATCGGGCCCAAGGTGCCGGCCGACAAACTCGTGATCTCCCTCTGCGCCGGCCTGCCGACCAGCTTCTTCAACCGCCGGCTGCCCGAGGGCACCCCCGTGGTGCGGGTGATGACCAACACCCCGGCCCTGGTCGACGAGGCGATGACCGCGATCTCCGCCGGGGCGCACGCCACCGGCACGCACCTCGCGCTGGCCGAGGAGATGTTCACGCCGCTGGGCGCGACGATCCGGGTGCCCGAGTCCCAGCAGGACGCGGTGACCGCGCTTTCCGGCTCCGGGCCGGCGTACTTCTACCTGCTGGTCGAGGCCATGATCGACGCCGGCATCCTGCTCGGCCTGCCCCGGCAGGTCGCACACGAGCTGATCGTGCAGACCGCCATCGGCTCGGCCGTGATGCTGCGCGACTCCGGCGAGCACCCGGTGAAGCTGCGCGAGGCGGTCACCTCGCCGGCCGGCACCACCATCTCCGCCGTGCGCGAGCTGGAGAAGCACGGCGTACGCGCGGCGCTGCTCGCCGCGCTGGAAGCGGCCCGCGACCGCGCCCGCGAACTGGCCGCCCAGGCCGTGGACTAGGCCGCTACAACAGGCCGTTGCGGCGTGCGTACCCCGGGAACTCCGCGCCGCTGCAGGGCAGCCGGTGGCCGGTCCGCCGGAGTGCCTCGATGATCGCACCGGCGCCGGTTTCCGTCAGCTTGCCCTCGCCGCATCCGCCGGCCAAAAGCCAGATCGTCCCGTGAACGGGCAGGCCGTGGGCTCGGCCGACCCTGGTGGCCTCTTGGTCGTCGGTGATGGCGACTCCGCCGTAGATGTCCGCGGCGGCGAAGACGCTGGCCTCACCCATGTCGCGGGCGCCGGCCCCGATCCTGCGGACCCAGTCCGCGAAACACCGGATCTCGGTGGGCTGGTCGAGGGCGATGATCTGCATCCACTCCAGGTCCAGCGTGCCACTGAGGGCAGGGTGCTGCTCCACACCGGAGCGAAGCTCGTCCAGCACCACGGCCGTGGAGGCGCACGGGTGGTCGATGACCATGGTCGCCAGGACGTCGAGGCGGTCGGCGAGCGCGAAGTGGTTCAGCACCATGGTGTCGAAGACCCACATGCGTCCGTCGCCGGCGCTGTGGCTGCTCACAGCGTCAGATCCGCATCGTCGCGCGGGGGTAGGTCATCGCGGGCGATCTGCCCGTGCAGGAGTTCGACAGCCCGCGAACCGGTCACCAGGTGGCGCCGCCAGGCCTCCATGACCGCGTGCGAATAGCCGGGTGGGACGCGTACCGCGTCAAGATCGGGCTGTGGTGACCACCCCACCGCGTCCATGAATTCGGCGCGCGTGGGGCTGGCCTGGCTCAGCTTCCTGCGCGTCGTCACGTCGACCCAGCCTGCCTGCTCCGCCTGCCGTAGTGCGAGCGACCACGAAGTGCGGTAGCGGGCGGCCAATCCGATGAGCTCCTCACGGAGATTGCCGTTTCGGCTGCAACCCGCAAAGGCGGCGAGTGGCAGGAGGAGTTCGGCGGCGAAGGCGTTGATGAGGCCCTCGCGGTCCGCCCGGGACAGGTGCACCGCAAGGTCGCTGGAATACTCGTCGCCGAGCACCAGGTGGCCGAGTTCGTGGGCCGCTGTTGCCCGCCGCCGTCCAGGATCACCGTTGGTGCTGACAACTGCCACGGCGAGATCACCGTCGACCAGCGAGGCGCCGTCGCCGGGTAGCTCGCTGACGAGAACGTACTGGCCGCTCAGTTCGCTGAATTCCATGAGCGTGTCGATCGGGGCATCGCCCACCCCGTGCGCCCGGCGCAACCACCGGGCGGCCATCCGGGCTTCATCTTCGGACTTGAGGTGTCGGTCGTAGCGCGTCGGGGGGCGGGCGCGCAGCGTCCCCGCGTCGAGCATCTGGCGTACGTCGCCGAGCCACGCGGACAGCGCGATGTCAAGCCGTTGGGACTTACGCGCCGCGTCCGTGTCACTGTCCTCGGCGAGCAGTTCGGCGCGCCGCGAGATGACCGCCGGCCGCCGCTGCAGCAGGTAGTCGATCGGCACGTCGAGCGCGGTGGTCAGGCGGATGAGTTCCAGGGCGTCGATGCGGCGGCCACCCGACTCGACCTTCGCGATCATCGTCCGGTCAAGCCCGACGCGCGCCGCCAACTCGGCCTGCGAAATACCGGCGCCGAGGCGTGCCTGGCGGATCTGCTCGCCGACGGTCGTCCAGTCGCTGTCATCGACCATGGTGCGATAATCGCACACTTTCGTCGATTCGCGTGTTCGATGGGAAGGTCCGAGGTGATCGGCGGCCCGTCACCACCAGCCCTCGCCCGGGCTGCCTGCCGCCCCGCCCGTGTGCTCATCAGCCACCACGCCAGCCTGCGGTTAAGGAGCGGTCGACCGCTATGTCGCGATGACCCGAGCAACCCAGCAACTCGTGATTCTGACCAGATCCTGACGGCCTGATCGCCGCCTGGCGATCATGAGGACCGCTGCCGAAGCTCGGCGCTGCCGTCAGGCCCGCCGCCGGCGCGTCGAGTTGATCGGTGGATCAGCCCGACAACGCCGGCCAGCCAGACGCGGAACCGGTCCTCAGTAGAGCAGGTGGGGCTTGCGTCGGCGGTTGAACTCCGCCAGCTCGCCGGACCAGGCGGCGACCACGTCGTCCACGTCGGCGCCCGCGTCGATCATCGTGCGCAGCCGCGGTGACCCGGTCAGCTTGTCGATCCAGTACGGCCGCACGGCGTCCCACGAGTCGCGCCGCCACGCGAACGCCTCGTACTTGTGTGCCTCCACCAGCATCGCGACCCCCGTACGGATCGGGTCGTACTTCGCCCGGTCGACGACCTTCACCTCGACCCCGGCGCAGAGCTTGTTGAGCAGCGCGGGCTTCTGCCCGGCGGACGTCGGCGTGAAGTACGCCTCGCGGAACTCGACGCCGGGCAGCTCGCGGGCGTTGAGCCGGTCGGACCAGTGGTAGTCGAAGTCGTTGGCCAGGCCGCCGATCAGCTCGAACGGCTTGCAGGTGCCCCGGCCCTCGGTGATCGAGGCGACGCCCTCGAACAGGCCGGTGCCGGGGTAGACCAGCGCGGTGTCCGTGGTGGGCATGTTCGGGCTGGGCATCACCCAGGGCAGGTCGGTGTCGGGGGCGAGCTTGTCGCGCTTCCAGTGCCGGCACTTCACGACGTGCAGGTCGACCGGCCGTCCGGCGGCGGCGGGCAGGAACTCGGCGTTGAAGAAGCTGGCCAGTTCGCCGACGGTCATCCCGTGCTGCTGGACGATCTCCTTCAGCCCCACCCCGGAGGTGTACGCGGTGGTCATCATCGGCCCGTAGGCCCGGCCGCCGACCGGGTTCGGCCGGTCCAGCACCACGTACCGCTTGCCGACGCGGGCGGCGGCCACCATCGAGGTGTACATGGTCCAGATGTACGTGTAGAAGCGGACGCCGACGTCCTGGATGTCGAAGACGACGGTGTCGACGCCGGCCTCGGTGAACATGGTCTCCCACTTGGCCTGGGAGGCGCCGTACGCGTCGTAGACGGTGATCCCGGTGCGGGCGTCGACGCCGGTGCCCTCGCTGCCCCCGGCCTGCGCCGAGCCGCGGAAGCCGTGCTCGGGGCCGAACGCGGCGGCCAGCCGTACCGCGCCGGAGCCGTGCATCAGGTCGACCAGGTGCCGGTAGGCCGAGTCCACGCCGGTGGGGTTCGAGATGACGCCCACCCGCTGGCCGGCGAGTTCGGCGAAGTCGGATCGGACCAGCACGTCGAGACCGGTCTCCACGTGGCGGATGCCAGGTGCGGCGTGGCCGGCCACACCGGGGGCCGTCGCCGCGACCGCGCCCGCGGTCACCGCACCCGCTCCGGCCAGGAACTTTCTACGCTCCATGTCGCCCCTCCCATCGGTTTGGTCGAAACTTAGCTACACGTGGATGCCCCGTCAAGGAAAGTTAGCTACGAAGTCGGGGTGGGCGGGCGGGCCGCTGAGCCGGCCCGCTACGCCGACCGGTCCGGCCCGTGACCGCCCGACCGGTTCGGCCCGCGGCGTCCCGGCCGGGCGGTCGCGTGCTCCATACTGGCCCGGTGTTCACCCTCGCCCAGGCCCGCCACCTGATCGCCACCCTGCGCCCGCGCGTCGACGAGCTGATCCGGCTGCGGGCCGACCTGGCCGAGCTGCGGGTCGACCTGGCCGACCACGGTGCCAGCCCGCTCGGCGGACTGGCTGAGGTCAAGGGGCTGGAGGCACGGCTGCACGCCCTCGTCGAGGAGTTGCACTCCCACGACATCCAGGTCAAGGGCATCGCGCCGGTCCTGCTCGACTTCCCCGGCGAGCGGGACGGCCGGCCGGTGCTCTGGTGCTGGTTGGAAGGGGACACCGACGTGCGCTGGTACCACCGGGTGGAGTGCGGCTTCGCCGGCCGCCGCCCGGTCTGATCGACGCGGCGGGGGAGGAGCCGGCTCGTCGCCCCCGCCGGTGGTGCTCAGGCCAGGGACGCACCTCGTAGCCTAGCTCCGTCGAGACGGACGCACCTTCCGTGATGCGACCGTCCGTGAAGGCCGCACCACGGCGGCCGTTCAGCGGGTGGCTTCGGCCAGGGCGGTGCGCACCCTGGCGGCGTCGGCCGGCGCCTCGCGCTCCCAGTTGGCTGGGTCGGCCGAGTAGATGGTTCCGTACGCCGGGGTGTCCGGCTGGTGGCGCCAGCTCTCGGTGAGGGGCCCGGCGTCCACGGCGTCGTAGCCGATCCGATCGAGGAAGGCCGTCGCCTCCGCCTTCGCGCCCGCGTCGTCGCCCGCGATGGGCAGCGCGCTGCGGTCGCCAGCGCCGGTCGACCGGGCCAGCGCGTGCAGGTGCTTGAAGAAGATGTTGTTGAACACCTTCACCACCCGCGACTGCGGCAGGTGCCGCTGGAGCAGCTCGCTGCTGGTGGTGGAGCCGGAGTCGAGCTCGGGGAACCGGCCGTCGCGCTCCGGGTAGTAGTTGTTGGTGTCCAGCACGAGCTTGCCGGCGAGCGGCTCGACCGGCACGTCCCGGTACGCCTTGAACGGGATGGTGACGACCACCAGATCGCCGGCCGCTGCGGCCTCCCGGGCGGTGGCCCCCCGGGCACGCGGGCCCAGCTCATCGACGAGATCCTTGAGGGTCTCCGGGCCGCGCGAGTTGCTCAGCACCACCTCGTAGCCGGCCGCCACCGCCAGCCGCGCCACTGTGCCGCCGATGTGTCCACTGCCGATCAGTCCCACTGTTGTCATGTTGGTTCCCAACTCTGTTCGCGGTGACGACACTCCCCACCGAGATGGTCGACAATTCCGCCTGGCGCCTGGCGGCGGGGCCGTTCGGTCCGGAAGCCCGCAGCGCCGTCGCGGCGGACCGCCGCCACCACCCGCTCGACGCGCTCGCCGGTCGTCGGGTCGGTCCAGACGAAGACCACCGGCCGGGCCGCCGTGAACAGTTCCCAGACGAACGGCGGCAGGTCCTCGGGCGACATCCGGATGTAGCAGGCCGCGTTGTCGACCTGACCGGACAGGTGGTCCAGCACGAAGCGGTGCCGCCCCGGATCGTCGAGGTGCTCGGGGAACGGCGGCAGGTGCCGCAGCCGGCCGTGGTCGCGCAGCACGTCGTCAGGCACGGCGGCGTCGAGCACCACCCGGCCGGCGTCGAGCGGTCGCTGGATGCTGACGTGGTGGTCGGGCGGGACCTGGCCCGGTGGGAGCGTCTCCCGCACCGCGAAGAACATCCCGCCCCCTCCACCCGGACCAACCGCGTGTCGCCGATCGTAGTCCGATCGACACGTAGCGGCACGGCGAAGTCCATGCCGGACGTCCGCCGCCCCGCGTCAGGCCGTCGGGGGCAGCACCTTCTCGATGGCGGCGCGCAGGTCGGCCGAGGTCGGCTCGACGGTGGGCGCGAACCGGGCCGCCACCGTGCCGTCCGGAGCGACCAGGAACTTCTCGAAGTTCCACCGCACGTCGCCCGTGTGCCCCTCGGCGTCGGCGGTCCCCACCAGTGCCGCGTAGAGCGGGTGGCGACCGGGACCGTTCACGTCGATCTTCTCGGTCAGCGGGAAGGTCACTCCGAAGTTGACCTGGCAGAAGTCGCTGATCTCGGCGGCGCTGCCCGGCTCCTGGCCGGCGAACTGGTTGCAGGGCACGCCGAGCACCACCAGGCCGCGGTCGGCGTACTCGTCGTGCAGTGCCTGGAGGCCGGCGTACTGCGGGGTGAGGCCGCAGCGCGAGGCGACGTTGACCACCAGCAGCGCGCGTCCGCGGTACTGCGCGAGGTCGGCCGGGCCGCCGGCCAGGGCATCGATCCGGGTGTCGAAGACGGTCATGGGCCGAGGCTACGCGCCGCCGCGCGCCGCCGTCGGCCTGCCGCCAGGCCGTGGCCCTGCCCGCTGCCGGGCCGCCGCCGCGCCGCCGCTCGGCTGCCTGGGGGTCGGCGGTAAGAGGCTGGTCGCGCTCCCAAGAGGAATCGATACATGTACATCTTGACGAATCGGTGACGGCGTGAGTAGCGTCTCACCATCAATCTGGAAAGTTTCCTAACTGTTTAGGGAGACGCCGCATGAAGAGATCGTTCCGCCGGGCCCTCTGGGTCGGCGCCGTGATGGTGGTGACCGCCGCCATGGTCCCGATGGCCAGTGCGTTCGGCGCCGGCAGCGTGACCGCCGGGTTCGCCAAGGCGCAGGACTGGGGGACCGGTCACGAGGCGCGGGTGACCATCACCAACGGGACGAATGCCTCGGTGAGCACCTGGCGCATCGAGTTCGACCTGCCGTCGGGCACCAGCGTCAGCAGCTCCTGGGACGCCGACGTCACCCGCACCGGCGACCACTACGTCGCGGTCAAGAAGAGCTGGGCCGGTCCACTCGCGCCGGGCGCCGCGTTCAGCTGGGGCTACAACGGCACCGGCGCGTACAAGGCGCCCCTGAACTGCACGATCAACGGTGCCCCGTGCGCCGGCGGCACCCCGCCCACCACCAGCGCGCCGCCCACCACCACCCCGCCGACCACGGCGCCGCCCACCACCCCGCCGCCGACCACGCCGCCGCCCACCACCACGCCGCCGGACCCGACCGGCAAGAAGGTCGTCGGCTACTTCACGCAGTGGGGCGTCTACGGCCGCAACTACCACGTCAAGAACATCCACACCAGCGGCTCCGCGGCCAAGATGACCCACATCCTGTACGCCTTCGGCAACACCACCGGCGGCCGGTGCACGATCGGTGACAGCTACGCCGACTACGACAAGGCGTACACCGCGGCGGACAGCGTCGACGGCGTCGCCGACACCTGGGACCAGCCGCTGCGCGGCAACTTCAACCAGCTGCGCAAGCTCAAGCAGATGTACCCGCACCTGAAGGTGCTCTGGTCCTTCGGTGGTTGGACCTGGTCCGGCGGCTTCACCCAGGCCGCACAGAACCCGGCCGCGTTCGCCGAGAGCTGCCACAACCTGGTGGAGGACCCGCGCTGGGCGGACGTCTTCGACGGCATCGACATCGACTGGGAGTACCCGAACGCCTGCGGGCTCACCTGCGACAGCAGCGGCCCGAACGCCTTCAAGAACGTGATCGGCGCGGTGCGTACGAAGTTCGGCTCGTCGGCGCTGGTCACCGCCGCGATCACGGCGGACGGCAGCGACGGCGGCAAGATCGACGCCACCGACTACGCCGGCGCCGCGCCGAACCTCAACTGGATCATGCCGATGACCTACGACTTCTTCGGCGCGTGGGCCGCTCAGGGCCCCACCGCCCCGCACTCCCCGCTCACCTCGTACGCCGGCATCCCGCAGCAGGGCTTCTGGTCCGACGCGGCGATCCAGAAGCTCAAGAGCAAGGGCATCCCGTCGAACAAGCTGCTGCTCGGCATCGGCTTCTACGGCCGGGGCTGGACCGGGGTGACCCAGGCGGCGCCCGGCGGCACCGCCACCGGCCCCGCCCCGGGCACCTACGAGCAGGGCATCGAGGACTACAAGGTCCTCAAGAACACCTGCCCGGCCACCGGCACCGTCGCCGGCACGGCGTACGCCAAGTGCGGCAGCAACTGGTGGAGCTACGACACCCCCTCCACCATCAACGGCAAGATGACGTACGCGAAGAACCAGAACCTCGGTGGCGCCTTCTTCTGGGAGCTCTCCGGTGACACCGGCAACGGCGAGCTGATCGGTGCCATCAAGGGCGGCCTCGGCTGAGCTGAGCGCCGACGCACCACCCACCTGGCGGGGAGGGACCACGCACCGGTCCCTCCCCGCCGGCTGTGCCCCGGCCGGCTTGGGGGAAGCGTCTCCGGCCCGGTTCGGGCGCGGCCATCCGGTTCGGGCGCAGCGGCCATCCGGTTCGGGCGCGGCGACGTCCGGGCACGCGCGTCGATGTGACAGACTCGCCGCTCAACGGGCTCGATGTCCACGGCGACGGAGGTGGCGATGCGCGCGACGCGCGGGAGACTGGCGGCGGGCGCCGTGCTGCTCGGAACCCTGCCCCTCGCCCTGTTCGGCTGCGGCATCGGCGAGGAGGACGATCCGGCGACCAAGCCCGGTCGGGCCCCCGCCGAGGAGGCCGCCACGAAGTCGCGGGAGCGGGTGCAGGCCTACCTCGACGCGATGACGGCCAAGGACGTCGCGGCCGGGCGCAGCCAGCTCTGTGTCGCCCTCCAGGAGAGCTTCGACGCCGCCGCGACCGGCCCCAACGGCGACTTCGCCGAGCATTTCAAGGTGCCGCAGGCCGAGATCACCGACATCCGCTCCGGCCCCCGAGGCCAGGAGGTGAGCACGTCGGTCTCGGTCGCCGCCGGTTCCGGCACGATCATCCGGCCGCTGCTGTTCACGGTCACCCGCGACGGCGCCGACTGGTGCATCGCCGCCGAGGCGCCGGGCGGCAACACGCCGGCCCCGGCCGCCACGCCCTGACCTGCGCTCGGGTGAGTCAGCTCTCACCTGCCGGAACCATGCCCCTCGCCGGTCGGTCGCCGGGCCGGTCGCCGTACGCTTTCTGTCATGCGCCATGAGTGGCATCAGCTGAGCCATCCCGCGGTGGGCAGCCCGGGTCTGCAGACCAGCCGTCCGACCGTCGACTCCGCCGAGGACGCGGCCCTCGGCCTCGACCGCTGGCGGGAGCTGCCGCGTACGCAGATCCCGCCCTGGCCGGACCCGGCGGAGGTCGCCGAGGTCTGCAAGGTGCTCGACACCGTGCCCTCGGTGGTGGCGCCCTACGAGGTCGACCAGCTCCGCCAGCGGCTGGCTCTGGTGTGCGAGGGCAAGGCGTTCCTGCTCCAGGGCGGCGACTGCGCGGAGACCTTCGCCGACAACACCGAGAGCCACCTGCTGGCCAACGCCCGCACCCTGCTCCAGATGGCGATCGTGCTCACCTACGGCGCCTCACTCCCGGTGGTCAAGGTGGCTCGGGTCGCCGGGCAGTACACCAAGCCCCGGTCGCTGCCGACCGACGCCCGCGGCCTGCCCGCCTACCGCGGCGACATGATCAACTCGCTGGAGGCCACGCCGGAGGCACGGGCCGCCGACCCGCAGCGCATGATCCGGGCGTACGCGAACTCGGCCGCCGCGATGAACATGCTCCGCGCGTACCTCGCCGGTGGGCTCGCCGACCTGCACGCCGTGCACGACTGGAACAAGGGCTTCGTCAAGAACTCCCCGGCCGGCGAGCGCTACGAGGCGATCGCCCGTGAGATCGACCGGGCGCTGGCCTTCATCCGGGCCTGCGGGATGACCGACGAAGAGGCGCTGCGCACCGTCACCCTCTACTGCTCGCACGAGACCCTCGCCCTGGAGTACGACCGGGCGCTGACCCGGGTCTCCGACCGCCGGGCGTACGGCCTGTCCGGGCACTTCCTGTGGATCGGCGAACGCACCCGGCAGATCGACGGGGCGCACATCGACTTCATCTCCCGCATCGCCAACCCGATCGGTGTGAAGCTCGGCCCGACGACGACCCCGGACGAGGCGATCGAGCTCTGCGAGAAGCTCAACCCGGACAACATCCCCGGCCGGCTCACCCTGATCAGCCGGATGGGCAACCACCGGGTCCGCGACGCCCTGCCGCCGATCGTGGCGAAGGTGACCGCCGCCGGCGCCAAGGTGGTCTGGCAGTGCGACCCGATGCACGGCAACACGCACGAGTCGTCCAACGGTTACAAGACCCGGCACTTCGACCGCATCGTCGACGAGGTGCTCGGCTACTTCGAGGTGCACCGTGGCCTGCAGACCCACCCCGGCGGGCTGCACGTCGAGTTGACCGGTGAGGACGTCACCGAGTGCCTCGGCGGGGCCCAGGGCATCGAGGACCTCGACCTGCCCGGCCGGTACGAGACCGCCTGTGACCCGCGACTGAACACCCAGCAGTCGCTGGAACTGGCCTTCCTCGTGGCGGAGATGCTCCGTGGCTGACGCGAGGAGTGAGCTTGCGAGCCCCGCAGTCGGCGGCCGAGAGGATCACTGTGGCTGACCCACTCGTCGACCTTCGCTCGGACACGGTCACCCGGCCGACCCCGGGGATGCGCGAGGCGATGGCCACCGCCGAGGTCGGTGACGACGTCTACGGCGAGGACCCGACCGTCAACGCGCTGGAGGCCGAGGTCGCCGCGCTGTTCGGGCACGAGGCGGCGCTGTTCGCCCCGACCGGGTCGATGGCCAACCAGATCGCCCTGCAACTGGTCGTGCCGCCGGGCGACGAACTGCTCTGCGACGCCGACGCGCACGTGGTGACGTACGAGATCGGGGCCGCCGCCGCGTACGGTGGCATCTCCTCGCGGACCTGGTCACCGGTGGGCGCGGACCTCGACCCGGACGTCGTCGCCGCGATGATCCGTCCCGAGGGCTACCACGCGGTCCCCACCCGGGCGATCGCCGTCGAGCAGACCCACAACCGGGGCGGCGGCGGGGTGATCCCGCTGGCCACCCTGCGTGAGCTGCGCCGGATCGGCGACGACGCGGGCGTGGCCCTGCACTGCGACGGGGCCCGGATCTGGCACGCACACGTCGCCGACGGCGTGCCGCTGGCCGAGTACGGCGCCCTCTTCGACACCCTGTCGGTCTGCCTCTCCAAGGGGCTCGGCGCGCCGGCCGGCTCGCTGGTCGTCGGCAGCGCCGACAAGATCGCCCGGGCCCGGGTGATCCGCAAGCGGATGGGTGGCGGGATGCGGCAGGCCGGTGTCCTCGCCGCCGCCGGCCGGTACGCCCTCGCCCACCACGTCGACCGGCTCGCCGCCGACCACGCGAAGGCGGCCCGGCTCGCCGAGGCGATCGCTCCGTTCGGGGTGCTGGCCACGGCTGTCCGGACCAACCTCGTGCCGCTGGACCTGGCGAAGGCGCGGCTGGACGCGCACGCCCTGGCCGCCGCCGCCCGCGCCGAGGGCGTCCTGGTCTCGGTGCTCGGCCCCCGCACCGCCCGCCTGGTCACCCACCAGGATGTCGACGACGCCGGCATCGACCGGGCTGTCGAGGTCCTCACCCGCGTCCTGCGCGACACCTGAGCCGAACGGCTCCGGCAGGAGCACATGCGGTCTCGACCGCACGACGACGACGCCCTGCCAGCGGTCGGCCGCCCGCAGCTCGGACCACCAGCCCGATTGTGGTCCGGGCGCGAACATCGACTCCCGCCTTCTATTGGAAGGCCAACTGTCGCGTCGGCCCGGCGAGGGCCGGGCCTGAGAGCAGCGGAACGAGGGGCCAGGCGACCGTCGGCGTGGGTAGCGCGTGGATCATCAGGCGGTGGTGCCGCCGCCTGTCGAGGTCAGGGGTGCAGTCGCCGGAGGGTGGCGATGTCGGCGGCGTGGCCGACGTGCTGCTCCGTCGGGGTCTCCACCACGACCGGTACGCCGGCGGTGGCCGGATGCGCCATCAGCTCGGCGAACGCCGTCTCGCCGATGGTGCCCCTGCCGATGTTCTCGTGCCGGTCCCGGGTGGAGCCGCAGAGATCCTTCGAGTCGTTCGCGTGCACCAGCCGCAGCCGGTCGGCACCGACCGTCGCCACGAGCGTGTCCAGCGTCGCGGTCATGCCGCCCTCGGCGGCCAGATCGTGCCCGGCGGCCCAGGCGTGGCACGTGTCGAAGCAGACCCCGAGCCAGGGGTGCCCGTCCACCGCGTCGAGATAGGGCCCGAGGTGCTCCGCCCGGGAGGCGAGCGAGCGACCGCCGCCCGCGCTCGGCTCGACCAGCAGCCGCGGGCCGTCCGCTGCCGCCGTCTCGTCGAGCAGCGGCAGCAGCGTCTCGCGTACCTGCCGCATCGCGGCTTCGGCGTACCGCTCGTCGACCGAGCTGCCGGCGTGGAAGACCACACCCTCGGCGCCGATCGCCCGGCCCCGGCGCAGTGCGTGGGCGAGCGTCTCCGCCGAACGCTCGACCGTGTTCGCGGTGGGGGAGCCGAGGTTGACGAGCAACGACGCGTGGATGAAGACGGGCAGGCCCCGCTCGCCGCAGCCGTCGCGGAACAACGTGTCCTGGGCCGGGTCGCCGGCCGGCAGTGCCCAGCCCCGCGAGTTGGACACGTAGACCTGCACGACCTGTGAGCCGGCCGCGTCGGCGTACGGCAGGGCGGTCTTCGCCAGACCGCCTGAGGTGGGCGTGTGCGAGCCGACCGGCCGGGGTTGTGCCGACATCGCTACATGCACCCGAGGGTGACCGGGGTGCCCGGCGGCACCTCCGTGTTCTCCGGGTTCTGGAACCGGACGATGCCGTTCGGGTTGAACTGGATCGCCACCGGGAAACCCTGGCTCTCCAGCTGCTGCTTGGCCTGCTGGCACGGCAGGTCGATGACCCGGGGCACGACGACCAGCGGCGGGCCCTTGCTCAGCTCGAGCTTGACCTTCGCACCCCGCTCCACCCCGGAGCCGTCCGCCGGGCTCTGCCCGAGGACCTCGTCCCTGGGCTTGTCGGAGTCCTTGTAGGTGGGCGGCTCCACCAGCACCAGGCCCAGCTGGGCGAGGATCGTCCGCGCCTCACCCAGGCTCTTGCCGACCAGGTTCGGCACCGAGATCGGAGCCTTGCCCTTGCTCAGGATGACCGTGACCTTGTCGCCCGGCTTGACCTCGGTGCCGGCCTCCGGGTTGACGGCCACCACGACGCCCGAGGGCAGGTTGTCGTCGTAGCGGGCGGTGCCCTTCGCCACCACCAGCTTCGCGGCGAGCAGATCTGCCTCGGCGAGCTCGAACTCCTTGCCCACCACGTCGGGCACCGGGAAACGCTCCGGACCCATCGATAGGGTCAGCGTGATCGTGTCGCCCTTGACGATCCGGCTGGCGGAGGCCGGGTCCTGCGCCAGGACGGCGTCCTTCGGGACCTTCTCGTCGTAGCGCGGGTCGGCGTAGCTGAGGACGAACCCGGCGCGGGCGGCCTGCGCCTCCGCGTCGGCCTTCGTCATGGCCACCAGCTGCGGCGCCTCCGTGTAGCGCCCGGCCCCGAACCACCAGCCGCCGCCGGCGGCCACCAGGACCAGCACCACCACGGCGGCGACGACCGCCATCCGGCCCCGCGGGTCGCCCATGACCTGGGTGCGCAGCGCGGACAGCCGCGACCACAGGCTCTCGCCCTCCTCGGGCTCGGCCCGCCGGCGGCCCGCCCGTGGGGCGCCGCCCTCGGGCAGCCGGGCCCAGGCGGGCCGCTCGGCCGGCCGGACCGCCGCGACCATCATCGTCGGCCCGGCCATCGGCTCGTCGGACACCCGGCGCAACACGGCGGTACGCGAGTTCGCGTCCGCGTCGCCCAGGTCGTCCCGGACCGCCTGCACCTCGGCGAGCAGCGCGCCGGCATCGGTCGGCCGGGCGCCCGGATCACGCCGGGTGGCCCGGGCGACCAGTTCGTCGAGCGCCTTCGGCAGGCCCGGCACCAGGGTCGACGGTGCCGGAACGTCATTGTCGACGTGCTGCCAGGCGACGTCGACCGGGCGGTCCCCGTCATAGGGCACCCGACCGGTGAGCATCTCGAACAGCACGATGCCGGCGGAGTAGACGTCGGTGCGGGGGTCGGCGTGGCCGTCGGTGACCAGCTCCGGGGCCACGTACGCGACCGTGGCCATCAGCTGGTTGCCGTTCTCGTCGTCGGCGCTCGCCTCGACGGCCCGGGCCAGCCCGAAGTCGGCGACCTTGACCACGCTGTCGACCAGGTTGGCCGTGCCGCCGGTGGGGGCCTCGGCGACCAGGACGTTCTCCGGCTTCACGTCGCGGTGCACCAGCCCCGCCCGGTGTGCGGCGGCGATCGCGGCGAGCATCTGCTCGGCGATGGCCAGCGCCTCGTCGGGGTTGAGCCGGCGCCGCTCGGCGAGCACGTCACGCAGGGTGCGACCGCGGACATACTCCATCACGAGGTAGGGCAGGCCGGAGTGGGTGCCCTGGTCGTAGACCGCGACGACATTGGGGTGGGTCAGCCGGGCGATGGTCTTCGCCTCGTCGGTGAACCTCGCCACGAAGCCCGTCGTCCGCGCTCGCGCCTCCGGGGCCTGGGACGGGTGAATGATCTTGACCGCCACGGTGCGCTCGAGGCGCTCGTCGGTGGCGGTGTACACGGTCGCCATGCCGCCACGAGCCACGCGACCGCGGATGCGGTAGCGCCCGTCGATCAGCGAGCCCAGCAACGTGTCGGCGACCTGTGTGTCCATCGGCAGGCAGTCTATGTGTCCAGGAGGTGAAGGTTGAACAGGATGCTACAGCCGGGGTGCGACCATGACTGCCCCGGCGCGCTCGCTTGTTCCGTCGGCCCTGTTCAGCCCACCTGTCGGGGTGCCGTTGGCCCCGGCCGGGCGGGACATGGCAGGGTGGTCCGGTGACCGACTCCGTACCCGCCGACCGGGCCGTGCCCGGCCCCGAATCCGCCGGCCCTGCCGATGCCGCCGACTGGCTGACCCTGCCGGACGTGGCCGAGCGCCTCGACGTGTCGATCAGCAAGGTCCACCAGATGATCCGGGACCGGGAGCTGATCGCGGTGCGCCGCGACGGCGTCCGCCGGATGCCGGCCGACCTGGTGGCCAACGACACGGTGCTCAAGCACCTGCCCGGCGTACTCAACCTGCTGGCCGACGCCGGATACGACGACGAGGCCGCGCTGCGCTGGCTCTACGAGCCGGACGACACCCTGCCCGGCGCCGCCCCCGCGAAGGCGCTCGCCGGCGACCAGGCCCGCGAGGTCAAGCGCCGAGCCCAAGCCCTGGGCTTCTGACCCACCCCCTCCCCGCTCCACCCCGCCCTCGCCCTGCCCGCTCGTCCCGCCCCGCCCCGCCCCGCCCCGCCCCGCCCCGCCCCGCCCCGCCCCGCCCCGCCCCGCCCCGCCCCGCCCCGCCGCCCGCCCCGGCCTGCCCCCAACCCGCTCCCGCCAACCCGTCCCCGCCCCCGCTCCCGTCCCCGCCCCAGCCCCTCGCGATCTTGCACTTGATGCCCCGACATCTGGGGCGCATCGGACAAAATGCGGGCCGAAAGTGCAAGATCGACGGGACTAAGACCAAGACCAGGGCCAAGACCAGGGCCAAGACCAAGACCAAGACCAAGACCAGGGCCAAGACCAAGACCAGGGCCAAGACCAAGACCAGGGCCAAGACCAGGGCCAAGACCAGGGCCAAGACCAGGGCCAAGACCAGGACCAAGGCCAGGACCAGGACCAGGGCCAAGGCCGGGGACGAGCGGCTAGGGCCAGGGCCGAGCAGGGAGGGCCGGGCGCGGGCCAGGGCAGGGAGGGGTAGGTGCGGGCGGGGGTGGGTCAGTCGGCGCGGCGGGTGGCGGCGATGGCCAGGTCGACCAGGGCCTGCCGGGCCTCGGTGTCCAGGTCGACGGCGGCCAGCGCGGCCAGCGCGGTGTCGGTCAGCACGCCGATCCGCTGCTCCGTACGCGCCAACGCCCCGCTGCCGTCGATCAGCTCGCGCAGCCGGGCGACCCCGGCCTCGTCCAGCCCCGGGTCACCGAGCCCGCCGAGCAGCAGTTCCCGGCCCGCCCTGTCGGTCGTTTCCAGGGCCGCCGCCACCAGGTAGGTCCGTTTGCCCTCGCGTAGGTCGTCACCGGCCGGCTTGCCGGTCTGGGCGGGATCGCCGAAGACCCCCAGTACGTCGTCACGGAGTTGGAAGGCCTCACCCAGCGGCAGCCCGTACGCGGAGTACGCCGCCCGGACCTCCGCCGGCGCGTCGGCCAGCGCGGCGCCGAGCAGCAGTGGCCGTTCGACCGTGTATTTCGCCGACTTGTAGCGGGCGACCTTGCCGGCCCGCTCCACCGAGGTGTCCCCGGTGACCTGGGTCAGCACGTCGAGGTACTGGCCGACGGTGACCTCGGTACGCATGGCGTCGAAGACCGGCCGGGCCCGGGCCACCGTGTGCGGGTCCAGCCCGGCGGAGTGCAGCAGCTCGTCCGACCAGACCAGGGACAGGTCGCCCAGCAGGATCGCCGCGGCGTCGCCGAAACCGTCCGCGTCGCCGCCCCAGCCGGCCGCCCGGTGCCTGGCCGCGAACCGCCGGTGCACCGCCGGCTCGCCGCGCCGGGTGTCGGACCGGTCCATCAGGTCGTCGTGGATCAGTGCACTGGCCTGTACGAACTCCAACGCGGCCAGGGCGGTGACCACCTGGTCGGTGTCCACCCCGCCGGCTCCCCGGAACCCCCAGTAGGCGAACGCCGGCCGCAGTCGTTTGCCGCCGCCGAGGACGAACGCCTCGATCGCTTCGGCGAGTGGAGCCAGGGCGTCGTCGACCTCGGCCATCCAGGCGCGCTGGCTGGCCAGGAACTCGGTCAGGGCCTTGTCGATCCGTTGGCGCAGCCCGGCGCGGTCGACGGGGGAAACAGGAGCAGCGTGGGTCACGCCACGACGCTAGCCGGTCGGGTCGGACCCCGTCGCGCCACCGGGGGGCCGACGCGCCGTACGCCCCGCCGGAGCCCGCCGGCCGGTCGGCCCAGGTGGGGGCCCCGAACGGGGCAGGTACGGAGTGGCCGCGGTGGCGAGCGCCCGGTACCGCCGGACGGCCGGCACGTCGCCGTGCCCGGCCAGCAGCCGGCGTACCTCGGCCAGTTGGCCCACTGCGCGGGGCGACCCGGCGCGTACGGCGTCGAGCAGCGCCTCGCCGGCCACCGCGCAGGCCCGCTCCACCTCGCCGAGTCGCAGGTAGCCCCGGGCCAGCCAGCCGCCGTAGATCGCGGCGGTGCGGGGGCTGCGCCGCCGGACGGCGTGCAGCGGTGCCTCGGCCGGGAGCGGTCGGCCCATCGCGACCAGCGTGCGCCCGGCCATCGCGGCCAGCTCCGGCCCGTCGAGCCAGTAGAGCCACGGTGGCTCCCGGCCCGGCTCCGGCGCGTCGGTCAACCGGCAGGCCGCGTCGAGCGCCTGTCGGGCCGCCCCGGCCCGGCCGCCCAGCGCCGCGGCCAGGGCCACCCGGTGCAGCAGCAGGGCGCGCAGGCCGGGGCTGGCCGACTGCCGTGCCCCGGCGTACGCGATCCGGGCCAGCACCAGCGCGCCCTGCGGGTCGCCGACGCCGGTGAGCAGGTGGCTGGCTGAGCCGAGCACGTGCCCGGCGAGCGCCGGGTCGCCGGCCGCCGCGGCGGCGCGTAGCGCCAGCCGGTAGGTGTCCAGTGCGCCGGCGGCGTCTCCGGCGTCCGCGGCGAGCCAGCCGGCGAGCTGGGCGGACTCGGCCAGCCCGGGCAGCAGCCGACGGCGCTCGGAGGGGCCACACCCGGACAGCGCCCGCACCGCCCGCCCCAGCCGGTACGCCCCGAGCCCGGCCAGGTCGGCCCCGCCGGCGAGGTCGTCGAGCCGGCGCAGCTCCGCCAGCCGCACCGGACCCTCCCGCCCGCCGTCGGCCTCCTGCGGGGACGTCGACGCCGGCCCGGGTGGCCCGGCTGGGGGGCGGTGACCTGCTGCCGGAGCGCCGGGCAGCAGCACGTCACGCGGGTCGGCCACCCAGCGCTGGGCCAGGGCGAGCAGTGCGGCCCGGGGCCGGGATCCGCCGAAGGTCGGCGGTGCGTCGAGGCCGCGGGTGCGGGTCGCGGCGGTGGACAGCAGGTCGACCGGCACCGCGAGGACGACGGCGAGCCAGCCGAGCCAGAACTCGCCGGGGACGCGCAACTGCCGCTCCCACCGGGAGACCTCGTTCCTACTGAGGGTCGGCACGCCGGACGCGGCGCAGAGCTCGGCTGCGACTCGCAGCTGGCTCCAGCCGCGGGCCAGCCGGAGCTGGGCGAGCAGCGGCCCGAGCAGTTGCGGGCCGGGCGGCGGGGGCGGCGTCATCGGTCCTCCGGGCGGGCGTCGGCGCGGCGGCGGCGTGGGCCCCGGACCGGGACCGGTGCGCCACCGGTGGATGCTGACCCCCGCGCGTGCCCCCGGTGGGTCGGCCTCCGCCGGGCCCACCCCGCGCAACCCCATGACTACTCCGGGGGTACGACGCTTTCCGGCCCGCGGCCCAATGGGCGAGGCAGCGGGGGAGACGGTGACGGCGCGGTGTCCCGTCGTCAGGCTGGCCGTCGGCAGGTTCGTGCGGTCCTGTGTCCACCAGTGTGGGAAGGTCTCGGCACTGAGCCTCCGGCCGGCTAGAGTCGTGGCGTGGCGCTCGGTCTTCCATCAGTCCTCCCCAATCCGCAGCCGGCGATCGGGGAGCTGATCCGTGACCGCCAGCCGACATTCTCCTTCGAGTTCTTCCCGCCGAAGACCGAGCAGGGTGAGCGGCTGCTGTGGCAGGCGATCCGCGAGCTGGAGTCGCTGCGCCCGTCGTTCGTCTCGATCACCTACGGCGCGGGCGGGTCGACCCGCGACACCACCGTCGCGGTCACCGAGCGGATCGCCACCGAGACCACCCTGCTGCCGATGGCCCACCTCACCGCTGTCAACCACTCCGTGGCCGAGTTGCGCCACGTCATCGGTCGGCTCGCCGGGGTCGGGGTGCGCAACGTGCTCGCCGTGCGGGGCGACCCGCCGGGCGACCCGGGCGGCGACTGGGTGCGCCACCCCGAGGGCGTGCTGTATGCCGAGGACCTGGTCCGGCTCGTACGCGACGCCGGCGACTTCAGCGTCGGGGTGGCGGCGTTCCCCTACAAGCACCCGCGCTCATCCGACGTGGCCGGCGACACGGCGCACTTCGTCCGCAAGTGCCGGGCCGGCGCCGACTTCGCGATCACCCAGATGTTCTTCGACGCCGACGACTACCTGCGGCTGCGCGACCGGGTCGCCGCCGCCGGCTGCGCCACCCCGATCCTGGCCGGCGTGATGCCGGTGACCCAGATCGGCACCATCGAGCGCTCGGTGCAGCTCTCGGGGGCGCCCTTCCCGCCGGCCCTGGCCGAGCGGTTCGCGAAGGTCGCCGACGACGCGGAGGCGGTGCGCCGGCTCGGTGTCGAGCAGGCCAGCGAGATGTGCCGGCGGCTGCTCGACGAGGGCGTGCCGGGGAT
This sequence comes from Micromonospora peucetia, assembly GCF_900091625.1. Lineage (NCBI taxonomy): Bacteria > Bacillati > Actinomycetota > Actinomycetes > Micromonosporales > Micromonosporaceae > Micromonospora > Micromonospora peucetia. The sequence continues at coordinate 3,925,730 of NZ_FMIC01000002.1, forward strand.
CCACTTCATCACCCTCAACCGCTCCACCGCCACCCGCGAGGTCTGGCAGAACCTCCAGGCCGGCGCGCGGGTGTGACCCCGGTGCCGCGACACCTGAGCGGCGGTGCGACGGTTGTTCCGTGGTGGGCACACAGCTGAACTGGGACGATTACGCCACGGCCTGGGCGCGGCTGCACGGGGGCTTCGACCCTCGGGCGGCGACCCCGGTCGTCCGCGCGTGGCTGCGGTTCTCGTACCACCTCGGGTTCGTGCTGGGCCGGCTGCGGGTCGGCCCGACCCCGGTCACCGTGGTCGGCGTGCTGCTCTGCGCCTGCGTGCCGCTGTTCGCCGTACGGCCGCAGGACGGCCCGTTCCTCGCGGCGCTGTTCGTGCTGCTCGCCGCGGTGGCGGACAGTGTCGACGGCGCGGTGGCGGTGGCCACGAACCGGACCACCCGGCTCGGCTACGTCTACGACTCCCTGGCCGACCGGCTCGGTGAGGTCGCCTGGCTGGCCGCGTTCTGGCTGGTCGGCGCGCCGGGGGCGCTCGTCGTGACCGCCGGGGTGCTCTCCTGGCTGCACGAGTACGTCCGTGCCCGGGCGGTCTCCGCCGGGATGCGGGAGCTCGGCGCGGTGACCGTGGGGGAGCGCCCCACCCGGGTCGCGGTGGCCCTGGTCGGGCTGCTGCTGGCCGGGTTGACCGGGCTGATCGAGCCGGACCTGGCCGCCGGCACGATCACCATGGCGACCGCTGTCTGGGTGCTGCTGGCAGGGTTCGGCCTCGGCCAGTTGCTCTCCACCGTCCGCCGGGCCCTGATCGACGCCGGCTGACCGTACGCCGACCCGGCGTGCAGGGCTGGACCGGCCAGCCGGAACGTCAGGAAGGGCCCCTTCCTCTACCTCAGGCGTTGACAACCCGGGGCTACCAGGCGGGGCCGATCTCGTCGGCGACGATCTGGGCGGAGAGGGTCACCATCGGCAGGCCGCCGCCCGGGTGGCTGGAGCCGCCGACCAGCCACAGCCCGTGCGCCGGGCCCCGGTTGGCCGGGCGCAGCAGGCCGCCCGCGGTGCCGTAGATCGATCCACCGGGTGCGCCGGTCGCGTCGTCCAGGTCGGCCGGGGTGCGGACCTCCCGGAACACCAGCCGGTCCCGCACGTCGACGCCGCGCTCGGCCAACACGTCGAGGACCCGGTCGGCGTACGCCTCGGCGAGGCCGGGCCGGCGCCAGTCGACGGCACCGGGGGCGGTGCCGTGGCGAGGGGCGTTGACCAGCACGAACCACGCCTCGTGGCCGGCCGGCCGGACCATCGGGTCGTCGGCCACGGTGACGAAGACGGTGGGGTCCGCCGCCGGCCGGGCCCGCACGCCGCGCCCCGGGTGGCCGAAGACCGCGTCGAACTCGGCGTCGTAGCCGTGCGGGAAGAACACGTTGTGGTGGGCCAGCCCCGTGTCCCCGGCGACGCCGAGCAGCAGCACGAAACCGGCCAGGCTGCGGTCGGTCAGCCCGGCCAGCCGGCGCGGGCTGGGCAGCAGGTCCCGGTAGAGGGTGAGCGCGTCGACGTTGGACACCACCACGTCGGCGGGGACCGGCGTGGTGACGCCGCGCAGGCGTACGCCGTGCACCCGGCCGCCCGCGGCGTCGATCCGGGTGACCGTGGTGCCGGTCTGCACGACCACGCCGAGGTCCAGGCAGCGGGTCAGCAGCGCGTCGGCGAGCGTGCCCAGCCCGCCGCGCAGGTACCAGCCGCCGAAGGTCAGCTCGGCGTAGGGCACGGCGACCAGCGCGGCCGGCGCCCGGCGCGGGTCGGCGCCGGTGTAGGTGGCGTACCGGTCCAGCAGCATCCGCAGCCGGGGGTCGGACAGGTGCCGTCGGCCCAGCCCGCGCAGCGTCCGGCCCGGGCCGATGGCGGCCAGGTCGCCCAGCCGCCAGGACAGGGCGGCCAGGTCCACCGGGGAGTCGATCGGGCGGCGCAGGATGTCCCTGTTCGACGCCTGCCACACCCGCGCGGCCCGGCGCCACAGGCGCTGCCACTCCCCGGCGGCCCGGTCGCCGAAGGCCGCGCCGATCCGGGCGGCGAACTCGGCCGGGTCCGCGCACGAGTCGAGGGCCGGGCCGCCGCCGGGGAAGACGTGCCGCACGATCGGGTCCACCGGCGTCAGGTCCAGGTACTCGTCGAGCTTCGCGCCGGTCGACTCGAACAGGTCGTGGAAGACGTCGGGCAGGGTGAGCAGGCTCGGCCCGGTGTCGAAGTGGAACGGGCCGGCCGGGGTGTCGTGGACGTACCGGCCGAGCTTGCCACCGACGGTGTCAGCGCGTTCGAGCACGGTGACCTGGTGCCCGGTGGCGGCCAGCCGGGCGGCGGTGGCCAGGCCTCCCACCCCGGCGCCGACGACCACGATCCGCGCCATGCCGGGCCTCCCTAGGTGACGGGGCGGCCACGCCAGGACAGGCGACGCCGCTTCCGCAGATGGTACGACCGCAGGGTCAGCCAACCGAGGACCCCGACCGACACGGGGTGTGCCAGCGCGTCGGGCCACCACCGGCCGCCGGTGGCCCGGGCGCTGACCGCCCGTCCGGCCACCCCGAGCAGGTAGGCGGCCAGCGCCGCGGCGGCCACCGCCGGCGCGCCGACGGCCAGGGCTGCCACCGCCAGCAGCGGGGGAGCGGTGTAGAGCAGGAGCAGCACGGTCACCACGGCGGCTGCGGCTGCCGGGTGGCCGAAGGTCGCCCAGAGCGACTTCGAGTAGCCGTCGCGCAGTTGCGGCCAGTCCTCGTACATCCGGCAGGTGGCCAACCGCGAGCCGTCGGCGAGGGCGATCCGGCCGCCGGCCCGCTTGACCGCGCGGGCCAGCTCGACGTCCTCCAGGATCTTCTCGGCCACCACGGCGTGCCCGCCGGCCGCGTCGTAGCCGGCCCGGTCCAGCACCAGGAACTGCCCGCCGGCGGCGGCCAGCGACGGCCGCCGCGAGCGCTCCATCGCCCGCAGCGGCAGGAAGGTCAACCACAGCCACTGCAACAGCGGCTGGACCAGCCGGTCGGACGCCGTCACCACCAGGATCCGGGGGTACGGCGACAGCAGCGTCACCCGCGCGGCGCGCAGTTCGGTGACGGCCGCCGCGACCGCGTCCGGGGCGAGCACCACGTCGGCGTCGACGAAGACCAGCACGGTTGCCGCGGGGTCGGCCCGGGTGGCCAACTGCCAGCAGGCGTGCGGCTTGCCCAGCCAGCCCGGCGGCGGGGCGACCCCGTCGAGCAGGGTGACCCGGGGGTCGTCGCCGGCCACGGCGCGGACCACGTCCGCCGTGCCGTCGGTCGACCCGTCGTCGAGCACCACCACGCGCAGCCCCGGTACGCCCCGCTGGGCGAGCAGCGCGCGCAGGCACGGGGCGACCCGCCCGGCCTCGTCGCGCAGCGGCAGCAGCACCGCCACGGGCTCGGTGACCGGCGCCGGCCCCTCGGCCGGTCGGCGCAGCCAGCAGCCGGCGTTGACCAGGGTGTGCGCGGTCAACACGGTCAGCGCGGTCAAAACGGTCAGCGCGGCCACGCCGGGCAGCAGCGTGAGGACGCCGGTCATGCCGTCGCGTCGACGCCGGGACGCTGTGGCTGACGGGGCCGGTGCCGGTCGACGCGGCGGGCGCGGACCAGCGTGACCGCCAGCGGCACGGCGGCCACCGACATGCCGACCGCGCCCCACAGCGCCGAGGCGGGCAGGTCGAGGAAGACGGCGTGGGCCAGCACGCTGGAGAAGTACGTCCACAGCCAGAGCGCGAACATCGGGTCGTCCCGCCGGTCGGTGGTGGCCACGGCAGGTCCGGCCAGCGGGCGCAGCGCGCTCATCATCAGCACGGCGAAGAGCAGCCAGCCCAGGTAGTTGCTCACCGGGATGCCGGGCAGGCCGGGCAGCGCGGGGGTGGCGTCGCGCCAGACCCAGTAGCCCTCGGCCACCATCTGCGGGTCGAGGAAGAGGTCCCAGGCGGCCAGCCCGACGGCGGCCAGCGCGATCCGCCGGACACCGAACGCGCCGCCCCGTCGCCCCAGCCGGCCTCCGGCGTCGCCCCGGTGCCCCGACTGGCCTCCGGCGTCGCTCCGGTGCCCCGACTGGCCTCCGGCGTCGCTCCGGTGCTCAGGCCGGCCGGCATCGCCCCCGGTCAGCCGGGTGGCGGCCAGCCAGGCCGGCCAGGCCATCCAGGTCCAGGCCAGCGGGATGATCAGCGGCACCCCGGCCAGCTTCGGCCCCAGCTCGCCCGAGTAGTCGTAGCTGCCGAACGGGAAGCCGGTGGCCACGCCGAGCGCCTCGATGGCGAACCCGCCGACCGTGGCCACCGCGACCAGCGCCGCCGCCGTACGGGGGCCCCGGCTGAGCAGCGCGTGGCCGACCGAGAGGAGGTAGCCGAGCACGACGGTGGCGACGGTCAGCCGGGCCCGGGTCTCCCCGGTGGTCAGTGGGTAGCAGATCTGCGCCAGCACCAGCACGGTCAGCAGCGCCCAGGACAGCCGTCGGGTCACGGCGTGACGCGGCCGGGCGGGGTGGGTGTCGGGGGCGCCAGCGGCAGGTCCCGACCGAGCACGCCGAACGGGCGCTCGTCGCCGGGAAAGTGGAAGTCGCGCAGGACGTCGACGAAGCCGAACCGGCGGTACAGCCGCCAGGCCCGGGACCGCTGCTCGTCGGCCTCCGGGGTGGAGAGCAGCGTGGTCGTCCCCTCCGCCAGGCTGAGCAGTGCCCGCAGCTGCCCCGCGCCCAGGCCGTGCCCCTGCGCGGGCGGGCGGACGTGCAGCTCGACCACCTCGAAGCAGTGGGTCAGCCAGCGCTGCCGGGCCGGGGCCTCCAGCGCCCGCCAGACCTGGTCGTGCCACCACTGCCCGGAGGCGCCGAGGTAGCCGTAGCCGAAGCCGGCCAGGTGGCCCTCGCTGGTCAGGCTGGCGACAGCGCGGAAACCGGGCCGGCGTACGTGGGTGGCGATGTAGCCGCGCCGGGCCTCCAACAGCTCCGGCCGGTATCCCATCGCCTCGCCGTAGACGGCCACCACGTCATCCAGCCGTCGGACGAGATCGTCCGGCGTCCACCGCACCAACCTCATGCCCGTGTACCCTCCACCGCTCCCGGGTCGCCGTCCGCGACCCACCCCAGCACCGCCCGGTCACCCACCACGTCGCGTACCTCGAACCGCGCGAAGAGTTCCTCCGCGTACCACCCCTCGGTGGGGGTCCGCATGATCGCCGCCCGGTGCTCCGGGTGACGGTACGCGAACGCCACGAGGTCCGTCGGGTCGCGCCACACGCTCACCGTGCCCTGCCAGCCCAGCGGGGCCTCGCCGACGCCGAACCGGGCCAGCAGGCCGGGCGCGGCGTGCAACGCGGCGGCCACCGGAGGGACCGCCCGCCAGAAGGTGGCCGCCCGCCGTGGCCGTAGCCGGGCCCGGGTCAGGGCCAGCACCGGGCCGGTGGCCCGGCCGCCGGGCGGCGCACCGAACGGCCGGCGGCCCGACCACTCGCCCCGGCTGCTCAGCGGGCGCAGGTCGACCCGAACGGCCGCGTGGGCGATCCGCGCCCAGGCGCGTCCCACCGGTGAGTCGTCGAAGCCGGCCGAGGCGGCGGGGGAGTCCCACACGGTCAGCGCCGCCCATCGGGTCAGGTCGGCGTCGCCCGGCCCGAACCCGGTGCCGGTCCCGGTGCCGAGCAGCTTGCCGAACCGTACGCCGGGCAGCGCGCGCAGCCGGCGGGGGTCGACCGCCATCCGGGCCAGCGCCCGGGGCAGCGCGGCGCGGTTGGTGCGCCACACGTGCAGCGTGACCAGTTCCGGGACGTCGGTCACGCCGTCGGTCCGGCCTCGCGGCGCGGTGGCGGCGCCACGTTGCCGAGCCCCACGGTCCGCTCGCTCACGCCACCTCGGCCGGGGCGCCGCCGGTGACCCGTAGCAGCTCCGGGTACGTGGTGGGGAAGACCGCCTGCGGCACGCCGCCGGCCGCCCAGATCTCGTCGTACGACTCCAGCGCGGTGTCGACCAGGGTGCGCAGCGGGCGCGGGTGGCCGACCGGGGCGACCCCGCCGATCACCTGCCCGGTGTGCGTGCGGACGAACTCCGGGGTGGCCCGGCGCAGCCGGGTGACCCCGAGGGACGCGGCCAGGCCGGCGGTGTCCACCCGGTGCGCGCCGGAGGTGAGCACCAGCAGCGGTACGCCGTCCGCCTCGAAGACGAGCGAGTTGGCGATCTGGCCGACCCCGATGCCGAGTGACTCGGCGGCGGCTGCGGCGGTGTGGACCGCGTCGGGCAGCAGGCGGACGGCGCTCGGCACGCCTGATCCGTCCCGGGCGCCCGCGGCGTCGAGCACGTCCTGCACCGCCCGTACGTTCGGGTGTGACTGCATGCCGGCCATTCTTCCCGGTACGCCGCCCGGCGGCTCATCCGGCCGTGCCGGCTGCACTCCGAGCGGCGCCGGCTGGCTCAGTGCGGGACGGTGACGGTGTCCGGCGTGGGCGTGGCGGCCCGGCCCGGGGCGGGGCGGTGGGCCGTGCCGGGGCGATCCGGGCCGTCTCGGCCAGCGCGACGCCGACCAGCACCAGGAGCCCGCCGGCGAGCTGGGCGGTGTTGAGCCTCTCACCGGCGCCGATGACGAACCAGGCGACCGCCGAGGCGAGCACCGGCTCGGCCATGCCGAGGATCCCGACGCTGGTCGCGGGGAGGTGCCGCATCGCCCCGGCCACCAGCAGGTACGGCGCGACAGAGCCGAGCAGCACCGCGTACCCGCAGAGCAGCGCCACGGGCACGCCCCCGTCGGTGTCGGCGGCCAGCGGCTCCCAGCCGCCGGTGCCGCCGGTGACCGCTCGGGTGAGCAGGCCCGCCACGGCGGAGGCGCCGAACGCCCAGGTGCACAGCGACAGCGTGTCCCGGCGCGCCGTGCCGTGGGCGCCCAACACGTAGTAGACGGCGAGGAAGACCGCGGCGCCGAGGCCGGCGAGCACGCCGAGGCCGTCCAGCTTCAGCTCGCCCCACACCTCGGCCACGCAGCCGAGGCCGACCAGGCTCAACATCAGGCCGGCCCAGAGCCGCGGGCGTACCCGGTGGCGCTGGCCGAACCGGGCCCAGAGGGCGACCAGCAGCGGGGCGGTGTACTCGAACAGCAGCCCGATCCCGACCGGCAGCCGGGAGATGGCGACGAAGTAGAGCATCGGCACGGCGAAGAACCCGGCCAGCCCGTACCCGATCAGCAGCGGCAGTTGGCCGGGGGTGACCCGGAGCCGGCGGGCCCCCGGGCGCAGCACCAGGCTCAGGACCAGCAGCCCGGTGAAGGCGCCGGCGGCGCGCAGCAGGGTGAGCTGTGGGACGTCCAGGCCGGCGCGGAGCACCAGCTTGGAGACCGTGCCGTTGACGGCGAAGAGCACGGCCGAGGCGAGCACCATGGCGACCCCGAGGGTGGGGCGTGGGGTTGTCACGAGCGGAGGCTACCGCCGCCCAGGTCAGGGGCTGAAGGCACACCAGTCGTTACGCCGGCTGGTACGTCGACCGACGTCCGCGCCACACGTTGCGTTTTCGTCGGGGGGAGGGTGTACTGTCAGCAGAAGTTAGAACGGGTGTTCGATTGCCTCGAACGCCCGTTCCAACAGCCCCGGGGTGGTGTTTCGCGGCGCCGACTCCGGGCAGTGCGGCTTCGCGGGCCGCACCTGGGTTCCGGGCAGTCGCGAGTCCGGGCCCGTCAGGCAGGAGCGTCGCCCGCCGCCCACGACCCCCGGGCGGCGGGCGACGAACCCGCCGGTAACGCCGGCCGGGTGTGGTGTGGGGAAGCGTCCATACCCGGCCGGCCACCCCACCGGTGCGTCTTCCTCCGCACCACTCGACCCGGCGTCCCGCCGGCGGCCCAGGGCCGTCTCCGGGGCGGCCTCGGCCACGTGGAGGAGACAGTCCCATGCCGACCAACCCGGCTCAGGCACCGATGGTGCCGGCGCACGTGCTGCCGCACCGCACCCCCGCCCAGCTTCTTGCGGTGGCCCGGCATGGGCTGGCCGAGGCCGCCCAGACCCGTCCCGACGGCCTTCGTTACGCGGCCGCCCACCTGGCCGCGCTCCGGGCAGCGGCGGCCGTGCTCGCCGCCCGGGCGCGTCCCGCCCCCACCCGCCGCAACCGGGTCACCAGCGTCTGGATCCTGCTCTCCGGCGTCGCCCCCGAGCTCGACGAGTGGGCCCGGTTCTTTGCCCTCGGCGCCGGCAAGCGGGCTGCCGCCGAGGCCGGCATCCCACGGGTCGTGACCGCCAGGGAGGCCGACGACCTGCTGCGTTCCGCCGAGCAGTTCGTCACGGTGGTGGAGACCGCACTCGGTGTGGTTCACCAACCGGCGCTCGACGGCCTTGCGGCCTGACCCGGTGCCGTCGCCCAGCCAGGTGGTGCCCGGGCGCCACGCGCACGTCTGATCCGACAGCACGACAGGGGGTAGGTCCGATGGCGGGCCGGATGGTGGTCGGCTCCGCCGCGCTGGCCGGTCTGGTGCGCCTGGCGAGCGCGCCGGATCCGGCGGGTGGTCACCGGGTGTTGCCGGTGGCCCCGGAGCTGACCGGGCTGCTGCCCAGCCGAGGGCTGCGGCGGGGCAGCACGATCGCGGTCGCCACCGGCCAACCCCGGCGCAACGGCGGCACCTCGCTGGTCCTGGCGCTGCTCGCCGAGGCGTCCCGGGCCGGCTCGTGGTGCGCCGTGGTCGGGGTCCCGACGTTCGGGGCGGGCGCTGCCGCCGAGTCGGGCATCGCCCTGGACCGGCTCGCCCTGGTGCCCCACCCGGGCCCGGAGTGGGCCACCGTCATCGCCGCGCTGATCGACGGGGTGGACGTCGTGGTCACCGCCGTGCCGACGGCGGTCTCCGCCTCGGTCGCCAACCGGCTGGCCGCCCGGGCCCGGCAGCGGGGCAGCGTCCTCGTCCCCTACGGGCGGTGGGATGGCGCGGACGTGACCCTCCAGGTGGTCCGGGGTGCCTGGGAAGGGCTCGGGCAGGGGCGGGGCCGGCTGCGCCGCCGCGAGGTCACCGTCTCCGCGCGCGGACGTGGGGCCGCGGCCCGCCCCAAGGAGATCAAGGTCTGGCTGCCCGGGGACGGGCTCACCCGGGTCATTCCCCGCTCCGCTCCCGCCGCCGTCGCCCCCGCATCCCCCGGTCCGTCCCGTCGTGGCGCGCTCACCCTGGTCGGTCCGAGGTGACCGGCGCGCCCGTGCGGACCCTGCTGCTCTGGTGTCCGGACTGGCCGGTCCTCGCAGCGGAGATCGTCGACGGGGTGCCCGCCACCGACCCGGTCGCCGTGCTGCACGCCAACCGGGTGGTCGCCTGCTCCGAGCGGGCCCGCGCCGAGGGGGTGCGTCGAGGGCTGCGCAAACGGGAGGCGCAGGGGCGCTGCCCGCAGCTCACCGCCGTCGAGCACGACCCCGGGCGGGACGCCCGGGCGTTCGAGCCGGTGGTCGCCGCCGTCGAGGAACTGGTCGCCGGCGTCGAGGTGGTACGCCCCGGCGCGTGCGCGGTGGCGGCCCGGGGGCCGAGCCGCTACCTCGGAGGCGAGGAGGCAGCCGCCGAGCGGATCGTCGAACACGTCGCCCAGGCCTGTGCGGTGGAGAGTCAGGTCGGCATCGCCGACGGGGTCTTCGCCGCCGGGCTGGCCGCCCGCGACGGACGGGTCGTTCCGCCCGGCGGGACACCGGGGTTCCTCGCCGACCTACCGGTCGAGGCGCTCGGTCGTCCGGTCCTGACCGACCTGCTGCGCCGGCTCGGCGTACGCACCCTGGGCGACTTCGCCGCGCTGCCCACCGGCGACGTACTGGCCCGGTTCGGCTTCGACGGCGCGCTGGCCCACCGACTGGCCGCCGGGCGGGACCACCGTCCGCTCGCCGTCCGGCAACCCCCGGTCGACCTCGCGGTCACCGCCGACCACGACGAGCCGCTCGACCGGGTCGACGCGGCGGCCTTCGCCGGCCGGGCGCTCGCCGAACGGCTACACGACCGGCTCGCCGCGTACGGGCTGGCCTGCACCCGTCTCGGCATCGAGGCGGTCACCGCGCACGGCCAGGAACTGCACCGGGTCTGGCGGCACGACGGGCTGCTCACCGCCGCGGCCATCGCCGACCGGGTGCGCTGGCAGCTCGACGGCTGGCTGTCCGGCAGCGCCGGCCGGGCCGGCACCCGACCGACCCGACCGACGGCGGGCATCATCCGGCTGCGGCTGGTTCCGGACGGAGTGATCGCGCAGGCCGGCCTGCAACCCGGCCTGTGGGGGGAGACCGGCGAGGAACGGGAGCGGGCGCACCGGGCGTTGAGCCGGGTGCAGGGCATCCTCGGTCCAGAGGCGGTGGTCACCGCGGTGCTCGGCGGCGGGCGCTCGCCGGCCGACCAGGTACGCCTGGTGCCGTGGGGCGACGAACGCCTTCCGGGCCGGCCCGTCCCGCCGCCGTGGCCCGGCCGGCTGCCGCCGCCCGCGCCGGCCGTGGTGCTGCCGGACCCGCTCGCCGCAGCCGTGCACGACGCCGTCGGCGAGCCGGTCGCGGTCAGCGCGCGGCTCCAGGTCAGCGCCGAGCCGGCCCGGCTGACCGTGGGCGCCGCCCGGCCGGTCGAGATCGTCGGCTGGGCCGGTCCGTGGCCGGTCGACGAGCGCTGGTGGGCACCGACCGAGGCCCGTCGTCGGGCCCGGTTCCAGGTCTGCCTGGCCGACGGTACGGCCCTGCTGCTCGCCGTCGAGGCCGGGCGGTGGCTGGTGGAGGCGATCTATGACTGAGCGCGCGGTCACCGGTCAACGCCCGCTCGGTCGGCTCGGTCGGGCCGGTCGGTCCGGTCGGGCCGGGTGGGGCATCGTCCTGCTGGTGGGGGACGAGGCCCGGCTGGTTGGCCGACCGACGCTGTCGAGCTGCCCCATTCACGGGACCACCGGCCACCGGCCCCCGGATCTTGGAGAGTTGCGGCCCCTCCCGGGGCCGAAATCTTCCAAGATCTCTCCGGCTCTCAGCTTGGAAGGGCTCGGATGAGCTTCCACAACCCGGAGCTGCCCTGGTCGGAGTTGGAGCGCGTGCTCTCCGGCCGGAGACCCGGAACCGGTCGATCGGGCACCGGCATGTCGGGCACGGGCACGCCGGGTGCGGGCGTGTCGGGTGCGGGCGTGTCGGAGGTGGGCCGAGCGGGCGCGGGTGTGTCTGGGGAGGGGCGGGGCGGCGGGAAGGGCGGCCGGGTGCGCGACGAGCGGCTCCTGCACGTGGTCGACCCGCTGGCCATGGACGCCGACGGCGGCGACTCTCCCGCCTGGAGCCGCAGGCGGGAGCACTACCGGCCGCCCGAGGTGGCTCGCCCCGATGACCCGGTCCCGTACGCCGAGCTGCACGCGCACACCAACTTCAGCTTCCTCGACGGCGCCAGCCACCCGGAGGAACTGGCCGAGGAGGCGGCCCGGCTGGGCCTCACCGCGCTCGCCGTCACCGACCACGACGGTTTCTACGGGGTGGTGCGCTTCGCCGAGGCGGCCCGCGCGCTGCACCTTCCGACGATCTTCGGCGCCGAGCTCTCCCTGGATCTGCCCGGCCCGCAGAACGGCGAACCCGACCCGCTCGGCCGGCACCTGCTGCTCCTCGCCCACGGCCACGAGGGGTACGCCCGGCTGGCGACGACCATTGCCCGTGCCCAGCTGCGCGGCGGGGAGAAGGGCCGCCCGGTCTACGGCGGGCTGGAGGAGGTCGCCGCCGCACTGCGCGACCACGTGCTGGTGCTCACCGGCTGCCGCAAGGGGCACGTGCCGGGGGCGCTGCTCACCGAGGGGGTGGACGCGGCGTCCCGCGAACTGGATCGGCTGACCGCCCTGTTCGGCGCGGAGACGGTGGCGGTGGAGCTGACCGACCACGGGCACCCGGTCGACGCCGACCGCAACGACGCGCTCGCCGAGCTGGCGGCGACGGCCGGCCTGCCCACGGTGGCCACCAACAACGTGCACTACGCCACCCCGGGCCGGCGGCGGCTGGCCACCACCGTCGCGGCCGTCCGGGCCCGGCGCAGCCTGGACGAGATCGACGGCTGGCTGCCCGCGGCCGGCACCGCCCACCTGCGCGGCGGCGCCGAGATGGCGGCCCGGTTCGCCGCCTACCCCGGGGCGGTGGCCCGGGCCGCCGAGTTCGGCGCCGAACTCGCCTTCGACCTCCAACTGGTCGCGCCCCGGCTGCCGGCGTACCCGGTGCCGCCCGGGCACACCGAGATGAGCTGGCTGCGCCACCTGACCGCGCAGGGGGCACAGGAGCGCTACGGCCCGCCCGAGGCACACCCGAGGGCGTACGCGCAGCTCGACCACGAGCTGAACATGATCGAGGAGTTGGGCTTCCCCGGCTACTTCCTGGTGGTCTACGACATCGTCGCCTTCTGCCGCGAGCAGGACATCTACTGCCAGGGTCGGGGCTCGGCGGCCAACTCGGCGGTCTGCTACGCGCTGCGGATCACCAACGTGGACGCCGTCCGGCACCGGCTGCTCTTCGAGCGCTTCCTCGCTCCGGAGCGCGACGGCCCGCCGGACATCGACGTGGACATCGAGTCCGACCGCCGGGAGGAGGTGATCCAGCACGTCTACACCCGCTACGGCCGGGAGCACGCCGCCCAGGTCGCCAACGTCATCTCGTACCGGCCCCGCTCGGCGGTGCGGGACGTGGCCAGGGCGTTCGGGTTCTCGCCCGGCCAGCAGGACGCCTGGAGCAAGCAGATCGACCGCTGGGGGGCCGTGGCACCCGTCGACGTGGCGGACATCCCCGAGCAGGTGGTCGCGTACGCCAACGAGTTGCAGACCTTTCCCCGGCACCTGGGCATCCACTCCGGCGGCATGGTGATCTGCGACCGGCCGGTGATCGAGGTGTGCCCGGTGGAGTGGGGGCGGATGCCGGGCCGCAGCGTGCTCCAGTGGGACAAGGACGACTGCGCCGCCGTCGGCCTGGTCAAGTTCGACCTGCTCGGGCTCGGCATGCTCTCCGCGCTGCACTACGGCTACGACATGATCGGGACGAGCCTGGACCTCGGCGACATGACGCTGGACGACCCCGAGGTCTACGACATGCTCTGCCGGGCCGACTCGGTCGGGGTGTTCCAGGTGGAGAGCCGCGCCCAGATGGCCACCCTGCCCCGGCTGAAGCCCCGCGAGTTCTACGACCTGGTGGTCGAGGTGGCGCTGATCCGGCCCGGCCCGATCCAGGGCGGCTCGGTGCACCCGTACATCCGGCGCCGCAACGGCCAGGAGCCGGTGACCTACCCGCACCCGCTGATGCGCAACGCGCTGGAGAAGACCCTCGGTGTGCCGCTGTTCCAGGAGCAGCTGATGCAGCTCGCCATCGACCTGGCCGGCTTCGACGCCGCCGGGGCCGACCAGTTGCGCCGGGCGATGGGCGCCAAGCGCTCCGCCGAGCGGATGGCCAGCATCGCCGACCGGCTCTACGCGGGCATGGCCGAGCGGGGCATCACCGGCGAGCTGGCCGACGACGTCTACCACAAGCTCTCCGCGTTCGCCAGCTACGGCTTCCCGGAGAGCCACGCGATGAGCTTCGCCTACCTGGTCTACGCCAGCTCCTGGCTCAAGCGCTACCACCCGGGGCCGTTCCTGGCGGCGTTGCTCAACGCCCAGCCGATGGGCTTCTACTCGCCGCAGACCCTGGTCGACGACGCCCGCCGGCACGGGGTGCGGGTGCGTCGGCCGGACATCAACGCCAGTGGGGCGAAGGCGGTGCTGGAGTCCACCCCGCGGACCCGTTGGGGCAGCGCGCCGGGGGAGCCGCCGCACGCCTGGGGGCTGGACGGGCCGGCCGTGCGGCTCGGGCTCTCCGCCGTGCGTACCCTCGGCGACGGGGTGGCCGAGCGGATCGTGGCGGAACGGGTGGCGCGTGGGCCGTACCGCGACATGCCGGACCTGGCCCGGCGGGTGGGTCTCACCGCCGCGCAGTTGGAGGCGCTGGCCACCGCGGACGCCTTCGCCTGTTTCGGGCTGTCCCGGCGGCAGGCCCTCTGGGCCGCCGGCGCGGCGGCCCAGGACCGGCCGGGCCGACTGCCGGGCACGGTGACCGGCACAGCCGCGCCCACCCTGCCCGGGATGGAGGCGGTGGACCGGCTGGTCGCCGACGTCTGGGCGACCGGGCTGTCGCCGGAGAGCCACCCGGCCCGCTTCATCCGCCCCCGGCTGGATGCCATCGGCGCGGTGCCGATCGCCCGGCTCGGCCGGGTGGAGCCGGGGCAGCGTGTCCGGGTCGGTGGGATCGTCACCCACCGGCAGCGGCCCGCGACCGCCGGCGGGGTCACCTTCCTCAACCTGGAGGACGAGACGGGGATGCTCAATGTCACCTGCTCCCCGGGCCTGTGGCAGCGCTACCGTCGAGTGGCCCGCACCAGCGCCGCACTGGTGGTGCGGGGCCGGTTGCAGCGGCACGAGGGAGTGATCAACCTCACTGCCGACCGGCTGGACGCGATCGAACCGCCGGTCAGCCCGGCCTCGCGCGACTTTCGCTGACGCGAGTGATCCACATTACGGTTTTCCGCGCCCGGCGGAGGGACAATCCAGCTCGCGCAGGCAGAGTGGCCCGCGCGAGCACGAGGGGGACGAACGATCAATGGGTAACAACGAGCACAGCGGCGGGGTGGCGAACTCCCGGCGGACCCGGCTCAACGCCGGTTGGACCCCGAGCCACCACATCGAGCCGCGCGAGTACGAGATCGTCGAGGGCCCGGTGGCCAACGCCCTGCGGTCGCGGGCCGAGGACGACGCCGTCGCTGGCGAGTCCTGACCTCCCACCCGGGCGCGTCCGCGGAGTTGGCCGGGCGTGTCCGCACCTCCCCACCCGGGCGCGTCCGCGCGGAGCCGGCCGGGTCGCCGCAGGTGCGGCTCGGTGGGGCTGGACCGGGTGACTAGGCTCGACCAGGTGGAGCAGACCCCAGGCCGGCTCGCCGGGCCGCCGCTGACCCCCCGTACCGCCGTGATCTGGTCGGTGCTGCGCGCCGAGCTGGAGCGTCGCGCCGGCACCGCGCTGACCGTGCTCGACGTCGGCGGCGGCACAGGCGGCTTCGCCGTGCCGCTCGCCCAGGCCGGGCACCGGGTCACCGTGGTCGACGCCAGTCCCGACGCGCTCGCCGCGCTGACCCGCCGGGCCGCGGAGGCCGGCGTGGCCGAGCGGGTCCGGGCCGTGCAGGGCGACGGCGACGCGCTCGCCGGCCTGGTCGAGCCGGGCAGTGCCGACCTGGTGCTCTGTCATGCCGTGCTGGAGGTTGTCGACGATCCGGCGGCGGTGGTGGCGGCGCTGGTCGCCGCGCTGCGCCCGGGCGGCGCGGCGAGCGTGCTGGTCGCCGGCCGGTCCGCCGCGGTGCTCGGCCGGGCGATGAACGGGCACCTGGACGTCGCCGCCGTGCTGGCGGCCGATCCGGTCGGCGCCGCCGGCGCCCGGGACACACTGCGCCGGCGCTACGACGCCGACGGCGCCGCCGCGCTGCTCGGCGCCGCCGGGCTCGTGGTCGAGGAGATCCACGGCGTACGCGTGCTCGCCGACCTCCTCCCCGCCGCCGTCGCCGACGGCCAGCCGGCCGCCCTGGTCGAGTTGGAGCGGGCGCTCGCCGCGCAGGCGCCCTGGCGGGACCTCGCCGCCCAACTGCACCTCTTCGCCCGCCGCCCGTGACCGACCCGCTGGAGATCGTCGGGCCGCGCTACGGCGACAGCAGTCTCGCCGACATCCTGCCCGCCGCGCTCGCGGTGCTCGGTGTGCCCGGCGCCACCGACGCGCTCGGGCTGGGCGCCGCGCTGCCGGGGGTACGCCGGATCGCGGTGCTGCTCGTCGACGGTCTCGGCTGGCACCAGATCCCGACCGCCGCGCCGTACGCGCCGACCCTGGCGGGGCTCGCCGCGACCGCCGGCCGGCCGCTGACCTCCGGCTTCCCGTCGACCACGCCGACCAGCCTGGTGACGCTGGGCACCGGTGTCGCACCCGGCGTGCACGGCGTGCTCGGTTTCACCGTGCGGGTGCCCGGGACCGACCGGGTGCTCAACCACATCGAGTGGACGGCCGACCCGGCGCCGCTGCGCTGGCAACCGGTCCGTACCCAGCTGGAACGGGCCCGGGCCGCCGGGGTCGCGGTGACGGTGGTGAGTCGACCGGAGTTCGGCGGCAGTGGTCTGACACTGGCCGCCAACCGGGGCGGCGACTACCGCGGCGCGGCCGGCGTCGACGCGCTCGCCGAGCGGATGCTCGCCGCCCTGGCCGCCGGGCCGGGGCCCACGCTGGTCTCCGGCTACCACCCCGACCTGGACCGGCACGGCCACCTCACGGGCGTCGACTCGGCACCCTGGCGGATCGCCGCGGCCGAGGTGGACCGGCTGCTCGCCCGGCTCGTCGACGGGCTGCCACGCGACGCCGCGCTGCTGGTCACCGCCGACCACGGCCAGCTCGACGTGCCGGCCGGGGACCGCTTCGACCTGGACACCGACCCCCGGCTGCGGGCCGGGCTGGAGGTGGTCGCCGGGGAACCCCGGGTCCGCTACCTGCACGTCACCCCGGGCGCCCTGGACGACGTCGTGGCCGCCTGGTCGACGGTGCTCGGGGCGGCGGCCCGGGTCCGTACCCGCGACGAGGTGGTGGCCGCCGGCTGGTTCGGCCCGGTGGCGGAGGAGCATCTGTCGCGCATCGGCGACGTGGTGGTGATCTGCAACGCCACGTACGCGGTGACGGCCTCCCGGTCGGAGCCGCCCGCGGTGTCCCGGCTGGTGGGGTACCACGGGGCGGACACGGCGGCCGAGATGACCATTCCGCTGCTGGTCGTACGCGGCTGACCGGACCGGTGTCCCGCCTGCCGCGCGGGGCGGTCGCTGGCCCGCCGGGCGATCGGGCTCAGCGGTTCGCGGAGCGCGCCGCCGTGCTCACCGGCCGCTCCCGGTGAGCCCCTCGATGGCCTGCACGAGATCGTCGGCGGTGGGGGCGGACCGGGGGTCGAGCACCCACTGGAGCACGGCGCCGTTGATGAGGGCCAGGGCGAGCGAACCGTAGCGTCGCGCCTGATCCTCCGAGACCTCCGCGGGCGCGAGGTCCAGCACCAGCGCGGCGAGTTCCCGCCGGCTGGCGGTGTAGCTGGCCACGAGCTGGTCCCGCACCTCGGGGGCGAACTCCGCCTGAGCGTAGGCCTGCACGCTCGCCACCAGGATGGACCGTTGCTCGTGGGCGACCTCGAGCACGCCGTCGAGGAAGCGCCGGAGGCGGGCCAGTGGCGCGTCCCCGGGCTCGGCGACGACGGCCTCGGCGATCGCGTCGCCCCAGGCGTCGAAGGTTTCCAGGAGGGCGGCGTTCAGCAGGGCGTCCTTGCTGCCGAAGTGGTAGCCGATGGAGCCGAGGTGGGCGCCGGTCGTCGCCACGATGTCCCGGGCCGTGGTGTGGGCGTAGCCCTTTTCCACCAGGCACCGCTTCGCCCCCGCCAGGAGTTCCTCTCGCTGTCCCACGGGAGGAGTCTAGCCGCTCTTGGACAGGCGTCTTGTACATCCGTCTTGTACAAGCGTCTTGTACGTGCGTACATTCGCCGCATGACCACCTCTGTTCCTCTCCGTGCCGGTGGCCGGGAGTGGCTCGGCCTCGTCGCGCTCGTCATTCCCGCCCTGCTCGCCTCCATGGACCTCTCCGTCCTGTTCATGGCCGCGCCCCGGATCAGCGCCGAGCTCGCGCCGAGTGCCGGCCAGTACCTGTGGATCATGGACATCTACGGCTTCGTGATGGCCGGTCTCCTGGTGACCATGGGCAGCCTCGGCGACCGCGTGGGACGCCGCAGGCTCCTGCTCGTCGGGGCTGCCGCGTTCGGTGCGGCATCCCTGCTGGCGGCGTTCGCCACCACCCCGGTGCTGCTCATCGCCGCGCGGGCCCTGCTCGGCATCGGCGGGGCGACCCTCGCGCCCTCGACGCTCTCGCTCATCCGCGGCATGTTCGCCGACGACAACCAGCGTCGTACCGCGATCGGGATCTGGACGGCCGCCTTCACCGGCGGCATCGCGATCGGCCCCATCGTCGGCGGCCTCCTGCTGGAGCGGTTCTGGTGGGGCTCGGTGTTCGTCATCAACGTCCCCGTCATGCTCCTGCTGCTCGTCGTCGGCCCGTTCCTGCTGCGCGAGTCGAAGGACCCGAACCCGGGCCGGTTCGACCCGCTCAGCTCCGTGCTCTCCCTGGCCGCCGTCCTGCCGGTCATCTACGCCGTCAAGCACTTCGCCGAGAAGGGGGCCAACCCGTTGTCGCCGGCCACCCTCCTCGTCGGTCTCGCCGTGGGCGCCCTCTTCGTACGCCGGCAGCGCCGCAGCGAACATCCGATGATCGACGTACGGCTCTTCTCGACGAGTTCCTTCTCCGCCGCCATCGGCGCGAACACGGCCATCACCTTCGCGAGCGCGGGCATGGGCCTGCTCGCGGTCACCTTCATGCAGACGGTGCTCGGCCTCAGCCCGTTCGACGCCGCGCTCTGGATGCTCCCGACCATCGTGGGAAGCGTCATCGGGGTCGCCCTCGCGTCCGCGCTCGCCCCGCGCACCCGGCCGGCCGTCCTCGTCGCCACGGGCCTCGCCCTCGCCGCGGGCGGATTCCTGCTGGTCAGCGCCATGCGGGTCGACGCGCCGGTCTGGTGGCTGATCGCGAGCTACGGGCTGCTCACCCTCGGCGTCGGGATGACCAGCACGCTGGCGACGTCGCTCGTGCTCACCACGGCGCCGCCCGAGCGGGCGGGATCCGCCTCCGCGATCTCCGAGACGAGCACCGAGTTCGGCGGCGCCCTCGGCATCGCCGTGCTGGGCAGCATCTCCGCCGCCACCTACCGGGCGGAGATGGACACCGCGGTACCGGCCGGCCTCGACGACGAACTCGCCCACACCGCCACCGACACCGTCGGCGGCGCCCTCGCCGTGGCTGGCCAGGTCCCGGCCGAGGCGGCCGGCGTACTGCTCGACCGGGCGTTTGCCGCATTCACCGAGGGCTTCACGGTCACCGCCGTCATCGGCGCGGCGATCCTCCTGCTCGGCGCGCTCGTCAGCGCCGTCGCCCTGCGGCGGGTGCCCGCCGCAGGGCCGCCCTCCGGCTCGCACTGACCGCGCGGTCCGCCCGGGAGCGCCCGGACGGGATCTTCGAGCGTGGCCGCGTTCGCGCCGAAGGACGGGGCCGCCCGGGAGCGCCGGGACGGGACTGCCAGGTCGGGATCGCCCTCCCGCGCCGGCCCGTCCGGTGGCCGTCGTCGCCCCGGGCGGCCCCGTCCGGATGGAATGTCGCAGGTCCGGGCTAGCCTGCGGGAATGGGCCGCAGCCAGTCGTTGCCCCGGGGCGACGATCCCCGGTTCGGGCCGGACGCCGACGATTCCGGCTGCCCGATCCTGCACGTCGACATGGACGCCTTCTTCGCCTCGGTCGAGGTCCGCCGCCAGCCGGAGCTGCGCGGTCGGCCCGTCGTGGTCGGCGGGACCGGCCCGCGCGGGGTGGTGAGCTCGGCCAGCTACGAGGCCCGGCGCTACGGCGTGCGTAGCGCCATGCCCACCGCCCGGGCCCGGGCGCTCTGCCCGCACGCGGTCTACCTGCCGCCGGATTTCCCGCAATACTCGGCGGCCTCCCGGGCGGTCATGCAGATCTTCCGGGACGTGACCCCGCTGGTCGAGCCGCTCTCCCTGGACGAGGCGTTCCTCGACGTGGCCGGGGCCCGACGGCTGTTCGGTCCGCCGGCCGCCATCGCCCGGCACATCCGCGAGCGGGTCGTCGGGGAGCAGGGCCTGACCTGTTCGGTCGGGGTCGCCCCGAGCAAGTTCGTGGCCAAGCTCGGCTCGACCCGCGCCAAGCCCGACGGCCTGCTCGTCGTCCCGGCCCCCCGGGTGCTCGACTTCCTGCACCCGCTGCCGGTGTCGGCGCTGTGGGGGGTGGGGGAGCGGTCCACCGAGACGCTGCGGCGCCTCGGCCTGGCCACCATCGGCGACCTCGCCGAGGCGCCGGTCGGCATGCTGCGCAAGGCGCTCGGTGCGGCGTCCGCCGCCGGGCTGCACGAGCTGGCCTGGGGGCGGGACCCGCGCCGGGTCAGTCCCGAGCAGGTGGAGAAGTCGATCGGCGCCGAGGTGACCTTCGACGCCGACGTGGTTGATCCCCTGGAGATCCGCCGGGCGTTGCTCGCCCTCTCCGAGAAGGTCGGCATCCGGTTGCGCCGGGCCGGGCAGGTCGGGCGGACCGTGTCGCTGAAGGTGCGGATGGGCGACTTCCGCACCGTCAGCCGGTCCCGCACCGCGGGCGTGCCGACCGACGTCGCCCGGGAGATCTTCGACACCGTCTGGGCGCTCTACACCGTGCTCGACCCGGGTGAGCCGATCCGACTGGTCGGCGTACGGGTCGAAGGGCTCGCCGCCGCACACGAGACTCCGCGACAGCTCACTCTCGGTGCGCCCGAGCGGGGCTGGCGGGAGGCGGAGGCCGCAGCCGACGCCGCGGCTGCCCGTTTCGGGCGGTCCGTCATAGGTCCGGCCAGTCTGCTGGGGGTCCGCGACGGGCGACGAAATGAAAATCCACCCCGGCCGTAGGTCGTCCCGCTTTCCGACGCGCGAGGGCCCTCGTAGACTTGCGGGTAAGCAGCCGGCTGGCTGCCACGGTCTGTCGGCCCGACCGGGCCGACCAACGTGACCGGGGAGGAGTGCCGTGCCGCTCTCGGAGCACGAGCAGCGGCTGTTCGAGCAGATCGAGCGGTCGCTTGCCGAGGACCCCAAATTCGCCTCGGCCGTGCGCGCCAGCGATCCGCGCTTCCACGCGCGGCGTCGCCTGCTCGTCGCTGCCGGCGTGATGATCGCCGGGCTGGCCCTGTTGGTCTACGGCGCGGTGATCAAGACTCCGCCGCTGGCAGTGGCGGGTTTCGTCGTCATGCTGGCCTCGGCCGCGTTCGCGGTGCAGTCGCATCGCCGGGCGCAGTCACCGGACCTGCACGTCGTGGGCGGGACGACGAGTCGTCGTCGCCCCCGCGGACGCTCGGGTCGTCGGCCCTCGATCCTGGATCGGATCGAAGACCGGTGGCGGCAGCGCCCGGAGGGGCACCGCTGAGCCCGACCCGCCGCTGAGGCGGGCCGCGCGACGACGAGTCGGCCGCCGGGACGCCCCGGCGGCCCCTGGCGATTCCGCGCGCCCGCACGCCCGCCGAGGTGGTGACCGCCCAACTCGTCGTCCTCGGGGCGTGCGTCTTCACGTTGCCCGGTGTCTCGGCGTCCGGCGTCCGGCGTCCCGCCGTCCGGCCGTCCCCCGCCCCTGCCCCTGCCAGAAGACTGGCTCGATGACCGCGAGGTGCCGCGAGACGGTCCGGCGACGGGCCGGTGGGGCGGGGTGCTGTGCCCCTACCGGCCCGTTCGTCATTCGGTCAGCGGGCCATCCGGTTGGCCAGCAGGCGACGCGGGTTCCAGCGCAGCAGCCGGTGACGGGCCCGCCCGCCCGCCGCCACCAGCCGGGACGACGCCTCGGCCGTGGCCACCCGCCAGCGCAGCAGCACCGACGGCGGCAGCACCGCCGCCACCAGGCGGGTACGCCGGTCGGCCTGGGCGGCGAGTGTGGCGCGTACGGCGCGCAGCGCCGGCAGGAGTTGCTCGCCGATCAGCGGATCGCGGGCGTAGCGGGCGCGCTCCTCGGCGCGGCCGAGCAGGCGTACCGCCGTGGTCGCCCCCGCGTCGGCGGTGAGCGACTCCCGGGACAACCGGTCGGCGGTGGCCCGGGGGGTCTCCGTCCGGTCCACCCGGACCCGGTAGTCCACCAGCGTGTCGAGTAGTTCGTCCCAGGCGGCGTGCGCGTCCGCCCGCGCCCGCTCCGCGTCCGCCAGCACCACCACCCGCCGCCCGTCCGCGGGCGTCTCCCCGGCGTCGCCGGCCGCCCCGGGGCGCACCGCCGTCGCGACCGGTGCCGCCGGGCCGCTGCGCCGCCGCCGCAGGGCCGCGCGGCGCAGTGCCGGCACGGCGAGCAGGGCAAGCAGGGCGAGCACCGTGCCGGCCGCGTACCAGGGCCAGACCGGGCCCTGCTCGACGGTGGTCTGGCCGCCGAGCGCCAGGCCTCCGTCGATGTCCTCCTCGGGGCCCTCCGGCCTCGCCGGGCCCGCCGACGGGTCGACGCCGCCGGGGGCGCTCGACGAGCCGGGAGCCGGTGCCTCCTCCTCCGGGGCGTCGGTGTTCGGCGCCCAGGTCGACCGGGTCGAGCCCTGCACGCCGTAGGCCGGGGTGGCGTCGAAGGGCACCCAGCCGACGTCGTTGAAGTAGACCTCCGTCCAGGCGTGCAGGTTCCGGTTGGTCAGGGTGTACGTGCCGTTGCTGGAGTTGCTGCCGTTGGCGAACCCGAACGCCACCCGGGCCGGGATGCCGGCGGCCCGGACCAGCCACGTCAGCGCGGCGGCGTACTGCTGGCAGAAGCCGACCTTGTTGTTGAGGAAGTCGACGATCTCCTGCCCGCTGGTGCCACCCTTGGTGCTGTACGAGTAGGTGAAGCCGTTGTCCGCCGAGAAGTGGTCGTAGATCGCGCGGACCTTGTCGTACTCGGTGGCCTTGCCCCGCACCAGCGTGGAGACCAGCTCCTCGACCTCGGGCACCGGCGGCGGCGGGGGATGCAGGCGCCGTACCGCGTGGTCGGCCGGCAGCGGCTGGGACAGCCGCAGGACCGCCGGAGTGTACGTCGAGCGTACGTAGTCGAACTCGTAGCGCTTGTCGCGCGAGTTCTCGCGGTTGGAGAAGACCACCTGAAGGCTCGGGTCGTACGCCCAGTTGCCGTTCAGGCCCTCGGTGCGCACCGGCTCGGTGTAGACCGGCAGCAGCGGCATGTTGAGGGTCTTCGTCACCTCGACCGTGGCTCGGTAGCTCCGCTGCTCGACGCCCCGCGCGGACGGTGCCGGCAGGTCGTTGACGGGCTGGCCGGTCGGGGTGCTCACCCGGAAGCCGTCCGGCGCGAGCTTGTCGGCCACCCCGAAGCGCAGGTAGAACGGGTCCTTCTCGTTCGTGGTGACCTTGACCAGGTCGGTGACCTTGGACTCGTTGAGCTGCCCGCTCAGCGCCGCGAACAGGTCGATCCTGCCGGGGGTGCCGCCCTGTCCGGGGCGGCCGTTGCCGGTGCCGTTGCCGGTGCCGGCACCCAGGGTGTCCAGCAGCCCGCCGGTCATCCCCGGTACGGCCAGCGGCAGCACCACGGCCAGCGCCACACCCACCGCCGCCAGCCGCCGGCCGGCGGCGGCCAGCGGCGAGGCCTCCCAGACGTCGACGTCCCGCCCGTCGCCGGTGAACCGCCGGCCGAACCGGCGGACCCGGTCGACGTTGTCGGTCACCAGCAGCCAGAGGAAGCCGGCGGCGCCCACGACGAACGGCACCGCCGGGACGCTGTCCACGTAGACCGCGACGGGCACCGAGTAGATCGCCAGCATCGGCAGGCCGGCCAACGCCGGCCGGCGCAGCCCGACGGCGAGCAGGTCGACCACCACGGCGACCCCGCCGATCCCGAGCACCGTGACGAACAGCAGCGGGTCGGTGTCGGGCACCTTGACGCCGTAGGAGCGCATGTCCTCCGCCGAGCTGCCGAGCAGCTCGCCGAAGTGGGTGAAGGTCGACGGGGTGGGCACGATGCCCAACAGTTCGCCGCCGCCGGGGAAGATCCAGGTCAGAGCCAGGGTCAGGCCGCCCAGCATGGCCAGCGCCTGGCCCCAGAGCGGAACCCGGGCCAGCCGGGCGAGCGCGGCCGCGGCGGCGACCACGGCCACCGCGATCGTCGCCTGGATCAGCCACGTCCAGCGTTCGAAGATGGCCGACAGCGGCGCGGCGGCGAGCAGTGTCGCCGCGGCGGCCACGAAGCCCAGGTTCCGGTGGGCGATCATGAGGGGACCCTTCCGTTCATCGCATGCCGCCGGCCACCGTCTCGGCCATGGCCGCCCGCAGCGCGAAGCCCTGCGAACCGCGGGCCGCCTGCGGCCACAGCGCGGGCAGCCCGGTGCCATGGTCGACCCCGATGACCCGCCAGCCGCTCTGCAACATGGCCAGCGCGGCGGCGCCGTGCGCGTGGTCGGCCTCTGCGCGTGCCTTCGTGGGCAGGTTGAGCCAGGTGGAGCTGTCGAGCAGGAAGCCGACGCAGGTGGCACCGTTGCCCCGCAGCCCGGCCAGCAGCTCGGCCTCGGCCGTGCTCACCGAGCCGAACAGACCGATGATCAGGCCGCCGTCCGCCCGCTGCCGGACCCGCTGCACCAGCGTGGTGAGCTCGCCGACCTTGTCGAGCCGGACCTCGGCGAGGTGGTCGAGCAGCACCCCGTCACCGGCCGCCTCGGACGCGTCCACGTCGGCGCCGGAGCCGGTGACCAGGCGCAGTTTGTAGCCGGCCTGCCGCAGGTGCACCGAGATGCTCGCGGCGGCGGAGACCGCCCACTCGAAGGAGGCCGTCGGCCCGTCGCCCCGGTGGCCGTACGCGCGGGTGTCCAGCACGACGGTGGCCCGGCTCTCCCAGGGCTGCTCCTCCCGGCGCACCATCAGCTCGCCGGTGCGCGCGGTCGACTTCCAGTGCACCCGCCGCAGGTCGTCGCCCATCCGGTACTCCCGGGTGGCGGCGTCGTCCTCGCCGTGCACCGCGACCGAGCGGGCCCGGCTGTCGCCGCTGCCGGCGTACTCGCCGGGCAGGCGCACCGAGGGCAGTGGGGTGACCTGCGGGATGACCGTCAGATGGTCGGTGCTCGGGAAGGCGCGGCTCAGCTCGCACAACCCGAACGGGTCGGTCATCCGGACCACCAGCGGGCCCACCTCGTAGCGGCCCCGCACGTCGGCCCGCACCGTGTAGGCCACCGAGCTGGCCTGGTGGGCGCCGAGCCGCTCCAGCACGACCCGGGGCCGGCTGCCCAGCGCGTACGGCAGCCGGTCCTCCAGCAACAGGGTGCCGGTGGGCAGCCGGGACAGGTTCTGCAACCGCAGCACCACCCGGGAGTTCGCCCCGACAGGCACCCGGTGTGGGTCCAGCGACCGGTTGCAGGCCAGCTTGTAGCGGCTGCGCCCGACGTAGGCCGCGGCGAGCAGCGGCAGGATGGCCAGCAGCACGGCCACCCGGAGCAGGTCCTTCTCGCCGAGGATGCCGGCCGAGATCGTTGCCGCGACCGCGGCGGCGAGGAACGAACGGCCGCGGGTGGTCAGCCCTCGCAGCCCGTCGCGCATGTCACCGCCTCCGCGGCTCGTACGTGGCTCGGCTGTTGCCCTCGCCGGTGGGGCGGGTGTCGTACGGGGAACGCCCCCGGTCGTGCGGCAGCGGCAGCCGGTGCACCAGTTCGGAGACGATCGCGTCGGTGGTGCGCCGGGCGAGCTGGGCGTCGGCGGTCGGGATGATCCGGTGCGCGAGCACCGGCACGGCCAGCACCTGCAGGTCGTCCGGGAGGACGTAGTCGCGGCTCTCCAGGGCGGCCACCGCGCGGGCGGTGCGCAGCAGCTGGAGGGTGGCCCGGGGGGAGGCGCCGAGGCGCAGGTCGGGGGCCTCGCGGGTGGCGGTGACCAGGTCGATCGCGTACTGCTTGACGGCGTCGGCGACGTGCACCTGCCGGACGTGGGAGATCAGCTGCCGCACTGTGTTGGCGTCGGAGACCGGCCGTAGCTCGTCCAGCGGGTCCGTCGCGCCGTGCCCGTCGAGCATCGCCAGCTCGGCGGTCGGGTCCGGGTAGCCCATCGCGATGCGGGCGGTGAACCGGTCGCGCTGCGCCTCGGGGAGAGGGTAGGTGCCCTCCATCTCGATCGGGTTCTGGGTCGCGATGACCATGAACGGCGTCTGGAGGTGGTAGGTGACGCCGTCGACCGTGACCTGACGCTCCTCCATGCACTCCAGCAGCGCGGACTGCGTCTTCGGCGAGGCACGGTTGATCTCGTCGCCGACGACCAGGTTGGCGAAGACCGCACCCGGACGGAATTCGAAGTCGTGCGTCTCCTGGTTGTAGACGCTGACCCCGGTGACGTCGCTGGGCAGCAGGTCGGGGGTGAACTGGATGCGGCGCACGGAGCAGTCGATCGACCGGGCCATGGCCTTGGCGAGCTTGGTCTTGCCGACCCCGGGCACGTCCTCGATGAGCAGGTGCCCCTCGGCGAGCAGGACGGCCAGGGCGAGCCGCACGGTGGCGGTCTTACCCTCGATGACCTGCTCGATGTTCGACACGATCGCTTCGCTGGCGGCGCGGAACTCGTCGTGCGGCAACAGGCCGCCCACCTCGTCCCTGGTCTGTTGTGTCACGGGCCTCCTCCTCGTCGCCGGACGGCAGCTCTGTTTAGAGCACCTGGACCCGCCGTAGGGTTCGCGACGCCGAGCCTCGTCTGCCGCATAAATCTCATTGGTCTCTCAGGCTAACCATGTTTGTCGCTGTCGCCGACCCCCGCAGGTAGACGGTCGGTTACGCACCGAATATTCGCCGGGTCGTGGGATCCGGCGGTTGCTCTCGGTGTCGGCCATGATCACGAAGGGCGGCTGCGACGGGTACGTCCGGGGTTCGGTCGTCCCGGCCCGTGGTGGCGGGCGGCGTGTGGGACCCGACGGCGGGTACACTCCCGGTCATGGTCGGTTTCTTCCTGCTTCTTACCGCGCCGTGCTGATGCGCTGACGCGCGACAGCACGGCGGCCCCTCCTGCGCGAGGGGCTTTTTTGTGCCCTAAGCCGGACGCCCCGGCGGCTGGCACCGGCGCCGGCCCTCGGGGTGGCGCGGCGCCGGCGGCGGGCAGACCCGAGCCATACCGACATGACCGCGCCGAGCGAGGTCAGCACCCAGCCCGGCCGTGGCGTGGCCGGCGGCGACGAGCGAAGCGAGGAGACGCCATGAGTGAGGCAGCACCGGCCGACATTCCCCCGTTCCGGTACACCGCGGCCCTGGCCGAGGAAATCGAACAGCGCTGGCAGGACGTCTGGGCGCGGGAGGGGACGTTCCACGCCCCGAACCCGACCGGCCCGCTGGCCGACCCCGACCACCCCCGCGCCGGGGCGGAGAAGCTGTACGTCCTGGACATGTTCCCGTACCCGTCGGGCGCGGGCCTGCACGTCGGGCATCCGCTGGGCTACATCGGCACCGACTGCTTCGCCCGCTACCAGCGGATGGCCGGGCGCAACGTGCTGCACGCGATGGGCTTCGACGCGTTCGGCCTGCCCGCCGAGCAGTACGCGGTGCAGACCGGCACCCACCCGCGCACCACCACTGTGGCCAACATCGAGCGCTACAAGGAGCAACTGCGCCGGCTGGGCCTGGCCCACGACGAGCGCCGGTCGGTGGCCACCATCGACACCGACTTCTACCGCTGGACGCAGTGGATCTTCCTGCAGGTCTTCAACTCCTGGTACGACACCGAGGCGAAGCGGGCCCGCCCGATCGCCGAGCTGATCGCCGAGTTCGAGGGCGGCAACCGGCCCACCCCCGACGGCCGGCCGTGGGCGGAACTGTCCGTCGCCGAGCGCCGGGCCGTCGTCGACGGCCACCGGCTGGCGTACGTCTCGCAGGCGCCGGTCAACTGGTGCCCGGGGCTGGGCACCGTGCTGGCCAACGAGGAGGTCACCGCCGACGGCCGCTCCGAACGGGGCAACTTCCCGGTCTTCAAGCGCAACCTGAAGCAGTGGATGATGCGGATCACCGCGTACGGCGACCGGCTGCTGGACGACCTGGACACGCTGGACTGGCCCGAGCCGATCAAGCTGATGCAGCGCAACTGGATCGGCCGCTCCACCGGTGCGCACATCGACTTCCCGGTCTCGCCCACTGATTCCGCTTCTGCCGGCGAAGCCCGCATCCGAGTTTTCACCACCCGGCCGGACACCGTCTTCGGCGCCACCTACATGGTGCTGGCCCCCGAGCACGAGCTGGTCGACGCGCTGACGCCGGCCGCCTGGCCGGCCGGGACGAAGGACGCCTGGACCGGCGGGCACGCCAACCCGCGCGCGGCCGTGGAGGCGTACCGCAAGGCGGCGGCGGCCAAGACCGACGTCGAGCGGCAGGCCGACACGAAGGAGAAGACCGGCGTCTTCGTCGGGGCGTACGCCACCAACCCGGCCACCGGGGCGCAGGTCCCGGTCTTCATCGCCGACTACGTGCTGGCCGGCTACGGCACCGGCGCGATCATGGCGGTGCCCGGCCAGGACGAGCGGGACTGGGCGTTCGCCGAGGTCTTCGAGCTGCCGATCGTGCGCACCGTGCAGCCGTCGGAAGGCTTCGACGGCAAGGCGTACACCGGGGACGGCCCGGCCATCAACAGCGCCGCGCCCGAGCGCGGCCTGGACCTGGACGGCCTGGGGGTGGTCGAGGCCAAGGCCCGGATCATCGGGTGGCTGGAGGCCAACGGGCACGGCACCGGCGCGGTGACCTACCGGCTGCGCGACTGGCTGTTCTCCCGGCAGCGCTACTGGGGCGAGCCGTTCCCCATCGTGTACGACTCCACCGGCGCCGCCATCGCGCTGCCGGAGGAGATGCTGCCGGTCGAACTGCCCGAGGTGGACGACTTCTCGCCGCGCACCTTCGATCCGCAGGACGCCGACAGCAACCCGGAGACGCCGCTGTCGCGCCGCCGCGACTGGGTCGAGGTGGAGCTGGACCTGGGCGACGGCCCGCAGCGCTACACCCGCGAGACCAACGTGATGCCGCAGTGGGCCGGCTCCTGCTGGTACGAGCTGCGCTACCTGGACCCGACGAACTCGCAGCGGTTCGTCGACGCGGAGAACGAGCGGTACTGGATGGGGCCGCGCGGCGAGGGCGACTGCGGAGGCACCGACCTGTACGTCGGCGGCGCCGAGCACGCCGTGCTGCACCTGCTGTACGCGCGCTTCTGGCACAAGGTGCTGTACGACCTGGGGCACGTCTCGTCGTTCGAGCCGTTCCGCAAGCTGTTCAACCAGGGCTACATCCAGGCGTACGCGTACACCGACGCCCGGGGCGCCTACGTGCCGGCCGAGGACGTGACGGAGCGCGACGGCGGCTTCTACCTGGGCGACACCCAGGTCAACCGCGAGTACGGCAAGATGGGCAAGTCCCTGAAGAACGTGGTCACGCCCGACGAGATGTGCGCCGCGTACGGGGCGGACACCTTCCGCGTCTACGAGATGTCGATGGGTCCGCTGGAGGTGTCCCGGCCGTGGGAGACCCGGGCGGTCGTCGGGTCGTACCGGTTCCTGCAGCGGGTCTGGCGGGCGGTCGTCGACGAGCAGACCGGCGCGCTGCGGGTCACCGACGCGCCCGCCGACGAGGCGACCCGGCGGCTGCTGCACAAGGTGATCGACGGGGTCCGGGGCGACATGGAGGCGATCCGGTTCAACACCGCCATCGCCAAGCTGATCGAACTGACCAACGGGCTGACCCGGCTGCCGGAGACCCCACGCGAGGTGGCCGAGCCGCTGGTGCTGATGGTGGCGCCGTTCGCCCCGCACGTGGCCGAGGAACTGTGGCGGCGGCTGGGGCACGACACCTCCCTGACGTACGTCGACTTCCCGACCGCCGACCCGGCGCTGCTGGTGGCGGAGACGGTGACGTACCCGGTGCAGATCAACGGCAAGGTGCGGGGCCGGGTCGAGGTCCCCGCCGACGCGTCCGAGGAGACCGTCCGCGCGGCGGCCCTGGAGGCGGTCGCGTCGTCGCTGGCCGGCAAGACCCCACGCAAGGTCATCGTGATCAAGGGCCGCATGGTCTCCGTCGTAGCCTGACCCCGGCGTAAGGAAGGGCCTTCTCCTGTCGTTCTTGGATAGGAGAAGGCCCTTCCTTACACCCCGCCCGCCCACCCCTACCCCCGCCCAACCCCACCCGTGCCCGCGATCTTGCACTTTCCGCCCCTGAAATAGGCGATGAGCGGCTTTTGTCGGGGCGGAAAGTGCAAGATCGACGCGTCGAGGTGGGGCGGGCGGGGTGGGGTGGGGTGGGCGGGGCGGGGTGGGGTGGTTACGGGTCGCGGCGGTGGATGGCGGTGATGGCGGTCAGGGTTGCGGCCAGGGACCAGGCGGCGAGGGTCAGCCAGGAGCCGGTGACGGTGGCCGGGTACGGGACGGGGTTGATGATGTCGGGATGCACCTCGATCAGTCGCAGCCAGGCGGCGAGGGGCAGGGTGTCGTACAACTCGGCGATCCACCGGTGCTCGTCGCGGTCGACCACCATCGGTAGGAGCAGGAGCACCGTGGTGGCCGCGAACACGGCTGCGGCGGCGTGCCGGGTGAGCGCGCCCAGACCCATCCCGACCAACGCGCACACGGGCACCAGCACGGCGCTCGCCACGACGGCGCGCAACACCCCCGGCTCGCCGATCGACCAGCCGGCGCCCCGGTCGGCGAGGATCGCCTGGGACACCCAGAACGCGGTCGCCGCGGTGAGCGTGCCGAAAACGAGCATGACCCCGGCCAGCACGACGGCCTTCGCCGCGACCATCGCCCGGCGGGCGGGCACCGCGGCGAACGTGGCCCGGATCAGCCCGCTCTGGTACTCGCCGACGATCGTCAGGGCGCCGAGGGTGGCCGAGGCGAGGATCAGCAACAGGTAGCCGGCCTCGGGGAAGGCGTCGCGCACCGGCCCGTAGAGGCGGAACATCTCCCGCCGCTCCTCGGGGTACGTCGGCCAGTTCCGGTGGTCGGCGAGGCTGGAGTTGACGCTGACCCCGATCACGAACAGGAAGACCAGCGGCAGCGTCCAGCGGGTCGAGCGCAGCGACCACAGTTTGATCCACTCGGCGGCCAGCAGGTCGCGGAACCGGGCCGGGTCGGCGGTCACGGTCGGTCGGCGGGTCAGTTCGGTCACGGCGGTCATCGGGTCTCCTCCCCGGCGAGGTACTCGACGCTGTCGGCGGTGAGCTCCATGAAGGCTTCCTCCAGCGAGGCGGTGTGGGTGGTCAGCTCGTGCAGCCCGATGCCGTGGGCGAGGGCGAGGTCGCCGATCCGGGCGGCCGTCAGGCCCGTCACGACGAGCGCTCCGGCGTCGGCCGGCCGGACGTCCGCACCCTCGGCTTCCAGAACGGCGGCCAGCGTCGCCGGGTCGGGCGTACGGACGGCCACGCTGGCCCGGGTGCCGCGGGCGGCGAACTCGGCGAGGCTCTGTTCGGCGATGAGTCGACCCCGGCCGATCACCACGAGGCGGTCGGCGCAGTGCTCCATCTCGCTCATCAGGTGGCTGGAGACGAAGACCGTACGTCCCTCGGCCGCCAGCCGCCGGAACAGGTCCCGTACCCACCGCACCCCTTCGGGGTCGAGGCCGTTGAACGGCTCGTCGAAGAGCAGCACGGGCGGGTCGCCGAGCAGCGCGGCAGCGATGCCGAGCCGCTGCCGCATGCCGAGCGAGAAGCCGCCGATCCGCCGCTTTGCGGCGGCGGCCAGCCCCACCTCCCGCAGCACCTCGTCGACCCGGGTGCGCGTGATGCCGTTGCTGCGGGCCAGGGCCGACAGGTGGGCCGCGGCACTTCGTCCACCGTGCACGTCACCGGCGTCGAGCAGTGCGCCGGCGTGACGAAGCCCGCGCGGCCGGTCGGCGAACCGGACCCCGTCCACCGTGACGGTGCCGCTGGTCGGCGCGGTGAGCCCGAGGATCATCCGCAGCGTGGTGGACTTGCCGGCCCCGTTGGGGCCGAGGAACCCGGTCACGTGGCCGGGGCGCACGGTCAGGGTGAGGTCGTCGACGGCCGTCGTGCGGCCGTACCGTCTCGTCAGGGACTGAAGTTCGATCACCTGCCCCACGCTGCCGGGCGGCGGCCGGCGCGGCGTCGCCCCGGCGGCCACAACCGACGGTCGGACCCCCGCCCCGGGGCGTACGCCCACGGGCCGATGCCCCGGCGGCGGCGCGCTGGCTACCGTGGACGGCATGGATGCGACCGCGCCGCCGCCGCGCCGCGCCCCGTCGAGGGTGCGGGCGGCCCTGCCCTGGGTCGGCGTCGCGCTGCTGCCGGTCGCCGTGCTCCTCGCCCCGACGATGGCGTCGAGCCGGAGCGGCGTGGGGTTCGGCGACTGGTGGTTTCCCGAGCGCTACCTGGTGCCGCTGCTGGCCGTGGTCCCGCCCGCCGGCCTGCTGCGGCGCCGTCCGGTGCTGGCCCTGACGTTGATGCTCGGCGCGGCGTGCGTTGTCACCGCGGCCGTCGGCGTCCCGGAGCCCGGCTACCTGACCGACATCTGGTACGCGCAGTTCCTGGCGATCGACCTGGTGGTGGGGCTGGTCGCGGCGAGAAGGTCCCGCCGTGTCTCGGTGCCGGTGGCCGTCGTGGCGCTCGTCGTGCAGATCGCCGCGGGCTTCGTGAACCCCTCCAGCGACCCGGTGAACCGGGCCACGTTCTCCATGCTGGCGGTCGTCACCGCGTGGACGGTCGGCAACTCCGTGCGGGCCCGGCGCGGTTACGCGGAGGCCGTCCGGGCGCACACCGCTGCCGAGGCGGTCACCGCGGAGCGGCTGCGCATCGCCCGCGAACTGCACGACATGGTCGCGCACAGCATCGGGGTGATCGCCATCCAGGCCGGCGTGGGCGCCCGGGTCATCGACACCCAACCGGCCCAGGCCCGCGCCGCGCTCGCCACCATCGAGGCGACCAGCCGCGAGACGCTGGCCGGCCTGCGGCGTACGCTCGGCGCGTTGCGCCGCCCGCAGTCGGAGTCGGCGTCGCTGGATCCGACGCCGGGGCTCGACGACCTCGACCGGCTGGTCGTGGCCGCCGCCGACGCCGGGGTACGGGTGGACCTGCGGCGCGACGGCGAGCGGCGGCCCCTCCCGGCCGACCTCGACCTCGCCGCGTTCCGGATCGTCCAGGAGGGGCTCACCAACGTGGTACGACACGCCGGCACCGACCGGTGCCTGGTCACCGTCACGCACGGCCCCGACGAGATCGCCGTGGAGGTCGTCGACGACGGCCGGGGTGGCACGGTCGGCGGCGAGGGGCACGGGCTGGTCGGCATGCGTGAACGGGTCGACCTGGCCGGTGGCCGGTTCCACGCCGGGCCGCGCCCGGAGGGCGGCTTCCGGGTGGCGGCGTGGCTGCCGGTGCCACCGGCATCGCCGACGGCGACGGAGCCGGTCGGATCGCGGGCCGGGACGGGGGACCGATGACCGTCCGGGTGCTGCTCGTCGACGACCAGCCACTGATCCGCGCCGGCCTGCGGGTGCTCATCGCCGACGCCCCCGACCTGGACGTCGTCGGTGAGGCGGGGACCGGGACCGAGGCGGTGCGGCTGGCCCGCGAGGTCGTGCCGGACGTGGTGCTGATGGACCTGCGGATGCCCGGCATGGACGGCATCCAGGCCACCCGGGCGATCACCGCGCACGGCGGATCCGCCCGGGTCCTCGTGCTCACCACCTTCGACGACGACGAGCACGTGCACGCCGCGTTGCGCGCCGGCGCGAGCGGTTTCCTGGTCAAGGACATGGCGCTGGACGACATCCTCGGCGCGGTCCGGGTGGTCGCCGCCGGGGACGCGCTGATCGCCCCCGGGGTCACCCGCCGGCTCATCGCCGAGTTCGCCCGCCGGCCCACCCCGGCCGCCCCGAGCCGGACCCTCGACGGCGTCACCGAGCGGGAACGCGAGGTGCTCACCCTGGTCGGCCGGGGCCTGTCCAACGGCGAGATCGCCGCCGAGCTGGTGATCAGCGTTGCCACCGCCAAGGCGCACGTGGCCCGGCTGTTCACCAAGCTCGGCGCCCGCGACCGGGTGCACCTCGTCATCGCCGCCTACGATGCGGGGCTGGTGTCCGCGGCGGGGTGAGGCGCGGACACCACCGGCCTCAGCTCGGGCCGGGGCGGCGTTGCCGTTCGGCACGCCACCAGCGGCGGATCAGCACGATGCTGGCGACCAGGCCGAGCGCGGCCGGGGCCGCCCCGAACCAGTTGACGTCGCCCGGGGAGGTGACCGCCGCGCCCACCGCCGCGTAGCCGAAGGCGGTCGGCGCGGAAGCGAGCACGCTGCCGGTGAGGAACGGCAGCACCCGGGCGCCGGTGGTGCCGTAGCCGTAGCTGACCAGCCCGAAGCCGGCGATCGGCAGCAGCCGTACGGTGATCACACCGAGGACGCTCTGCCGGGCGAACCAGCCGTCCAGCCGGGCCAGCCGTCCGCGTACCCGGTCGGCGACGAACTCCCGCCCGAGCAGGCGGCCGACCGCGAAGCCCAGTACCGCCGCGAGCAGTGCGGCAGCCAGCGCGTACGCGGCGCCCTCCAGCGCGCCGAAGATCGCCCCCGAGGCGAGCGTGATGAAGGTCCGGGGGACCAGTGCGACCAGCAGCAGCGCCCCGCCGCCGACCGCTGCCACGGGGGCGAACCCGCCCAGCCGGTCGGCCAGGCCGGGCAGCTCCTCCGTCTCGGGCAGGGGAACGACGAGCAGTGCCGCCCCGAAGGTGGCGAGCAGGAGCAGCAGCAGCGCGAACCGGACGACCGACGGCTGCCGTGACAGCCGCCGGACGGACTGGATCATGCCCGGGCTGCGGCCACCGCGGTGCGGCGCTCGGCGCGGAGCCGGTCCGACCAGGTGTCGTCCAGCGGCGGGAGCTGGTGCACGCCGGTGGCCCAGCGCAGCAGCAGGTCCGCCAGGGCGGGGTTGCGGGCCAGGGCCGGGCCGTGCGAATACGTGCCGAGCAGCTTGCCCCGCCACGCCCCCTCGGTGGCGCCGTCGTTGCCGACCCCGGCGGTGACCCGGGCCAGCGGGGAGACCCCGGGGCCGAGGTGGGTGCGCCCGCCGTGGTTCTCGAACCCGGTCAGCGCCGGTACGCCCAGCCGCGGGTCGATGTCGCCGGCCAGCTCGCCGACGGCGCGGGTCGGCCCCCGGTCGGAGGAGAAGTCGAGCAGTTCCAGCCCGGCGCAGAGGGTGCCCTTGGCGAAGAAGGAGGTGCCGAGGAGCTGGTAGCCGGCGCAGACACCGAACACGACCGAGCCCTGGGCGGCAGCCCGGTGCAGGCCGCCGTCGGCGAGCAGCCGCTGCGCGCCCAGCGCCTGCGGGCCGTCCTCGCCGCCGCCGATGAGGTAGATGTCGGCGGTGGAGGGGAGGCGCTGGTCGGAGCGCACCTCCAGCACCTCCACCGGGAAGCCGCGCTGCCGTGCCCGGCGGGCGAGGATCAGCGCGTTGCCGCGGTCGCCGTAGGTGGAGAGCAGGTCGGGGTAGATCCAGACGATGCGCAGGCTCTCAGTTGACACGGTCCAACTCCGCTCGGATGTCCTGGAACGCGGTGTAGTTCGCGATGACCTCCAGGCGCCCCGGGGGCACCGACCGGATGGCGTCGTCGAACGTCCGCACATGCTGGAAGGGCACGTCGTTGACCTCCAGCCGGACCGCGAGGTCGTACGCGCGGTCGCCTGTGATCAACACCTGCCGGCCCCGTAGCGGGGCGAAGTCGACGTCGAAGAGCCAGGAGGTGTCCAGCCCGTCGGGGTCCCGGGCGTTGATGGAGAGCAGTGTCGGGGCGAGGTCGGCCATGTCGAACGCCTCCAGCCAGCTGGCCGGGTTCTTCGCCAGCAGCAGCCGGATGTTGCGCCCGTCCCGGTCGACCTGCGCGTAGCGGCCCGCGACGGAGGAGACGGTGCCGAGCTGGAGCACCGCGTCGACGGGCCGGACGCCGAACTCGGCGGCGACGGCCAACGCGGTCGCGGCGTTGCCGACGTTGACCTTGCCGGGAAGCTGGAGCTTGACCTTGTGCCAGGCCCCGGTCGGGTCGACCACGCCGTCGTCCTCCACCGTCCACTGCGGCTCGGGCCGGCGCAGCGGGCAGCCGCTGCACCACCACTGGTCGCCGGAGCGCTGGATGGTGGAGCCGCACTCGGGGCAGACCCAGGAGTCGTCGTGCCAGCGCTGCCCGGCGCTGAACCAGGTGACGTGCGGCGGGGCGATGCGGTGGTCGTGGTTGGGCGGCGGGGTCGCGGCCCACACCACCATCGGGTCGTCGGCGTTGGCGACGATGCGGACGTCGGTGTGCCGGACCAGCGCGGCACGCCAGAGCTGCGCCATCATGGCGACCTCCTTGGCCCGGTCGAGCTGGTCGCGGGAGAGGTTGAGCAGCGCCACCACGTGCGGCTCGGTGGCGTCGAGCACCTGGGCGAGGTAGTGCTCGTCGACCTCCAGCACCGCATAGGGCGTGCTGCCGGCCTTGGCGAGCGCCGAGGTGTGCCCGGTCGGCATGTTGGCGCCGAACGAGTTGGTGGCGACCCGGCCGAGCACCCCGACGGCCGCGGCGGTGAGCCGGGTGGTGGTGGTCTTGCCGTTGGTGCCGGAGATCAGGGCGATGGCGCGCCCCGCCGACAGGTGGGCCAGCAGGTCGGGGTCGATCTTCAGGCCGATCCAGCCGCCGATCACGGAGCCGTCACCGCGCCCCGCGGCCCGCGACAGTGCCGCGGCGGTCCGCGACACCGAGCTGGCCACCTTTGCCCGCAGGGGCATCTTCGCGTCCGTCACCCGAGCGAGGTTACCGGACCGGCGACCCCGCCAGATCGCCGCCGACGGCGAACCGTTCGGCCGGGGTGGTCCGGCGGGGCGGTCGAACCACGCTCAGCCGGATGGAGTCGATCTATGTCGGAAAGCGGACGGGCCCGGCGGGCCGCGCGGCCCTCCACTCCGCTCCACCCCGATTGACGTGCGGTTTTGCGCGCCGAAAGGCCGCGCCGCGCGGGCGAATCTGGTTGCGGGTGGAGGGAAGTGGAGTAGAGTGGGGCGCAATGGTGAGGCCGGGAGGGCCCACCGGCCCGGGGGGTCAGCGGCGCCGCGAACGCCGCTAAAGGGCGAGGGGGTTGGGCCGATGTTCCTCGGCACCCACACCCCGCGCCTGGACGACAAAGGCCGGTTGATCCTCCCGGCGAAGTTCCGGGACGAGCTGGCGGGGGGTGTCGTGATCACGAAAGGGCAGGATCGCTGCCTCTACGCCTTTCCGATGCCCGAGTTCCAACGGATCGCGGAGCAGTTGCGCGCGCAGCCGATGACGAACAAGGCGGCCCGGGCCTACAGCCGGGTCTTCTTCGCCAGCGCCCACGACGAGGTGCCTGACAAGCAGGGCCGGGTGACGATCCCGGCCCACCTGCGGAACTATGCCGCCCTCGATCGGGATCTGGTCGTGATCGGCGCGAGCACCCGGGTGGAGATCTGGGACAAGACAGCCTGGGAGACCTACCTCGCGGAGAGCGAAGACGACTTCGCCGACATCGAGGAGGGGGTGCTGCCCGGCGGTCTGTAGGGCGTGACGGCGCCCGACGTACTGCGAGATCTCCACCCGCTTTCGAGTTCCTGGCGCCCCTTCCCCGGTGCCAGGCGCACGACCCGATCGGTAGGGCCGCGGCCTCCGGCGGGCGGGAGCGGATGGGGATCTGGCGGTACGACGGCACGGCGTCGTCCGACGACGGACGCATGAAGGACGAAGGTTCAACACCAGTGGGGGTCGACATGGGGAGCTACGCGGCACGCACGTGCCGGTGCTGCTCGAGCGGTGTCTCGAGTTGCTGGCCCCCGCGCTGGGCCGGAGCGGGCGGACGGTCCACGTCGACGCGACGCTGGGCCTGGCCGGGCACGCCGAGGCGGTGCTTGAGGCGCATCCGGAGACGGTGCTGATCGGGCTGGACCGGGACACCGAGGCGCTTGCCCACGCACGCGTCCGGCTGGCCCGTTTCGCCGACCGCGTCCACCTGGAGCATGCGGTCTACGACGAGCTGCCGGAGGTGCTCGACCGGCTGGGCTACCCGGCGATCGACGGGATCCTGTTCGACCTGGGGGTTTCCTCACTGCAACTCGACGCGCCCGACCGCGGGTTCGCCTACGCGCAGGACGCCCCGCTGGACATGCGGATGGACCAGACCCGTGGGGTGACCGCCGAGGAGGTGGTCAACACCTACACCCATCCGGACCTGGCTCGGGTGCTGCGGGTCTACGGCGAGGAGAAGTTCGCGGGCCGGATCGCCTCGGCGATCATCCGCGAGCGCGAGCGGGCCCGGATCACCTCGTCGGCGCGGCTGGCCGAACTGGTCAGGGAGTCCATCCCGGCACCCGCCCGACGAACCGGCGGACACCCGGCCAAGAGAACGTTTCAGGCTTTACGGATCGAGGTAAACAAGGAGTTGGCAGCGCTGGAGACGGCGCTGCCAGCCGCGCTCGACAAGCTCAACGTGGGCGGCCGCATGGTGGTCCTGTCCTACCACTCGCTGGAGGACCGGCTCACCAAGGCGGCGCTCAGTGACCGGGTCCGCAGCAAGGGCCCGATCGACCTCCCGGTCGAACTGCCCGGGTCCGGTCCGACGTTCCGGCTGCTCAGCCGGGGCGCCGAACTGCCCGGGGAGGCGGAGGTCGCCGCGAACCCGCGGGCCGCCTCGGTGCGGCTGCGGGCCGCGGAACGGCTCGACCCGGACGCGGCACAGCAGGGGCGTACCGACCGCGAACGGTACCGCCGGCGGGTCAAGGCGATGCACCAGCCAGGGACGGGGACTCCCGGATCCGACCCGGATCCGACAGACCCCGGGGGACGGGACAGGGACGGACGAAGAGGGGGAGGGACATGACTATTGACAAGCGCGACCGCCGGGACGTCACCGGCGGCGGGCAGCGCACACCGCGGTCGGGGGGCCGGACCGCGGCGGAGCGGACCACGCGCATCGGGACCGGCATGCCGCCGGCGGACCGGGTGAACCGGCAGGGGGAGACTCGCGCCCGGGGGGCGCGCGAGTTCCCGACCCAGGGCAGCGCCGCGCTGCGTCCGGCGGAGCGGGACGACGCCGGTACGGCGCGTGCGCCCCGGCTGCGGGTGGCGCCGCCGCCGCCGGTGAAGGTGCCGCGGGCACCGTTCGCCGCGCTGGTGCTGGTGCTGGTGGTCGGCGGGGTGCTCGGCATCCTGCTGGTCAACACGAAGATCAACGAGAACGCCTTCCGGCTGGAGAAGCTCCAGGAGCAGCAGGCCAGGCTCGACGTGGAGCAGCAGCAGCTGAACAAGCAGATCGCCGACGCGGAGGCCCCGGGCAACCTGGAGGCCCAGGCCCGCAGGCTCGGTCTGGTGGAGGCGGGCGAGCCGGCCTACATCCGGCTGCCCGACGGCAAGGTGATCGGCGTGCCGCAGCCGGCCGAGGGCCAGCCCTCGATCACCAGCCAGCAGGGCGCGGGAGGCTGACGACAGTGCCGCCGAGATCGGATGAACCGCGCCGGGACGCCACAGGCTCCCGGCGCGGTTCGTCCCGTAACACCGGTGGCCGGGGCGCCGAACCGCGCTCCGGCGAGCCGGGGGTCGGTGGCATCTCCGACGCCCGGGCGTACACCCCGCGCGGGCGCACCGTGCGCGAGCAGCGCGCCGGCGGACGCGCCGAGCGGACCCCCGACGCCGGCCCCACCGAGCAGCGCCGGACCCCGCGCAGCACCCGCTCCGGCGACCCGTTCCGCCCCGCCCTGCAGGTGCTCGACGGCGGGCGCGGGGGCGCCGGCCGGGCCGGCCGGCGGGAGGCGGCGGGCCGCCCCGGCGTCGTCCGCACCGTCACGCCGCGCACCCCACGCCACGACGACGACCCGCCGGCGCCGCGCCGCCGCACGACCCCGCGCCCCGCGCGCCGGCCGGACCGCCCGGCCGCCCGGCGGCCGTCGCGCAAGCCGCCGAAGCCGCCCCGGCTGGCCGATCCCCGGCGCCGGCTGCGGCTGGGCACCGTGCTCACCCTGACGCTGTTCGCCGTCATCGGCATCCGGCTGGTCGTCCTCCAGACCGTGGAGACCCCGGCGTACGCCGACCGCGGCGTCGCCGACCGGTTGCGCACCGTCACCCTGCCGGCGGCGCGCGGCGCCATCTACGACCGGTCCGGCGCCCCGCTGGCGCACAGCGTCGAGGCCCGCTACGTCTACGCCGACCCGACCCAGATCGAGGACCAGCAGGCCACCGCCAGGGCGCTGTCCCCGCTGCTCGGCATCCGGGCCTCCGAACTGGCCGAGAAGATGAAGCCGCGCAAGCGGGACAACGGCAAGGACTCGCAGTTCGAGTACCTCGCCCGGGGGGTGGACATCGCCCAGGCCCGGCGGATCATCGCGCTGGGGCTGCCCGGCATCTACACCCACCGCGACGAGCGGCGCGAGGTGCCCGGCGGCGACCTCGCGGCCAATCTGCTCGGCTTCACCAGCCAGGACATGGTCGGGCTGGAAGGGCTGGAGGCCCGCTACGACGACCTGCTGCGCGGCAAGGACGGCAAGCGGGTGTACGAGGTCGGGCTCGGCGACCTGACCGCCCCGATCCCCGGCGGCTACAGCGAGACGACCAGGGCCAAGCCGGGCAGTTCCCTCCAGCTCACCACCGACCGCGATTTGCAGTTCATGACGCAGCGGATGCTCAGCAAGCACATGGCCCAGAGCAAGGGCAGCACCGGCGCGGCGGTGGTGATCGAGATTCCCTCCGGCGAGGTGCTGGCCCAGGCCAGCCACCCCACCTACAACGCGGCGAAGCCGGTGCCGAGCGAGCCGACCGACCGGGAGGACGCGGCCACCAGCTTCGTGGTCGACCCCGGCTCGGTGCACAAGGCGATCACCTTCGGCGCCGCGCTCCAGGAGCGGGTGATCACCCCGGACACCACGCTGCCGATCGCCAACAGCATCAAGAAGGGCGACACCTGGTTCTCCGACACCCACCGGGCCGGCGGAAAGCGGATGAGCCTGCCCGGCATGATGGCGTACTCGTCCAACGTCGGCACCATCCAGATCGCCGACAAGCTCGGCCCGGAACGCCTGATCGACTACCAGAAGCGGTTCGGCCTCGGGGAGCCGACGCGGGTCGGCATGCCGGGCGAGGCCAGCGGACGACTGCTGCCGGCCGACAAGTGGAGCGAGTCGTCGCACGGGTCGGTGCCGATCGGGCACAGCGTCGACGCCACACCGCTGCAGATGGCCGCCGCCTACGCGACGATCGCCAACAACGGCACGTACGTGCAGCCGCGCCTGGTCAAGGAGGTGATCGGGCCGGACGGGAAGCGTACGCCGACCGAAGCACCGGTGACCCGGTCGGTGCTCAGCCCGGAGAACGCCGCCGCGCTGCGGCACATCCTGGAGGCGGTCACCACGGTCGAGGACGGCACCGGAAAGGCCGCGGCGATCCCGGAGTGGCGGGTCGCCGGCAAGACCGGCACCGGCT
Source organism: Micromonospora peucetia (assembly GCF_900091625.1). Lineage (NCBI taxonomy): Bacteria > Bacillati > Actinomycetota > Actinomycetes > Micromonosporales > Micromonosporaceae > Micromonospora > Micromonospora peucetia. The sequence goes on from NZ_FMIC01000002.1 coordinate 3,966,692, forward strand.
GGCGGCTGGTCGACGGGCGCAAGCAGCCCGGCGAGGTGGCCTCGTTCATCGGGATGGCCCCGGCCGAGAAGCCCCGCTACGTGATCGCGGTCTTCGCGCACACCCCCTCCGGCGGGGGCGGGGACATCGCGGCCCCCGCGTTCCGGGACATGATGCAGTTCACGCTGCGTCACTACGGGGTGCCGCCGAGTGGGGAGAAAGCCCCGAAGTTCACGGTCTATCCGCGCTGACCGGCCACGCCGCGACATCATCGTTGAGTGCGGACGAACCACCGGGGCGGCTGTGCGGTCGGAACCGGACGACCGGGTAGGGTCTGACGCCGTGCCCGGCAATCCTCGTCCCCGTACCGTGATCGGTGTCCGGCTCGGCGACCTCGCCGCCCGGCTCGCCGTCGAGCCCCCGGAGGGCGCCGCCGAGCTGGTGGTGACCGGGGTGACCCACGCCAGCCAGGAGGTCCGCCCCGGCGACCTGTACGCGGCCCTGCCGGGCGCCCGCCGGCACGGGGCGGAGTTCGCCGCCAGCGCGGCGGCGGCCGGCGCGGTGGCCGTCTTGACCGACCCGGCGGGTGCCCCGGCGGTGGCCGAGGCGGGCCTGCCGGCGTTGGTGGTGTCCGACCCGCGCGCGGTGCTGGGCACCCTCGCCGCGGCCGTCTACGGCGACCCGACCGAGGGCCTGACGGTGATCGGGGTGACCGGCACGGCCGGCAAGACCTCGACGGCCTACCTGGTCGAGTCCGGCCTGCGCGCCGCCGGCCACACCACCGGCCTGATCGGCACCGTGGAGACCCGCCTCGGCGACCTGGTGATCGACAGCGTGCGCACCACGCCCGAGGCCACCGACCTGCACGCCATGCTGGCCGCCGCCCGGGAACGCGGCGTCACCGCTTTGGTCATGGAGGTCTCCAGCCACGCCCTGGCGATGGGCCGGGTCGGCGGTGTCCGGTTCACCGTCGGCGGCTACACCAACTTCGGCTCCGACCACCTGGACTTCCACGCCGACTCGGCGGACTACTTCGCCGCGAAGGCGCAGCTGTTCGACGGGCGCTGCGCGGTGGAGGTGCTCAACCACGACGACCCGGCGCTGAAGCCGCTGTACGGCCCGGCCACGGTCACCTACTCGGCGGCCGGCGACCCGACCGCCACCTGGTGGGCCGGCGGGGTCGGCGGCGAGGGGTACGCGCAGCGGTTCACCGCGCACGGCCCGGGCGGGCTGGTGCTGCCGGCCGGCGTGGCGCTGCCGGGCCGGCACAACGTGGCCAACGCCCTGCTGGCAATCGCCACGCTGGTTGCCGCCGGGGTGGACCCGGAGACCGCCGCCGCCGGGGTGGCCGCCTGCGGCGGGGTTCCCGGCCGGCTGGAGCTGGTGAGCGCCCCCGGCCCGGTCCGGGGCGTGGTCGACTACGCACACAAGGCGGACGCGATCGTCGCCGCGCTGGCCGCGCTGCGCGAGTTCGGCGCCGGCCGGTTGATCTGCGTGATCGGTGCCGGAGGCGACCGGGACCGGGGCAAGCGGCCGGTGATGGGCGCCGCCGCGGCGGAGGGAGCCGACGTGGTGCTGGTGACCGACGACAACCCGCGCACCGAGGACCCGGCGGCGATCCGCGCCGAGGTGCTCACCGGTGCCCGGCGCGCCGGCACGACGGCCCGGATCGAGGAGGTGGCCGACCGGCGGACGGCGATCGACGCGGCGGTCCGGCTGGCCGGGCCGGGCGACGTGGTCGCGGTGCTCGGCAAGGGCCATGAGCGCGGGCAGGAGATCGGTGGCGAGGTGCTCCCGTTCGACGACCGCACCGAGCTGGCCGACGCGCTGCGCGCGCGCTTCGCCGACCCGGCGGGTCAGCGGTGATCGCGCTCAGCCTGGCCGAGGTCGCCTCGGCGGTCGACGGTCGGCTGGCCGGCGCGGACCCGCAGGTCCGGGTCACCGGGCCGGTCGAGTTCGACTCGCGCAAGGTGGGTCCGGGCGCGCTCTTCGTCGCCTTCCCGGGCGAGAAGGTGGACGGGCACGACTACGCCGCCGGGGCGGTGCGGGCCGGCGCCGTGGCGGTGCTCGGCACCCGGGAGGTGCCCGGCGTGCCGATGGTGCTGGTCGACGACGCGCTGGCCGCGCTGGGCCGGCTGGCCCGCGCGGTGGTCGACCGGCTGCCCGGGCTCACCGTCATCGGGTTGACCGGCTCGTCGGGCAAGACCACCACCAAGGACCTGATCGCCCAGCTCACCGCGCGGCTCGGCCCGACCGTCGCCCCGCCCGGGTCGTTCAACAACGAGCTGGGGCACCCGTACACGGCGTTGCAGGCCGGGCCGGAGACCCGCTACCTGGTGATGGAGAAGGGCGCCCGCGGGGTGGGACACGTGCGCTACCTCTGCGACGTGGTGCCGCCCCGGATCTCCGTGGTGCTCAACGTCGGGGTGGCGCACATCGGCGAGTTCGGCTCGGTGGAGACCATCGCGCTGGCCAAGGGCGAGTTGGTCGAGGCGCTGCCCGCCGACGGCCTGGCCGTGCTGAACGCCGACGACCCGCTGGTCGACGCGATGGCCGCCCGTACGGTCGCCCGGGTGATCCGCTACGGCGAGGCGGCGCACGCCGACGTGCGGGCCGAGGACGTGACGCTGGACGACCGGGGGCGGCCCGCGTACACCCTGGTCACCCCGGAGGGGACCGCGCCGGTGCGGCTCGGGTTGACCGGCCGGCACCAGGTGTCCAACTCGCTCGCCGCCGCCGCGGTGGCCCGCGAGCTGGGCATGCCGCTGGCCGAGACGGCCACCGCGCTGGGTGCGCTGGGCCTGGTCTCCACCCGCCGGATGGACGTCTTCGAGCGCGCCGACGGGATCACCGTGATCGACGACTCGTACAACGCCAACCCCGCCTCGATGGCCGTCGCGCTGCGCGCGCTGGCCGGCATCGGGCGGGAGCGGCGCACCGTCGCGGTGCTCGGCTACATGGCTGAGCTGGGCCCGTTCGAACGCGACGGGCACGCCGAGGTCGGCCGGCTAACGGCCGAACTGGGCGTCGACCGGCTGCTCGTGGTGGGCGAGCCGGCCGCGCCGATCCACGAAGGCGCGACATCGGTAGGTGACTGGGGAGGAGAGTCGGTGCTGCTCACCGATCAGGCGGCGGCCGTCGAGGTGCTGCGGAGCGAGTTACGGCCGGGAGACGTCGTCCTGGTGAAGGGCTCCCGGTACCGCACCTGGGAGGTGGCCGACGCGCTGCGCGCGGACGCCGCCGGCAAGGGTGCCAACGGGACGGCGACGGAGGGCGGCGCCGCATGAGGGCGGTCATCGTCGCCATCGGGGTGGCCTTCCTGGTGTCGCTGCTCGGCACCCCGATCGCGATCAAGGTCTTCACCAGTCTCAAGGCCGGGCAGCCGATCCGATCCCTCGGGCTCGCCAGCAACCAGGGCAAGAAGGGCACGCCGACGATGGGCGGCGTGGTGTTCATCCTCGCCACGGTCATCGCGTACGTGGCCGGTCACCTGGCCCTGACCACCCTGCCGGACGCGCAGATCGCCCAGGTCGAGCCGACGATCACCGCGCTGGTGCTGCTGGGGCTGATGGTCTTCTCCGGCGCCGTCGGTTTCATCGACGACTTCCTCAAGGTGCGCAAGCGGCACAGCGGGGGGCTCAACAAGCGCGGCAAGCTGTTCGGCCAGATCCTGGTCGGCGCGGTCTTCGGCGTGGTGGCGCTCTATTTCCCGAGCACCATGACCGACGCCTCGGGGGCGGCGACCAACACCGAGACGGTGGGCAGCACCACGCTCAGCTTCATCCGGGACATCCCGGCGCTCGACATCACCAAGATCGGCGCGGTGGTCCTCTTCATCTTCGTGGTGATGGCCGCGACCAACGGCGTCAACCTCACCGACGGCCTCGACGGCCTGGCCACCGGCGCCTCGGTGATGGTCCTGGCGGCGTACGCGCTGATCGCGTTCTGGCAGTACCGGCACTGGTGCGCCGACCCGAACTACACCCAGGACTACTGCTACGCCGTCCGGGACCCGCTGGAGATCGCGCTGATCGCCGGTGCGGCGGCCGGGGCCTGCGTCGGCTTCCTGTGGTGGAACACCTCGCCGGCACGGATCTTCATGGGCGACACCGGCGCGCTGGGCCTCGGCGGCCTGATCGCCGGCATGGCGATGTCCACCCGGACGATCCTGCTGCTGCCCATCATCGGCGGCCTCTTCGTGATCATCACGATGTCCCTGGTGATCCAGGTCATCTCGTTCCGTACCACCGGCAAGCGGGTGTTCCGGATGTCGCCGCTGCATCACCACTTCGAGCTCGCCGGCTGGAGCGAGGTCAACATCGTGGTCCGCTTCTGGATCATCGCCGGCATCGGCGTGGCCATCGCGCTCGGCCTGTTCTACAGCGAGTTCCTGGCCAACATGACCTGAGCCGGCCGGCAGGCCCTGCCGCGGGGCCCGGGCGCGCGTCGCCCGGGCCCCGCGGCGCGTCCGGAGGCGGTACGGCCCACGCGTTCCGCCGCAGGCCCGACACGCCGACCGGCCGGTTGCGCCGGTGGCGGCACCGGGAAACCGCCATGATGTCGGGGTGGGGGAGGGACGAGGCATGGAGGTCACGACAGAGGGGACGCCCGGGCGGTCACCGGGGGGCAGGCGTACCCGCGACGCGCCGGCGGCGACGCGGGGGCCAGACGACCCCGGTCCCCGGGCGTCTCGCGGGGTGGACGCCGCAGGCGGGCTGGCCGCGTTGCGCGGGCTGCTGGACCGGCCGCTGGCCTCCTACTACCTGCTGCTGTCGAGCGCCGGCCTGCTGCTGCTGATCGGCCTCACCATGGTCTTCTCGGCAACCAGCGTCCGGGACTACGCGGCCAACGGCAACGCCTCGACCTCCGTGGTGAAGCAGGCGATGTTCGCCGTGATCGGCATCGTCGTGTTCTGGGTCTGCCAGCGGCTGCCGGCGACGACCTACCGCTCCCTGGGCCGGCCGTTGCTCTTCACCGCCGTCGGCCTGCTGCTGGTGCTCAACCTGCTGCTCGTGTACGCCCGGCTGACCAAGCAGGAGTCGGCCCAGATCGGCCCGATCGAGGCCCGGCTGCTCTGGCTCTTCGTCGGCGGCATCCAGGTGCAACCCTCCGAGTTCGCGAAGTTCGCCCTGGTGCTCTGGGGAGCCCACGTGATCGCCCGCAAGGGCGCGGCGCTGGGCTGGTGGCGCGAGCTGGCCACCCCGCTCTTCCCCGTGGTCGGCCTGCTCTTCGTGCTGGTCGGCTACAACGACCTGGGCACCATGCTCTGCCTGCTGGCCCTGGTGGTGGGGCTGCTCTGGGCGGCCGGGGTGCGCAAGCGGGTCTTCGCCGCACTCTCCGCGGTGGGCCTGCTCGGCATCGGCCTGCTGGTCGCGGTGGCCTCGCTCGGCGCCGGCTCGGGCGAGACGGGCGCGAAGAACTACCGGCTGGCCCGGCTGACCGCCTTCATCAGCCCACCGCCGCCGGACCAGTGCAAACTGGAGGACTGCTACCAGATCGCCCAGGCCCGGTACGCGATCGAGAACGGCGGGTGGTTCGGCGTCGGCCTCGGCAAGAGCATCGCCAAGTGGGAGTGGCTGCCAGCGGCGGAGAACGACTTCATCTTCGCGGTGGTCGCCGAGGAACTGGGCGTCGTCGGGTGTGTGGTGGTGGTGGCGCTCTTCGCCGTGCTGGCGTACACCGGCCTGCGGATCGCCCGCCGGGTCGAGGACCCGTTCCGCCGGCTCGCCGCCGCGGCGGCGACCACCTGGCTGGTCGGCCAGGCGGTGATCAACATCGGTGGGGTGGTCGGCCTGCTGCCGCTGACCGGTGTGCCGCTGCCGTTCATCTCCGACGGCGGAAGCGCCCTGGTCGTCACCCTCGCCGCGATCGGGATGCTCGCCTCCTTCGCCCGCGCCGAACCCGACGCGGCCAGAGCGCTGCATGCCCGTCCGCCGGCCCGATGGGTCCGACTACTCTGGGCCCCGTTGCCGCCGCTTCCGGGGCGACGCCGCCGTCCGGCGGCGCCTCCGGCTGCCCGAGGGTCCGTACCCCGGTCGCGGGAGCGGCGGCCGGACGACCAGGCCGCACCGCGCGGCGTCCGGCTGGCCCGGACTCGCCGCGGGTCGGCTGACGAGAGGAGACGTTGATGGGTCCGCTGCGTTCGGTGGTGCTCGCGGGAGGTGGCACCGGGGGACACATCTACCCGTTGCTCGCCTTCGCCGACTGCCTGCGCCGACACGACCCCGGCGTCCGGATCACCTGCCTGGGCACACCGAGGGGCCTGGAGAACGAGTTGATCCCGCCGCAGGGCTACGACCTGCGTCAGATCCCGGCCTACCAGCTGCCCCGGTCGGTGAACATGAACCTGGTCAGGACGCCCGGCCGGATGTGGACCGCGGCCCGCGCCGCGGGCAAGGTCATCGACGAGGTGCGGGCCGACGTGGTGGTCGGCTTCGGCGGGTACGTCTCCGTGCCGGCCTACCTCGCCGCCTGGCGCCGCGAGCTGCCGATCGTGATCCACGAGGTGAACGTGCCGCCGGGGGTGGCCAACCGGCTGGGGATGAGGTTCACCAAACACGTGGCGGTCGGCTTCCCGCACCAGCCCGTCCAGGCCGAGGCACTGCGCGACGCCCGGGTGGTCGGCGTGCCGCTGCGCCGGGGCATCGCCGGGCTGGACCGGGTCGCCATGCGCAACCGGGCGCGGGCCCACTTCGGGCTCCGTCCCGACCTGCCGGTGCTCTTCGTCGCCGGTGGCTCGCAGGGCGCCCGCTCGATCAACCTCGCCGTCGCCGGGGCGGCCAAGGAGCTGGCCCGCAACGGGGTGCAGGTGCTGCACGTGATCGGCGCCCGCAACGAGCCGGTGCCGGTCCCCACGGACCTGCCGGTCCCGTACGTGACGCTGCCGTACCTGTCCGAGATGGAGGCCGGCTACGCCGCGGCGGACCTGATGCTCGGCCGGGGCGGGGCGATGACCTGCGCGGAGGTGGCGGCGATCGGACTGCCCACCATCTACGTGCCGTACCCGCACAGCAACCAGGAGCAGAAGCGCAACGCGCTGCCCGTGGTGGAGGCCGGCGGCGGGCTGCTCGTCGACGACGCCGAGCTGACCCCGGACTGGGTCGAGCGGACCGTCATCCCGCTGATCCGCGACCCGCACCGGCTGCACACGATGGGTGCCGCCGCAGCCGGGTACGGGCGCCGCGACGGCGACGAGGCGCTGCTCAACTTCGTCTACGAGGCGGTGGCCCGGTGAGCGCGAGGAGTGAGCTTGCGAGCCCCGCAGTCGCGAACGACGGTGGCCCGGTGACCGGGCGCACCGCGACGGGAAGGTACTCGGCATGAACACCGCACAGTTCACCCCGGCCGGCACGCTCACCGCCGAGGACCTCGGCACGATCCACCTGATCGGGGTCGGCGGGGTCGGCATGAGCGGGCTGGCCCGGCTCTTCCTCACCCGGGGCATCCGGGTCTCCGGCAGTGAGCTGCGGGAGTGGCCCTCCCTGGCCGGAATGCGCGCCCTCGGCGGCACCATCCACATGAGCCACGAGGCGTCCAACCTCGACGGCGTCGACACCGTCGTCTATTCCTCGGCGATCCCGCAGGACCATCTGGAGATGGTGGAGGCGCGCCGGCGGGGCCTGCGCGTGCTGCACCGCTCCGAGGCCCTGGCCGCCGCGATGACTGGCCGCCGGACGGTGGCGGTCGCCGGCACCCACGGCAAGACCACCACCACGTCGATGGTCACCATGGTGCTCCAGCAGGCCGGGCAGGATCCGTCCTTCGTGATCGGCGGGGAGATCTCGGAGGTGGGCTCGGGCGCCCACCACGGCACCGGCGAGTACTTCGTGGTCGAGGCGGACGAGAGCGACCGTTCCTTCCTGATCTACCGTCCGTACGTGTCGATCATCACCAACGTCGAGGCCGACCACCTGAACACCTATGGCGACCTCGCCACGCTGGAGGCGGCCTTCGCCGAGTTCGCCCGGCTCACCGACCCGGACGGATTCATCATCACCTGTGCCGACGACCCGGGCGGGCGACGGCTGGCCGAGACGCTGCGCGCGGAGGGGCGTCGGGTGCACACCTACGGCGAGGCGGCCGACGCCGACCTGCGGCTGACCGACATCGCCTCGTCGGCCCGGGGCGTGCGTTACCTGGCGGGCATCGACGGGCGGTCGCTCGGCGAGTTCCGGCTGCCGGTGCCGGGGCGGCACATGGGGCTCAACAGCGCCTCGGCCGTGCTGGCCGAGTACCTTCTGGGCCTGCCGCTGGAGGCGGCGGAGGGCGCGCTCGCGGCGTTCCCCGGCGTGCGGCGGCGCTTCGAGCGCAAGGGCGTCGCGGACGACGTGCTGGTCTACGACGAGTACGCCTACCACCCGACCTCGATGACGCTGGCTTTGCAGACGCTGCGCGAGGTGGCCGGGGACGGCCGACTGATCGTGGTCTTCCAGCCCTACCGGCTCTACCGCACCCGCGACCTTCAGGCGGAGATCGCCGAGGCACTGGCCATCGCCGACGAGCTGGTGCTGCTGGAGGTCTTCGGCCCGGGCGAACTGCGCGAGCCGGGGGAGGGTTCGGCGGCGCTGGTCGAGGCGGTGTCGCTGCCGGCGGAGCGGAAGGTCTTCGTGGACTCGTGGGAGGCCGCGCCGGTGGAGGTGGCCCGGCGGGCCCGCCCCGGCGACGTCGTGGTGACCATGGGCGCCCCGCCGATCTCGCTGATGGGCGACCAGTTGCTGGACGTGCTGTCGACGCGTACCGCCGATCCGGCGACGCCGGCGGGCACGACGCCCGGCGGTGACGCGGGCGGTGCGACGACCATCGGCGGCACCGTCCCCGGCGTCGGCGGTGCGGGCGGCGCGGTCCCGGACGGCGCGGCGCCCGCGGCCGGATGAGTCCCGGTCCGGCGCGGGGGCGCACCACCGGCGCGGACGGCGGCGGCCGGCGCGGGCCGGTGCGCCGGTGGCAGCTGGTCCGGGCCGGCAGCGACGCCGTTCCGGCTTCGACCCGCCGGTTCATGGCCCGGGCCCGGCAGCGTCGGATGCGCGCGGCGCTGCCGTGGGCGGTCGCGGCGGGTGCGCTCGGCGTGGCCGGGCTGATCGCCTGGACCATGCTCGGCACCGGCCTGTTCGGGGTGCGTGAGGTCCGCGTCGAGGGCGCCGAACTGGTCACCGCGGTGCAGGTCCGCGACGCGGCTGCGGTGCCCGACGACGCCCCGCTGGCCCGGGTGGACCTGGCCGCCACCGCGCGCCGGGTCGGCGGGCTGCCGGCGGTCCAGCGGGCGGTGGTGACCCGGGACTGGCCGGACACGCTGGTGGTGCGGGTGACCGAGCGCACCGGCGTGGCGGCGGTGCCGCGCGGGGAGCAGTTCGTGGTGATCGACCGCGCGGGCGTGGTCTTCCGGACCGTGCCACGGCCCCCCGACGGCCTGCCGGTGGTCCGTCTCGCCGAGCCGGGACCGGGCGACGGGTCGACCCGGGCGGCGCTGGAGGTGCTCGGCGCGCTCACCCCGCCGCTGCGCGCCGAACTGGTGGACGTGACCGTCGAGGGGCTGGCCCGGATCACGCTGCGGCTGCGCGGCGGCCGGGTGGTGGTCTGGGGGGACGCGACCCGGGGCGCGGACAAGGCCCGGGTGGCCAGCGCCCTGCTCGGCCGCAAGGCCGACACCATCGACGTCAGTGCGCCGGATGTGGTGACCCTGCGGTGACCGGGGGCTCGGCCCGTGACGTGACCCGCCCCGCTCCGGCGGCGACACGCCGAGCGGGTCCTTGGCTCATCGCGTGAGGGCGCTTACGTTGCCCCGAAGGGGATCAGTGGTTGACATAACTGTAAGCCTCTAGTAGAGGGTGAGGGTTCTACCCTGATCCTCGCTGGTGACAGCTTTCGTCGGCTGCTGGTCTGGCCAGGCCTTACCCGGTCGGCCCATGCCAATCTCGAAGGGAAAGGACCGGAGATGACACCTCCGCACAACTACCTGGCGGTCATCAAGGTCGTCGGCATCGGTGGCGGCGGCGTCAACGCCGTCAACCGGATGATCGAGGTTGGGCTCAAGGGCGTCGAGTTCATCGCGATCAACACCGACGCGCAGGCGCTGCTCATGAGCGACGCCGACGTGAAGCTCGACGTCGGCCGTGAGCTGACCCGTGGGCTCGGCGCCGGCGCCAACCCCGACGTCGGCAAGAACGCCGCCGAGGACCACCGCGACGAGATCGAGGAGGTGCTCAAGGGCGCCGACATGGTCTTCGTGACCTGCGGCGAGGGCGGCGGCACCGGCACCGGCGGGGCGCCCGTGGTGGCGAACATCGCCCGCAAGCTTGGCGCGCTGACCATCGGCGTGGTCACCCGGCCGTTCTCGTTCGAGGGCAAGCGCCGCCAGGTGCAGGCGGAATCCGGAATAGACGAACTGCGCAACCAGTGCGACACGCTGATCGTCATCCCCAACGACCGGCTGCTGGCGCTGGGCGACCGCAACATCAGCATGATGGACGCGTTCCGCACCGCCGACCAGGTGCTGCTCTCCGGTGTCCAGGGCATCACCGACCTGATCACCACGCCGGGTCTGATCAACCTGGACTTCGCCGACGTCAAGAGCGTGATGAGCGGTGCGGGCAGCGCGCTCATGGGCATCGGCAGCGCGCGCGGCGAGAACCGTGCCGTCGAGGCGGCCGAGGCGGCCATCTCCAGCCCGCTGCTGGAGCAGAGCATGGACGGCGCGCGCGGCGTGCTGCTCTCCATCGCCGGCGGGTCGGACCTGGGCCTGTTCGAGATCAACGACGCGGCCCAGCTGGTCACCGACGCGGCCCACCCGGACGCCAACATCATCTTCGGCGCCGTCATCGACGACGCCCTCGGCGACGAGGTGCGGGTCACCGTCATCGCGGCGGGCTTCGACGGGGGCACGCCGGCGTACAAGGCTGCCGAGCAGCCCCGTAAGAGCAACCAGAACCAGCCGTCGCAGTCGAGCACCCCGGTCGCGCCGCCGGCCACCATGCCGGCCCCGCAGCAGTCGCCCCGCCGGGTCCTCTTCGACGACGTCGACGTGCCCGACTTCCTCAAGAACGGTTCCTGAGCCGCGCCGATGAACGACAGCCCAGCCACGGTGCGCCCGGACCGGCGCGCCGAGATCGCGGCCGGCCTGGCCGGCGTACGGTCCCGGGTCGCGGACGCCTGTGCCGCCGCGGGACGGGACGACTCCGAGGTCACCATGATCGCGGTGACCAAGACCTACCCGGCCGGGGACGTGGTGGCCCTGGCCGGGCTCGGCGTCGTCGACATGGGGGAGAACCGCGACCAGGAGGCGTCCGTCAAGGCGGCCGAGGTGGCCGCGGCCGGGGTGACTCCCCGGTGGCACTTCATCGGGCAGTTGCAGCGCAACAAGGCCCGGTCGGTGGTCCGCTACGCCGACGTCGTGCACTCGGTCGACAGTGTCCGGCTGGCCCGGGCGTTGGACGCGGCGTCGGCGGCGACGCGGGACCGGCCGCTGGAGGCGCTCATCCAGGTGAGCATCGACTCCGACGCGGCCCGGGGCGGTGCACTGCCGGGCTCGGCCGACCCGGGTGCCGGGCTCGACGCGGTGGCCGAGGCGGTGGCCGGTGCGGAGGCCCTGCGGCTGACCGGCCTGATGGCGGTGGCGCCGTTGGGCTGGGAGCCGGAGCGGGCGTTCGCCCGGCTGGCCGAGGTGGTCGCCGCGTTCCGCGCGGTCCATCCGGGAGCCACCGCGCTCTCCGCCGGGATGAGCGGCGACCTGGAAATCGCGATCCGGTACGGCGCGACACATGTCCGCGTCGGCAGCGCGTTGCTCGGAATGCGTCCCACGCTGCGGTAGCCTGACTGCGAGAAGCAAATTACAACTGTGTTGTTTGAGGGAGCGGCGTCCCGTTGTCGGGGGTCGTGGCGCGCGACGCGAATCGCGTGCCAGGGGATTGCCGTTCCACTCCGGTGGGCAGAAGTTGTCCACTCGCGACAAGCGACACGGCACGGGGGCGCGTGCCGCACGGCGGACGGGAAGGGCGCGGGATGGGTGCACTGCGCAAGGCGGGGGTCTGGCTCGGTCTGGTCGAAGAGGACGACGAGCGGGCCTACGACGACGGTGGCTACGACAAGGGTGGCTACCGCGATTCGCGTTACCGGCAGAGCCGGTACTCGGAGGAGTTCGCCGACGAGGACGAGGACGACTCCGAGGAGCCGCCGGCGCCCCGGTCCCGGCTCGGTGACCGCGGCCGGCTCTCCGAGCGTGCCGCCGCCCGGACGGCCGACGCCGAGCGGGGCGACACCGAGCGCCCGGAGCGGGTCGAGCGGTCGAGTGTCCGCTCCATCACCCGGCCGTCCGCCGGTGACACCTCGGGCGCGCTGAGCTACCACACCCGCGACAACCTGGCCCTGGCGCCGCAGGCGCAGCCCAGGGAGCGTGCGGTGCTCGCCGAGGAGGAGCAGCGCTACCAGATCACCACGCTGCACCCCACCACCTACCGCGAGGCACGCACCATCGGTGAGCACTTCCGCGACGGCGTGCCGGTGATCATCAACCTCACCGAGATGGACGAGGCGGACGCGCGCCGACTTGTCGACTTCGCCGCCGGCCTCGCGTTCGGGCTGCGGGGTACGATCGAGCGCGTGACCAATCGGGTGTTCCTGCTCTCACCGGCCAACGTCCAGGTCACCGCGGAGGACAAGGCCAAGATCGCCGAGGGCGGCTTCTTCAGCCTGAGCTAGCCCCGCCCGACCCGAGGGACGTCGCCTGCCGTGTTGTCGATCGTGCTGCAAGTGCTGTATCTGGTGCTCTACTTCTTCCTGCTCTTCCTGTTGGCCCGTTTCGTCCTGAGCGCCGTTCTCCAGTACGGCCGCCGCTGGCAGCCGGGGCGCGGGGCGGCGGTCGGGCTGGAAATCGTGTGGAGCGTCACTGATCCCCCTCTCAACGCGTTGAGGCGTGTGATCCCTCCGTTGCGAATTGGTACCGTGAGCATCGACCTGGCCTCACTTGTGCTCCTGGTTATCCTGTTCGTGCTGATGGAGTTCGTGTTGAGGCGGTCGATCATCGGCACCGTCTGATGACCGACGCGCTTTCGCGGCCGCAACTGACCCGAGGAGTTTCGATGCCGCTGACCCCGGCCGACGTCCACAACGTCGCCTTCAAAAAGCCGCCGATCGGCAAGCGGGGGTACGACGAGGAGGAGGTCGACGCTTTCCTGGACGAGGTCGAGCGTGAGCTTGCCCGTCTCATCGAGGAGAACAACGAGCTGCGTGCCCAGGTGGAGCGTGGCGGCCGTGGTGGCGCCCCCGCCGGCCCCGGCGGCGACGTCCGTCTCGCGGCGGAGCTCAACGACGTCAAGGCCCAGCTCGACCGGGTGCAGCGCGACAAGGCGGCGGCCGAGCAGGCGGCCCGTGCGATGCAGGCCGAGCTGGAGCAGGTCCGTTCCGCCGGTGGCCCGGCGGTTGGCGCCGACGGCGAGCAGCAGGCGCTGCGGGTGCTGATGATGGCCCAGCGGACGGCCGACGACCACGTGTCGGACGCTCGTCGCGAGGCCGACCAGTTGCTCACCGAGGCCCGTTCCAAGGCCGAGGAGGTCACCCGCGAGGCCCGCGCCAAGGCCGACGCCCTGGAGCGCGACGCCCGCCAGCGGCACCAGGAGGCCATGGGCGGCCTGGACGCCAAGCGCACCGCCCTGCAGAAGCACATCGAGGAGCTCAAGCAGTTCGAGCGCGAATACCGCACCCGGCTCAAGGCCTACCTGGAGAGCCAGCTGCGTGACCTCGACGGCCGCGGCCAGGGCCTGGATGTCGAGATGACCCGTGGTGGTGAGGGCACCCGGGCCGTCGGCGGCAACGGGCTGGCCACCGCCGGTCTCGCCGGCTCCTACAGCGCCACTCGCTCCGGAGCCCTCGAAACCGGTCGCTGATCCACAGGTCGGCGGCCGTCGTCCCCATGACGGTCGCCGACCTAGCCTCATCAGCACGACGCGGTGGGGGTGAGCCGTGATAGTCGCCAGTCTCCTGCTCATCCTCGCTGCGGTGGTGCTGCTGGTGCTCGGCCTGGCCGGTGGCTCCAGCGTTTTCCTGACCATCTCCATCGCGGCCAGCCTGTTGGCCGCCGTCGCGCTGGTCGCGGGCGCCCGCCAGGCGGCTGCGGACCGGGCGGCGGATCCGGACAGGCCGGGGTGGCGATTCCGTCAGGCGACCCGTCCGGCCGGGCCGGCCTCCACCGGCGGACCGCCGGCGGAGCCGGAGATCCCCGTCCAGCACGTTCCTTCCACGGTCGACGTCGACGGCACCGGGTGGCGGCAACCACCCGGGCCGCCGGTGACCGACGGCGACGTACCGGCCGCCACACCAGGGGCCGGCCCGGCCGTGTCGTACGACAGCGCGCCGCCCGTGCAGGACGTCACGCCGATCGAGGCCGCCCGGGTGGCCCGCCTCGACGCCGAGGTGCGGGTGGTCGACGGGCGGCCCCACTACCACCTGGCCGACTGCGGCTATCTCACCGCGCGGGAGCACGAGCCGCTGCCGGTGGCCGAGGCCGTCGAACTCGGCTTCACCCCGTGCGCCCGCTGTGCGCCCGACACCGCGCTGCTCGGCGACGCCGGTCAGATCTGAGCGGCGGGACGGGTTCCCATGAACGACACGCTGACCGTCGCGGTCCGGGTGAAGCCCGGCTCGGCGCGGGCCCGCGTCGGCGGCTGCTTCGACGGGCCACACGGGCCCGCCCTCGTGATCGCGGTGAACGCCCCGGCCGTGGACGGGCGGGCCACCGAGGCGGCCCGGCGGGCGCTGGCCGGCGCGCTGGGCGTACGGCCGGCCGTGGTCTCGCTGCGGGCCGGCGCGGCCAGCCGCGACAAGCTCTTCCTGGTCGAGGGCCCCGCCTCGGAGTTGACCGAGGCGCTGCGCCGGCTGCGCGACGGGGCCGCCGGGTGACGGACGCCGAGGCCGGAAGGCGGTGACGCCGGGGCTGGATCTCGCGCTCCTGCTCGGTGCGGGTGTCCTGCTGGTCGCGGTCGGCGCGGTCCGTTTCTCCACCCGGCTCGGTGTGCCGAGCCTCCTGGTCTACCTGGCCCTCGGGGTGGCGATCGGGGAGGCGGGGCTGGGCATCCGCTTCGACGACGCCGAGCTGACCCGGACCCTGGGCTTCTGCGCGCTCATCGTGATCATCGCTGAGGGCGGGCTGACTGCCCGGTGGAGCACCCTGCGCCCGGTACTCGGGCTGGCCGCGCTGCTCTCCACCGTCGGCGTGGTGGTCAGCATCCTGGTCGTCGGTCTCCTCGTACACCTGTTGCTGGGGTTGGACTGGCGGCTGGCCCTGCTCTATGGCGCGGTGCTCGCCTCCACCGACGCGGCGGCGGTCTTCGCCACGCTGCGCCGGCTGCGGCTGCCGCCCCGACTGGTGGCCACCCTGGAGGCGGAGTCGGGGATGAACGACGCCCCGGTCGTGCTGCTGGTGGTGCTGCTGTCCCGGGAGGGGATCACCCATCCGTGGTGGTACGAGATCTCCCTGGTGAGCTACGAGCTGGGCGTCGGCGCGGCGGTCGGCTTCGCGGCCGGCGTCGGCGGCCGGTGGGCACTACGCCGGGCCGCGTTGCCGTCGGCGGGGCTCTACCCGATCGCGGCGGTCGGGCTGACCGTGTTCGCCTACGCCGCCGGTGCGGTGCTGCACGCCTCGGGCTTCCTCGCCGTCTACGTGGCGGGGGTGGTCCTCGGCAACGCCCGGCTGCCGCACCGGCAGGCGATCCTCGGCTTCGCCGACGGCCTGGCCTGGCTGGCCCAGATCGGGCTCTTCGTGCTGCTCGGGTTGCTCGTCTCGCCGGGTCGGCTGGGTGCGGCGGTGTTGCCGGCCGTGGTCGCCGGGCTGGCGCTGGTGCTGCTGGCCCGGCCGCTGTCGGTGGCGGCGTCCGCGCTGCCGTTCCGGTTCGACCTGCGCGAGCAGGCGTTCCTGTCCTGGGCGGGGCTGCGCGGGGCGGTGCCGATCGTGCTCGCCACCATCCCGCTGTCGGAGCGGGTGCCCGGCGCCGACCGGCTCTTCGACTCGGTCTTCGTGCTGGTGGTGATCTTCACGCTGTTGCAGACCGGGACCCTCGGTCCGGTGGCCCGCCGGCTACGGGTGACCGCGCCGGCCGAGGCGACCGAGATCCGGGTGGAGACGGCGCCGTTGGAGCGGATGGGCGCGGACCTGCTCCAGTTGGAGGTGCCGCCCGATTCCCGGCTGGCCGGGGTGCACGTCGACGAGTTGCGGCTGCCGTCGGGCGCCTCGGTGACGTTGGTGCTGCGCGACGGGACGGGTGTGGTGCCCGGCCCGGACTTCCGGCTCAAGACCGGCGACAGCCTGTTGATCGTGGCCACCGCCGGGGTGCGTGACGAGACGGAGCGGCGGCTGCGGGCCGTCAGTCGCCGGGGCCGGCTGGCCCGCTGGTTTGGCGAGTACGGCCAGGGTCCCGCCGGGTGATCTGCTAGCGTTCCTTTTGCCCCGGTTAGGGATGACTCGGGGGCGAACGTCGGTGCGTCGGTGCGGCACGTTGTCGTGCGCCTGTACGTTCCGTATTCTTGCGAATCTCCGGAGTGCGCGGCCCCGTCGCCGCGCGCCTCTTTTGTACCTGGGGGCGCCGATGTCGGCGGCCCCTGTCCAGGTGCCGCGGACCACCGCGGTTCCGTGGCCGAGGGAGCGACGATGGCGAAGCCAGCCGACACCAGGACCGCCGGCCGGAAGCCGGTGGCGAAGGCCACCCGCAGCGCGGCGGAGACCGAGAAGATCCGGGCGGCCCTGGCGGCGCGGCGTGACGAGTTGCGCGCCGAGTACGATCAGACGCTGAGCGAGATCACCGAGCTGCAGCGCGACCGGCTGACCGACTCGGCCGGGGACGACCAGGCCGACACCGGGACCAAGACGTTCGAGCGTGAGCAGGAGATCTCACTCGCCAACAGCATCCTGGAACGGATCACGCAGGTCGAGCGGGCGTTGGAACGACTCGACGAGGGTGGCTACGGCTGGTGCGAGCGGTGCGGCAACCCCATCCCGGTGGAGCGGCTCGCCGCCTTCCCGTCGGCCACGCTCTGCGTGACGTGCAAGCAGCTGGAGGAGCGGCGCTGAGGCCCGCTCCCCGGCGGCCATGGGAGGCGGCGCGTGAGCGCCGCCGCGAGCGTCGATGGGGAGCAGATGTCCGAAGCACCGCCCGCCGGGCCCGGCAGCGCTGAGCCGGGTGCCGGCAGCGTCGAGCCGAGGGCCGGCACGTCCCACCGCCGGGCCGTCGCCATCCTGTTCGGCATTGCGCTGACCGCGCTCGTGGCCGACCTGGTCACCAAGCACCTCGCCCTGAGCGCCCTGGAGGACCGGGAGCCGGTCAGGCTGCTCGGCGGCGCGGTCTACCTCAGCCTGATCCGCAACAGCGGCGCGGCGTGGGGCCTCGGTTCCGACTACACCTGGATGTTCACGCCGATCATCCTCGGGGTGGTCGGCTGGATCCTCTGGATGACGCTGCGCCTGCGCTCGCTGCCCTGGGCGATCTCGCTGGGCCTGGTGCTGGGTGGTGCGCTGGGCAACTTCGCCGACCGGATCTTTCGCGCCCCGGGCTGGTTCGTCGGGCACGTGGTGGACATGATCAGTGTCTTCGCCCCGTACGGCCGGGTGTTCCCGGTGTTCAACCTGGCCGACAGCGCCCTGGTCTGTGGCGTGTTGCTCGCCCTCCTGCTGGAACTGACCGGCCGGCAGCGCGACGGCAGCCGGATCGGCAAGGACGAGACCACCGACGAGGCGGCGCGAGTCGACGCCGGGCAGCGGGGGCGGGCATGACCGCCGCCTTCGCCGCCGGCGGCGACCACCGTTCCCTGCCCGTGCCCGACGGCCTCGACGGCACCCGCCTCGACCAGGCCGTGTCCCGGCTGTTCGGGCTCTCCCGCACCGCCGCCGCGGCCCTGGTCGACGCCGGAGACGCGCTGGTCGACGGGGTGGTCCGGGCCAACTCCTACAAGGTCAAGGCCGGCACCTGGCTGGAGGTGACCCTGCCCGCGCCGACCGCCCCGCCCACCGTGGTGCCGCAGGCGGTCCCCGGGCTGCGGGTGGTGTACGCCGACGACGACATCGTGGTGGTGGACAAGCCGGTCGGCGTCGCGGCCCACCCGAGCCCCGGCTGGACCGGCCCGACGGTGATCGGCGCGCTGGCCGCCATCGGGCACCGCATCTCGACCAGCGGCGCCGCCGAGCGGCAGGGCGTGGTGCACCGGCTCGACGTGGGCACCACGGGCATCATGGTGGTGGCCAAGAGCGAGCAGGCGTACACCGCGCTGAAGCGGGCGTTCAAGTACCGCGAGGTGGAGAAGCGCTACCACGCGGTGGTGCAGGGGCACCTCGACCCGCTGCGCGGCACCGTGGACGCCCCGATCGACCGGCACCCCACCCACGACTACCGCTGGGCGGTGGTCTCCGGCGGCAAGCCGAGCATCACCCACTACGACACCGTGGAGGCGTTCCCGTCGGCGAGCCTGGTCGACGTCCGGCTGGAGACCGGGCGCACCCACCAGATCCGGGTGCACTTCTCCACGCTGCGCCACCCGTGCGTGGGCGACCTCACCTACGGCGCCGACCCGACCCTGTCGGCCCGG
The DNA here is from genome assembly GCF_900091625.1 of Micromonospora peucetia. Taxonomy (NCBI): domain Bacteria; kingdom Bacillati; phylum Actinomycetota; class Actinomycetes; order Micromonosporales; family Micromonosporaceae; genus Micromonospora; species Micromonospora peucetia. The sequence continues at coordinate 3,985,229 of NZ_FMIC01000002.1, forward strand.
CTCGGCCTGACCAGACAGTGGCTGCACGCCCGGTCGTTGAGCTTCCTGCACCCCCGTACGGGGGACGAGGTGCACTTCGTCAGCGACTACCCTGACGACCTGGACCGCGCGCTCGAGATCCTGCGCGACTGAGCGTCGTCCCGTCCGAGACGATCCGACGAGAGGGCCCCGCCCGTGCGCGCCGGCGACCTGCTGCGGCAGTTGGAGCAGCGACTGCTGCCCCGGCTGACAGGTGGGGTGGCCCGGCTCGGCGCGGGTCGGGCCCGGGTGCTCATCTCGGCCGCCCTGGTCTGCTGCGCCGTCGTGCTGCTCACCGCCGTGTGGGCCGGCGATGACCGGCCGTCCGGTGACCGGACGGTCGGCGAGGTGACCCGGGTCGGGGTGGCCGAGGGGGAGTCGATCCCCGGCTACGTCCGCGCCGCCGCAGCCGACCTGGCCGCGTTGCCGACCACTCCGGGATCCGGTGACGGCACGTACGCCCTTGTCTCCCTCTCCTCCTACCTGACCCCGCAGCGGGTGGCGGCGGTCCTCGGCGACGTGCCGGTGGCCACCGTCTTCGGTCGGGTGCCACTGGCCGACCGGCAGACCGAGATCGTCCGCATTCCCGCGCAGCGGCTGCCCGACGACCTGGTCGCGCAGCTGGCCGACCTCGCCGCGCGCAAGGACCGGGAGGCCGCCGACCAACGGGCCCGGGCCGCCACGCTGACCGGCGGCGGGCCCCAGGAGCACGAGCTGCGCCAGGTGTACGCCAGCGGCGCCGAGGTGGCGGCGGCGGAGGCGGTCGCGTACCGCTCCGGCTGTGCCTGCGTCTACGCGGCGGTGGTGCGCGCCGGGCCGGTGGCGCTGCGGGGCGTGGCAGCCCGTGCCGGTGTGCGCGCGGTCGACCCGGCGCCCGAGGTCAGCCGCCTCGACCGGACGGTCTTCACGCCGCCGCTGCCCGAGCAGCGGGAGGTCGTCCGCCCGCCGGCCGACGGCGGCCTCTCCCCGGCAACGACCCCGCAGGGCCGCGACCCGGGATCGCCCGGCGCGTCGGCGCCGCCCCCGGCGGTGGGCGAAACGTCGGAACCCGCACCGGGCGTGACGGATCCGTCACCGGATCCGGCCGGGCCGGCGTCCGGCGGGACGCCGCTGGCGGCCCCGGCGACCTTGGTGGACGCTGGCGACGGCCGCAAACCGGGGCCCGTGCCGTGAGGAAAGGAAGAACCAGAGGTGCGTAGAGGGGTGTGGTCCGAATAGGGTTTCGTTCGTAGCCTGTCAGGCGGGCATCGATGGCGCTGGGAGGGCGAGCCGTGGAGGGCAGCGAGACCGGCTGGGGGCGGCCGGCCGAACCAGCACCGCGGTGGCGGGCGCTGCTCGACCGGGCCCGGCACGGCGGCCGCACGGCTGAGCAGGCCGAAGCCGACCGGCACGCCGATCCGCCGCCGCTCCCGCCGGAGCCGCTGCCCCGCCGTTCGTCGGGCAACGGCTACGCCGGGCGGGTGCCGGCCATCGGGCGGGCCCCCGATCCGCCGTACGTGCCGGAGCCCGGCCCGCCGTCCTACGGCCAGGATTTCGGCCACCCGGTCGACGCGGGCTACCGCGCTGAGGCCAGCTACCGGGTCGAGCCGGCCTACCGGGTGGACCCGAACGAGCCCGCCTACCGGGTGGACCCGGTCGAGCCGTCCTACCGTTCGGAACCGGTCGAGCCGTCCTACCGTTCGGAGCCGGTTGAGCCGTCCTACCGTTCGGACCCGGTTGAGCCGTCCTATCGGGCGGAGCCGGGGTATCCGGCCGAGGCGGCGTACCGGGTGCCGGCCCAGCCTCCGCCGCCCCGCGTCGAGTCCGAGCCGCGCCACGGCCCGGGGCCGGTCGAGTCGCGTTACGCGCTGCTGGACAACGGCTTCCGGTCCGGTCCGCCCCCGGTCGAGTCCCGGTACGCGGTGCTCGACAACGGCTACCGCTCCCAGCGCGCCCACCAGGCGCCGCCCGCACCGCCCCCACCGGCCGCGCAGCCTCCACCGGCCGCGCCGGTGATTCCCGAGCGGGGCTACCCGGCCCGCGTCGAGTGGCGCCCCCGCGACACGGAGAGCGAGTTGGAGCGCGCCGCCGGAGTGCTCCGCCGCGACCTGGGCACCCCCCGGGTGCTCGCGTTCGCCAACCCGAAGGGTGGCGTGCACAAGACCACCGCCACGGTGCTGGCCGCGGCGACCGTCGGCAGCGTACGCGGGCGTGGCGTGCTGGCCTGGGACGACAACGAACTGCGCGGCACGCTCGGGCTGCGCGCCGGCAGCGCCCGGCACGCCCGGACGATCCGGCACCTGGTCAGCGATCTCGCGCACGTCGAGATCAAGGAGGGCCCCGAGCTGCTGGAGCACCTGGACGACTACCTGCGGCACGCCTCCGACGGCTCGTACGACGTGCTGGCCGGCGAGGAGAGCCCGCGGTTCGCCCAGCGGCTCGACCAGTTCACCGTCCGGCGGGTGCTGGACCTGCTGCGGCGTACCCACGACGTGGTCTGCGTGGACACCGGCAACAACGTGGAGAGTGCCAACTGGCGCACCGTCATGCAGGCGGCCGACCAGCTCGTGGTGACCACCGTGCCGCGCGAGGACGCCGCGTTCAGCGCCGACTGGATGCTGGACCTGCTGCACGAGGTGGGCATGGGGGAGTTGGCCGACAACGCGATCACCCTGATCTCCTGCCCCACGCCCGGCCGCTCGTCGTTGCAGGACGACCTGGAGCGGCACTTCGCCACCCGCACCCGGGCTGTCGCCGTGGTGCCGTACGACCCGGCGCTGGAGACCGGCTCCTCGATCGAGTACCCCCAGCTCCAGCAGGAGACCCGGCAGGCGTGGCTGAAGGCCGCCGCGGTGATGCTGGAGCCGTTCGCCCGGTGAGCGGGTGTGCCGCCACCGGCCGCCCACGCCGCCCCCGGGCCTGAGAGGATCACCGGGTGAGTGCGGACACCCCCGAACCCGACCGGCCCGGCCACCGGCCCGACGAGCCGGGGGCACCGGCCGCCTGGGCGGAACCCGACCCGCCGGCCCCTGGCGCTCCCGCCGACCCGTACGCCGCCCGCGAGCCCGCCCCGCCGTACGACGCCCCGCCGTACGACACCGGGCCGTACGACGCCGCTACCGGTGCCCCGTCGTACGGCGGCGCGGGAGAGCACTTCCCCGGCGGGACCGGCCTGGAGTACGCCGCCGGCTATCCGCTCGCGCAGCCGGTGGAGCCGGACCTGCCGCGCGGGCGGGCGGTGCGACTCGCCCTGCTGGCGGTGCTCGCCGCCACAGTGCTCGGGGTGCCGCTCGGGCTGCTCTGGGCCGCGCTCGCGCCGGACACACCGGTGGTCAAGGTCGCCGACGGGGCCATCTACGCCGAGCCGCAGCCGGAGCAGCCGATCGCCGCCGACGGCTGGTTCAGCCTGCTGGGGCTGGGCTTCGGGGTGCTCGTCGCGCTCGCGCTGTGGTTCCTGCTGCGTCGGGTACGGGGGCCGGTCGGCCTGTTCGCCGCCGTGTTCGGCACGTTCGGCGCGGCGCTGGTCGCCTGGCAGGTCGGCCGGCGGATGGGGCTGGCCGGCTACGAGCGGCTGCTGGAGAGCGCCCCCGTCGGGCAGGCCTTGAGCAAACCGGCCGACCTGCGGGCCGGCGGGATCGACTGGGTGTTCGCCGTGCTGCCGCTGCCGCACGGCAACTTGCTGCTGCCCGCGTTCGGCGCGGCCGTGACGTACACCCTGCTGGCCGGTTGGTCCCGCTGGCCGTCGCTGCGCCCGGAGCGCGAGCCGGGCCCGGTCGAGTTCAGTTGGGGGTCGGCGGGGACGCCAGCTCCGCCAGCGGCACCGGAACCGCCCGCACCTGGCGCAGCAGCGCCGCCTCACGGTTGAGCAGGCGCAGCTCGGCGCGGAGCCGGGCGGCGGTGTCGTCGATGGCGAGCAGCCGTTGCCGGTCGGCCACGGTCAGCACGGCCGTCGCGGCCACCAGGTGCGACAGCACCGTAGGGTCCTCCGGCAGTTGCTCGGAGAGCTCCTCCTCATCGGCGCGGATCAGGCCCAGGTACTGCCGGAAGACCGAGATCACCCGGGCGGCGAGCAGGTCGGCGGCCTCGTCGGGCCCGTTCGGCTCGGGCAGCCACTCCACGTCGGCGGTGAGGTAGGGCTCGGCGTCACGGTCGACGTCGGCGATCCGGAACCTGCGCTTGCCCACCGTGACGATGTCGAAGCCCCCGTCCGGGCGCTCGGTGACCTGTCGCAGCTCGGCGGTGCAGCCCACCTCGTGCAGGGTGACGTCGCCGCCCGGCAGCGGCTGGCCGTCCGGCCCGGTCGGGGCGACCTCCCAGCCGGCCCGGATGGCCACCACGCCGAACTCGCGCGGGGCGTCCTCGGGCAGCGCGACCAGGTGCCGGACCAGGGCGCGGTAGCGCTCCTCGAATATGTGCAGCGGCAGCACCAGACCGGGAAAAAGGACCATTCCGAGCGGGAACACCGGCAGCCGCGCAGTCACGCGTCGAGCGTAGCCCGATCCCGGCGCGGCGGCGTGTCCCGGCTCACCGTCCCGGCGTACGGGCGGTGCCGGCCGTCGTCCGTACCGGCGGCCTAGACTCGCAAGGGTGTTGAACCGGATCGACCTGCGCGGCGGCGTCCGTGACCCACGCCGCCTGCTGCCCCGTGCCCAGCTCGACGTCTCTGTGGCCGTCGAGCGGATCCGCCCGCTCGTGGAGGCGGTCCGGGAGCATGGTTACCCGGCGATCCGGGAGGCCAGTGAGCGGTTCGACGGGGTCTCGCCCGAGGTGCTGCGGGTGCCCGCCGAGACGATCGCCGAGGCGGAGGGCACTCTCGACCCGGAGGTCCGCGCCGCGCTGCTGGAGTCGATCACCCGGACCCGGAGGGTGCACGCCGACCAGCGGCGCACCGACCACACCACCCAGGTGGTGCCGGGCGGCACGGTGACCGAGCGCTGGGTGCCGGTCGACCGGGTCGGCCTCTACGTCCCCGGCGGCCTGGCGATGTATCCGTCGACCGTGGTGATGAACGTGGTGCCGGCCCAGGCGGCCGGGGTGCGCTCGCTGGTCGTGGCGAGCCCGCCGCAGAAGGACAACGGCGGCCTGCCCGATGCCCGGGTGCTCGCCGCCTGCGCCCTGCTCGGCGTCGACGAGGTCTACGCCGTCGGCGGCGCCCAGGCCGTGGCGATGCTGGCGTACGGCGCGGCGGTCGACGCCGGGGGCGACGGCCACTGCGAGCCGGTCGACATGATCACCGGCCCGGGCAACATCTGGGTGACCGCCGCCAAGCGGCTGCTGCGCGGTGTCGTCGGCATCGACGCCGAGGCCGGCCCGACCGAGATCGCCATCCTGGCCGACGACACCGCCGACCCGGCGCACGTCGCGGCCGACCTGATCAGCCAGGCCGAGCACGACCCCCTCGCGGCCAGCGTGCTGGTCACCCCGTCGGTCGAGCTGGTCGAGGCCGTCGAGCGGGAACTGGCCCGGCAGGTGCCGGCCACCAAGCACGCCGAGCGGGTCACCACCGCGCTCACCGGTGAGCAGAGCGGTGTCGTCCTGGTCGACGACCTGGCGGCGGGGCTGCGGGTCGTCGACGCGTACGCGGCCGAGCACCTGGAGATCCAGACCCGGGACGCCCGCGAGTGGGCGCTGCGGGTGCGTAACGCCGGGGCGATCTTCGTCGGCGCCTGGTCGCCGGTGTCGCTCGGCGACTACTGTGCCGGCTCCAACCACGTGCTGCCCACCGGCGGCTGCGCCCGGCACTCCTCCGGGCTGTCGGTGCAGTCCTTCCTTCGCGGCATCCACCTGGTCGACTACTCCGAGCAGGCGCTGCGCGAGGTGGCCCCGCACGTGGTCACCCTGGCCAACGTGGAGGACCTGCCCGCGCACGGCCGGGCGGTCCAGGTGCGTTTTCCGGGGGAACTGGCGTGAGCGAGCGAACCAGCAGGCTCAGTTCGCCTGCCGCCGCCGGGCGAACCGAGGTGGCGCCATGACCACCCTCGACGACCTGCCGATCCGCGACGACCTGCGCGGGCTGTCGCCGTACGGGGCGCCGCAGCTCGACGTGCCCGTGCGGCTGAACACCAACGAGAACTCCCACCCGGTGCCCGAGCCGGTGGTGGACGCGATCGGCAAGGCCCTCGCGGCGGAGCTGCGCGACCTCAACCGCTACCCGGACCGCGACGCCGTGGCGCTGCGCGCCGACCTGGCCGGCTACCTCGGTCACGGGCTCACCGCCGATCAGGTGTGGGCCGCCAACGGCTCCAACGAGATCCAGCAGCAGCTGCTCCAGGCGTTCGGCGGGCCGGGGCGCACCGCGCTCGGCTTCACCCCCGCGTACTCGATGCACCCGCTGCTGGCGCTCGGCACCGGCACCCGGTGGGTGCCGGCCCGGCGCGGCGTCGACTTCGGGCTGACCGCCGACGAGGCGGTCGCGCAGGTCCGCGAGCACGCCCCGGACGTGGTCTTCCTCTGCTCGCCGAACAATCCCACCGGCACCGCCCTCGACCCGGCGGTGGTCGCCGCGGTGCTGGCCGTCGCGCCCGGCATGGTGGTCGTCGACGAGGCGTACGCCGAGTTCGCCCGTCCCGGCACGGCCAGCGCCCTGGCGGTGCTGCCCGGGCATCCGCGGCTGGTGGTGACCCGGACGATGAGCAAGGCGTTCGGGTTCGCCGGCGGCCGGCTGGGCTACCTGGCCGCCGACCCGGCGGTGGTGGCGGCGGTGCAACTCGTCCGGCTGCCGTACCACCTCTCGGCGCTCACCCAGGCCGCGGCCCGGGCGGCGCTGGCGCACCGCGACGCCCTGCTCGGCACGGTGGCCGCGATCATGGGGCAGCGCGACCGGATCGTGGCGCGGCTGCGCGAGCGCGGTTTCCGGGTGGCCGACAGCGACGCCAACTTCGTGCTGTTCGAGGTCGGGGGCGACCAGGCCGTCGCCTGGCGTACCCTGCTCGACGCCGGTGTGCTGGTACGCGACGTCGGCCTGCCGGGCTGGCTGCGGGTCACCGCCGGCACCCCCGCCGAGACCGACGCCTTCCTCGCCGCGGTGGAGAAACTCCGGCGGGAGCGCGAGGAGTGAGCTTGCGAGCCCCGCAGTGCGACCGAGAGGTGAGCAATGAGTAGGACCGCCCGTGTGGAGCGGATCACCAAGGAGACGAAGGTCCTCGTCGAGATCGACCTCGACGGCACCGGCCGGGCCGAGATCAGCACCGGGGTCGGCTTCTACGACCACATGCTGCACCAGATCGCCCGGCACGGCGGCTTCGACCTGACCGTACGCACCGTGGGTGACCTGGAGATCGACGCCCACCACACGATGGAGGACACGGCGCTCGCCCTGGGCGCCGCCTTCGACCAGGCGCTGGGGGACAAGGCCGGCATCCGGCGGTACGGCTCGGCCACCGTCCCGATGGACGAGGTCCTGGTCCGGGCCGCGGTCGACCTCTCCGGTCGCCCCTACGTGGTGCACGACGAGCCGGCGCTGGCGCCGTACATCGGGCCGGTCTATCCGACCAGCATGACCCGGCACATCTGGGAGTCCTTCGGCCAGGCGGCCCGGATCACCCTGCACGTGGACGTGCTGCGGGCGGCCCGCCCCGGCGGCCACCCCGACGCCCACCACGTGGTGGAGGCACAGTTCAAGGCGGTCTCCCGCGCGCTGCGCGAGGCCACCGCGATCGACCCGCGCGCGGCGGGCGCGATCCCCAGCACGAAGGGAGCGCTATAGATGGGCGGGGTGCTGCCGTCGTTGCTGCTGATCCTGGCCGGCGTGCTGGTCGGCGGGGCGTGGTCGCTGCACAAGCAGGGCGCACCACGCGGCGCGGTGGTCGTCACCGCGCTGCTCGCCGTCCTGGCCACGGTCGCCGCCGTGCTCTGGCTGCTGCCGGGGGAGGGCGCGTGAGTGGGCGGCTCGTGGGCCGTCGCGCGCGACGGTGTCGCGGCGCCGACGGGAGGGTGACGGCATGAGCCGGGTGGTGGTCCTCGACTACGGGTCGGGCAACCTGCGTTCGGCCGAGCGGGCCCTGGTCCGGGTCGGCGCGGACGTCACGGTGACCGACGACCTGACCGCCGCCGCCGAGGCGGACGGGCTGGTGGTGCCGGGCGTGGGCGCCTTCGCCGCCTGCATGGCCGGGATCGAGGCGCTCGGCGCCGGCCCGGTGATCGCCGAGCGCGTCGCCGCCGGCCGTCCCGTGCTGGGCATCTGCGTGGGCATGCAGGTGCTCTTCGAGCACGGCGACGAGCACGGGGTGGTGACCAAGGGCCTCGGGCTGCTCCCCGGCGGGGTGACCAGGCTGGCCGCCGCCCGGCTGCCGCACATGGGCTGGAACACGGTCGCGGCGCCGGCGGGGTCGGTGCTCTTCGCCGGCCTGCCCGCCGACAGCCGGTTCTACTTCGTGCACTCGTACGGGGTGGGGGATCCGGTCGCGCTGGCGGACGCCGGCGCCACGGTCACCACCGCCCACCACGGGACGGACTTCGTGGCGGCCGTGGAGCGGGGTCCGCTGCGCGCCGCGCAGTTCCACCCGGAGAAGTCCGCCGACACCGGTGCCGCGCTGCTGCGCAACTGGCTCGCCACGCTCTCCACCGGTGACTGAGCGCCGGCCCGGCCCGCGCCGGCCCGCCTCCGGCCGTCGGCGGGGCACGCCGTGAGCAAGGAGCGGGCCCGCCGCCGGGCGGCCCGGGAGGCGGAGGCGGCCCGGGAACGGGGCGTGCGCGAGCGGCAGGCGGCCCGGCGGGCGCGGCGGCGGGCACTGGTCCGTCGGCTGACGCCGTCGCTGCGCCGTCGACGGACGGGTCGGTTGTCCCGGCACAGCCGTGGCGAACGGGCCGCCATCGTGCTGCTGACCCTGGTGGCGATGATCCTGATCTGGTCGTTCGTCGGCGATCTGGCGTTGCGGATCGCGCTGGTCGTGCTGTTGCTGCTCGTACTGCCGGCGATCGTGGTGATCGCCCTGGACCGTCGTACCTGATTTCGAGGAGAAACTCTGTGAGCCTCACCCTGTTACCCGCCGTGGATGTCGCCGACGGTCAGGCCGTCCGACTTGTCCAGGGCGCCGCCGGCAGCGAGACGACGTACGGCGACCCGTTGGAGGCCGCGCTGGCCTTCCAGCGCGACGGCGCCGAGTGGATCCACCTGGTCGACCTCGACGCCGCCTTCGGCCGTGGCTCCAACGCGCACCTGTTGGCCGAGGTGGTGCGGCAGCTCGACGTGAAGGTGGAGCTGTCCGGCGGCATCCGCGACGACGAGTCGTTGCACGCCGCCCTCGGCACCGGGGCCGCCCGGGTGAACATCGGCACCGCAGCCCTGGAGGATCCGGTCTGGTGCGACCGGGTGTGCGGGGAGCACGGCGACCGGGTGGCGATCGGGCTGGACGTGCGGGGCCGTACCCTCTCCGCCCGGGGCTGGACGCGCGACGGCGGTGACCTCTTCGAGGTGCTGGAGCGGCTGGACAAGGCCGGTGCGACGCGTTACGTGGTTACCGACATCACCAAGGACGGCACCATGCGCGGGCCGAACCTGGACCTGCTGCGCGAGGTCTGTGCCCGTACCGACGCCCCGGTGATCGCCTCCGGCGGCGTCTCCACCCTGGACGACCTGCGGGCGCTGGCCGCCCTGGAACCGATCGGGGTGGAGGGCGTGATCGCCGGCAAGGCGCTGTACGCGGGCGCCTTCACCGTGGCGCAGGCGCTGGAAACCCTGGCGTCGGCGTGACCGTCACGCGGCTCGGCTCGGGCGGCCCGTGGGAGTCACTGTACGGCTACTGCCGGGTCGTGCGGGCCGGTGACCTGGCCCTGACGGCCGGCTGCACCTCCACGGTGGACGGCGTGGTCACCCACGTCGGGGACGCGGCGGCGCAGACCGCGCAGGCCCTGCGGATCGGGTTGGACGCGCTCGCCGAGGTGGGCGCGGAGCCCGGGGACGTGGTGCGGACCCGGATGTACGTGACCGACCGGACGTACGCCGACGAGGTGGGCCGGGCCCACAACGCGGTCTTCGGCGCGGTCCGCCCGGTGGCCACCATGGTCGTGGTGGCCGGCCTGCTCGACCCCGACCACCTGGTCGAGGTCGAGCTGGAGGCGTACCTCGGCGACCGCTGAACCCGCGGCGGAGGTGGCGAGAGGCACCGCGCACCCAGATTAGTTGTGCACAACCTAATTGCGCGTTATGGTTTCGCGGTGACCGATGACCTGGTGCTGCGCCGGCAGGTGTGCTTCGCGCTCTACGCCGCGTCGCGTGCCCTCACCGACGTCTACCGTCCCGTCCTCGACGAGTTCGGCCTGACCTACCCGCAGTACCTGGTGCTGCTGGTGCTCTGGGAGCGCGACGACGATCCCACGGTCTCCGAGCTCGGTGCCGCCCTGCGGTTGGACTCCGGCACGCTCTCCCCGCTGCTCAAGCGGCTGGAGGGGGCGGGCCTGGTCGTCCGGACCCGGTCGGCGCGCGACGAGCGGCGGGTGGAGGTGGGCCTTACCGGTGACGGGCGGGCCCTGCGGCACCGGATGGGCGAGGTGCCGCTGCGGGTCGCCCGCGCCACGGGCCTCACCGAGGCGGAGCTGGTCGCCCTGCGCGACACCCTCACCCGGGTCACCGAGACGATCCACCGACAGAAGGAGCAGTGACCACCATGCAGGTGCTCTACACCGCGTCCGCCCGGGCCACCGGGGACGGTCGGGACGGCCACGTCCGCACCTCCGACGGCACCGTCGACCTGGGGCTGGCCGTGCCGAAGGAGATGGGTGGCGCCGGCGGCGCCGCCAACCCCGAGCAGCTCTTCGCGGCCGGCTACGCCGCCTGCTTCCACTCGGCGCTGCGCCTGGTCGCCCGCAAGGCCCGGGCCGACGTCTCCGGCTCGGTCGTCGAGGCCGAGGTGGGCATCGGTGCCAACGGCAGCGGCGGCTTCGGCCTGACCGTCGCCCTCGCGGTCGACCTCCCGGCCGTCGAGCGGGCCGCCGCCGAGCAGCTCGTCGCGCAGGCACACGAGGTCTGCCCCTACTCGAACGCCACCCGCGGCAACGTCGAGGTCGCCCTCACCGTGCGGGAGGCACTGTGAGCACCCGCAACCGCGAGATCCACCTGGCCTCCCGGCCCGAGGGCTGGCCGACCGCCGACAACTTCCGGCTGGTGGAGACCGAGGTGCCCACCCCGGGCCCGGGTCAGGTCGTGGTCCGCAACCGGTACATGTCGGTCGACCCGTACATGCGGGGACGGATGAACGACGTGAAGTCGTACGTGCCGCCGTTCGCCCTCGACGCGCCGCTGGACGGCGGGGCGGTCGGTGAGGTCGTGGCCAGCGAGGCCGAGGGGGTGCAGCCCGGCGACACCGTGCTGCACGGCCTCGGCTGGCGCGAGTACGCCCTGCTCGACGCGAAGGCCGCCCGGAAGGTCGACCCCGATCTCGCCCCGCTCGGCGCCTACCTGAGCGTGCTCGGCATGACCGGCCTGACCGCGTACGCCGGGCTGCTCGAGGTCGCCGGGATGAAGCCGGGGGAACGCGTCTTCGTCTCCGCCGCCGCCGGCTCGGTGGGCAGCCTGGTCGGCCAGATCGCCAAGCTCAAGGGCGCGGCACACGTGGTCGGCAGCGCGGGCTCGGCGGCGAAGGTCGAGCGGCTGCGGGCGCTCGGCTTCGACGCCGCGTTCGACTACCACGACGGCCCGGTACGCGACTCGCTGAAGGCCGCCGCCCCCGACGGCGTCGACGTCTACTTCGACAACGTCGGCGGCGACCACCTGGAGGCGGCGATCTCCGCGATGAACGTGCACGGCCGGGCCGCGATCTGCGGCATGATCGCGCAGTACAACGACCCCGAGCCCCCGGCCGCGCCGCGCAACCTGGCGCTGGTCATCGGCAAGCGGCTCACCCTGCGCGGCTTCCTGGTCGGCGACCACGGCCACCTGCGCGCCGAGTTCCTGCGTGAGATGTCCGGCTGGCTGCGGGACGGGAAGATCTCGTACGACGAGACGGTCGTCGACGGTATCGAGAACGCCCCGGCGGCCCTCCTCGGCCTGCTACGCGGCGAAAACCTCGGCAAGATGCTCGTCCGGGTGTAAGGAAGGGCGGCTCGACGCGGTGGCCGGCCTCACAGGCCGGTCACCGCCGTCGCCGGGAAAGATAGGCTCGCGGCATGACGGTGGCGGTGCGGGTCATCCCGTGTCTTGACGTGGACGCCGGTCGGGTGGTCAAGGGGGTCAACTTCCTCGACCTGCGCGACGCCGGCGACCCGGTGGAACTGGCGGCGGCGTACGACCGGGCCGGCGCGGACGAGCTGACCTTCCTCGACGTCACCGCCTCCTCCAGCGACCGGGACACCATGCTCGACGTGGTCCGTCGTACGGCGGAGTCGGTCTTCATCCCGCTGACCGTCGGCGGTGGGGTCCGGCAGGTCGCCGACGTCGACACGCTGCTGCGCGCCGGCGCCGACAAGGTCGGGGTGAACACCGCCGCGATCGCCCGCCCCGAGCTGATCGCCGAGATCGCCGACCGGTTCGGCCGGCAGGTGCTGGTGCTCTCGCTCGACGTGCGGCGCGCGCCCGGAGGCGGCACGCCCAGCGGTTTCGAGGTGACCACCCACGGCGGTCGGCGTGGCACCGGCCTGGACGCGGTCGAGTGGGCCCGTCGCGGCGCCGAGCTGGGCGCGGGGGAGATCCTGCTGAACTCGATGGATGCCGACGGCACCAAGGCCGGCTTCGATCTCGAACTCATCGGCGCGGTACGCCGGGTGGTCGACGTGCCGGTGGTGGCCAGCGGCGGCGCGGGTGAGGTGGCGCACTTCGCACCGGCGGTCGGTGCCGGCGCGGACGCGGTGCTCGCCGCCAGCGTCTTCCACTTCGGCGAGCTGACCGTCGCCGAGGTCAAGGACGCGCTGCGCGGGGCGGGCCACACCGTCCGCTGACCTCCCGCGTCATCCCCTGCGGTCACTCAGTCGGGGCGGGACCGGTTCTCGGGGGAGCGCCGGGGCGCCGGGATCGACCGCACCACGTACTCCTGGACGGCGGCGGCATGGTCGGCCTCTTCCAGGTGCCACTCCGCGCAGACCGGTGAGTGCCGCCGGGTCAGCGCTCCCTGCACGGTGTCCACCGTGGTGGCCAGCCCGGCGTTCGGCCGGGTGCGCCAGAGGTGCTCACCGTCGGCGGTGATCCGGAACCAGCCGTCGGTGACGCTGACCAGCCCGGCCCCGACGAGGCGACGGACCGCCGCCTCCACCTCGTGCCGTTCGGGGATCGCCTGGTTGAGGTGGTCGGCGGTGGAGAGCACGTCCGCGAGGCGTACGCCCTCGGGGCGGCGGCTGGACGCCGCGCGGCGGTGCCGTCCGGCACCGTTGGCGATCACCACCGAGACGAAGATCCAGGCATCTGTCCAGCGCCACCCGTTCTCCCCCATGCGAGGATTCTGCCGGGCGTGGCGTCCGAAGGGAACACCGGTACCCGGCCCGTATCCCCGAACAGGGGTCACGGCGAATGGCCACCCCGGTCCCCGGCAGGGGCGCGGCGAACGGGACTCCCTCCGCACAGGAGTTGGCGCGAGTGGGGTTCCGGCCGCGTGGTCGACCGGGCGGTGCTGCGGGCGGGGTCAGGTCGCGGGGAACGGCTTCGCCGGCCCGGGGGCGGTGTTCTGTGCCCCAGGGACGGTGAACAGCCCCAGGAAGACCTGGGTCAGCGGGCCGATGGCCAGCGCGTAGGCGATCGTGCCGAGGCCCACCGTCCCGCCGAGCAGCCAGCCCAGCGCCAGCACGGCGACTTCGATGACGGTGCGGACGAGCCGGAGCGAGCGGCCGGGCCGGCGGGCGACGTAGCCGGTCATCAGGCCGTCGCGGGGGCCGGGCCCGAGGCGGGCGCCGAGGTAGAGCCCGGTCGCCGCCCCGTTGGCCACGATGCCGGCGACCAGCATCCCGACCCGTAGGCCCAGTGGCCCAGCCGCCGGCAACAGCGCGAGCGTCGCGTCCACCACCAGCCCGATCACCAGGACGTTGCTGACCGTGCCGAGGCCGGGGCGCTGCCGCAGGGGAATCCAGAGCAGCAGCACCAGCACGCCCACCGCGATGGTGACGGTGCCGAAGGAGAAGCCGGTCAGCTCGGACAGGCCCTGGTGGAACACGTTCCACGGGTCCAGGCCCAACTTTGAGTCGATCATCAGGGCCATGCTCACGCCGTAGAGGAAGAGGCCCGCGTAGAGCTGGGTGAGCCGCCGCGCGGGACGATGCCGGAGATTGCCAATCGGTGCCACCCATGCCACGCTAAAGGCCAATTGGCCTGGCGTAAGAGCCAATTTGGGAGGAGTGGCCATGACGAGTCAGGTTCGGGGTGTCCAATTGGCCCGGCTCCTCGGTCAGTGGCACGCGCTTCCCGGCCGCCGTCGTAGCCCCGACTACGCCGCGCTGGCCGGCGCCGTCCGTGGCCTGCTCGCCGACGGCCGGCTGCCGCTGGGCGTACGGCTGCCCGCCGAGCGGGAACTGGCCGAGGCCCTGAAGATCAGCCGGACCACGGTCACCGCCGCGTACCGGGAGCTGCGGGAGAGTGGGCACCTGGCCAGCCGGCGGGGTGCCGGCAGCTGGACGATGCTCCCGGGCACCCACCGGGTGGCGAGCACCGGGCTCTGGACCCCGCTGGACGACCGGGACATGATCGACCTCGGGGTGGCCGCGCTGGCCGCGCCTCCCGAGCTGCTGCCGGCCGCCCGCGCGGCGGCCGAGGACCTGCCCCGCTACCTGGGCGGCGCCGGCTACCACCCGACCGGGATCATCGAGCTGCGCGAGGCGGTGGCCTGTGCCTACACCGACCGGGGCCTGCCCACCTCGCCCGACCAGATCATGGTCACCAACGGCACCCAGCACGCCCTCGACCTGGTGCTCCGGCTGGCCCTCGCCCCCGGCGGCAACGTGCTGGTCGAGGCGCCCAGCTACCCGAACGCGCTGGCCGCGCTGGCCGCCCGCCGGGCCCGGATCACCACTCACGGACTGGCCGTCGAGGAGCCCGGATGGGACGCCGACCTGCTGCTCGGCGGCCTCCGGCAGGCCCGGCCCAAGCTGGCATACCTGATCCCGGACTTCCAGAACCCGACCGGCCACCTGATGCCGGCGTCGCTGCGGGAACGGGTGGTGGCCACCGCGCACGCCGTCGGCACCGACCTGATCATCGACGAGTCGTTCGTGGACCTGCCGCTGGACGGGACGGTGCTGCCCCCGCCGACGGCCAGCTTCGACCGGCACTCCCGGGTGGTCACCATCGGGGGGATGAGCAAGCCGTTCTGGGGCGGCCTGCGGATCGGCTGGGTCCGCGCCTCCGCCCCGCAGGTGCAGCGGCTGGCCGCCACCCGGGTCGGCGTCGACATGGCCAGCCCGGTCCTGGACCAGTTGGTCGCGGTCCACCTGCTCGCCGACGCCCCGGCCATCGTCACCGCGCGCCGGGCCCAGCTCACCGTCCAGCGCGACGCGCTGCTGGCGGCGCTCGCGCAGCGCCTGCCCGAGTGGCGGGTCACCGTCCCGCACGGCGGGGTGACCCTCTGGGCCGAACTCGACGGGCCGATCTCCAGCGCGCTCGCCCGGGCCGCCGAGGAGGTCGGCGTACGGCTGGCGCCCGGTCCCCGGTTCGGCCTGGACGGCACGTTGGAGCGCTTCCTGCGGCTGCCGTTCACATTGCCGGCCGCCGACCTGGCCGAGGCGGTCGGCCGGATCGCCGCGGTCCGGTACGACCTGGACCGGGGCGGCCGATCGCAGTGGCGGGAACCGACCGTCATCGCCTGACCGGGCCGCGGCGAGGACCGAGGTGGCCCGATCGGGCGTGCGTGGGCCCCTTCGGCTGGGAAACTGCGCTGGTGGCGAATGTGGGCGGTGTCCGGTGGCCGCGCGGGATCAGGCCGAGCGCGCCGGGTTCCCGGACCACCCGGCTCGAACTCTTCTACGACCTCGTCTTCGTCTTCGCCTTCCTCAGGGTCACCACGGTGGCCTCCGGCAGCCCAAACCTACGCGGACTGGTCCAGTGTCTGGTGGCGCTCGCCCTGTTGTGGTGGTGCTGGACGGGCTTCGCCGCGCTGGGCAACGTGGTCCGCACCGACCAGGGGATCGTGCCGCTGCTCGGCTTCGCGACCTCGGCGGCCGTCTTCGTGCTCGCGCTGAGCCTGCCCAAGGCGTTCGTCGACCAGCCCGGCGGGCTGCCCGGCCCGCTGGTCTTCGCCGTCTGCTACTTCCTGGTCCGCGCGACCCAGGTGGCGTTCTTCCTCTGGGCGGTACGCACCGACCCGGGGGTGCGTCGACAGATGTTCACGCTGGCCCTGCCGTTCCTGGTCGCGACGGGGCTCATCTTCACCTCCGCGTTGGTGCCGCAGTGGATCTTCGACGGCAGGGCGGAGACCGCGGTCCGGCTGGCGTTGTGGCTCGCCGCGCTCGGTGTCGAGTACGGCGCCGGCCTGGCCCAGCACCGCGCCGGGTGGACGGTGCTCTCGGCGGGGCACTGGGCGGAACGCCACGCGTTGATCATCATCGTGGCGCTCGGCGAATCGATCATCGCGCTCGGGCTGGGGCCCAGCGCCACCGCCGGCCTGCCGCTGACCTGGCCGGTCATCTTCGCGGCGGTGCTGGGCGTCGCGGTGGTCGCGGCGATGTGGTGGGCGTACTTCGACACCCTCGCCCTCGCCATGGAGCAGGTGCTGCACCGCACCAGGGACCCGAGCGCCCGTGGCGGGCTGGCCCGGGACGTCTACACCTACCTGCACCTGCCGCTGATCGCGGGCGTGATCCTCTTCGCTCTGGGCCTCAAGGGCCAGATCTACGAGGCCGGAAACCCGGCGACCCCGCTGTGGGGGGTGCCGCTGCCCGGATTCCACCTGCTGGCCCTCTACGGCGGGGTCGCGCTCTACCTGCTCACGTTGATCACGCTCGGGAGCCGGACGCTGGGCGCGGCCCGCTGGCCGTCGATCGTCGGGGTGGTGCTGCTCGTCGCGCTGGTCCCGGTGGCCGGACAGCTGCCGGAGTTGGCCGCCCTGGCCGTGCTGGCGGTGGCCGCCGTGCTGGTGGTCGCGGCACAGACCGTCGTCGACGCCCCCCGGCGGCGGCAGGTCCGGCAGGTGGCGCTGGAGGAGCAACTCGCCTCCGAGGCCGAGCAGACCAGGTGGCGGGGCCACCACCTCTGAAGTCAGCATCTACCGGGACCGAGGCCAGCACCGAGGCCGGCAGCCGCCAGCACCGAGGCCGGCAGCCCCGCACCGGGGTGCGGGGCCGCCGCCGACGCGCTGGGCTCAGAGCTCGGCGAGCGTGCCCGCGTACATCTTCTCGATCTCGCTGGCGAAGTTGCTCTCCACGCCGCGGCGCTTGATCTTGAGTGACGGGGTGATCTCGCCATCCTCGATGGTCAGGTCCCGTGGCAGGATGGCGACCTTCTTGATCGTCTCCCAGCGGTTGAGCTTGGCGTTGAGCTCGGCCACGTACTCCTCGACCATGGCCTTCGCCTCCGGCGAGGAGACGATCTCGGTGTAGTCGCGGCCCTCCAGCGGGGTGCCCGCGGCCCAGCCCTTGATCGCGTCCGGATCCAGCGTGACCAGCATCGTGCAGTAGTTGCGGGCCTGGCCGACCACCACCGCCTGCGAGGTGTACGGGCAGGTGGCCTTGAACATCCCCTCGATGTGTGAGGGCGCGATGTACTTGCCGCCCGAGGTCTTGACCAGGTCCTTCTTCCGGTCGGTGATCTTCAGGTAGCCGTCGGCGTCGAGGGTGCCGATGTCGCCGGTGCGGAAGAACCCGTCCTCGGTGAACGCGGCGGCGGTCTCCTCGGGCAGGTTGTGGTAGCCGCGCATCACCGGCCGGCCGCGGACCAGGATCTCGCCGTCGGTGTCGATCCGGCACTCCAGGTCGCCCAGCGCCCTGCCGACGGAGCCGATCCGCAGCCCGTTCGGCGGGTTGACGAAGTTGCCGGCGCTGGTCTCGGTGAGGCCGTAGCCCTCGGAGATCGGTAGGTTCGCCGCGGCGAAGAAGGTGGCGATCTCCGGGCTGAGCGGGGCGGCGCCCGAGACGAGCACCCGGATCCGGCCGCCGAGGCGGGCCTGGAGCTTGCTGAACACGAGCTTCTCGGCCACCGAGTACTTCAGCTTCAGCACCCCCGGGACCGGCCTGCCGGCCTGCTCCAGGGTGACCTTCTCCTTGCCGACCCGGACGCCCCAGGCGAAGATCTTCGCCTTCACGCCGCCGCCGCTCTGCGCGGTGGTCACCGCCTTGTTGTAGACCTTCTCGAACACCCGGGGTGCGCCGCACATCAGCGTCGGCCGGACCACCGAGAGCAGCTCGACCAGCTTGTCGACCCGGCCGTCGACGTACGTCGGCAGGCCCACGTGGATCGCACCGCAGAGCAGGGTCTTGCCGAACGAGTGGGACAGCGGGAGCCAGAGATATTGCAGGTCGTTCTCGTGGAGCAGCCCCACCTCGGCCTGCGCCACGCCCTCCCAGCACCAGCCGCCGTGCAGCAGCTCGACGCCCTTCGGGCGCCCGGTCGTGCCGGAGGTGTAGATCAGCGTGGCGAGGTGGTCGGGGCCGATCCCGGCGACCAGCATCTCGATCAGGTCGGGCTCGGCAGCCAGCGCGCGGGCGCCCTGCTCCTCCAGTTCGGCGAGGGTGAGCTGGGGGACGGCGGCGGACGCGTCGGCGGCGCCGTCGAAGAGCACGACGTGGGTCAGTGCCGGCAGGTCCGCGCCGGCGATCTTGGCGGCCTGGGCCGGGTTCTCGGCGAACAGCACCCGGGAACCGGAGTCGGCGATGATGTAGGTCGCGTCGTCGGGCTCCGTGGTGGGGTAGACGGTGGTGGTCGCGCCACCGGCGCACATGATGCCGAGGTCGGCGATCACCCAGTCGAGCCGGGTGTTCGCCAGGATCGCGACCGGATCCTCCAGGCCGACGCCAAGCCCGTGCAGCCCGGCGGCGACCGCCTTGGCGCGGTGGGCCACCTGTTCCCAGCTCAGCCAGACCGGTCCGGAGCCATCGGGGCCCGGGTGGGCGAAGGCGTCGCGGTCGGGGGACGCCGCCACGCGCTTGAGGAACATGTCGGGGATGGAGCGGTACGGTACATCGAGAGCCATCGCTGTAGCCGCCTTCGGGGGTGGAGACGTGACCATGGTCACGTCGGTGTTCGTTACCGAAGGGTATTGCCTGTGCCTGGGCATCGGCTAGCCCTGTCGATCACGGCTGGGCCACGTCTCGGAAGATGGACGCCCGGCTCAGGCGTACCGGGCCGCCCGAAGCGACCAGTCGTAGGTGGCGCGGATCCAGTTGCGCCGTGCGGTCAGAGCCGGCCGCAGGCCGTCGTCGCCGGTAGCGAGCAGCACCGCCTCCGCCGCCAGGTACGCCGACATCGCCTCGTTGAACCGGTCGGCGGCGGCCCGCAGGGCCGATGACTGGTCGCCGTCGGCGAGGCCCGCGGCGATCACCACGACCAGGTTGTGCCCGTCCGGCTGGGCGAGGTTCTCCTTGCCGTACGAGAAGACGTCGTTGCACCAGCAGACCAGGTCGGCGGCGAGCAGGTCCAGGGTGACCAGCGCCGGCTCGGTGCGGTGGGACGCGCCTGTCAGCGCCCCGGCGGCCAGTTCGGTGAGGGTGAAACTGGGGTGGACCCCGCCGGTGTGCCGGCGCATCTGGACGTACTCGGCCAGTCCCGGCACCCGCCCGTGCTCCCGGTTGGCCGCCTCCCAGAGCAGCGCCAGCAGGTACTCCCGCACCTCGCCGACGAAGCGCAGCAGGAACACGGGACCACCGTTGGCACGGACCCGCCGGCACAGGTCACCCAGCGCCTCGCCGAGCGGCCCGGCCGCGGTGGCCGGCCCGCCGGTCGGGGTCCCCTGCCCGTCCAGCACGTCCAGCAGGGCCGCGACGGTCGGCGCCAGCCGGATCGGGGCGTCCCCGAGGCCGTCCTCGTCGCAGGCGTCGTCCATCACGAACAGCCAGGAGATCAGGTCGGCGAGCAGCCGCAGCGGATCGACCGGCCCGTCCGGGCAGGCCCGTCCGGCCAGCCCGGCGGCGTCGGCCCGGCGCAGCCGGTGCAGCCGATGCCCGCTGATGATCAGCCCGTGGCCGAGCGCCCACTCGATGCTCTCCCGCGCCACCCGGTCGGTGGCGTCGTGCTGACGCGCGGGAAAGGGGGGTTCCCGTAGTGCCGAGACCGCAAAGGTCCGCATGGTGCCCCCTGTCGCGCCGTCCCCGACGGGACGGCGCGGGACAGCGTACGGGAGCAGGGATCGGTCACGATCATTGGGGAGAGGCTTCTCCGGGGCGTCGGGTGACCGCTTCCGTGCCGGGCATCACATGCCCAGGTCGGCACCCCGGAGCCGGTCGGCCAGGTTCGTTGGCCCGTCGATCTGCACCCGGGACACCCGCTGCCGGCCGCTGAGGAAGAGGGCCAGCTCGCCGGGCGCCCCCACCACCCGTACGGGTTCGCCGCCCCGGCCGACGGAGAGCTCGCCGTAGCCGGGCGCCTGGACGAAGACGTCCGCCGGGAACCGGCGCAGCGCCAGCCGGGCCAGCCCGGCACAACGCTTCCAGAGCGCCGCGTTCAGCCCCGCCGCCAGGTCGCGCGGGAGCCAGCCCGGGCCGGCGCGGCGCACGTCCTCGTGGTGGATGAAGAACTCCAGCGTGTTGGCCAGCTCGTCGGTGACCGGGTTGCTGACCGGACTCCACACCGGCGGCCTGCGCACCTGGTCGACAAGACGCGGCCAGGGGTGCGCGGCGAGGCGCAGGCGCACCCGCTCGGCGTAGCCGCGCAGCGGCGGGAGCAGGATGCCGCCGGCGGCGTCCGGCCGGCGCTCCCGCAGCACCAGGTGGGCGGCGAGGTCGCGGGTGGTCCACCCCTCGTTGACCGTCGGGGCGTCCGGTCCCAGCGTCTGCATCAGGTCGGCGAGCGCCTCGCGCTCCGATCGGGCGTACCGCGGCATGGCACCGATCGTAGGCGGGTACGGCCGACTCGGCGCGTCGGGCGGCGGGGGCGGCCGTGACGGCGGACATAGCGGTCCGGGGCGGCGGGTCTGGCACCGACCGGTAAGGATGAGGAAGATAATTGCGGCTTACGGCGGGGGAGAGCGTGGCGAGCAGGACAAGTCGGGACGTGCTGGTGCGAGGACTGGCCGTCCTCGGACGGGCGATCCGGGAGGAGCCGCGGATCTTCGCGGTCGCGGTGAGCGGCAGCGTGCTCTTCGGCGCCATGACGGTGGCCAGTGCCTTCGTGGTGGGTGCCGTGGTCGGCGACGTGGTGGTGCCGGCGATCGAGCGCGGCGCGGTCGGGGTTGGTGGGCTCGCGCTGGCGGCCGTCGCGCTGTTCGGCATCAGCGTGCTGCGGGTGGCCGGCATCTTCGGCCGCCGGCTCGGCGCGGGCTACATGCAGTACCGCCTCCAGGCCGCCTACCGGCGCCGGGTCACCCGCCGCTACCTGGAACTGCCGCTGTCCTGGCACCACCGCAACGCCACCGGCACGCTGCTGTCCAACGCCAACTCCGACGTCGAGGCCGCCTGGCATCCGATCGCCCCGCTGCCGTTCGCGGTCGGCACCCTGGTGATGCTGGTCGGCGCGGTGGCGTCGCTCTTCGCCACCGACTGGGCGCTGGCCCTGGTCGGCCTCGCGGTCTTCCCGGCGCTCTTCGCGCTCAATGTCGCCTACTCCCGCCGGATGGCACCCCGTCAGGCCCGGGCCCAGCGGCTGCGTGCCGAGGTCAGTGGCATCGCACACGAGAGCTTCGACGGCGCCCTGGTCGTCAAGACGATGGGTCGGGAGGCGCAGGAGACCGACCGGTTCGCCGCCCGGGCGGGCGAGCTGCGCGACTCGCTGGTGGCGGTGGGGCGGCTGCGTGGCGTCTTCGACCCGCTGCTGGAAACCCTGCCCAGCCTCGGCACCCTCGCCGTGCTGGTGGTCGGCGTGATCCGGTTGCGGCAGGGCGCGATCAGCGTCGCCGAGCTGATCAGCGTCGCCTTCCTCTTCACCGTGCTGGCGTTCCCCGTGCGGGCCATCGGCTGGGTGCTGGCAGAGCTGCCGCGCAGCGTCGCCGGCTGGGACCGGGTCCGCCGGGTGCTCGACGCCACCGGCGAGATGCCGTACGGCGACACGACGCTCGACGTGGCGGAGCCCCGCCCGGCCACCCTCACGTTCACCGACGTGCATTTCGGCTACGAGCCGGCCGAGGCGCACCTGCCCGGCACGGAGGTGCTCGGCGATGTCTCCTTCACCGTGCCCGCCGGCAGGATCGTCGCCCTGGTCGGGCCGACCGGCTCCGGCAAGTCGACGATCGCCGCGCTGGCCGTGCGGCTGGTCGACCCCCGGGCCGGCACGGTGTGCCTGGACGGGGTGGACGTCCGCCGGCTCACCGCCGCCTCGCTGGCGGGCACCGCCGCGCTGGTGGCCCAGGTGCCGTTCGTCTTCGACGACACGGTGCGTGCCAATGTCACCCTGGACCGGCCGGGCATCGG
This sequence comes from Micromonospora peucetia, assembly GCF_900091625.1. Taxonomy (NCBI): domain Bacteria; kingdom Bacillati; phylum Actinomycetota; class Actinomycetes; order Micromonosporales; family Micromonosporaceae; genus Micromonospora; species Micromonospora peucetia. The sequence goes on from NZ_FMIC01000002.1 coordinate 4,007,627, forward strand.
CGACGACGACGTCTGGGCCGCGCTGCGGCTGGCGGAGGCGGACGGCTTCGTCTCGGCCCTGCCCGACGGCATCGACACGAAGGTCGGCGAGCGGGGCACCTCGCTCTCCGGCGGCCAGCGGCAGCGGCTCACCCTGGCCCGCGCCCTCGCCGGCCGGCCGCGCCTGTTGGTCCTCGACGACGCGACCAGTGCCGTCGACCCGCGGGTGGAGGCGGCCATCCTGGCCGGGCTGCGTTCCTCGGCGGGGGAGTCCGGGGCGCCGGCCGCGTCGATCCTGGTGGTCGCCTACCGGCGGGCCACCATCGCGCTGGCCGATGAGGTGGTCTACCTGGAACAGGGCCGGGTGGTCGCCCGCGGTCCGCACGCCGAGCTGCTGGCCACGGTGCCGGGCTACGCCGACCTGGTCACCGCCTACGAGCAGGCCGAGGTCGACCACACCAAGGAAAAGCCGTACGACGAGGTCGCCCCGCTGACGTCGGGCCTGGAGATCGAGGTGGACCGGTGAGTACTCCCACCGAGACGGTCGAGGCGGCTGAGACGCCCGAGACGACCTGGCAGACGCTGCGCCGCGGCCTGGCGCTCTCCCCGGAGCTGCGGGTCGGTCTCGCCGGCACGCTCGGCCTGGCCCTGGTCTACATGGTCGGCCGGGCGGCCGTGCCGGTGGCGGTGCAGCAGGGCATCGACAACGGCATCGTCGGTGGCCTGGACCTGACCGTGGTCTGGACGGTGGTCGCCATCACCACCGCGGTGCTGGTGGTGACCACGTTCTGCGGATACCTGATGATGCGCCGGCTCTTCACGGTCAGCGAGACCGCGCTGGCCAACGTGCGGATCCGGGCGTTCCGGCACGTGCACGACCTGTCCATGTTGCACCAGCAGTCGGAGCGGCGCGGTTCGCTGGTCTCCCGGGTGACCAGCGACGTCGACCAGATCACCCAGTTCCTCCAGTGGGGCGGCGTGATCCTGGTGGTCAACCTCGGTCAGCTGGCGATCACCACGCTGGTGATGTTCGCGTACTCCTGGCAGCTGACCCTGGTGGTCTTCGCCGCCTTCCTGCCCGCCGTGTTCGTGATCCGGCTGCTCCAGCGCCGGCTCGCCGGGGCGTACGGGGTGGTCCGGCAGCGCACCGGGGCGCTGCTCGGCGCGATCGGGGAGAGCGTCGTCGGCGCGCCGGTGATCCGGGCGTACGGGATTGCCGGCCGCACGTCCCGCCGGCTCGACGAGGCGATCGACGGGCAGCGGCAGGCCCAGCAGCGGGCGATCAGGATCAGCATCGTGGGCAGCTCGGTCGGGGAGCTGGCGGCCGGGCTGGCGTTGGCCGGCGTGGTGGTGCTCGGGGTGATGCTCGGCGCCGACCGCACCCTGAGCATCGGCGAGGTGACCGCCTTCCTCTTCCTGGTCACGCTCTTCATCCAGCCGGTGCAGATCGCCACCGAGGTGCTCAACGAGGCGCAGAACGCCATCGCGGGCTGGCGCCGGGTGCTGGACGTGCTGGACATCGAGCCCGACGTCGCCGACCCGGGCGAGCAGGGGCGTGAGCTGCCGTCGGGCCCGCTGGACATCCGGTTCGCCGGGGTGCGCTTCGCGTACCCGGGGGGTCCGCCGGTGCTGCACGACGTCAGCGTGGAGATCCCGGAGAAGAGCCGGGTGGCGGTGGTCGGGGAGACCGGCAGCGGCAAGACCACCTTCGCCAAGCTGCTCACCCGCCTGATGGACCCGACCGCCGGCCAGGTGCTGCTCTCCGGGGTGCCGCTGGACCAGGTCCGGTTCGCCTCGCTGCGGTCGCGGGTGGTGATGGTGCCGCAGGACGGCTTCCTCTTCGACGCGACGGTGGCGGAGAACGTGCGCTTCGCCCGCCCGGAGCTGACCGACGAGCAGCTCGCGGCGGCGTTCGCCGAGTTGGGGCTGGCGGACTGGCTGGACGGGCTCCCGGCGGGCCTGCACACCCCGGTGGGGGAGCGGGGCGAGGCGTTGAGCGTGGGGGAGCGGCAGCTGGTCGCGCTGGCCCGCGCGTACGTGGCCGATCCGGACCTGCTGGTGCTGGACGAGGCGACCAGCGCGGTCGACCCGGCCACGGAGGTGCGGCTGCAACGCACCCTGGACGCGGTGACCCGGGGACGTACCACCCTCGCGATCGCGCACCGGCTCTCCACGGCGCAGTCCGCCGACGAGGTGATCGTGGTGGACCGGGGCCGGATCGTGCAGCGTGGGCCGCACGACGAGCTGGTCCGCGACCCGGAGTCGGTGTACGGCCTGCTCTACGCCTCCTGGCTGGAGCAGACCCGCTGAGCCGGCCCGCCGCGCGGCCCTGACGACGTGCGGCCCTGACGACGTGCGGCCCGGCCGGGTGCCGGGCCGCACGCGGTGGTCAGCGGGAGTAGAACTCCACCACCAGCTGCTCGTCGCAGATCACCGGCACCTCGTGCCGGGTGGGCTCGCGCAGCAGCGTGGTCCGCAGCTCGGCCAGCTCCACCGACAGGTACGGCTGGCCGGGCCCCTCGGTGGCGTTGGCGCCGGCGGCGGCGAGCTGGAACGGCGCGGACGCACGGCTGCGGTCGCGGACGGCCACCACCTGCCCCGGGCGCAGCCGGTACGACGGACGGTCGACCTTGCGCCCGTCGACGGTGAAGTGGCCGTGCGCGACCAGTTGCCGGGCCTGGTAGATGCTGCGGGCCAGGCCGGCCCGGTGCACCACCGCGTCGAGCCGTCGTTCGAGGAGTGTCACCAGGCTCTCGCCGGTCTTGCCCGCGCCCCGGGCGGCCTCGTCGAAGGCACGCCGCAGCTGGGTCTCGCTGACGTTGTACTGGTGGCGCAGGCGCTGCTTCTCCAGCAGCCGCACCTGGTAGTCCGAGGTCTTGCGGCGCTGCCGGCCGTGCACGCCGGGCGGGAAGGGGCGCCGCTCAAGGTACCGCACGCACTTGCGGGTCAGCGGGATGCCGAGGGCGCGGGAGATACGGGCCTTGGGCCTTGGTTGGTTCACGCTGGACGTCTCCGATCCGGTGCTCTACTCTCCGAGTTAGGTAAGGCTAACCTATTAAGGAGTCGTCCATGCGGCCCAGCCCGGCGGAGATCGTCCGTACCCTCGTCGCGGGCCGGCTGTCCGGCACCGCCCACGTCGCGCACCGGCCCGGCCCGCACCAGGTCCGGCACGTGACCGACCCGGACGGTCGGGTGCTGCTGTTGGTGCCGGTGGTCAGTGACCTCGCCGCCGCGTTGCGCCCCGCCGACGGCGAGTCCGAGGTCGCGCTGGTGCTGGACGTGCTCGACCTGCCCCCCGCCGCCGGCGCGCCGAGCCTCGGCCGGGCCTGGGTCTCCGGCTGGGCGGCCCGACTGGACGGGGCCGAGGAGCGCTCCGCCGCGCTGGACTTCGCGGCCGTGGAACCGGCCGGTGACCTGCTCGACGTCGGCACCAGGTTCCAGCTGCACCGCTTCGAGGTGGTCGAGGCCCGCTGGGAACGCGGCGACACCGTGCGCCGGATCGACCCCGAGGCGTACGCCGAGGCGGAGCCCGACCCGCTGCACGCGGTCGAGGCCGAACTCCTGGCAGACCTCGCCGACCACCACGCCACCGAGGTGGCCGGGTACCTGCGCCGCCAACTCGGCCTCGCCGACGACGCCCCCGACACCGCGCCCCGGGTGGTCCGGATCGACCGGTACGGCCTGCTGGTCTCCCACGGCCGGCCCGACGCCCGCCGGCGCGTCCGGCTGGCGTTCCCGCGCCCGCTGGGCTGCCAGGCGGAGCTGACCCGGCTCCTGCACCCGCTGGTCTGCCGCCACGCCACGCCCCGGCACGCCGATCACGCCTGACCGGCGGTCGCCTCTTTCCGCCCTCCCGGCCGGAGCCGGCGGCTCAGCCGCTGCGCCGCCGGAGGGTGGCTGCGGCGAGCACCAACGCCAGCGCCGCCGCGCCGGCGACCACCGCCACGTCCCGCCACATCGTGCCGGTCGGCTCGGCGCGGGCGCCGACCTCCTGGAGCGCCTCGACGGCGTACGACAGGGGCAGCACGTCGCTGACCGCCTGCAACCAGCCGGCCATCTCGCCCCGGGGCACGAAGAGCCCGCAGAGCAGCAACTGCGGCACCACCACGACCGGCATGAACTGCACGGCCTGGAACTCGGTGCGGGCGAAGGCGCTGCAGAGCAGCCCGAGCGCGACGGCGAGCACGGCGTTCAGCGCGGCAATCATGATCACCAGCCCGCTGTTTCCGGCCGTCTCCAAACCGAAGACCCGGTACGCGACCACGGACGCGACGACCGCCTGGACCACGGCGGCGAGCCCGAACGCGATGCCGTAGCCGAAGAGCAGGTCGAGCCGGCCCAGCGGGGTGGTGAGCAGCCGCTCCAGCGTGCCCGTGGTGCGCTCGCGCAGCATCGCGATGCTGGTCACCAGGAACATGATCACGAAGGGGAAGAAGCCGAGCATCACCAGGGCGACCCGGTCGAACGTCGACGGCTGGCCCGGCGGGGCGGGCTGGTCGACGTACATGGAGTGGACCAGGGTGAGCAGCGCCGACGGGACCACCAGCAGCAATGCCACGGTGCGCCGGTCGTGCCGCAGCTGGCGCAGGATGCGGCCGGTGGTGGCGGCCAGGATCCGGGGGTTCACGACGCCTCCCGTCCGGCGGCGCCCGCCTCGCCCGCTTTGATCAACCGCAGGAACGCCTCGTCCAGGTCGGTGGTGCCGGCGGCGGCGCGCACCGCGTCGGGGGTGTCGTCGGCGATCAGCCGCCCCTCGCGGATCAGCAGCAGCCGGTCGCAGCGGGCCGCCTCGTCCATGACGTGGCTGGAGACCAGCAGGGTGGTGCCGGCGGCGGCCATGGCGTGGAACCGGGCCCACAGGTCGGCCCGCAGGACCGGGTCCTGGCCGACGGTGGGTTCGTCGAGGACGAGCAGGTCCGGTTCCCCGACCAGGGCGCAGGCCAGCGACGCCCGGCTGCGCTGCCCGCCGGAGAGGGTGCCGACCAACTGGGCGGCGGCCGGGCCGAGCCCGACCTCGGCGACCGCCCGGTCGGCCTCGGCCCGGCCCCGGCCGTGCAGGGCGGCGAAGTAGCGCGCGTTCTCCCGTACCGTCAGGTCGGCGTAGACGCTGGGTGCCTGGGTGAGGTAGCCGACGCGGCGGCGCAGGTCGGGCGACCCGGCGGGGCGCCCCAGCACGGTCACCGAGCCGGCGTCGATCAGTTGTACGCCGACCACCGCCCGCAGCAGCGTGGTCTTGCCGCTGCCGCTCGGCCCGAGCAGCCCGGTGACCAGACCGCGCGGCACGGACGCGCTGACACCGTGCAGCACCCGCCGGCCACCCCGCTCGACGACCAGGTCCCGGACCGCGATCGCCTCGTCCACCGGTGCCTCCTTAGAGAACACTCGTCACGCGTTGAATCCCGACGCTAGTGAAGTTGTCCGCCGGGGTGCAACGGTTGACTTCGTGTGCACTCGAACTGGAAGCCTGGACGGTGTGGACACCAGCATCCGGGAGCCGACCCTGACCGTCGGCGAGGCGGCCGAGCGGGTCGGCCTGACCACCTACACCCTGCGGTGGTACGAGCAGGAGGGCCTCGTCGCCCCGGTCGGGCGCGACTCGGCCGGGCGCCGTCGCTACACCGAACGCGACGTCAACTCGCTGGTCCTGCTCACCCGGCTGCGCCGCACCGGGATGCCGGTGCGGGACATGCGTCGCTACGCCGAGCTGGCCCGGCAGGGCGACGGGACTCTGGGCACCCGGCGGGCGCTCTTCGAGGCGCACCGGGCCCGCGTGCTGACCCGGATGGCCGAGTTGGAGGAGGACCTGAAGGTGCTCAACCACAAGATCGACAACTACCGCCGAGCGGAGGAGGGCCGATGATCCGCCGATGGGGTACCCCGAGGCGGCGATGAGGTTCGTCGGGCATTAGCCTTCGGACCGGACACCGGGTCCGCCAACGGGCATCCGGCGCGGCACCGGGCATTGCGCCCCGAACGGACGTACGGCACGATAGCGCCGTGGGTCACGCAGCGTCACCGGACGAGAGGTTCCTCGGCGAATGGGCCGCCCGGTTGCGGGCCGGCGCCGAGCAGCCCGTGGTCGGTATCATGCTGCGCGGCAGCCATGCCCGGCGGGCCGCCACCGCGCACAGCGACGTCGACGTCGACGTGCTGCTCGCCGGCGCCCCGTACGCCGCCCGCCAGGCCTACCTGGCCGAGCATGCGGGCCGGCTGACCCACGTCTCGGTGGCCGCCCGCGACGTTCGCTCCTGGCTGACCCGCCTCGGCGAGCCCGCCGACTGGGCGTTCGGGCTGCCGGTGACGGCGCCGGCCCGGCTGCTGTGGGCGGATCCGCACTGGCGGCCCCGGATCGACCTGCCGGTGCTCTGCCAGCCCGCCGGCGAACCGCAGCTGGAGGAGTTGATCGCGACGCTCGGTAAGGTGGCCGGCGCGCGGGACGCCGACGACCACCTCGGCGTCCGGCTGGCCGCCGCCGACCTGGGGCGGCTCTGCCCGTCCGTGCTGCGGCTGGCCAACCCCACGGTCCGGGTGACGTCCCGGCGGGCGGCCTTCACCGCCGCCCTCGACCTGCCGGTGGCGCCCCCGAACTACCGGGAGGACCTGCTGCTCTGCCTCGGGCTGCGGCCCGGCTCCGTCGGCCAGCTCTGCGCCGCCGCGACCCGCCTGGTCGCCGGCGTCCTGCCACTGATCCGCCCGTACGCCGCCGAGGTCGCGCGGACCTCCGGCGCGGACCTGGCCGACGCCCTGGTCGACGGCCGGCTGGACCGCTATGTCGACCAGCTGACCCGGCCCGCCCACCGGGCGCCGCGGCCCCGGCGGGAGCCCGCGCCCGTGCCCGCCCCGCGTGCGGGACAATGGGTCACTGTGCCCGTACCTGACGCGCCCGTGACCGGCGCCCATCCCAGTCCGCAGGAGCCCGCGGCCGACGGCGCGGCCCGTGCGTCCCGGCTCGACCCGGCCATCGCCGCCCGGCTGCGCCGTACCCCCGACGGCCTGGTGGCCGCCGTGGTCCGCCAGCACGACTCCGGCGAGGTGCTGATGGTCGCCTGGATGGACGACGAGGCGTTGCACCGCACCCTGACCACCGGCCGGGCCACCTACTGGTCGCGCAGCCGCCGGGAGTACTGGGTCAAGGGCGCCACCTCCGGGCACCACCAGTACGTCCGCGCGGTCGCGCTGGACTGCGACGGCGACGCGCTGCTGGTCGACGTCGAACAGGTCGGCGCGGCCTGCCACACGGGGCACCGCACCTGCTTCTTCACCGAGCTGCCGGTCGGCGGGGACGGGGCGGACGGCCGGTGAGCGCGACCTCGCCCGGCCCCGCCGCGAACGGCGGGAGGCCCCGCACCGACGGCACGGTCAGTCCGGATCTGGCCACCTTCACCGAACTGGCCGCCCGCTGGCGGGTCGTCCCGGTCACCCGGCGGCTGCTCGCCGACGCGGAGACCCCGGTCGGCGTCTACCGCAAGCTCGCCGGCGGCCCGGGGACGTTCCTGCTGGAGTCCGCCGAGCAGGGCGTCGGCTCGGCCGGCCTGGCCTGGTCGCGGTATTCGTTCATCGGCGTACGCAGCAGCGCCACGCTGACCGAGCGGGACGGCGCCGCGGTGTGGACGGGTCAGCCGCCGGCCGGCCTGCCCACCTCCGGGGACCCGGTCCAGGTGCTGCGCGAGACCGTCGAGGCGCTCGCCGGCCCGGCGTGGGACGCGGCAGGCGGCATGCCGCCGCTGACCGGGGGCATGGTCGGCTACCTGGGCTACGACCTGATCCGGCGGTTCGAGCGGCTGCCCGAGCTGACCGAGGACGACCTGGGTGTGCCCGAGCTGGGCATGATGCTCGCCGCCGACCTGGTGGTGCTGGACCACTACGAGGGTTCGGCGATCCTCGTCGCCAACGCGATCCTGCCGCCGCTGACCGAACCGGACTCCGACGCCCTGGTCACGGCCGCGTACCACCACGCGGTCGGCCGGCTCGACGCGATGACCACGGCGCTGTCCCGGCCGATCCCGCCGATGGTGTCGACCGTCGGGCGTCCCCCGGCGGGCGAGGTGCGCAGCCGCACGCCCGAGGGTGGCTATCCCAAGGCCGTCGAGGCGGCCAAGGAGGCGATCCGGGCCGGCGAGTGCTTCCAGATCGTGCTGGCCCAGCGGTTCGAACGGGAGACCCACGCCGACCCGCTGGACGTCTACCGCGTGCTGCGTACGACGAATCCCAGCCCGTACATGTACCTGCTGCGCTTCGACGGCTTCGACATCGTCGGGTCCTCGCCGGAGGCGCACCTGAAGGTGACCACCGACGCCGACGGGCGGCGGCGGGCGCTGCTGCACCCGATCGCCGGCACCCGCCCGCGCGGCGGCACCCCCGAGGCCGACGCCCGGCTCGCCGCGGAACTGCTCGCCGACCCCAAGGAGCGGGCCGAGCACGTGATGCTGGTCGACCTGGGCCGCAACGACCTGGGCCGGGTCTGCCAGCCGGGCACCGTGGAGGTGCCGGAGTTCGCCACCATCGAGCGCTACAGCCACGTCATGCACATCGTCTCGACCGTCGTCGGCACGCTGCGTGAGGACCGCACGGCCTTCGACGCGCTGGCCGCGACCTTCCCCGCCGGCACCCTCTCCGGAGCGCCCAAGGTGCGGGCCATGGAGATCATCGAGGAGCTGGAACCGGTCCGGCGCGGCCTCTACGGCGGCACCGTGGGCTACTTCGGCTTCGGCGGCGATCTGGACATGGCGATTGCCATCCGCACCGCGCTGATCCGCGACGGCAGGGCGTACGTGCAGGCCGGGGCGGGGGTGGTGGCCGACTCGGACCCGGCCGCCGAGGACGAGGAGACCCGGAACAAGGCCGCCGCCGTGCTCGCCGCCATCGCCGCCGCCGAGACCCTCCGGCCCGCCCGATGACCGCCGCCGAGCCGCGCGGTCAGGAACCGGGGACCACCCCGGCGACCGACGCGGGCCAGGGTGCGCGGCCCAATGCGGGTCGCCGCGAACTGACGTACGCCGTGCTGCTCTGCGTGGCCGGCGCGGGCCTGGCGCTGTGGGCGTCGACCCGCACCTGGGCGGTCGAGCTGACCGCCCGGCCGACCCCGCTGCCGCCGGTACACGACGCCCGCACCGGCGCCGGCCTGCTGCCCTGGCTGCCGGCGCTGGCGCTGGTCGGGCTGGCCGGCGGCGGTGCCGTGCTCGCCACCCGGGGTCGGGCGCGGCGGCTGCTGGGCGGGCTGCTGTGCGGGCTCGGCGCGGCGGTGGCCGCCGGCGGCGGCTACGGCCTGGTCGCGACGTTCGACGGTGAGGTCAGCCGGCACTGGCCGGCGCTCTGCCTGCTCGGCGGGGTGCTCGCCACGGCGGGCGGGCTGCTGACGGCGTTGCGGGGCCGACGGTGGCCGGCGATGGGCGCCCGCTACGAGCGGCGGGCCGCGGGCGGCGAGGCGCCGGCCGCGCGGGACGAGGACGGCCGGGTCACCGGCCGGCACACCACCCAGGCATGGGACGCGCTGGACCGGGGCGAGGACCCGACGGTCAGCTGACCGGCTGGCGCTGGCGGGCGGCGGCCCGGGCCGCCGCCAGCTCCGCCACCAGGCGGTCGAGGTCGGCCCGCTGCTCGGCCCGGGCCCGATCGGCGCAGACCGCCTCCCAGGCGTTGCCGCGCGCGGTGCGCATCCGGGCCTCGCCCACCACGGCGCGTTCCAGGGTGTGCACCACGCCGACGGCGAGCGACGCGACGGTACGCGAGATGGTCGTCAGTCCGATGGTCGGGTTGGGCTCGACAGTGCTCATGATCACCCCGCACGGAGATCGTTGTTGATGGTGGGGCAGGCGCGTCATCGAGTCTGCCCGAGGACGATGCTGGCTGGCGGACGTTTCGCCGTGGTGACCGACACGTCAACTCTGCTTCCGGGGCCGCGACCAGGGAAAGGGTCGTTCGGCCTTGAGGTAGGTCACAGCGGGGGCGGGCGTCGGCAGAGGTGCCGGGCCGGGCGGCCGGCCGTGCCACGGGATAGGATCACGTCGATGACCTGGGTGGCGGAGACGGGGTGGCCGGATGGCGGGCGTCGATGGGCGCGGTCGCCCAGCGTGACGTCCCGTTCACCGGAGGTCGGCCATTATGCCCCAGCCCATCTCGTGAGGCACGCCATACCCCCGGCGCCTGGCGCCAGGTGGCGCCCCCTAGCATCGGCCCATGACACCCGGAGAGGGGAGTCCGTTGGTGACTGCTGAGCATGCGCACGCGGAGGGGGACGAGGCCGGTCCGGCGGCGTCCGTAGGCGTACTCGACGAGATCCTGGCCGGCGTACGTGAGGACGTCGCCCGGCGACAGGAGCAGGTTCCGCTGGAGCGGATCCGCGAACTGGCGGCTGCCGCGCCGCCGCCGCTGGACGCGTACGCGGCCCTGCGCAAGCCGGGCGTCGCGGTGATCGCCGAGGTGAAGCGCTCGTCGCCGTCCAAGGGGCGGCTGGCCGAGATCGCCGACCCGGCCGACCTGGCCGGCGACTACGCGGCCGGCGGGGCGCGGGCGATCAGCGTGCTCACCGAGGGGCGCTGGTTCGGCGGCTCGCTCGACGACCTGGCCGCCGTCCGCGCCGCCGTCAACATCCCGGTGCTGCGTAAGGACTTCGTGGTCTCCAGCTACCAGGTGCACGAGGCCCGCGCGCACGGTGCCGACCTGGTGCTGCTGATCGTCGCCGCCCTGGAGCAGAACGCCCTCGTCGGCCTGCTGGAGCGCATCGAGTCGCTGGGCATGACCGCGCTGGTCGAGGTCCACGACGAGGAGGAGGCCGACCGTGCCCTGGAGGCCGGCGCCCAGGTGATCGGGGTCAACGCCCGCAACCTACGTACCCTTGAGGTCGACCGTTCGGTGTTCGAGCGGATCGCGCCCGGCCTGCCCAGCAGCGTCGTCAAGATCGCCGAGTCGGGGGTGCGCGGCCCGCACGACCTGATCCGGTACGCCTCGGCGGGCGCCGACGCGGTCCTGGTCGGCGAGGGCCTGGTCACCCAGAAGAGCCCCCGCGAGGCGGTGGCCGAGCTGGTCAACGCCGGCAACCACCCGGCCACGCCCCGCCCGGTGCGCTGATCCCGCGCCGGTTCGTCAGCACCGAGAGGATGTCTGCATGAGCGAGCGCAGCGAGCGAATCATCGGGCTCAGTGCGGTGGTGCCTCATGGCGGCACGGAGCGAAGCGGAGTGCGGGCATGAGCGCCGACGCGCTGGCCGAGGCGGCCGGTCCGCTGCCCGACACCGCGGGCCACTTCGGCCGGTTCGGCGGCCGGTTCGTACCGGAGGCGCTGGTCGCCGCGCTGGACGAGCTGGACGCCGCGCACCGCACGGCGATGGCCGACGAGTCGTTCCGGGCCGAGTTCGCCGCCCTGCTGCGCGACTACGCCGGGACCCCCTCGCTGCTCTACCGGGCCGAGCGGTTCTCCGCGAAGGTGGGCGCGCGGGTGCTGCTCAAGCGGGAGGACCTCAACCACACCGGGGCGCACAAGGTGCGCAACGTGCTCGGCCAGGCCCTGCTGACCAGGCGGATGGGCAAGCGTCGGGTGATCGCGGAGACCGGCGCCGGCCAGCACGGCGTCGCCACCGCGACCGCCGCCGCCCTCTTCGACCTCGACTGCGTGGTCTACATGGGTCAGGTCGACACCGAGCGGCAGGCGCTCAACGTGGCCCGGATGCGGATGCTCGGCGCCACCGTCGTCCCCGTCACCAACGGCTCGCGCACCCTCAAGGACGCGATGAACGAGGCGATGCGCGACTGGGTCGCCAACGTCGACGACACCCACTACCTGATCGGCACCGCCGCCGGGCCGCACCCCTTCCCGGCGATGGTCCGCGACTTCGTCCGGGGCATCGGCGACGAGGCACGCCAGCAGTGCCTCGACCTGACCGGGGCGCTGCCGGACGCCGTCACCGCCTGCGTCGGCGGCGGCTCCAACGCGCTGGGCATCTTCCACGCCTTCGTCGGCGACCCCGACGTGCGGCTGTACGGCTTCGAGGCCGGCGGCGACGGGGTCGAGACCGGCCGGCACGCGGCCAGCATCACCGGCGGCTCCCCCGGGGTGCTGCACGGCACCCGGACGTACGTGCTCCAGGACGCCGACGGGCAGACCTGCGAGTCGCACTCGATCTCCGCCGGGCTGGACTACCCGGGCGTCGGGCCGGAGCACGCGTGGCTGCACGACAGCGGTCGCGCGACCTACCTGCCGGTCAACGACGACGAGGCGATGGCCGCGTTCGAGCTGCTCTGCCGTACCGAGGGCATCATCCCGGCGATCGAGAGCGCGCACGCGCTCGCCGGCACCCTCAAGGTCGCCCCGAAGCTCGCCGCCGAGCTGGGCCGGGAGCCCACCATCGTGGTCAACCTCTCCGGCCGAGGCGACAAGGACGTGCACACCGCCGGCGACTACTTCGGCATCCTCGACAAGGAGCAGTGAGAACGTGAGCCGGATCGGGGTGGCCTTCGACAAGGCCCGCGCCGACGGGCGGGCCGTGCTGGTCGGCTGCATGCCGGCCGGGTTCCCGACCGTCGAGGGCAGCATCGCCGCGATGACCGCGATGGTCGAGGCCGGTGTCGACGTCATCGAGGTGGAGATCCCGTACTCCGACCCGGTGATGGACGGCCCGGTGATCCAGCGGGCCAGCGACATCGCCCTGGCCGGCGGCGTACGCACCAGGGACACGCTGCGCATCATCGAGGCGGTCGCGGCCACCGGGGCACCCGTGGTCACGATGACCTACTGGAACCCGGTGGAGCGGTACGGCGTCGACGCCTTCGCCCGGGACCTCGCCTCGGCCGGGGGCACCGGGCTGGTCACCCCGGACCTGATCCCCGAGGAGGCCGGCGAGTGGCTCGCCGCCTCGGACGCGTACGGGCTGGACCGCACCTTCCTGGTCTCGCCGTCCTCGACCGACGCGCGGCTCGCGATGACCGTCGAGCACTGCCGGGGCTTCGTCTACGCCACCGCGATCATGGGTGTCACCGGGGCCCGGGCGCGTACCTCCGACGCGGCTCCGGTCCTGGTCTCCCGGGTACGGGAGGTCACCGACCTGCCGGTCGGCGTCGGGCTGGGCGTCGGCACGGGAGCGCAGGCCGGCACCGTCGCCGGCTACGCCGACGGCGTCATCGTCGGCAGCGCCCTGATCCGCTGCCTGCTCGACGCGCCGGACGAGGCGTCCGGGCTGGCCGCCCTGTGCGCGCTGAGCGCGGAACTCGCCGAAGGCGTCCGAACCCCCACCCCCTGACCGCGCTGCGCTCTTCCGCGCTGCGTCCTTCCGCGCCCGCGCCTGCCCGCGCCGCGCCTGCCCGCGATCTTGCACTTTGTGCCCATGTTTTGCGGCGTATGCCGGCTATGTCAGGGCGGAAAGTGCAAGATCGGCGGGCCACGGGGCTACGGGGCCACGGCGGGCCGGGCCGGGCTACGGGGCCACGGCGGGGCGGGCTACGGGGCCACGGCGGGCGGGCCGGGGCTGCGGCGGGCGGGGCGGGGCTGCGGCGGGCGGGGCGGGGTGGGTGGGTCAGGGATGGGTTACCTGGTCGGTGGGTGGGGTGGTGCGCTGGCCCGGTGGGTGGCTGGTCGTCGGCGGGGGCTCGTCCGCGGCGGGGGAGTCCTGCGTGTCGTCACCCGGGAGGGGCGTGCCCGGGGCGGGGGAGTCCGCAGCGGGGATGCCTGCGGGCAGCAAGTTCCGTGCGGGCGCGTCCGGTGCGGGCGCGTCGCGTGCGGGCAGGACCCGTGCGGGCGAGTCCGGGGTGGTGTGGCGTAGGACGCCGGAGAGGCCCGCCAGCGCGTCGGTGAGCGCGGCCCGGGTGGTTGGCGTGAGTGCCTCGGGCAGCGCCGCGGGGTGGTGCCAGGACAGCCGGCACCCGCCCACCGGGTCGCCGATCGGCCCTTCGCCCCGGGTACGGGCCCGGAAGACGTGCACCAGGACGTCGGGCAGTGGCCCGGCGTGACTGGCCGGCGTCGCCAGCGCTGGACGGCCTGCCGGCGTGGGCCCGGCGTGACCGGCTGGCGGGTCAGGTGCTGGACGGCCGGGCGGGGCGGGTGCCGTGCTGGTGGCCGGCGACGGCCCGGTGAGGTGGTAGAGGCCGACCAGGTCGACGACCTCGACCTCCCATCCGGTCTCGGCAAGGATGTCGCGCGCGGCGGCGTGCACGGGGCTCTCCGCCGGGCGCAGTCGCCCGCCGGGTAGGGCGTAGCGCCGCTCGCCCCGGCCCTGCCGGCACAGCAGCACCCGGCCGGCGTCGTCGGTGACGACCGCGGCGACCGCCCAGGTGAGCGCGCTCATGGACAAAGAGCGTACGGCGGCGCAAACCAGAAGTCACCGAGATCGGTGGACGTGGACCGGGGTGCCGCCGGAGGGGTCCACGGCGGTAGCGTGTGCATCCGTGACTCTCGCCTCGCTGACCCCCCAGGCGGCCCTGCCCAGCCCCAGCACCGCCGTCTGGCAGCTCGGACCGGTGCCGATCCGGGCGTACGCGCTGTGCATCATCGTCGGCATCGTGGTGGCCTGCTGGGTCACCGAGCGGCGGTTGCGCCAGCGCGGTGTCGCCCCCGGTGCGGTACTCGACATCGCGGTGTGGGCGGTGCCGGCCGGCATCATCGGCGCCCGCATCTACCACGTGATCACCTCTCCGGAGAAGTATTTCGGCACCGGTGGCGACCCGCTGAAGGCGTTCGCCATCTGGGAGGGCGGTCTCGGCATCTGGGGCGCGGTGGCCGGCGGGGCCGTCGGCGCGTGGTTCGCGGCCCGGCAGCTCGGCATCCCGTTCGCGGTGGTCGCCGACGCGCTGGCCCCCGGCCTGCCGCTGGCACAGGCGATCGGCCGGCTCGGCAACTGGTTCAACAACGAGCTCTACGGCGGTCGGACCAGCCTGCCCTGGGGGCTGGAGATCCACCGGATGGATCCGGATAATCCGGGCCACGCGCTGCGCGACGACACCGGCCAGCCGATCCTCGAACCGGGGCTCTACCACCCGACGTTCGCCTACGAGCTGTTGTGGAACGTCGGCGTGGCCGCGCTGGTCTTCGCCCTCGACCGCAAGCTGCGCCTCGGCCGGGGGCGGGCGTTCGCGCTCTACGTGATGGGCTACACGGCCGGGCGGTTCTGGATCGAGCTGATGCGCACCGACGAGGCGAACACCATCCTCGGCGTACGCCTGAACGTCTGGACCGCCGGCCTGGTCTTCCTCGGCGCCCTGGTCTACTTCGTGCGGGTGCGCGGGCCTCGGGAGTACCTCGTCCCGGTCGGCGCCGCCGCGACGCCGGGCCCGGCCGTCGACTCCGACGTCTCGCAGGTCGACCTGTCCGCGCGGGAGGCCGGCTCCCAGCCGGCCGCGCCGGAGGGCTACCGCGTGGTGAGCGAGGAGCAGTACCGGCACTGGCGGGAGACCGGCGAGACGCCGGCCGAACCCGACGGGGAGGCCCCGTCCGGCGGGGCCGACGCGCCGTCGGACGGACCGACCGGTGCCGACGCGACCTCCGGATCCACCGGCCACGGTGCCGGGCCGGACGCCGCCGGTGACGGTGCCACGCCCGCCGGGCCGGACGCCGCCGGTGAAGGCGCGGCGTCCACCGGGCCGGACGCGGCCGGGGAGACCCCGGCGGACCGGGCCGGGGCCGCGGGCACCCGGCCCGCCGAGCGCGACAGCTGAAGAGGAGCACCCATGCGTAGCGCGGTCGTGGTCGGCGCCGGAATCGGCGGCCTCGCGGTCGCCGGCGCGCTGGCCCGTTCCGGCTGGCGGGTCACCGTGCTGGAGCGGGCCGACCGGGTCCGCCCCGAGCCGACCGCCGTGGTGCTCTGGCCCAATGGCGTACGCGCGCTGCGCGCCCTGGGCCTCGGCGCCGGCCTGGAGGCGATCGCCACGCCGCTGGCCGACGGCGGCGTACGCCGCCCGGACGGGCACTGGCTGGTGCAACCCCGCCCGACGCCGGCCGACCGGATGCCGGTGGTGGTGCACCGGGAAGACCTGCACGACGCGCTGATCGCCGGCCTGGGCGACGAGGTCGAGCTGCGTACGGGGGTGACCGTGCGGACGGTCCGCGCCGGGTCGGGGGAACGCCCCTCGGTCGGCGACGGCCGGCACACCATCGAGGCCGACCTGGTCGTCGCCGCCGACGGCACCGACAGCGAGATCCGCCGGCAGCTCGCCCCGGAGTCCGGCGTGGTCAGCTCGGGTTGTGCCGCCTGGCGGGCGGTGATCCCCTGGTACCGGGCCCCGAAGCTGCCCGCCGACCAGCCCGTCGGCGGCGAGGTGCTCGGTGCCGGCTACCGCTTCGTGTCCGCCTCGCTCGGCGAGCGCGGCTCCTCCGGTGCCTCCAGCCGGGGCGGCATCTACTGGGTGGCCACCGCTGTCGGCGCGCCCCGTCCGGAGCCGCCGGAGACCCAGCTCGCCCTGCTCCGCCGCTGGTACGCGGGGTGGCCCGGGCCGATCGCCGACCTGCTCGACGCCACCGACCCGCCGGACCTGGTGCAGCAGGAGATCCGCGAGCTGCGACCGCTGCCGAGGTCGTACGGCTTCCCGGCCGGCCCGGGTGGGGTGGTGCTGCTCGGCGACGCCGCGCACGCCATGCCGCCGCACCTCGGCCAGGGCGCCTGCCTCGCCTTCGAGGACGCCGCCACCCTCGCCTCGCTGCTGCGCGAGTCCCGGCTGCCCGACGCGGTGGTCGCGTACGACCGGGTGCGCCGGCCCCGGGCGGCGACGGTGGTCCGGCAGACCCGCCGGATGTCGGCGGTGCTGAAGGCCCGGGGCCCGCTGGCGCTGCGCGCCCGTGACGCCGCCCTCGGCGCGCTCAGCCCCCGGCTGCTCTCGACGGCCGCCACCACGGCCGCCCAGTGGCGCCCCCCGGCCTGATCCACACCTCGCCCACTTTGCCGCCCTGCCCTCCCTGCACCCTCACCTGACCGCCCGGGTGGAGGGCTTCAGGGGGTGACGGGGGCGGGTTCGGCGATGCAGGCGGTGCCGACGCGGCGGAAGCCGACCCGCAGGTAGACCCGGGCGATGTCCTCGCTGCCCGCCGCGAGGAAGACCAGGTCGGTGCCGGCGGCCAGCAGCTCGCGGGCCAGCGCGGCGGTGACCGCCGCGCCCAGGCCGCGGCGGCGGGCGGCCGGTAGGGTGGCCACCCCGGCGATCTCGGCCACGTCGCCGACCCGCATCGCCATCCCGCTGGCCAGCGCGCCCTCGGTGGGCGTCCCGGCCAGCGCCGACAGCCGCCGGCCGTCGGCGACGCGGGCCCGTTCCTCGTCCAGCGCCGCCTCGTCCAGCTCGGCCACCGCGGCGTCCCGCTGCGCGGGGCCGGCCTCGCCGCGTTCGGTGCCGGCCGTGGAGAACCCGACGGCGGCGACCGCCCGCCGCGCCGCCACGTCCGCCGCGAAGTCGGGCTCCGCCGGGTCGAGCACCCGCAGCGGTACGTCCGTGAGGGTCGCCGGGTCGGGCAGGGCGGCCGGGTCCAGCACCATCAGCGGCGCCTCCAGCACGGACAGTCCCGCCGAACGGGCCACCGCCAGCAGGTCCGGGGTGGTCTCGTGCACCCACTCAAGGGCTTCGGGCAGGCCCAGCTCGCGCTGCCGTTCGCGTACCGCCGTGACGTCGGCCAGCGACGGCGGCGCGGTGGCATCGAGCCGGGGCCGGGCGTAGAACGGCCAGCCGGCGCCCTCCCGGGCGAACAGCACCAGGGCGCCGTGCTCCTCCGGTCGGGCCACGTCGCGGGGCACCGCGTCGTAGAAACGCTCCAACCGGTCGAACAGATCCTTGCGCGGGAAATCCACCGCGCGAGACTACACGTCCCAGAGTCTGGAAGGTGTGATCAATCTGCCCTGGCCTTGCGCATCGGACCCTAACGTAGACTCAATAGACCCTTGAGGGCCGACGTCGTCCCGATCGAGATCCACCCTGAGTGACGACAGGAGGCCCGGTGGCCTTTCCGTACCCTCACAGCAGCCCGCAGCAGGCCCGGCACCTCGGCCCGGGAGCGCCCGCGGCCGGGCTCTACGACCCCGCGCAGGAGCACGACGCCTGCGGCGTGGCCTTCGTGGCGGACCTGCACGGACGGCGCTCGCACGCGGTCGTGGCAAACGGCCTCGACGCGCTCTGCCGGCTGGACCACCGGGGAGCCCGGGGCGCGGAGCCGAACACCGGTGACGGCGCGGGCATCATGATCCAGATTCCGGACGCGTTCCTGCGCGCGGTGGTGGACTTCCCGCTGCCGCCCGCCGGCGAGTACGCCACCGGCCTGGTATTCCTTCCCGACGACGACGCCGCCGAGGCCCGCGCCCGCCGGGTGGTGGAGAAGTACGCCCTGGTCGAAGGGGCCGACGTGCTCGGCTGGCGGGACGTGCCGGTCGACCCGAGCGGCCTCGGCGAGACCGCCCTCGCGGCGCTGCCCCGGGTCCGGCAGCTCTTCCTCGCCGCGTGTCGGCTGACCGGCTCGCCGGCCGGGCCGGCCGGGTCGCCGCTGGGCGGCATCGAGTTGGAGCGGGTGGCGTTCTGCGTGCGCAAGCAGGCCGAGCGGGAGAGCGCCGAGCGGGGCGTGCCGGCATACTTCCCGTCGCTGTCCGCGCGGACCATGGTCTTCAAGGGGATGCTCACCCCCGACCAGCTCCCGGCGTTCTATCCGGAGCTGACCGACGAGCGGGTGCACAGTGCGATCGCGCTGGTGCACTCCCGGTTCTCCACCAACACCTTCCCGTCCTGGCCGCTGGCGCACCCGTACCGGCTGATCGCGCACAACGGCGAGATCAACACCATCCGGGGAAACCGCAACTGGATGCAGGCCCGCGAGGCGCTGATCCGCACCCCGAACCTTCCCGGCAACATCCGGCGGGTCTTTCCGGTCTGCACCCCGGCGGCCTCCGACTCGGCGAACTTCGACGAGGTCCTCGAACTGCTGCACCTGGCCGGGCGGAGCCTGCCGCACGCGGTGCTGATGATGATCCCCGAGGCGTGGGAGAACGACCCCGACATGGGCGCCGAGAAGCGCGCCTTCTACCGCTTCCACGCGAGCCTGATGGAGCCGTGGGACGGGCCGGCCTCGGTCGCCTTCACCGACGGCGAGGTCGTCGGCGCGGTGCTGGACCGCAACGGGCTGCGCCCGGGCCGCTGGTGGCGTACGGACGACGGGCTGGTGGTGCTCGGCAGCGAGGCGGGAGTGCTCGACCTCGACCCGGCCCGGGTGGTCGCCAAGGGTCGCCTCCAGCCGGGGAAGATGTTCCTGGTCGACACCGTCGCCGGCCGGATCGTGCACGACGAGGAGATCAAGGCGGAGTTGGCGGCCGAGCAGCCGTACGCCGACTGGCTGCACGCCGGCCTGATCGACCTGACCGACCTGCCGCCGCGCGAGCACACCGTCTACACCCACGACTCGGTACGCCGCCGCCAGCAGACCTTCGGCTACACCGAGGAGGAGCTGAAGATCCTGCTCGGGCCGATGGCGCGCACCGGTGCCGAGCCGCTCGGCTCGATGGGCACCGACACCCCGATCGCCCCGCTGTCCACCCGGCCCCGGCTGCTCTACGACTACTTCCACCAGATGTTCGCGCAGGTCACGAACCCGCCGCTGGACGCCATCCGCGAGGAGCTGGTGACCAGCCTGGCGTCGACCATCGGGCCGGAGGGCAACCTGCTCGACCCGGGCCCGGCGAGCTGCCGGCAGATCGTGCTGCCGTACCCCGTGATCGACAACGACGAGCTGGCCAAGATCCTCTCCATCGACGAGGACGGCGACCTGCCCGGCTTCAAGGCGGTCCGGGTCTCCGGGCTCTACCGGATCCGGGAGGGCGGCGCCGGGATCAAGGCCCGGCTGACCGAGATCTGCCGGCACGTCTCCGAGGCCATCGAGGACGGCGTACGCATCCTGGTGCTGTCGGACCGGGACTCCAACGCCGACCTCGCCCCCATCCCGTCGCTGCTGCTCACCGCCGCCGTGCACCAGCACCTGGTACGCGAGCAGACCCGCACCCAGGTGGCGTTGGTCGTCGAGTCCGGCGACTGCCGCGAGGTGCACCACGCGGCGGTGCTGATCGGCTACGGCGCGGCGGCGGTGAATCCCTACCTGGCGTTCGAGTCGGTGGAGGACATGATCTCCACCGGAGTGCTGAGCGCAGTGGCCCCGGCCCGGCCAGACGAGCCACCGTCGCAGTTGGCGGCGAGAGCCGTGCGCAACTACGTCAAGGCCCTCGGCAAGGGCGTCCTGAAGATCATGTCGAAGATGGGCATCTCGACGGTGTCGTCGTACTGCGGGGCGCAGGTCTTCGAGGCCGTCGGGCTGGACACGCGGCTGGTCCAGCGCTACTTCCGGGGCACCCCGAGCAAGATCGGCGGGATCGGGCTGGACGGCATCCACGCCGAGGTCGCCGCCCGGCACGCCGTGGCCTGGCCGGCACCGGGCACCGTGGTGTCCGACCGGCTCGAGGTGGGCGGCGAGTACCAGTGGCGCCGCGAGGGCGAGCTGCACCTGTTCAACCCGGAGACGGTCTTCCTGCTCCAGCACGCCACCCGCAGCCGCCAGTACGACGTCTTCCGGCAGTACACCGCCAAGGTCGACGAGCTGGCCGCGCGGGCCGGCTCGCTGCGCGGGCTGTTCACCCTGCGTACCGGCGTACGGCCCGCGGTGCCGGTCGAGGAGGTCGAACCAGCCACCGAGATCGTCAAGCGCTTCGCCACCGGCGCCATGTCGTACGGGTCGATCTCGGCGGAGGCGCACGAGACCCTGGCGATCGCGATGAACCGGCTCGGCGGCAAGTCCAACACCGGCGAGGGTGGCGAGGACGTCGAGCGGCTGCACGACCCGGCCCGCCGCTCCGCCGTGAAGCAGATCGCCAGCGGCCGGTTCGGCGTGACCAGCGAATACCTCGTCAACGCCGACGACCTTCAGATCAAGATGGCGCAGGGAGCCAAGCCCGGCGAGGGCGGGCAGCTGCCCGGCAACAAGGTCTGGCCGTGGATCGCTCGGACCCGGCACGCCACCCCGGGCGTCGGCCTGATCTCGCCGCCGCCGCACCACGACATCTACTCCATCGAGGACCTCGCGCAGCTCGTCCACGACCTGAAGTGCGTCAACCCGTCCGCACGGGTGCACGTCAAGCTGGTCAGCGAGGTCGGCGTGGGCACCGTGGCGGCGGGCGTGGCCAAGCTCAAGGCCGACGTCATCCTGATCTCCGGCCACGACGGCGGCACCGGCGCCTCCCCGCTGAACTCACTCAAGCACGCCGGCACCCCCTGGGAGCTGGGGCTGGCCGAGGCGCAGCAGACGCTGCTGCTCAACAAGCTCCGCGACCGGGTCACCGTGCAGGTCGACGGGCAGCTCAAGACCGGCCGGGACGTGCTGGTCGCGACGCTGCTCGGCGCCGAGGAGTTCGGCTTCGCCACCGCGCCGCTGATCGTCGAGGGCTGCGTGATGATGCGCGTCTGCCACCTGGACACCTGCCCGGTCGGCATCGCCACCCAGAACCCGGTGCTGCGGGAACGCTTCAACGGCAGGCCGGAGTTCGTGGAGAACTTCTTCCTGTTCCTCGCCGAGGAGGTCCGCGGCTACCTGGCCGAGCTGGGTTTCCGGTCGATCGAGGAGGCCATCGGGCAGACCGAGCTACTCGACGTCGCCCCGGCGCTCGCCCACTGGAAGGCCAGTGGGCTGGACCTGACCCCCGTGCTGCACCTGCCGGAGCTGCCGGCCGGTGTCGCCCGCCGGGGCATCCGTGCCCAGGACCACGGCCTGGAGCTGGCGCTGGACAACGAGCTGATCGACCTGGCCGGGCCGGCGCTGCGCGACCGTGAGCCCGTACGGGTCGAGGTGGCGGTGCGCAACGAGCACCGTAGTGTCGGCGCGATGCTCGGCGGCGAGGTGACCCGCCGCTTCGGCGGGGCCGGCCTGCCCGCCGACACGATCGAGTTCACGCTGCGCGGCACCGCCGGACAGTCGTTCGGCGCGTTCCTCCCGCGCGGGGTCACCCTGCGACTGCACGGCGACGCCAACGACTACGTGGGCAAGGGCCTCTCCGGCGGCCGGCTCATCGTGCGGCCGGACGCCGCCGCCCCCTTTCTCGACGGCGACGCCGCACCGGGGCAGCGGGCCGAGGACCAGACCATCGCCGGGAACACCATCCTCTACGGGGCCACGGCGGGCGAGCTGTTCCTGCGCGGCCGGGTGGGGGAGCGGTTCGCGGTGCGTAACTCCGGAGCGGCGGCCGTCGTCGAGGGCGTCGGCGACCACGGCTGCGAGTACATGACCGGCGGGACGGTGGTGGTGCTGGGTCCGACCGGTCGCAACTTTGCCGCCGGCATGTCCGGGGGCACCGCCTTCGTGTACCGGCTGGACCGCCGGCGGGTGAACGCGGAACTGGTCGACCTGGCGCCGTTGTCCGAGGAGGAACAGGCGGTGCTGCACGAGCTGGTGCAGCGGCACCTCGCCGAGACCGACTCGGCGGTCGCCGAGGGGCTGCTCAAGCGTTGGCCGGAGGCGGTGGCGGAGTTCACCGCAGTGGTGCCCCGGGACTACCGCCGGGTGCTGGAGATCATGCGGGCCGCCGAAGCCGCCGGCCGCGACGTCGACGACGCGGTGATGAGCGCACTTGCCGCGAAGTCCGTTCCGACCACGCCCGCCATGCGGGTGCCGGTCCAGGAGGTGGCTCGTGCCTGACCCGAACGGTTTCCTGCGCTACAACCGGCGGCTGCCCGCGCGCCGCCCGGTGCCGGTGCGGATCAGCGACTGGCGTGAGGTGTACCCGCCGGCCGGCGAGGAACTGATCCGCGAGCAGGCGACCCGCTGCATGGACTGCGGCATCCCGTTCTGCCATGACGGCTGTCCGCTGGGCAACCGCATCCCGGACTGGAACGACCTGGTCCGCACCGGCAACTGGGACGCCGCGGTGGAGTCGCTGCACGCCACCAACAACTTCCCCGAGTTCACCGGCCGGCTCTGCCCGGCGCCCTGCGAGGCGGCCTGTGTGCTCGGCATCGGCGGCGGCCAGCCGGTCACCATCAAGCAGGTCGAGGTGGAGATCGCCGACGCGGCCGTCGCGCGGGGCGGGCTGTCGCCGCGGCCGGTGTCAGCGCCGACCGGCCGGTCGGTCGCCGTGGTCGGCTCCGGCCCCGCCGGCCTCGCCGCCGCGCAGCAACTCGCCCGCGCCGGTCACGCCGTGACGGTGTACGAGCGCGACGACGCGGCCGGCGGCCTCCTGCGGTACGGCATCCCCGACTTCAAACTGGAGAAGGTCCACGTCGACCGGCGGCTGGCCCAGCTCTCCGCCGAGGGCGTGCGCTTCCGCACCGGCGTGAACGTCGGAGTCGACGTCACCGCCGAGCAGTTGCGCGCCGAGTACGACGCGGTGCTGCTCACCTGCGGCGCGTTGCGGGGCCGGGACACTCCGGAGACGCCGGGCCGGCACCTGCGCGGCGTGTACCAGGCGATGGACCACCTCGTCGCGTCCAACCGGGTGGTCGCCGCGGCGGCCGGCGGTCGACCGGAGACGGCGGTGCTGCCCGACGGCACCCCGATCGACGCGGCCGGGAAGCACATCGTGATCATCGGGGGCGGTGACACGGCGGCGGACTGCCTGGGCGTGGCGCACCGCCAGGGCACCGCCGGCGTACACCAGTTGGACCTCTATCCGCAGCCGCCGCAGGCCCGCGACGAGGCCCGGGACCCGTGGCCGACCTGGCCGTGGCTGCTGCGCAGCTACCCGGCGCACGAGGAGGGCGGCGAGCGGGTCTTCGCCGTCGCGGTGCAGGAGTTCGTCGACGACGGCACCGGTCAGGTGCGGGCGGTGCGGATCGCCGAGGTGACCGTGGAGAAGCGGGACGGGCGGCGCGTCGTCACCCCGCTGCCCGGCTCGGAGCGGGAACTGCCGGCCGACCTGGTGCTGCTGGCGATCGGCTTCGAGGGCACCGAGGAACAACCGCTGCTCGACCAGTTCGGGGTCGGCCGCAACGCGCGGGGCGCGATCGACGCCCGGCCCGACTGGCAGACCGACACCGACGGCGTCTTCGTCGCAGGCGACATGCACCGGGGTGCCTCGCTGATCGTCTGGGCGATCGCCGAGGGCCGGGCCGCAGCCGCCGCCATCCACACCTACCTGGGCGGGACGGGCACCCTGCCCGCTCCGGTGGACCCGGCCCGGCAGCCCCTGGCCGTGCGGTAGCCGGCGGCACCGGCCGGTCACCGGACCGCTGCGTGTCCGACCTGCGGCACCGGCCGGCCACTGGTCGGCGTGTCCGACCTGTCACGCCGGCCGGTCACCGGGCCGATGCTTGCGTGTCCGACCTGCGGCACCTGGGACGGGCTGCGGGTGGCCGACCGGCGGGCGGTGTCCGGCATCGCTGGGCTTGCGTGGTCGGTGTCGGCCTGGCGTCCGCCGTCCCCGCTGGTGGGTCGGTGTCGGCCCTGTCGAGCTGATGTCACAAACGGATCGCTCAGCCTGCGCCGTGCGCGGGGTGCGCGTGTGGTGTGTGCCGGTTTGGCCCCCCGCAACCTTGGTCGCGGGCGGGTGAGTCGTTGACGACATCAGCTCGACAGCGCCGACGACGGTGGTCCATGGCCCGTGCGGGTGGCGCGGGAGGTGGCCTCGGTAAGCCGCCCAGGAGCGGCCCAGGGCCCCGGTCCGGGCCGTCGGCCCGGCCAGGCATTCCATTAATGCGAATGCTTCGATAGCATTACCGCCTGGTAACAAGCCACCCTCCCTGGCCACGCGCGCGGTCACAGGGCCCCACCAGTCGTCCCCTGTGGAGGTCCCTCATGCCCCACCGTCCGCTGGCCCGCGCCCTCGCCGCGTTGGTCGCCCTGTTCACCGCCGCCCTCGGCGCGGTGCTCGCCCCCGGCACCGCCCAGGCCGCCGCGGCCGTCAACTACGTGGCCCTCGGCGACTCCTACTCCTCCGGCGTCGGCGCCGGCCCGTACGACCTCTCCACCTGCCTGCGCAGCCAGAAGTCGTACGCCCCGCTGTGGGCCGCCGCCAACGCGGTCACCAGCTTCAAGTTTCCCGCCTGCGGCGGCGCCGTCACCGCCGACGTGATCAACAATCAGGTCGGTTCGCTGAGCACCGGCACCACCCTGGTCACCATCACCATCGGCGGCAACGACGCCGGTTTCGCCGACGTGATCACCAGTTGCCGCTTCGGCAGCACCTCGAACTGCACCAACGCCGTGAACCAGGCCAAGGCGTTCGCCACCACGACGCTGCCCGGCCGGTTGGACGCCACCTACGCCGCCGTCCGCACCCGGGCCCCGAACGCGCGGCTGATCGTGCTCGGCTACCCGCGACTGTTCGAGACCGGATCCTGTGGACTGCTGGCGATGAGCAGCTACAAGCGGACCATCCTCAACGAGGCCGCCGACGTGCTCGCCACCGTCATCTCCCGCCGGGCCGCCGCAGCCGGTGCCACGTTCGCCGACACCCGGCCATACTTCGCCGGGCACGGGGTCTGCGCGGCCGACCCGTGGATCCGCGACGTCAGCGGCGTCATCGAGGCCTACCACCCGGACGCCGACGGCTACCGCCACGGCTACCTGCCCGCCCTCAACGCCGCCACCCGCTGACCCAGCTCACCCCACCCACCGAGGTGTAAGGAAGAGGCCCTTCCTTACACCTCGGTGGAGCGGGCGTTCGACGGAGTGCCCGTCCGACGCGCCCGCCTCGGCACTGTCCGGGTGTCGCCGGTGTCCGTTAGGGTCCTTGGGGATCAGGCGGGGCGACGGCGACGGGAGCAGAGGGTGAGCAGGCTCGCGTCGGCGTACGGGCAGGCGGTCGCGGCGCACCGGGCGGCCCGGACACACCTCGACACCGCCCGTCGGGCGTTGGCCGGGCAGCTGCCCCAGGCCGGCCCGGTCGGCACGGGCGAGCTGGTCACCCGGCTCGCGGCCCTCGG
The DNA here is from genome assembly GCF_900091625.1 of Micromonospora peucetia. NCBI lineage: Bacteria > Bacillati > Actinomycetota > Actinomycetes > Micromonosporales > Micromonosporaceae > Micromonospora > Micromonospora peucetia. Next base: position 4,033,447 of record NZ_FMIC01000002.1, read on the forward strand.
CGGCGCGCTCGCCACCCCGACCCCCGGGGCCACCCCCGTGGCGGTCGCGCCCGTTCCGGTCCGGGTCGGTGAGGCGTCCACTCCCGACGGCGGCTTTCCTGTCCTCGTACCGCTGGGTGGCGGCCACCATCTCGCCGTCGACGCGGACGCCCGCGACCCCAGGGTGGCCGGTTTGCTGCGGGCGCTCGTGCTGCGGCTGCTCGCCACCGCCCCGGCCGGCGGCGTCCGGGTGGCCGGGATCGACACCGCCGCGCTCGGCGCCACCTTCGGGCCGTTGCGCCCGCTGGTCGACGCCGGCGTGCTCGACCCGCCGGCCACCGGGGAGGCCGAGGTGGCGGAGGTGCTCGACGCCGCCGAGCGGCACGCCCGCACCGCCCGGCACACCGGCCGCCCCGACCAGGAGTTGCTGCTGGTCGTCGCCGCGTCGGCGCCGCCGCCTCGGGAGGCGGCCCGGCTCGCCGCGCTCACCCACGCCGGGCCGGCCGCCGCCGTCTGCGTCCTGGCCGCCGGCTGGCAGACCGCCGCGCCGGCGACGCCGGCACCGCAGCTCGGCGCCACCACCATGATCCGGCTGACCGAGCGGTACGCCCACATCGGAGACCCGCACGGTGCCCCGTTCAGCCACGACGGCACCGGTCTGGCTGCCCCCGTGCTGCTCGATGGTGACCCGCCGGCCGCGTCGGTGGCCGCCCTCGCCGCGCATCTCGGTGCCGCCGCCCGGCGCAGCGACGCGGTGGGCTTCGCCGAGCTGCTGCCCGAGCGGCGGTGGGTCGAGTCGGCGGGCAACGGGCTGCGCACCGTGGTCGGCCGGTCCGGCCGCGACCGGGTCACCGTCGCCTTCGACGACGCCACCCCGCACTGGCTCGTAGGCGGGCGCACCGGCGCCGGCAAGACCGTCTTCCTGCTCGACGTCCTCTACGGGCTGGCCGCCCGCTACTCGCCGGCCGAGCTCCAGCTCTACCTGCTCGACTTCAAGGAGGGGGTGAGCTTCACCGAGTTCGTCCCCACTCCACGCGACCCGTCCTGGCTGCCGCACGCGCGGGCGGTCGGCATCGAGTCCGACCGGGAGTACGGCGTCGCCGTGCTGCGCGAGCTGCGCCGCGAGCTGTCCCGGCGGGCCACCACGCTCAAGCGGCACGGCGTCACCAAGCTCGCCGACCTGCCCCGCGACACCCCGGTGCCCAGGATCGTGGCGGTGATCGACGAGTTCCACGTGCTCCTCGCCGGCAACGACGCGCTGGCCCGCGAGTCGGTCGACCTGCTGGAGGAGCTGGCCCGAAAGGGCCGCTCGTACGGCGTACACCTGGTCCTGGCCAGCCAGAGCATGACCGGCGTCGAGGCGCTCTACGGCCGGGCCGAGGCGATCTTCGGCCAGTTCGCACTGCGGGTGGCGCTGCCCGGTGGAGGCGGGGTGCTCGACCCGCTGAACGAGGCCGCCCAGACCCTGCCGGTCGGCTCGGCCGTGCTCAACACGGCAGCCGGGGCGGTCGGCGCCGACACCGTCGTCCGTTTCCCCGACGCGCACGCCGCCGCCGGGGAGTTGGCCGGGCTGCGCCACGAGCTGTGGCAGGCCCGACCGGCGGGCGCGCGCTCCCCGTCGGTCTTCAAGGGCTACGAGGCCGCCCATGTCGAGGACGACCCGACCTTTGCCGGGCTGCGTCCGGGCGGGCGTCGCCCGCTGGCCCTGGTCGGGCGGACGGTCGACGTCGAGGGCACCTCCGCGCTGTTCATGATGGACGTGACTCCCGGCCGGCACCTCGCCGTGGTCGGCACCTCGGTCACCGGCGCGGAGGTGCTGCGCGCGGCGACGCTGAGCCTCGCCCGGCAGCACGCCCCGGGCGACGCCCGGTTCCTGCTAGCCCCGCTGGTCACCGCCGCCGAGCCCGCCGCCGCCGACACCGCCGCCACCCTGGTCGCCGCCGGCCACCCGGTCGACCGTCTCGACGCGGCCGACCTTCGCCGGCACGTCGGCGCCCTCGCCGCCGGGTCGTCCGTCCCCGCCGGGTCGCCTGGCGTCGCCGGGTTGCCTGGCGTCGCCGGGTTGTCCGTCCCCGCTGTATCGCCTGGTGTTGCCACGGCTTCCGTCCCGGCCGGGTCGGCCGGTGCCGCCGAGAGCCGTACCTATCTCGTCGTCTTCGGGATGGACGCCGCCAGCGGCGTGCTCGCCGCCGCCGACCCCGACACGTTCCGCTCCGGTCACGACGACCTGCGGACCCTGCTGCGACAGGGGCCCGGGCAGGGGGTGCACCTGCTCGGCTGGTGGCGCGGGCTGCGCCGGCTCGCCGACGACCTCGGCGGCGCCCACAACCGCGACGACGTCGCCTGCCTGGTCGCGTTGAACGTGCCCGGCGCCGAGCTCGGCCTGCACCTCGGCGTGCACGACCTCGCATACGCGCCCCGGCCCGACCGGGCGCTCCTGATCGACCGGCACGACCAACGCATCCGGCTCATCGTGCCGTTCGCCCGCGACGGGCACGGCCCGGACGGGGAGGACTGAGGCGGTGTCGACCTTCGACGAGTACGCGGCGCTGGCCCGGCAACTCGCCGAGCGGCGGCGGGCCGGCGAGCGGGGTGCCGCCGCAGACGCCGAGCGCCGACGCAACCTGCACGCCACGGCGGACTATCTCCAGCACCGGCTGACCGCCCAGGGGCAGCGCCTCGACCAGCTCGGCCAGGCCATCGGCATCCCGGCGTCCAGCGTGCCCACCGGCCCCGCGCCGCACAGCAACGCGTCGCCCGCTACTGCGCCCACCGGCCCCGCGCCGCACAGCAACGCGTCGCCCGCTACTGCGCCCACCGGCCCCGCGCCGCACAGCAACGCGTCGCCCGCTACTGCGCCCACCGGCGCTGGGCCACACGGCAACGCGTCGCTCGCGACTGCGACTGCCGGGCCCGGCGCCGGGTCGTCGGCCGCGTCGGGCGGTGAGGGTGGCTCCGTGGGTGCCCCGTTTGCCGGCGCCGGGTCGGGGGAGGGGGAGTCCGCCGGCGCAGCCGGCGTGCCGGGGCGGCCGGGTGTCGGGGCGTATCCCCAGGTCGGGGCGGGTGAGACGAGGCTGGCGCTGCCGACGGCGGTGAGCCCGGCGGCGGGCGGGGTGCCGGCCCCGCGTCCGGCGGAGGCCGACCCGACCGTCGAGCTGGAGCTGGTCCGACGCTACGCCGACGAGTCCGACCGGCACGGGCAGCAGACCGAGTTGCTCGCCCAACGGCCGCCGCTGCTGCCGGACTGGTCGCCGGTGGCCCGTGCGGTCGCCGTCTACGCGGGCTGCGCGGCGGTGGGCGCGACACTAATGATGATCATGGTGCTCGCGTCCGGTGTCGGCCTGGTCGACGGCTTCACCCTGGGTGCGTGGATCTGTGCCGGCCTGCCCGCGCTCTCCTTCTTCGCCGGCTACCTGGTGCTCGGCCGTTGGGGGCGACCGGCCATGGTCGCCGGCACCCCGCCCCGCTACGTGCACTTCGGCTTCCTGATCTGCTTCGCGGCCGTGCCGGTCGCCTACCTGGCCTTCCTGCTGCTGTTCCGCGTCCTGCGCTGAGGGGCCGCACGCACGGGCCAGCCCTTGGCGCGTCAGGCGTCCTGCAATCTGTGCACCGTCTCGTCGTGGTGGGCAAGCCGGGTCCACGCCGCACGCTGCTCGTCGCAGGGCCCTGGCCGTCCACAACCGCGCTCGCAGGATCGGGCGGGTGGAACACCATGGCTGTCACCGGGGCCGGGAGACACCCATGGTGTTCCACCCGTGGTCGCCGCCTGGGTCGTCGTGCGGGACGGGCGGGGGTGTGGATGTTCGATATGCCGCCTTTGAGGGGCTGCGCGACGTGGGTGGCGAGGCCGTGCCCGAAGGTCGTCCCTCGACCGCTCACCACGCCGGTAGCGGTCAGACCCGCTCGACGACGACCACCGGGATCTCCCGGTCGGTGCCCTCCTGGTAGCGGGCGTAGGTCGGGAAGACGCCGGTCATCACCTGCCACAGCCCGGGCCGCTCCTCGGCGGTGGCGGTGCGTGCCGTGCCCCGGAACTTCTCGGCCCCGACCTGCAACTCCACCTGCGGGTCGGCGCACAGGTTGAGGTACCAGGCAGGGTGTCGCGCCGCCCCGCCGTTCGAGGCCACCAGCAGGTACCGGTCGCCGTCGCGGCCGTACATGAGCGCGGTCCGGCGCAGCGTGCCCGACCGGCGTCCCCGCGTGGTGATCAGCAGGGCGTGGTAGCCGTGGTACTTGCCGCCGTCGCTGCCGTCGGTCTCCAGGTAGCGGCGTACGTGGCTGGCCACCCACTCCACCGGACTGTCCACAATGATTTCCGCCATCGGCGCAGCGTAGCGCTCCCGATGACCGTCCGTGGTCCTTCGACCCCGCGGAACGGAAGGCGGCGCGACCACCCGGGGCTTGCCGGGAGGGAGCGGTGCGGGGCTGGTCAGGGGTCGGTGAGCAGCAGCCAGTCGTCGTCGAGCGGGGCCACGGTGGTGCCCTCGGGCCAGACGTGCGGGCCGGCGGCCGTCGCCCGCGCCTGGTCGACCAGGGGGCGCCGGGCGAGCGTCGCCCCGTCGAAGGTGACCGGGCCGTGGAAGCGGGCCCGGCCGAAGTTCGCCGCGCCCTCGAAGCGGGCCCGCTCGAACCACGTCTGGTCGCCGAACTCGGTCCACCGGAACAGGGCCAGGTCCGCGAACCGGGCCTGCCGGAAGCCGGCGTACCCCGCGAACGTGGCGTGGTCCATCGAGAGCCCGCTCAGGAAGACCGCCTCGCGGAAGGTGGCGCTGTCGGTGAAGTGGGTCGAGTCGAAGCTCGCTGTCCCGTGGACCGTGGCGCCCCGGAAGGAGGCCCGGGCGACGGTGGCGTGCCGGCAGGACAGGCCGCCGGCCAGCTCGGCCCGGTCGAAACTGACCCGGCCGTCGATCCGGGTGTGGTCGAGGACGATCTCGGCGTCCCCGCGCAGGTCGTCGCAGACCAGGTCCGCGAAGGTCGCGCCCAGGGCCAGCCGACCGCTTACGGTCGCGCCGGCCAAGCTGGTGGTGCCGGCGCAGACCGCGCCGGTGAGGTCCGCGTCGGCCAGCGTGCAGCCGGCCGCGTCGAACCCGTCGAGCCGGGCGCCGGTCAGGTCCAGCCTGACCCCGGGCCAGAAGGCGTCGTCGTCCGCGCGTAGGTGCCGGGTCAACACCCGCTGGGCGGTGCGGCGTACCTCCGCCTCACGCGCGTCGTCCTCCGGCGCCGGCATCCGCAGGTACGCGCAGAGCACCGTCACGATCGTCGGCCGCTGCGCGGGATTGTCCTGCCCGAGCCGCTCCAGGGCGTGCAGACCGCCCAGGCGTACGGCCGCGTTGTCGTTGCCGAGCAGCTCGACGGCGCCGGTGTACAGCTCGGTCAGCCGGCGCTCGGCGGCGTCGTGCTCGGCCGCCTCGGCCTGCCGTTCCTGGTGCCGCTGACCGGCCTCGGCGACCGCCTCCGCGTGCGCCTGCACCCGTTCCCGGTGCGCCTGGTCCTGCGCGGCGACGGCTTCCTGGTGCCGCTGGGCGCGTTCGCCGATCCACTGCCGCCGGGCGGCGAGCAGCAGGGCGAGCCCGCCGCCGGTGCCGGCCACCACGGTCAGCCCGGTCCGGATGGCGTCGATGCGCAGGGTGGCACGGGTGTCCGGCTGGGCGGCGCGGTCGGCCTCGCCGAGCAGCCAGTCGAGCACCAGCCAGCCGAGCAACCCGGCGACCAGCAGCCCGACGAGCACCAGCCACCACGGCATCACCCGCAGCGGCTCTTCACGGGGCGGGGTCGGGCGCACGGGTCACAGCATGCCACCGCGCCCGGCCGGCGGGGAGCACCGTCCCTCATGGACACGCAGGGGCGGGCGACGTGCCTCGGCCGCCCCCGTGTCACGTCAGGCGGCCTTGGCGAGGGCCTCGTACTCGTCGTCGGTGAGCCGCACCTCGGCGGCGGACACGTTCTCCTCCAGGTGCGCCACCGACGACCCTGCCCGGGATCGGCAGCATCACCGGCGATCGGCGCAGCAGCCAGGCCAGGGCGAGCTGGGCGGGCGTCGCACCGTCGTCGGCGTACGGGTGCAGTGCCTCCCGGATCAGCAGCTCGCTGACGAAGGGGGCCGTAGGAGTCGGTCGCCCGCACCGCCACCGGGACGGATCGAGACCGGGACTACCCGCCCTCAGGGCGTACGTGCACCGGGGCCGGCACGTGGCCGAGGTGGGCGTCGCGGAAGGGCCGGGTCAGTGGGCACGGGTCCAGTCGCAGTGCGTCGAGGATCGCCCGGTGCTGGCACTCGGCGAACAGCCGGGGCGCGTCGTCGAGCGGCACCTCCCCACGCAGTGCCGCGCCGAGCGCGGCGATGTCGACCGTGCCCACCCCCAGCGGCGCGAACACAGCCGGGTCGGCCCCGCTCGGGCCTGGCGGCGGCGGGGCGTCCAGCGGGTAGATCGTGCCGTCGAAGCCGGCGAGGACCTCGTTGTCGTCGTCGTCCCAGTATTCGCTCACCCAGCCCCGGTCGGAGAGGTAGCAGTGCGCCTCCTGGCCGTCGACGTGCAGGGTGGCCGTCATGACGTCGGAGTCGAAGACATTGAAGGTGACCGCCGGCTCGCGCGTGCGCAGGGTGATCAGCTGTGCCAGGTCGTCGACCTCGGCGTAGCAGCTCACCTCGTCCTCGCGGGGGACGACCGCCCACCGGCGCTCGCCGACCTCCGTCACGTACGCCTCGGTGTCGACGTCGGTCAGCACCGTGCGGATCTCCGCCAGCCCGCCCGAAGCCAGGATCGTCTGGTAGCTCGTGCCCATGCCGGCAGGATAGGAGGGGGGTGGGACAGGCTCCGGCCGCCGCGACCCGGGCGCCCCCGGAGCCCCGCCGACGAAACGGCGCGACCGGGGCGCAACCGGGCCGGAGCGCGGACGAAGTTGACCGGAGCGCCCGTGCCGGCCGACCGCGCGTGCGACGCTGGGCCCGTGCCGGCTCGGCGTCGACCGCAGGTCGCCGCGTGCGGCGCGACGCGGGAGGGAGCGCCATGACGGGAGTGCCGCAGGTCGACTTCGCGCTCGACACGTACGAGTGCATCGTGCTGTATCCCGGCGCGGCCGGGCGGGCGCTGCCGGCGGAGACGGTGCAGCGGTTGCAGGCCGAGCACCTGGCGCACGTTCAGGCGCTGCAACGGCGGGGGATCATCCTGATCACCGGCTCGGTGGACGGCCCGGCCCGTGAACCGGACCCGCCGATCGGCTTCGGCCTGGCCCGCACCGGCTCGGTGGACGACGTGCGCAGCGTGATGGAGGCCGACCCGGCCATCCAGGCCGGGCTCTACCGGGTGGACGTGATGACGTTCCTCTGCCCGGCCGGCTCGCTGGAGTTCCCGCTGGTCAAGACGCAGAGCTGAGCCACCAGCCGCATGCTGACGGCGGCCGTCCGACACCCCGGCTCTCGCCTCACCGGCCCCGCTCCGACGGCTACCCAGTGCCGGGCGCCGCCGTCGACCCGCTCGGCGGCGTGCGGCGCGAGGACGCCAGCCGACCCGCAGGCCCGGGCTGACCGGCGGGGAGCACCCGACTGTCCGTTCGCGTCGGGGGCGTACGATTCCGGCGCGCGGTCGCCGTTGCCCGCCGCCTCGACGTTCCGGTGTGGGTTCCGCCCGCCGGCTGCGCGTGTGACGCGCGTCGTTGGACAATGTTCCGCAGTCCGCAAGGGGTCGGCCCACAGCCCGACCCGGGGGAGAGACTAGCCTGATGGGCGTGACACGCCGCGCGAAGATCGTCTGCACTCTTGGTCCTGCCACCTCGTCGCCGGAGCGCATCCGGGGCCTTGTCGAGGCCGGCATGAACGTGGCCCGGCTCAACTTCAGCCACGGCAGCCACGAGGACCACGAAGCGGTGTACCGGCTGGTCCGTGAGGCCGCGACCGCGGCCGGGCGGCCGGTGGCCGTGCTGGCCGACCTCCAGGGCCCGAAGATCCGGCTCGGCCGGTTCGCCGACGGCCCGCACGAGTGGCGCACCGGCGACTCGGTCGTGATCACCGGCGACGACGTCCTCGGCACCAAGGACCGGGTCTCCTGCACCTACCGCAAGCTCCCGCAGGAGGTCAAGCCCGGCGACCGGCTGCTGATCGACGACGGCCGGGTGGCCGTAGAGGTCACCGACGTCACCGGCAACGACATCCGCTGCCTGGTCACCGAGGGCGGCCCGGTCTCCAACAACAAGGGCGTCTCGCTGCCGAACGTGGCGGTCAGCGTGCCGGCGATGTCCGACAAGGACGCCGAGGACCTGCGCTTCGCGCTCGGCCTGGGCGTGGACCTGATCGCGCTCTCCTTCGTCCGCGCGGCCGACGACATCAAGCTGGTGCACAACATCATGGCCGAGGAAGGCGTGCACCGGCCGGTGCTGGCCAAGGTGGAGAAGCCCGAGGCGGTCGACTGCCTGGAGCAGATCGTGCTGGCCTTCGACGGCGTCATGGTCGCCCGTGGCGACCTCGGCGTCGAGCTGCCGCTGGACCAGGTCCCGCTGGTGCAGAAGCGCGCCGTGCAGCTCTGCCGGGAGAACGCCAAGCCCGTCATCGTGGCCACCCAGATGCTCGACTCCATGATCGAGAATTCCCGGCCGACCCGCGCCGAGGCCTCCGACGTGGCCAACGCCGTGCTCGACGGCGCGGACGCGGTGATGCTCTCCGGCGAGACCAGCGTCGGCAAGTACCCGGTGCTCACCGTCAGCACCATGGCGAAGATCATCACCACCACCGAGGCCGGCTCGATCGGCGTGCCCCGGCTCCAGCACGACCCGCGTACCCACGGCGGCGCACTCACTGTCGCCGCCTCCTCGATCGCCCGGGCCATCGGCGCCAAGGCGATGGTCGCCTTCTCGCAGACCGGCGACACCGTCAAGCGGCTCTCCCGGCTGCACTGCGACCTGCCGCTGCTGGCCTTCACACCGGTGCCCGAGGTGCGCAACCAGCTCGCCCTCTGCTGGGGCGTGGAGACGTTCCTGATGCCGTTCGTCGAGCACACCGACGACATGTTCCGCCAGGTCGACCAGGCGCTGCTCGGGCTCAACCGGGCCAACCCCGGCGACTACGTGGTGATCGTCGCCGGCAGCCCGCCGGGCACTCCCGGCTCGACCAACACGCTGCGCGTACACCAGCTCGGGTCACTGGTCGACGCGGCGTCGGCGCGGGCCTTGCAGTGAGCGACGCGGACGTCGCGGTCGGGCAGGCCGCGGTCGACCAGCTCCTGGAGGTTCTCGACCTGGAGCACACCGGCGGGATGACCTTCCGGGGGGTGAGCCCCCCGGTCGGCCCCCAGCGGGTGTACGGCGGCCAGGTCGCCGGCCAGGCGCTGGTGGCTGCCGGCCGCACCGTCGACCCGGCCCGCTTCGTGCACAGCCTGCACGGCTACTTCGTCCGCCCGGGCGACCCGGCCGAGCCGATCGTGTACGAGGTGGAGAACGTCCGCGACGGCCGCTCGTTCTCGGTGCGCCGCTCGGTGGCGCTCCAGCACGACAAGCCGATCTTCTTCATGTCGGCGTCGTTCCAGCGGACGGAGGAGGGCCTCGACCACCAGGCCCCCACCCCGCTGGACGTGCCGGGGCCGGACGAGGTCCCGACGATGGCCGACCGGCTCGCCGGCTATCCGGAGCGGCTCGGCATCTGGGCGCAGATCCCGCGCCCGATCGACGTCCGCTACGTCGGCGAACCCGGCTGGGTCCGCCCCGGTGACCGTCCCGCCGACCCGCACCAGCGGGTGTGGATGCGCATCGACGGAAAGCTGCCCGACGATCCGCTGCTGCACGCCTGCGCGCTGACCTACGCCTCCGACCTGACGCTGCTGGACTCGGTGCTCTCGGTACACGGCGAGGTCTGGGGTCCGGGCGGCGTGGTCGGGGCCAGCCTGGACCACGCGCTCTGGTTCCACCGGCCGTTCCGGGCCGACGACTGGTTCCTCTACGACTGCTGGAGCCCGTCGGCCTCCGGCGCGCGAGGGCTCGCCACCGGCCGCATGTTCACCACCGAGGGGCGGTACATCGCCAGTGCCGTACAGGAGGGGCTGTTGCGTCGCGTCGGCGACTGACCGTCCGGAGCGGCTGAGCCACCGGGTGTCACCGACTCGTCGCCGGGGTGCCGACGGGCATCGCCATTGGCTGATCGGCCGAGGGGCGATCGTCCGGGCGGGGCGGCCAGGCGACTAACCTTGCCGCATGCGCCTATCCGCTCGGGTCGACTATGCCCTCCGTGCCGTCGCCGAGCTCGCCTCGGTGACCGGTGACGCCGGGCCGGGGCGTGGCCGGCCCGTGACGGCCGACCAGATGGCCCGCGCCCAGGAGATACCGCCGAAGTTCCTGGAGAGCATCCTGCTGCAACTGCGCCGGGGCGGCATCGTGCAGGCCCAGCGCGGCCCGGAGGGCGGCTACTGGCTGGCCCGGCCGGCCGGGGAGATCTCGCTGGCCGAGGTGATCCGGGTGATCGACGGCCCGCTCGCGCACGTGCGCGGGCATCGGCCCGAGGACCTCGGCTACCACGGGGCGGCCCGGGCCCTCCAGGAGGTCTGGATCGCGCTGCGGGCCAGCGAACGCGAGATCCTGGAACTGGTCACCGTTGCCGACGTGGCCGGCGGCACCCTGCCCGGTCGGGTCGTCGAGTTGGCCGCCGACCCCCGCGCCTGGACCTGACCCGTGTCCCGGCACCGTTCCCCGGGCCGGTCCTGCCGCTCCCGGTGACCTCGCGGCCCCCGTGTCGCCTCACCCGCCGACTCGACCCCGGTGATACCTCCGCCGCGCCGATCCGTGCCCGGCCCGCCCTGACGTGCCCTGGCCTGCCCCGGCGTGCCCGCCGTGGGTGCCGGCCGCGCGAAGTCTGTCGTCTCACTGACCGATTGAGGGCTTGACCGGGACACGCCCCGTGCCGCATTGTCGACCAAGTCGATAGGAGATGCCGAAAAGCAAGGGGGCGCTCGTGCGCAAGCTGCTGGTCCTCGCACTGGTCGGGCTCGTCGCGCAGCTCATCGACGGCGCGCTCGGCATGGCGTACGGGCTGACCTCCTCCACGTTGCTGCTGCTCGTCGGGGTGGCGCCGGCCGCCGCGTCGGCGTCGGTGCACCTGGCCGAGATCGGCACGACGCTCGCCGCCGGGGTGTCGCACTGGCGGTTCGGCAACGTCGACTGGCGGGTGGTCTCCCGGATCGCCCTCCCCGGCGCCGTGGGCGCGTTCGCCGGCGCGACCTTCCTCAGTTCGATCTCGACCGAGTCGGCCGCCCCGTGGATGGCCGGCATCCTGTTCACTCTCGGCGCGTACCTGCTGGTGCGATTCTCCCGGCCACTACGGACCGACCGGCGCGGCGGACGACTGCGTAGCCGCTTCCTCGGCCCCCTCGGCCTGGTCGCCGGTTTCGTCGACGCCACCGGCGGCGGCGGGTGGGGGCCGGTCGCCACGCCCGCCCTGCTGGTCAGCGGGCGGATGGAGCCGCGCAGGGTGATCGGCTCGGTGGACACGTCCGAGTTCGTGGTCGCCGCCGCCGCCAGCCTCGGCTTCCTGATCGGCCTCGGCTCCGAGGGCTTCCTGCTGCCCATGGTGGCGGCGCTGCTCATCGGCGGCCTGATCGCCGCGCCGATCGCGGCCTGGTTGGTACGCATCGTCCCCGCCCAACTGCTCGGCGCGGCGATCGGCGGCGTGATCGTGCTGACCAACGCCCGTGTCCTGATGCGCTCGGCCGACGTCGCCGGCCAGGCCCGACCGGCCGTCTACGCGCTGCTGGCCGTCGGCTGGGTCGCCGCCCTCACGTTGGCCGTCCGGGTGCTGCTGCGCACCCGCCGGGAGCGGGCCATCGCCGCGACCGCCCTGGCGGCCGGCGCCTCGACCCAGGCCGACGCCCATCCGGCGGTGACCACGGCAGCGGTTGACGGCTACCCGACCGCAGACACGGCCGAACCGTCGCCGCGGTCACCGGAACACGCGGTCGCTCCCCAGCCGGCAGCCGCCGGTGCCCCCGACCGCCGCTGACGGCTCCACCCGCTGGAGATCTTGGTACGAAAGTGCCCCCAGGGGGGCCATTTCTCACCATGATCCCCAGCGGGTGTCAACGACGCGCCGGGGAGCGGCGGGGCGGGGTGCGGGGCGGGGTGGTCAGCGGGGGAGGAGAGCGGTCGCGGCGTCGACGAGGAGGGTCCACGCCTCGTCGACGTGGACCTCGGTGGTCTGCGGGGAACCGACGGCCAGCCGCAGCGTGTACCGGCCGTTCACCCGGGTGTGCGTCAGGTGCACCCGACCCGTGGCGTTCACCCGGGCCAGCAGTTCCGCGTTGACCTCGTCGTCCGCCGCCATCCGGAAGCACACCAGCGAGTACGGGTGCGCCCCCACCAGCGTGAACCGGTTGTCGGCGCGTACCCGGCCGGCGAACCGGGCGGCGAGCGCCACACCGGAGCGGATGTGCGCCCGCAGCCCCTCGACGCCGTACCAGCGCAGCACGAACCAGAGCTTCAACGCCCGGAACCGGCGGCCCAGCGGCACCTGCCAGTCCCGGTAGTCGATCACCGCGCCGGACTCGGACGCGGCGTTGCGCAGATACTCCGGCAGCACGCTCAGCGCCTCGATCAGTTCGGCCGTGTCAGCCACCCAGAACGCGTCGCAGTCGAAGCCGGTGAGCAGCCACTTGTGTGGGTCGAAGCAGTACGAGTCGGCGTACTCCAGTCCGACGTGCCCGAACCGCAGCTCCGGGCAGACCGCCGCCGCCCCCGCGTACGCGGCGTCGACGTGCAGGAAGACCCCGTGCTCGGCACAGATCGCGCCGATCTCCGGCAGCGGGTCGATCGCGGTCGTGGACGTGGTGCCGACGGTGGCCACCACGATCGCCGGCACCACACCGGCGGCCAGGTCCGCCTCGATCGCCGCGCGCAGCGCCGCCGGGGACATCGCCTGCGTCTGCGGGTCCACCTCGACCGGCCGTACGCCGTCGGCGCCCAGCCCGGCGATCCGCGCGGCCTTCTCGATGGACGAGTGGCCCTGGGTCGAGGCGTAGGCGCGGTAGCGGCGGTCGACGCCGACCTCGCGCCACCGGCCGCCGCCGGCCCGGTGCAGAGCGACCAGGGTCGCCACCAGCGTCGCCGAGGACGCCGAGTCCTGGATCACCCCGCCGCCCGCAGACCCGGAGCGGAACCGCTTCGGCAGCTCCAGCAGGTCGGCGAGCCAGTCCAGCAGCACCGTCTCCAACTCGGTGCACGCCGGCCCGGTCGCCCAGAGCATCCCCTGCACGCCGAGCCCGGCGCTGACCAGGTCACCCAGCACGCTGGGCCCCGAGGTGTTGGCCGGAAAGAACCCGAAGAAGCCCGGATGCTGCCAGTGGGTCAGCCCCGGGGTGATCAGGGTGTCCAGGTCGGCGAGGACCGCCTCCACCGGCTCGCCGTGCTCCGGTGGGCCGGCCGGCAGCCTGGCGGCCACCGCCCCGGGCGGATCCTGCGAGGTCACCGGTCGCTGCCCCACCGTCGCCCAGTAGTCGGCGATCCAGTCCACCACGGCGTGCCCGGCGCGTCGGAACTCGTCGGGGGTCATGTGCTCAGCCACGCCCAGAGTCGATCAAGAATCCGGGTGGGGGGCAAGGGGACAGGCACCGGGCCGCAGCCGCGGAATCCGCACAGCTCCGGCCCGGTGCCCCACACCGCGGCATCCCCGACCCGTCCCGACCGGGAATGCCGTACCACCACCGAGGACAAAACTAGGCGGGCCACGCGTCGCCCCGGTGACGCCGACGTGAAGATCGTGTTTCAGCTCTTCCGGTGCAGGCCACCGACCACCTGATCGGCGATCAGCTCGTACGAGCGCACCCGGTCGGCCACGTCGTACACCAGCGTGGTCAGCATCAGCTCGTCCGCGCCGGTACGCGCCAGCAGCTCGCCGAGCTGCCGCCGTACCGTCTCCGGTGAGCCCGTCGCCTGCCCGTCCCGGCGCTGCCGCACGAACTCCCGCTCGGCTTCCGTGTACGGATACGCCGCCGCCTCGTCCGGCGTCGCCAGGGGCTCCGGCCGACCCGAGCGCAGCCGCAGGAACGACAGCGCCGCCGGCCCCGCCAGCCACTCCGCCCGCTCGTCGGTGTCCGCACAGACGGCGTTGACGGCCACCATCGCGTACGGCTCGTCCAGCCACTTCGACGGCCGGAAGTGCTGCCGGTACAGCGCCAGCGCGGGCACCGTGTTCTGCGAGCTGAAGTGGTGCGCGAAGGAGAACGGCAGGCCCAGCAGCCCGGCCAGTTGGGCGCTGAACCCGCTGGAGCCGAGCAGCCAGACCGCCGGCTGCTCGCCGAGACCGGGAGTGGCCGTGATCGGCCCCGGCCGCTCGCCGCTGAAGAAGTTCATCAGGTCCGCCAGCTCCCGGGGGAAGCCCTCCGCCGACAGCCCTTCCATCGTCCGGCGCAGGGCCAGCGCGGTCACCTGGTCGGTGCCCGGGGCGCGGCCGATGCCCAGGTCGATCCGGCCCGGGTGCAGCGCCTCCAGCGTGCCGAACTGCTCGGCCACCACCAGTGGAGCGTGGTTGGGCAGCATCACCCCGCCCGAGCCCAGCCGGATCGTCGACGTGTGCGCCGCCAGGTGCGCGAGCAGCACGGCCGGAGCGGAACTCGCGATCGCCGGCATGTTGTGGTGCTCGGCCACCCAGAACCGGCGGTACCCGAGTTCCTCGGTGCGCCGGGCCAGCTCGGTGGTGTGCCGCAGGGCCGCGCCGGCGGTGGCGCCGGCCGCGACCGGGGCAAGATCGAGAACAGACAGCGGTACGTTGATCACACGGTTGACCAACCCCGCCCACCTCGGGTTTGTTCCCCTGGAGCACCGTGCGGTCGACCTCATCGCCCGGCGGTCCCGGCTACGTGAGGTGATCGAGCTACTGCGGGCGAGCGCACGCCGGGCCGCGACCGGCCGCACGGTGCGCCCACCCCGTGCCGGCTGCCGTGGCCTGCCGGGCTCAGCCCATGCCGCGCGCCTGCTCGAAGATCAGACTCGTCTGGGTGTGCAGCACGGCCGGGTCCACGGCCAGGTGGTCCAGCACGAAGTCCCGCAGCGCGTCCGCCGAGGCGGCCCGTACGTGCAACACGTAGTCCTCCGCGCCCGCCACGTGGAACACCGCCACCACCCCCGGCAGCCGCACCGACCGGGCCCGGAACGCGTCCACCGCCGCCCGCTCGTGCGCGGTCAACCGCACCGACACCAGCGCCTGCAACGGCAGCCCCACCGCAGCCGGATCCACCTCCGCGTGGAACCCGCGGATCGCCCCGCACTCGCGCAGGGCCCGGGTGCGGGTCAGGCATGTCGAGGGGGCCACGCCGACCCGCTCGGCGAGGGCGTTGTTCGGCAGCCGCCCGTCGGCGGTCAGTTCCGACAGGATCGCCCGGTCGGTGTCGTCCAGCTCGGCGAACCGCCGCACATTCTTCGTCGCAAGGGGCATGGAGGCATCCTCCACCGAATTGTTCGCGTTGCAAAGGGTATTGTCCGAATTATCTTCGGAACTATTGCTTGAGGGCCGCGCTATGTTCGATCCTTCCCGCATGACGACCGTGGACACCAGAGCCGTGCACGCCGGCCGCGCCGACCTCGCCGCCCTCGGCGTCCACGTGCCGCCGATCGACTTCTCCACCACCAACCCGCTGCCGTCGGTCGACGCCGGCGGCGACGCGTACGAGACCCTGGCCACCGGAGGCACCCTCCCCGCCGGCGGCAGCGCCGTCTACCAGCGCCTGTGGAACCCCACCGTGGCCCGCTTCGAGACCGCCCTCGCCGACCTCGAAGACACCACCGACGCCGTCGCCTTCGCCAGCGGCATGGCCGCCCTCACCGCCGTCCTGCTCGCCGCCACCCGGGACGGCAAGCGGCACCTCGTCGCCGTCCGCCCGCTCTACGGCGGCACCGACCACGTGCTCGCCACCGGCCTGCTCGGCACCACCGTCACCTGGGCCCGAGCCGACGAGGTCGCCGCCGCCGTCCGACCCGACACCGCCCTGGTGATCGCCGAGACCCCGGCCAACCCCACCCTCGACCTGGTCGACATCGCCGCCCTCGCCCGGGCCGCCGGCGAGGTGCCGCTGCTCGTCGACAACACCGTCGCCACCCCCGTGCTCCAACAGCCCACCCGGCACGGCGCCGCACTCGTCCTGCACAGCGCCACCAAGAGCATCGGCGGGCACGGCGACGTCCTCGCCGGCGTCATCGCCTGCGACGCCGACTGGGCCGCCCGACTGCGCCAGGTCCGCGCGCTCACCGGTGCGATCCTGCACCCCCTCGGCGCGTACCTGCTGCACCGCGGCCTGCAGACCCTGCCGGTGCGGGTCCGTGCCCAGCAGGCCGGCGCCGAGAAGCTCGCCGGCTGGCTCGCCACCCACCCGGCCGTCGCGCGGGTGCACCACCCGTCGCTGCACGATCCCGCCGGGCTCGTCGGACGGCAGATGAGCGGCCCCGGCAGCCTTCTCGCCTTCGAGGTACGCGGCGGCGCGTCTGCCGCGGCCGCCGTGGCGAACGCCTGCCGGCTGATCACCCACGCGGTCTCGCTGGGCGGCGTCGACACCCTCATCCAGCACCCCGCCTCGCTGACCCACCGGCCCGTCGAGGGGGAAGCCAAGCCGTGCGGCGGCCTGCTGCGCGTCTCCGTCGGTCTGGAGGACCCGGAGGACCTACGCGCGGACCTGGCCCAGGCCCTCGCCGAACTCGGCTGATCTGGCAGTTCCACCCGTCGGGTCAGGATTTCGGGCCGACGTGGCGGTCGAGAGCGAGGACGGCTTCCCGGCGGGCCACCGAGAGGGAGTTGCGGCGGTTCATCCGCCAGGCGATGCCGAGCAGGTCCAGCGCCCACTGGCAGAGCCCCATGATGTCAGCCGACTCGTTGACGAACATGTAGCGCGGGTAGCCGTACTTCCTGCCGCGGACAGTCACCCGGTTGGTGACCCGACACCCGTCGGAGTGGAACAGGCCCCGCAGCAGGCCGCCGGGGTGCGATGTGACGATCTTTCTCTGCCAGTCGGAGAGGACGATCGGCCGCTCATGCTTCTTGCCCGGCCCGTGCTGCGGAAGCAGAGCACGGCCAATGCTTGCCCGTGCTCTGCACCGCCACGCAGCCCTTCTTCTGTATCCGCTGG
This sequence comes from Micromonospora peucetia, assembly GCF_900091625.1. Lineage (NCBI taxonomy): Bacteria > Bacillati > Actinomycetota > Actinomycetes > Micromonosporales > Micromonosporaceae > Micromonospora > Micromonospora peucetia. Next base: position 4,050,507 of record NZ_FMIC01000002.1, read on the forward strand.
ACCTTGTTCGGGAGCACGGCCTTCATCGCGGCGTCGCAGAGGTCAACCAGATGAGGCCACGCATCGGAGCAGTAGATCCGCAGGACCGGCACCCTGTCGGTGGTGACCAGATGCCCGTCGCCGAGGTAGAGGCCCAGCAGGTAGGAGTAGGCCGCCGGATCGGTCGGATAGTCGACATCGGGCGAGCAGCGGAAGCAGCGTGCGGCGGTGCCGGTCATCAGCGGTTCGGGCCGGTCGACGCACCAGTGCCAGACGGTGGTGTAGGGCAGTCACAGCGCGCGGGCAACCGACCGGATGTCGTTGCCTCGGGCGCGCAGGGCGCGGGCACGGGCACGGGCACGCATCTCGGGTGGGTGCACCCGTACATCATGGAACAGGTGTATGACAGGGGTGCCGGGAGCGGGATTCGAACCCGCAAGCCCTTTCGGGCAGAAGTGTTTGAGACTTCCGTGTATGCCGTTCCACCATCCCGGCGAGTGCGGCTTACTGTACCCGACTACGCTCGTGCGGGAGCATGGGTGGTAGCCGTGCCGGGAACAATGGTGGGAGTGGCTCGTGGCCGAGACGCAGACGGACGTCGAGCGCAGGCGCGTTCTGATCGCCGAGGACGAGGCGCTCATCCGGCTGGACCTCGCCGAGATGCTCGTCGAGGAGGGGTACGAGGTCGTCGGGGAGGCCGGTGACGGGGAGACCGCCGTCCGGCTCGCCGAGGAGCTCAAACCGGACCTGGTCATCCTCGACATCAAGATGCCGATCATGGACGGGCTGGCCGCCGCTGAGCGGATCGCGGGGGCCCGGATCGCCCCGGTGATCATCCTGACCGCGTTCAGCCAACGTGACCTGGTGGAGCGGGCCCGGGCGGCCGGCGCGATGGCGTACCTCGTGAAGCCCTTCCAGAAGAGCGACCTGGTGCCGGCGGTGGAGATCGCGCTGTCGCGCTACTCGGAGATCGCCGCCCTGGAGGCGGAGGTCGCGGGGCTGACCGACCGGCTGGAGATCCGCAAGACGGTCGAGCGCGCCAAGGGCGCGCTGATGATGACGTACGGGATGACCGAGCCGCAGGCGTTCAAGTGGATCCAGCGCACGGCGATGGACCACCGGATGACCATGAAGGAGGTCGCCGAGCGGATCCTCGCCGAGACCGCCGGCGGCGAGGTGGCGCAGCCCGCCTCCTGACGCGCCACCGGGACGACGCGACACGCCGGAGACCGCTGGCGGGGCTCCACGCGGGACCAGTTGATCGATAACATCTGATCCATGTGGACCCGGCGGCTGGGGGCGGTGCTCGGGGTCCTCGCGGTGCTGGCGGCCGGCTGTGATCGGGTCCCGGCGGAGCCCGCCGACAAGCCGCTGCGTCCGCGGTGGCAGTCGCTGACCCTGCCGGCGCCGCCGGGAGTCCCCGGCCGGCCGCTGCTGCGCGCCGCCGTGGCCTGTGCCGGGCGGTGGTACGTGGTCGGCGGGCTCGCCGACGCGGCGGGGGAGACCCGTCCGGCGGCCTGGGGCAGTGGGGACGGCGTGTCGTGGGCGGCGCTGCCGGTGTCGCCGTCGAGCTTCTACGGCCGCCAGCACGTGCTCTACGCGGCGGCCTGCCGGGACGGCCGGCTGGCGGCGCTCGGGGCGAAGAACGGCGGCGCGCACGGCAACCCCCGCACGGGCACCTGGTCGCAGTCGCCGGGCGGGGAGCTCCGGGAGGCGCCGGCGCCCTTCGAGCTGTACGCCGGGCCGCGCGCGGTGAGCGTGGCGCGGCTGGCGGCGGGCCCGGCCGGTTGGCTGGTCGCGGGGGCGCGGGTTGACGGGGCGGCGGTCTGGACGTCGCCGGACGGTGAGCGGTTCACGATCCGGGAGGGTGCGCCGGAACTCGCCGGTGACGGGCGCGGCCGGACGGTCGCGTACGACGCGGTGGCCGCGCCGACCGGCTGGTGGGTGGTGGGGGCGGTGCTGCCGCCCGGCACGACGGCGCTGGCGCCCCTGGCCTGGAGTTCCGCCGACGGGCGGGCCTGGCGGCGGGTGGCGCTGCCGGCGCCGGACGGGCGTGGCCAGGCGCAGCGGGTGGCGTCGGTCGACGGCGCGGTGGTGGCGGTCGGGCCGGTGCGCGACGGTTTCGGGGCCTGGCGGCTGGCGGGCGACGAGTGGCGGCGGGTCGGTGGGTTCGGCGCGGCCGGCCCGGGGGTGTCCTCGGTCGACGGTCTGGTGCCGGCCGGGCGGGAGTTGGTCGCGGTCACGGCGGACGGCGGCGGTCACGGACTGTGGCTCTCGGTCGATTCGGGAGATTCATGGCGGGTGATGGCAATGCCGGGTGCCGTGCCGGATGGTGGGAACACCGCCGTGGCGGTGGCGTCGCAGGGTGATCGACTGCTGTTGGTGTCGGACGACGGTGAGACGTCCCGTGCCTGGTCAGTCGGGTTGCCGGCCGTCGGTCGGTAGGGGGTAGATGGCCTTCGACCCGTTACCGACGAAACGAAGGTGAAAAGGTTTCGTGGCCGACGGTTCTTACAGCGATCGTTTCCAATCCGCCACGGCGTGTAACGGTTCGGTCAACCCGCTCCCCTGGGGCTTTCGTCACAGCTCAAAGGTGGGATAGCGTCCGGCCCCAGACCGGCGACGACGGTCTGGTTCGTCCGCCCCCGCAAGGGCCAATCGGCAGCGGGTGGTTCGGACCATGGGACGGAGGAGGGGTTCGGGCCTTGAGGCAGAAGCTCGCGCGCGTTATCGGTGGGGTTGCCATGCTGGCGCTCGTCGCCGGCGGCACCGCATGCTCCAGCAGCGACGACACGGCGTCCGGTGGTGACGCCTGCGGCAACAAGATCGCATTCTTCGGCGCGCTGACCGGTCCCTCGGCGGCGCTCGGCATCAACGAGAACAACGGCGTCAAGCTGGCCGTCGACAAGTACAACAAGGAGAACACCGACTGCAAGGTCGAGTTGGTTCCCCTGGACTCGCAGGGCAGCCCGGACCAGGCCCCGCAGCTGGCCCAGAAGGCCATCGACGACACCAAGATCCTCGGCATCATCGGCCCGGCCTACTCGGGTGAGTCGGAGGCCGCCGGACCGCTGTTCAACGAGGCCGGCCTGGTGACCATCACCCCCTCCGCGACCCGCCCGAGCCTCTCGGAGCAGAAGTGGAAGACCTTCTTCCGCGCGGTCGGCAACGACTTCAGCCAGGGCCCGGCGGCCGGCAACTACATCAAGAACGTGCTGAAGGCCGACACGGTCTTCGTCATCGACGACCAGTCCGCGTACGGCGCCGGCCTGGCTGACGAGGTCAAGAAGGTGCTCGGCCCGTCGGTCGTCGGCTCGGACAAGGTCCAGGGCGATGGCAAGCAGGTCGAGTTCTCCGCCGTCGTCACCAAGGTCAAGGCCGCGAACGCCAAGGCGATCTTCTACGGCGGCTACTACCAGGAGGCCGGCCTGATCCGCAAGCAGCTCACCGCTGCCGGGATCACCGCTCCGTTGGTCGCCGGCGACGGCGTCAACGACGGCGCCTACATCACCTCCGCGGGTGCGGCGGCGGCCGAGGGCACCATCCTCACCTGCCCGTGCCAGCCGGCCGCCGAGGCGCGCGGCACCTTCGTCCAGGAGTACAAGGCCCTCAACGGCACTGACCCGGGCACCTACAGCGACACCGCCTACGACGCGGCGAACATCCTGCTCGCCGGCATCAAGGCGGGCAAGACCAGCCGCGAGGGCCTGCTGGAGTTCGTGAAGGGCTACAGCGGCGAGGGCGTCGCGGCGAAGTACAAGTTCGTCGAGGGTGGCGAGCTCGACCCGGCGGAGGTCAAGGTCTGGGCCTTCAAGGTCGTCGGCGGCAAGGTCGTTCCGGACCAGGAGATCCCCAAGTCCTGACGTCAGTCGCTGCTACGGCGATTGAGTGGTGATCGCGGGCGCGGCCGGGAGCTGTGCTCCCGGCCGCGCCCCACTTTTCTCTCCAGACCCTGATGGAGTGTCCCTTCATTGAACTTCGACGACCTGTTCTCCAACTTCGGGACATACACGACGACCGGCCTGACCCAGGGTGCGATCTACGCCCTGGTCGCGCTCGGCTACACGCTGGTCTACGGCGTGCTGAGACTCATCAACTTCGCCCACTCCGAGGTCTTCATCGCCGGCGCGTTCGCGGCGATCTGGACCTGGAACGGCTTCGGGCTCGACCAGAACTCGCAGGTCAGCGGCATCGGGTCGATCATGTTCTACCTGCTGGTTGCGATGATCGTCGCGGCGATCGCCTCCGCCGGCACGGCCACCGTGATCGAGCGGGTGGCGTACCGGCCGCTGCGTAGGCGAAACGCGCCGCCGCTGGCCTTCCTCATCACCGCGATCGGCGCGTCCATCGCCATCTCCGAGGCGTTCGGCATCTGGACCCGCCGCCGCCCCGAGGGCGCCCCGATCCTGGTCAGCCAGGATCCGCTGTTCCACATCTTCGGCGTGCCGATCGACGCGGTGCAGCTGCTCACCCTCGGCTCCGCGCTGGTGATGATGATCGCGCTGGACCTGTTCATCAACCGCAGCCGGGTCGGCCGCGGCATCCGGGCGGTCGCCCAGGACTCCAACACCGCCGCGCTGATGGGCGTGAACAAGGACCGGATCATCCTGATCGTCTTCATCGCCGGCGGCAGCATGGCCGGTGTCGCCGGCCTGCTCTACGACGTGCGGATCCAGACCCTCACCTACAGCGTCGGCTTCCTGCTCGGCCTCAAGGCGTTCACCGCCGCCGTGCTCGGCGGCATCGGCAACCTGCGGGGCGCGCTGGTCGGCGGCCTGTTGCTGGGCTTGATCGAGAACTACGCCTCCGGCCTGTTCGGCAGCCAGTGGAAGGACTTTGCCGCCTTCGCGCTGCTGGTGGTGCTGCTGATGTTCCGGCCGACTGGTCTGCTGGGTGAGTCGCTGGGGAGGGCACGGGCATGACGAACGTCCTGGAGAAGGTGCGCTCCGGCCGCGAGGCGGCCGGGGAACGGTGGCGCGGTGCCCCGCGCTGGGTGCGTTGGGCGCTGCTGATCGCGGTGATCGCGTTCTTCTACGCGCTGCCGAACAAGGAGTTCTACCAGTACCTCGGGCCGATCCCGACCCCCGGTGCGAACTTCACCCAGGTGATGTTCACCGTCTCGATCTACGTGCTGCTGGCCGTCGGTCTGAACATCGTGGTCGGCTTTGCCGGCCTGCTCGACCTCGGCTACTTCGGCTTCTTCGCCGTCGGCGCGTACACCGTGGCGGTGCTGACCTCGCCGAGCAGTGACCTCAAGACGCTGTGGCCGTGGCTGCTGGCGGTGCCGGTGGCGATCGCCCTGACGATGGTCTCCGGCGTGATGCTCGGTACGCCGACCCTGCGGCTGCGGGGCGACTACCTGGCGCTGGTGACGCTCGGCTTCGCCGAGATGATCCGGATCGGTGCGGTCAGCTCGGAGTTCCTCAAGGGCCAGCGCGGCTTCAACCAGATCCCGCACCCGCCGGGCGAGTACGCCGACGGCAAGCCGTTCTTCGGCGTGCTCGACGCCCGGCCGTACTACTGGCTGGTGCTCACGGTGATCATCCTGGTGGTGATCGGGGTGCGGAACCTGACCAACAGCCGGGTCGGGCGGGCCTGGATCTCCATCCGGGAGGACGAGGACGCCGCGCAGCTGATGGGCGTGCCGACGTTCAAGTTCAAGTTGTGGGCGTTCGCCGCGGGCGCCGCGATCGCCGGCCTGGCCGGCGCGTTGTTCGCGGGCAAGCAGAACTTCGTCAACTCGCAGAACTTCGAGCTGCTGAACTCGATCATCATCCTGGCCGCGGTCATCTTCGGTGGCTCCGGCAACATCGTCGGCGCGATCGTCGGCGGCGGCCTGGTGGCGTACATGATCGAGCGGTTCCGTGGCATCGAGCTGCTCGGCGTCGAGCTGTACGAGTACCGGTTCCTGTTCTTCGGCCTGGTGCTGGTGGTCATGATGATCTTCCGGCCGGAGGGTCTGATACCCAACCGACGACGTGCGGCGGAGTTCAAGGATCGCCGCAAGGAGGTGACCGTCGGTGAGTGACACCGAACAGACGCCGGCCATTCCGGCGCAGGCCGGCGCGCCGGCCGTGGAGGCGGTGCCCACCCGGGAGCCGCTGCTGGAGGTCGACAAGGTCACGCTGCGCTTCGGCGGCGTGGTCGCGCTGAACGAGGTGGACTTCACCCTCTACAAGGGGGAGATCCTCGGTCTGATCGGCCCGAACGGTGCCGGCAAGACCACCTGCTTCAACGCCATGACCGGCATCTACCAGCCCACCGAGGGGCAGATCCGGTTCCGCGGCCAGAAGATCAGCGGCAAGAAGCGGCACCAGATCACCAAGATGGGCATGGCGCGGACGTTCCAGAACATCCGCCTCTTCCCTGAGATGACGGCGCTGGAGAACGTCCTGGTCGGCACGGACGCGCACAACAAGACCAGCGTCATCTCCGCGCTGTTCCGCCTGCCGCGGTACTGGAAGGAAGAGCGCGAGAGCCGGGAGAAGGCCGAGCGCCTGCTGGAGTTCGTCGGCATCCGCGGGCGGCTGCACGAGTTCGCCCGCAACCTCTCCTACGGCGAGCAGCGGCGGCTGGAGATCGCCCGCGCGCTGGCCACCGACCCTGCGCTGCTCTGCCTGGACGAGCCGGCTGCCGGCTTCAACCCGGCGGAGAAGGAGGAACTGCTCCAGCTCATCCGGCAGATCCGGGACACCGGCGTGACCGTGCTGCTCATCGAGCACGACATGCGCCTGGTCATGGGGGTCACCGACCGGATCGTGGTGCTGGAGTTCGGAAAGAAGATCGCCGAAGGGCTGCCCGCCGAGGTGCGGGACAACCCGAAGGTGATCGCGGCGTACCTGGGGGTGCCGGACGATGCTGCTTGAGATCGACGATGTGAGCCTGCTCTACGGGCGGATCCAGGCGCTGCACGGCATCAGCCTGACGGTGGACGAGGGCGAGATCGTCGCCCTGATCGGTGCCAACGGCGCCGGCAAGTCGACGACGATGCGGGCGATCTCCGGCATTCGGCCGGTCGCCAGCGGCAGCATCCGGTTCAACGGCGAGGACATCACCAAGCTCCGGGCGGACCTGCGGGTCCGGCGCGGGCTGTGCCAGGCACCCGAGGGCCGCGGGATCTTCCCGGGCATGACGGTGCTGGACAACCTGGACATGGGCGCGTACACCCGGCGTGACCGGGCCGGCATCGCCCAGGACCTCGACCGGGTGCTGAACCTCTTCCCGCGCCTGGCCGAGCGGCGCAAGCAGGCCGGTGGCACCCTCTCCGGCGGTGAGCAGCAGATGCTGGCCGTCGGGCGGGCGCTGATGAGCCGGCCGAAGCTGCTGCTGCTCGACGAGCCCTCGATGGGGCTGGCGCCGATGCTGATCCAGCAGATCTTCGACATCATCGTCGAGATCAACCAACAGGGCACCACCATCCTGCTGGTCGAACAGAACGCCCAGCAGGCGCTGGCCCGGGCCCACCGGGCGTACGTGCTGGAGACCGGCCGGATCGTCAAGAGCGGCACCGGTGCGGAACTATTGCACGACCCGGCGGTCAAAGAGGCCTACCTCGGCGTGGCCTGACCAGCCGCCACCCCTCATCGCAAGGAGTACCCCATGTTCCACATCAGTGGTGGCCGCCGGGCCGCCCTCGGCGTCACGAGCGCCGCGCTGCTGGCCCTCTCGCTGGCCGGCTGCGGCGAGAAGGAGAACACCGAGCAGCCCGGCGCCGGCCCCAGCGTCACCGCCGCCGCCGACTCGGCGCTGGCCGGGAAGGTGCCCGACGCCATCAAGGCCGACGGCGTGATCAAGGTCGGCACCGACTCGACGTACGCCCCGGCGGAGTTCCTCGACGCCGACGGCAAGACGGTCGTCGGCTTCGACATCGAGCTGTTCAACGCGGTCGCGCAGAAGCTCGGCCTGAAGGCCGAGTACGAGTCGGCGCCGTTCGACGCGATCCTGCCCGGCGTCGACTCCGGCAAGTACGAGGTCGGTGTCTCCTCGTTCACCATCAACGCCGAGCGGATGAAGACCGTCAACATGGTCAGCTACTACTCGGCCGGCACCCAGTGGGCGACCAAGGCCGGCAACCCGGCCAAGGTCGACACCGAGAACGCCTGCGGCAAGAAGATCGCCGTGCAGGTCGGCACCGTGCAGCTCGACGACATCACCGCCCGGTCGAAGAAGTGCACCGACGCCGGCAAGCCGGCGATCACCATCGACCAGTACCAGGCGCAGAGCGACGCCACCGCCGCCGTGGTCAGCGGCAAGGACGACGCCATGCTGGCCGACTCCCCGGTCGGCGCGTACGCGGTGAAGCAGAGCAACGGCCAGCTGGAGCTGCTCGGCGACATCTACGAGTCGGCCCCGTACGGCTACGCGGTGAAGAAGGACCAGGCCGCGTTCGCCGAGGTGCTGAAGGAGGCCGTCGCGGCGGTCATCGCCGACGGCTCGTACGAGGGCGCGCTGAAGAAGTGGGGCGTCGAGGGCGGCGCCATCACGACCCCGGCACTGAACCCGACCAGCTGACCATGTCGGTCGAGTCAGACACATCCGAACGGGCACGGCCGGAACCCATCCAGGCCGTGCCCGTGCGGCATCCCGGGCGGTGGGTCGCCGTCGCCGTGATCGGGGTGCTGGTGGCCATGTTCGTTCACCTGCTGGTGACGAACAAGGCGTTCAACTGGTCGTTCATGGTCGACGAGATGTTCCGCCCGCCGATCATGGAGGGCGTACGCGGAAGCATCGCGCTGCTGCTGACCGCCATGTTGATCGGCATCGGGCTGGGCGTCGTCATCGCCATCATGCGGCTGTCGGAGAACCCGGTCCTGCGCGGCGTCGCCTGGGCGTACACCTGGTTCTTCCGGGCGGTGCCCCGGCTGGTGCTGGCGATCCTCTTCGGCAACCTGGGCATCCTCTGGGCGCGCATCGAGTTCGGGCTGCCCTTCGACCGGCAGATCGGCGCCCTGTTCGGGGTCGACGACTTCGAGGCGCGGCTGTTCGGCTTCTCGGCGGTGGACATCCTCACCGGCTTCGTGGCCGGCATGCTGGCGCTGGGCCTGTCGGAGGCCGCCTACATGGCGGAGATCGTCCGGGCCGGCATCCAGTCGGTCGACGAGGGGCAGACCGAGGCCGCACAGGCGCTCGGTCTGAAGCGTGGGCAGATCCTGCGCCGCATCGTGCTGCCGCAGGCCATGCGGGTGATCGTCCCGCCGACCGGCAACGAGACCATCGCGATGCTCAAGGACACCTCGCTGGTCGCCTTCGTGCCGGTATCGATGGAGCTGTTCTTCCAGCTCAGGGCCGTCGGCAGCCGCACCTTCCAGGTCTTCCCGATGCTGGTCGCGGCGACCATCTGGTACCTGCTGCTGACCAGCGTGCTGCTGGTCGGGCAGTACTACCTGGAGCGGCACTTCTCCAAGGGCGTCGGGCGCAGCGTACGGGCGAAGACCAAGCTGCGGGGGATCGCCGCAGAGAGCGGCGGAACGACCGGGAAGGTGGACGGCGCATGACCGAGCTGACAGTGCCGGCCCAGGCCGGCGCGCCCGCGACGGAGTCCGGGCCGATGGTCCGGGCCGAGCAGGTACACAAGTCGTTCGGGCCGATCGAGGTGCTCAAGGGCATCGACCTGGAGGTCCGCAGCGGCGAGGTGTGCTGCCTGCTGGGTCCCTCGGGCTCCGGCAAGTCGACGTTCCTGCGCTGCATCAACCACCTGGAGAAGATCAACGCCGGTCGGATCTGGGTGGACGGCGACCTGATCGGCTACCGCGAGCGCGGCGGGAAGCTGCACGAGATGCGGGAGTCCGACGTCGCCGCCCAGCGCCGGGCGATCGGCATGGTGTTCCAGCGGTTCAACCTCTTCCCGCACATGACCGCCCTGCAGAACGTCGCCGAGGCGCCGGTACTGGTGGGCCGGGAGAAGAAGGCCGCCGCCCGGGACCGGGCCGCCGCCCTGCTGGAGCGGGTGGGGCTGGGCGACAAGCTCGGCAACTACCCGAGCCAGCTCTCCGGCGGGCAGCAGCAGCGGGTGGCGATCGCCCGGGCGCTGGCCATGCAGCCGAAGCTGATGCTCTTCGACGAGCCGACCAGCGCGCTCGACCCGGAGCTGGTCGGCGAGGTGCTCGACGTGATGAAGGACCTGGCCCGCGACGGCATGACGATGATCGTGGTCACCCACGAGATCGGCTTCGCCCGCGAGGTCGGCGACTCGCTGGTCTTCATGGACGACGGCGTCGTGGTCGAGTCCGGCGCGCCCCGCGAGGTGATCGCCAACCCCCGGCACGACCGGACGAAGGCGTTCCTGGCGAAGGTGCTCTGAGACGGTACGCCGGCGAGGCCCGACCCCCGGGCCGCGCCGGCGTCCGTGCCGGTGACGTCCGTCGCGGTCGCGCCCGTGCCGGTGTCCCGGAGTGTCGGAGCGGACGACTAGAGTCGCTGCCGTGACAGCTACGACGCCGCGCCTGCTCCTCGTCGACGGACACTCCATGGCATATCGGGCCTTCTTCGCCCTGCCGGTGGAAAACTTCTCCACCACGACGGGGCAGCCGACCAACGCGGTCTACGGCTTCACGTCCATGCTGATCAACGTGCTGCGCGACGAGCGGCCCACCCACATCGTGGTCACCTTCGACGTCTCCCGCCGTTCCTTCCGTACGGAGAAATACGCGGAGTACAAGGCCGGCCGCAGCGAGACCCCGACCGACTTCAAGGGCCAGGTCAGCCTGGTCAAGGAGGTCCTCGCGGCGCTGCGCATCCCGGTGGTGGAGAAGGAGGGCTTCGAGGCCGACGACCTCATCGCCACCCTCGCCTGCCAGGCCCGCGACCAGGGCATGTCGGTGCTGATCAGCAGCGGCGACCGGGACGCGTTCCAGCTCGTCGACGACCAGATCACCGTGCTCTACCCGCGTAAGGGCGTCTCCGACCTGGCCCGGATGGACCCGGCGGCGATCGAGGCGAAGTACGGCGTCGCCCCGGACCGCTACCGCGACCTGGCCGCCCTGGTCGGCGAGACCAGCGACAACCTGCCCGGCGTCCCGGGCGTCGGCCCGAAGACCGCCGCGAAGTGGATCAATTTGTACGGCGGAGTCGACGGGGTCATCGCGCGGGCCGACGAGATCAAGGGCAAGGCCGGTGACAGCCTGCGCGAACGGCTCGCCGACGTGATCCGCAACTACGAGATCAACTGTCTCGTCTCCGACCTGGAGCTGCCGCTGCGCCCCGAGGACGCGCGTTGGGAGGGATGGGACCGCGAGGCGGTCCACCAGGTCTTCGACACCCTTGAGTTCCGCATCCTGCGCGACCGGCTCTACCAGTACCTGGAGGCGGTGGAGCCGGAGGCCGAGTCCGGCTTCGACCTGACCGGCGAGGTGCTCACCACCCCCGGGGCGCTCGCCGGGTGGCTGGAGACGCACGCGTCGGCCGGCACCCCGGTGGGCGTGGCGGCGAAACTCGACACCGGCCCCAACCGGCGGCACACCGCCTCGGTGACCGGGATGGCGCTGGCCACCGCCGGCGGCGCGGCGGCCTGGTTCGACCCCGCCACGTTGGAGCCGGCCGACGAGACGGCCCTGGCGACCTGGCTGGCCGACGCCGGGCGGCCCAAGGTGCTGCACGACAGCAAGCCGGCGGTGCTGGCGTTCGGCGCGCACGGCTGGAGCCTGGAGGGCATCCTCCGCGACACCCAGATCGCCGCCTACCTGGCCCGCCCCGACCAGCGGTCCTACGACCTGACCGACCTGGCCCTGCGCTACCTGCACCGCGAGCTGCGGGTCGACGCGCCGGAGACCGGCCAGCTCACCCTCGACGGGCTCGGCGACGACGGCGAGGTGGAGCAGAACCTCATGCTCCAGGCCCGGGCCACCCTCGACCTGGCCGACGCGATCGACGCCGAGCTGTCCCGCGACGGCGAGCAGTCGGCGCGGCTGATGGCCGGGGTGGAGCTGCCGCTGATGCGGGTGCTCGCCGGGATGGAAAACACCGGCATCGCCGCCGACACGCACTACCTCTCCGAGCTGGAGGCGCACTTCGCCGCCGAGGTGAAGGCCGCCGCCCAGGGGGCGTACGCGGCGGTCGGCCGGGAGTTCAACCTCGGCTCGCCGAAGCAGTTGCAGGAGATCCTCTTCGGCGAGCTGGGCCTGCCCAAGACCAAGAAGATCAAGACCGGCTACACCACCGACGCCGACGCCCTCCAGTGGCTGCACGCACAGAACCCGCACCCGGTGCTGGCCCACCTGCTGCGCCACCGGGACGTGGCCAAGCTCAAGACGACCGTCGACGGCCTGCTCAAGTCGGTCTCCGACGACGGCCGGATCCACACCACGTTCAACCAGACGGTGGCGGCCACCGGCCGGCTCTCCTCGACCGAGCCCAACCTGCAGAACATCCCGATCCGCACCGAGGAGGGGCGCCGGATCCGCCGCGCCTTCGTGGTGGGGGAGGGCTACGAGTGCCTGCTCACCGCCGACTACAGCCAGATCGAAATGCGGATCATGGCGCACCTGTCGTCGGACGACGCGCTCATCGAGGCGTTCAACTCCGGCGCCGACTTCCACGCCGTCACCGCCTCGTCGGTCTTCGGGGTGCCGGTCGGCGAGGTCACCGCCGACCAGCGGCGCAAGATCAAGGCAATGAACTACGGCCTGGCGTACGGGCTGAGCGCGTTCGGCCTCTCCCAGCAGCTCGGGATCACCGCCGAGGAGGCGCGTGGGCTGATGGAGGACTACTTCGCCGGGTTCGGCGGGGTACGCGACTACCTCCAGGAGGTCGTCGACCGGGCCCGGCGCGACGGCTACACCTCGACCATCCTGGGCCGTCGGCGTTACCTGCCCGACCTGGTCAGCGACAACCGGCAGCGCCGGGAGATGGCCGAACGGATGGCGCTCAACGCCCCCATCCAGGGCTCGGCGGCCGACATCATCAAGGTCGCCATGCTGCACGTCGACACCGCGCTGCGCGAGGCGGGCCTGCGCTCGCGGATGCTGCTCCAGGTGCACGACGAGCTGGTCTTCGAGGTCGCCCCGGGAGAGCGGGAGACGCTGGAGGCGCTGGTGCGGCGGGAGATGGGCGGGGCACACCCGCTGTCGGTGCCGCTGGAGGTCTCGGTCGGCGAGGGGCGGGACTGGAACAGCGCCGACCACTGAGTCTTCTTCGTGGGTGGGGTTCCGGGGCAGCCCGACCCGCTCCGGGCGGTCAGGCTTGATCCCTGCGCGGGTCGGGCTGCCCCGGAACCCCGTCGTGGGCATGGTCGTCGGCGCTGTTGCGGGGAGAGTGGGTCAGAGGGCTGGTCGGATCGGCGGGGCCGTCGGGTGACTGCGGCTCCCCGTCACTGCTCGCCGGGTTCGGTTACTTGAGGGGGTCGTGGCCCCAGTTCATCAGGGACCAGCGCCACTTCGTGTCGCGTACGTCGCCGGAGGGGCGCTGGGCCAGGTGCCGGCGGACGTAGCCGACGACCTTGCGCATGTGCCGGTAGTCGCCCTCGGAGAGTTCACCGCGTTTACGTCGCAGCAGGTTGATGATCTTCCGGCCGGAGTCGTGTCCGACGGACTCGCCGCCGCCGGAACGTCCACCCTTGTGCCAGCCGACCCGCTTCGACTCGTCGGTCTCCAGCCACGTCGACAGCTCGGCGGGCTTCATGTTCACCGCCCCGGTGAACTCCCGGTAGGTGTCCCGGCCCTCGTCAGCCCCGCTCATGGCGCAGCGCCTCCGGTCGGTGCGCGACGTCCCGGCCCGAGTCGTCGTTTCGGATCCGGTACTGCGGGTCGCCCGGGGACGCGTTCACGGTGTGCCCGCGTACGTGCGTCCGTTCGGTGATCTTCTCCTTGACCACGCCGTACGCCCGGCCGCTGTGGCTGGCCCAGGAGACGTGGTCACCCCTGCGGAAGTCGCTCTGCTCGGCCATGCGACGCGGGTACCCGTCGTCGATGCCCCGAAACGACGGGCGGCCCTGGCGGAGCGTTCAGGCGGGCTTCTCGGCGACGAAGATGGCGGTGCCGGGGAAGAGGCGGCCGCGCAGCGGGCTCCACTGCCCCCAGATCCCCTCGTGCCCCTCGGGCCACTCCGGCTCCACCAGGTCGGCCAGCCGGAACCCGGCGCCCACCAGCTCCCGGACCCGGTCGCCGAGCGTGCGGTGCTGCTCGACGTAGGTGGCCTCGCCGGCCTCGTCCTGCTCGACGTAGGGGGAGCGGTCGAAGTACGAGTGCACGGCGGTCAGCCCGCCCTCGCCGGGATCGTCGAGGAAGATCCACCGCATCGGGTGGGTCACCGAGAACACCCACCGGCCGCCGGGGCGCAGCACCCGGAACACCTCGCGCATGACCGCCGCCGAGTCGGCCACGAAGGGGACCGCCCCGAACGCCGTGCAGGCCGTGTCGAACGCGGCGTCGGCGAAGGGCAGCGCCAGCGCGTCGGCCTGCACCAGCGGCACGCGTACGCCGGTGCGGTCGGCTGCCAGCGCGGCGTGCCGCAGCATCCCGGCGGAGAGGTCCAGGGCGACCGGCCGGGCGCCCCGGGTGGCCAGCCACCGCGCGGCGGCGGCGGCACCGCAGCCGAGCTCCAGCACCCGCCGCCCGGCCAGTTCGCCCAGCAGCCGTACGTCGGCCTCCCGCACGCCCTCCGGACACCAGACGAAGTCCAGGTCGCCGAGGAAGCGACCGTGTTCGGCCTGGTAGTCGTCGGCGTCGGTGTCCCACCAGCGGCGGTTGGCCCGGCGGGCCTCGGCGTTGCCGACCCGGCGCCGGGTCACCCGGCTGTCGTCATCCACCCGCTCACGCTAGGCCCATGTCGCGCGCGCGGCCGGCTGGCCCCCGGAGTGCGCAGGTGCGGTGTCCGGCGCTACCGTTCACGATGGTGCCCGTGTGACGGAGGCGACACCTGCGACGTCTTCCTGCCGATATCTCCGCTTTAGCAGCTGACGGGGCGGCGAGAGGACGGGAGGGCTTGCACGCTGTGGTAATGCAGCGGGTAGGCTAGACGATGCGCTCGCGGATCGTGTGCCTCGGCAGGGAGCAGGTGCGCGGTCTCCGGGACCACTGGCGGAGCCACATCCATGATCTTCTCACGCGATGATCTCTCAGTGTGCCCGGCGACGGATCCGCTGGCGCGAACAGGTCACCGCGACACTCAGCCTGCTGTGACACACCATCCGACCGGAGCAACCGCCCACATGACGAGCAGCATCGAGGCCCCCTCGAGCGCCACCCGGGTCACCCACGACGATCTCGGTTCCGAGGAGGCTTTCCTCGCCGCGATCGACGAGACCATCAAGTACTTCAACGACGGCGACATTGTCGAAGGCACCGTCGTCAAGGTCGATCGGGACGAGGTCCTGCTCGACATCGGCTACAAGACCGAGGGTGTCATCCCCTCTCGTGAGTTGTCGATCAAGCACGACGTGGACCCGGCCGAGGTCGTTTCGGTTGGAGACCACATCGAGGCCCTGGTCCTCCAGAAGGAGGACAAGGAGGGTCGTCTGATCCTCTCCAAGAAGCGGGCGCAGTACGAGCGGGCCTGGGGCACCATCGAGAAGATCAAGGACGAGGACGGTGTCGTCCGCGGCTCGGTCATCGAGGTGGTCAAGGGTGGTCTCATCCTCGACATCGGGCTGCGGGGCTTCCTGCCCGCCTCCCTGGTCGAGATGCGTCGGGTGCGCGACCTGCAGCCGTACGTCGGCCGCGAGCTCGAAGCCAAGATCATCGAGCTGGACAAGAACCGCAACAACGTGGTCCTGTCCCGCCGGGCCTGGCTGGAGCAGACGCAGTCCGAGGTGCGCACCGAGTTCCTCAACAAGCTGCAGAAGGGCCAGGTCCGCAAGGGCGTCGTGTCCTCGATCGTCAACTTCGGCGCGTTCGTCGACCTGGGCGGCGTGGACGGCCTGGTGCACGTCTCCGAGCTGTCCTGGAAGCACATCGACCACCCGTCCGAGGTCGTCGAGGTGGGCCAGGAGGTCGAGGTCGAGGTCCTGGACGTCGACCTGGACCGCGAGCGGGTCTCGCTGTCGCTGAAGGCGACCCAGGAGGACCCGTGGCGTCAGTTCGCCCGCACCCACGCGATCCAGCAGATCGTGCCGGGTAAGGTCACCAAGCTGGTGCCGTTCGGCGCCTTCGTCCGGGTGGACGACGGCATCGAGGGCCTGGTCCACATCTCCGAGCTGGCCGAGCGCCACGTGGAGATTCCGGAGCAGGTCGTCCAGGTCGGCTCCGAGGTCATGGTCAAGGTCATCGACATCGACCTGGAGCGTCGCCGGATCTCGCTGTCGCTCAAGCAGGCCAACGAGGGCTTCGTCGAGGGCGAGGAGCACTTCGACCCGACCCTCTACGGCATGGCCGCGACGTACGACACCGAGGGCAACTACATCTACCCGGACGGCTTCGACCCGGAGACGGGCGAGTGGCTCGAGGGGTACGACAAGCAGCGCGAGACCTGGGAGAACCAGTACGCCGAGGCT
Source organism: Micromonospora peucetia (assembly GCF_900091625.1). NCBI lineage: Bacteria > Bacillati > Actinomycetota > Actinomycetes > Micromonosporales > Micromonosporaceae > Micromonospora > Micromonospora peucetia. The sequence goes on from NZ_FMIC01000002.1 coordinate 4,066,909, forward strand.
CGTACCCGCTGGGAGGCCCACACCAAGCAGGTGCAGACCTCCCGGGCTGCCGACGCCGAGGCCGCTGCCAACCCGGCTCCGCCGGTCACCGGCGGTGGCACCACCACCTCGACGAGCGCGGCCCCGAGCCGCCAGGCCGAGGAGCCGGCCGGCACCCTGGCCACCGACGAGGCGCTCGCCGCTCTGCGGGAGAAGCTCGCCGGCGGCAAGTGACCCGCTGAACGACGACGGCCCCGTCCCCGCGATCGAGAGATCGCCGGGGGCGGGGCTCCGTCGTCTCGGCTCGCGTCGGTCGTTTCAGCTACGCGCTCGACGCGGCGGCGATGGTGACCGGTTGCCTCAGGATGGTGCGTTGCTTCCCGGGTGTGACCCTGCGGGAGTCGCTGAGGTAGATCTCGTGGTGTCTGCCGACCATCCGCAACCCGTTGCCCGGCACGAACTCGTGGTGCAGGTACGCCAGCACCTCGGCCTCGTCGTCGAAGGACCCGACGTGCAGCGTCTGCACGCACCGCCCCTCGGACAGTGTCCCCAGGCGGGTGTCGTCGAGACGCGCCGGGCGATTCCTGGCTCCGGCCTGCTCCACGGCGGCGGTGAACATGTCCTGGTCGATCCAGTCCGGAACCATGATCATCATGGTCCAGGACCACCGTGACTTGTCGCGTTGCACGGTGAAGGAGTCCATGTCCTCGGCCCACCACAGGCCCTCCAGGGGCGGGACGACGTAGTCACGTCCGAGGTCTCGTCTGCTGGCGAACTTCAGTTTGTAGGCCACCGGGTAGAGGGCTTCGACGGCGTCGGTGAACGCCGGTGAGGTGTTCGGGTCGCCGTGGCCGTCGATCATGAGGTACTGCATGTCGCGTACGTCCACGATCCGGAACTGGCCCCGCTTGGCCTGGTAGGCGTCGAGGGTCTTCTTGAAGTCAGTCTTGTCCGTCATCGGGCACCTGGGCTCGGGTGGCGAGCCACTGCCTTTCCGCCTCAAGGAGGCTCAGCGAGTACGAGAACACCTCACGCGCCGGTCGTGGGAGGAGGGCTTGCGCCTGTTGCGCCACCTGGACCGCCTCGATGCGGGCTTCGACCCGTGTCAAGCGGGTGCGTAGCGCCTGTGCGTACTCCCGATCGGAGAGCAGGGGCAGGTTGGCGATCCCGACGAGAAGCGGGTGCGGGACCGGCCGTGGTTGCTCGATGAGAGCCAGCGCGGTGCGCGCCGCAACCTCCCGGCCCTCGGCGGTGGCGTGGTGCACACGGCGGGACTTCGGGGCGGCGGGAGCCTCGGGAACGTGGACCAGGCCACGCTTCTCCAGCTTGGCGAGCAGGTAGTAGATCGAGGAGAACCCGACATCGGACCACTGCCGGATGCCGCGTTGCTCGATCACCTGCTCCAGGTCGTAGCCGTGCCGGGCGCGTTCGATGACCAAGCCCAGCACGGTCAGCTCAGCGGAAGTCAGCTCCACGTTCCTATTCTATTACTAGAATAGGAACGCTGGCAGGCTCCGTAGTGTCCCTTCAAGGGATTGGCAGGGGCCCGGCCTGCCCCGCCCCGGCGATCTTGCACTTTCTGCCTCGGCAAAGGGGACATTGCTCGCGATTCGCGGGCGCAAAGTGCAAGATCGCGGGGGCTGTGCGGCTGGGGGCTGATGAGCGGCCCCGGTGCTGGCGGTGCGGTGGTGATCCGGTTGACTGGTGCCCGTGCTGAAGGTGGGACTGACCGGGGGAATCGGGTCCGGCAAGAGTGCCGTGGCGAGTCGACTGGCCGGGTGCGGTGCGTTGGTGATCGACTCCGACCGGGTGGCCCGGGAGGTGGTCGCGCCGGGCACGCAGGGGCTGGCCGAGATCGTCGCGGCCTTCTCCGACCGGGTCCTCGACGCCGACGGTGCCCTCGACCGGGCGGCGCTGGGCGCGCTGGTCTTCGCCGACGAGACGGCGCGCCGCCGGTTGGAGGCGATCACCCACCCGCGGGTACGGGCCCGGAGCGCCGAGCTGGCCGCCGCGGCGGCACCCGACGCGATCGTGGTCAACGACGTGCCGCTGCTGGTGGAGGTGGGGCTCGCGCCCACGTACCACCTGGTGGTCGTGGTGCAGACGGAGGTCGCCACCCGGCTGGCGCGGCTGGCCCGTGACCGGGGGATGGACCGGGCGGAGGCCGAGCGGCGGATCGCCGCGCAGGCCGACGACACCCAGCGCCGGGCCACGGCGGACGTGCTGCTGACCAACGACGGCAGCCTCGCCGACCTGCACGCGGCGGTCGACGTCCTGTGGCGCGAACGGCTGCGGCCCTACGAGGCGAACCTGCGCGAGCGGCGGCCGGCGCGGTCGGACCACGTCGTGCTGGCGGAGGCCGACCCGACCTGGCCGCAGCAGTACGCGCGGCTGGCGGCCCGGATCCGGCACGCGGTCGCCCCCGCTGACCTGCGCATCGACCACATCGGCTCGACCGCGGTCCCCGGGCTCGCCGCCAAGGACGTGATCGACATCCAGCTCACCGTACCCACCCTCGCCGACGCGGACGGCCCGCTGGCCGAACGCCTCGCGGCGGCGGGGTTCCCGCGCCTGCCCGGCGAGTGGTGGGACAACCCCCGCCCGCCCGGCAGCGGCCGGTGGGAGAAGCGGCTGCACGGCAGCGCCGACCCGGGCCGACCCGTGCACCTGCACGTCCGCCCGGCGGACTCGCCCGGCCGGCGGTATGCGCTGCTGATCCGCGACCACCTGCGCGCCGACCCGGACCAGCGGGCGGCCTACCTGATGCTGAAGCGGGAACTGGCGGCCTCCGCCCCGGACAGCGCCACCTGGAGCACCGCGAAGGACCCGTGGTTCGACGAGGAGCACCTGCGCGCCGAGCAGTGGGCGGCGCAGACGAACTGGCGTCCCTGACCGGTCAGCGACCCCCGGCCGGACGACCGGGCACCGGGGCGAGCCGGGGCACCGTGGCGGGCGTCAGGTCGAGCTGGGCCCAGGCACCGGTGCGGGTACGCAGCTCCAGCCGGCTCAGCGTGCCGGACCGGTCGATCCAGTAGCGCAGCGGTCCTCCGGAGCCGGGCAGCTCGACGACGTCGACAGCCTTCCCGGCGACGCTGTCGCCACGTACCCGCAGGGCGGCGTCCCGTCCGCCGGGCGACCTGGCGGCCCGCAGCGCCGCGTCGAGCAGCAGGCCCAACTCCCCGGCGCGTCGCGGGTCGGCGAGCCAGCCCTGGGCGGGCGGCGGCAGCGGCGGCCGGCCGGGTGACTCCACGGTGCCCGGGACCGTCGTGGCCGGTACCTCCGCCCGGGTCACGCCGGCGCTGTCGACGCGCAGCAGCGTCCGGCGGTCCGGCACGCCGAGGTCGGCGACGGCCACGTACGCGGCCCGACCGCTCCAGCTCACCCAGCCGGATCCGCGCAGGTTCGTGGCGGCGACGGGTGCGGTCAGGGTCACGGCGGCGCCGCCCCGGGCGCGAAGCCGGGCGGGCAGCCGGTCCAGCCGGTCCCGCTCGGCGGCGGTCAGGGCGCGGGGCTGACCGGGACGGCCGCCGAGGGCGTCGACCGGCCGAAGCGTGGGCCGGTCGGCCCGGTTCAGTTGTACGGTCACCGGTCCGACGCCGGCCAGCCCGGTCTCCAGCCGGTGCAGCCGGGCGTCGTGGTCGAGCCAGTAGCGCGGGTGTCCGCCCGGCGGGGTGGGCGGCACGGACGCGCCGGGGGCGGGCGGCGGTGCCTGGAGGATGTCGACCGGGACCGCGCCGACCATGGCGCCGCCGACCCGGCGGGCGGCATCGGCCGGTGGCTCCGGGCGGTCCGCGGCGAGGCGGAAGAGCAGGTCGAGCACGGCGGCCAGCCCCTGCCCCGCGGGCGGGTCGTGCCGCAGCCAGCGGTCCGCCGGCGGCACCAGCGGGGGCGGCGCGGGGGTGGGCACCGCCGTCGGGTCGGGGCGCAGCAGGGCCACCGTCGGGGTGGCCTGGAGCAGCCCGCGCTCGGCGCCCGCGCCGGGCCCGCCGACGTCGAGGTAGACCAGCGGCCGGGACCAGTCGACCCAGCCGACCAGTTCGGTACGCGTCGCGCCGGTACCCGCCGTCACACGCACCCCGGCGCGCAGGTCGCGGTAGTTGGTGACCCGCATCGCGGCCAGTCGCTCGCGTTCGTCGCCGGTCAGCGCCCTGGGTTGCGCCGGCCGGTCGGGCGCCCAGCTCAGCAGGCCCGCCACCAGCGCGGCGGCGGAGAGCACCGCCGCGGCCGCGAGCACCAGCAGGACGGTGCGTCGCCGGCCGGTCACCACCCGGGGGATGCCCCCGGTGTGGGCGTCGTCGGGCGGCGGGCGGTCCTGCGGCGGGTGCGTCGGGCCGGGACGGGCGGCGGAGGTCTCCACGGGAGGTTGAACGGGATTCACCCCCGCGGGGTGACGAGCAAGGGGCGCTCGCGGCGGCCGGTCAGCGCATCGCGCGCGACCACATCGGGTGCGCACGCCGGGAATGCCGGGTGCTGCGACCTTCTGCGCCGGGGGCGGCCGGCCGTGACGGCCTGGCCACCTGCCCGGGCGGCCGCCGCGAGCGGCCTACTCGCAGAGGGTAGTCCGGTGAGATGCGCCACACAATGCGAATATTGAAGCCGATCACGGACCGGACGTAGTCGTCTCGTGGTGTCGGACCCCCGGCGTACCGTTGGGTCATGGCGCTCGACATTCCTCGGCTCGACGGTCGTTTCCAGGTCGTCAGCGATTTCCAGCCGGCCGGCGACCAGCCGGCGGCCATCGACGACCTGGAGCGTCGGGTCCGACGCGGCGACCGCAACACGGTGCTGCTCGGCGCGACCGGCACCGGCAAGAGCGCCACCACCGCGTGGCTGATCGAGCGGGTGCAACGCCCGACGCTGGTGCTGGCGCCCAACAAGACGCTCTGCGCGCAGCTGGCCAAGGAGTTCAGTGAGCTGCTGCCGCACAACGCGGTCGAATACTTCGTCTCCTACTACGACTACTACCAGCCCGAGGCCTACATCCCGCAGACCGACACCTACATCGAGAAGGACTCCTCGATCAACGAGGAGGTGGAGCGGCTGCGGCACTCGGCCACCATGTCGCTGCTCACCCGCCGCGACGTGATCGTGGTGGCCACCGTCTCGGCGATCTACGGCCTGGGCACCCCGGAGGAATACCTCGACCGCGCCGTGCGGGTCGCGGTCGGGCAGGAGCTCGACCGCGACCAGCTGCTGCGCCGGCTGGTCGACATCCAGTACACGCGCAACGACATGGCCTTCAACCGGGGCACCTTCCGGGTCCGTGGCGACACGCTGGAGATCATCCCGGCCTACGAGGAGCTCGCCGTCCGGATCGAGCTCTTCGGTGACGAGGTGGAGAAGCTCTACTACCTCAACCCGCTCACCGGCGACGTGGTCAGGGAGGTCGACGGGCTGGTGATCTTCCCGGCCACCCATTACGCGGCCGGCCCGGAGCGGATGGAACGGGCGATCCGCGACATCGAGGTGGAGCTGGCCGAGCGGCTGGCCGAGCTGGAGCGGCAGGGCAAGCTGCTGGAGGCGCAGCGGCTGCGGATGCGCACCACCTACGACATCGAGATGATGCGCCAGGTCGGGTTCTGCTCCGGCATCGAGAACTACTCGATGCACATGGACGGGCGGCTGCCGGGCAGCCCGCCGCACTGCCTGCTCGACTACTTCCCCGACGACTTCCTCACCGTCGTCGACGAGTCGCACGTGACCATCCCGCAGATCGGCGGCATGTACGAGGGCGACGCGTCGCGCAAGCGGATGCTGATCGACCACGGCTTCCGGTTGCCCAGCGCCGCCGACAACCGGCCGCTGCGCTTCGACGAGTTCCTGGAGCGGGTCGGCCAGCTGGTCTTCCTCTCCGCCACGCCCGGCCCGTGGGAGCTGGAGCAGGCCCAGGGCGAGTTCGTCGAGCAGGTGATCCGGCCCACCGGCCTGATCGACCCGGAGGTCGTCATCAAGCCCACCAAGGGCCAGATCGACGACCTGATGCACGAGATCAAGCTACGCACCGAGCGCGACGAGCGGGTACTGGTCACCACGCTGACCAAGAAGATGGCCGAGGACCTGTCCGACTACCTCCTGGAGAACGGCATCCGGGTGCGCTACCTGCACTCCGAGGTCGACACGCTGCGCCGGGTGGAGCTGCTGCGGGAGCTGCGCAAGGGCGACTACGACGTGCTGGTCGGCATCAACCTGCTCCGGGAGGGTCTCGACCTGCCGGAGGTGTCGCTGGTCGCCATCCTCGACGCCGACAAGGAGGGCTTCCTGCGTAGCGGCCGGTCGCTGATCCAGACCATCGGCCGGGCGGCCCGGAACGTCTCCGGCCAGGTGCACATGTACGCCGACAAGATCACTCCCTCGATGGCCCAGGCGATCGAGGAGACGGACCGGCGGCGGGCCAAGCAGATCGCGCACAACGAGGCGCACGGCATCAGCCCCGAGCCGCTGCGCAAGAAGATCCACGACATTCTCGACGACATCTACCGCGAGGCGGAGGACACCGAGAACAGTCGGGTCGGCGGCGCGGCGCGGCAGCTCTCCCGGGGGAAGGCACCGGTCAAGGAGACCCGCAGCCGTAGTCGGGCTGGCGGCGCCGGGCCCGCGCGGGAGGGGATGGCCCAGGCCGAGCTGGCCCAGCTCATCCAGGAGCTCAACGACCAGATGCTGGCCGCGGCCCGGGAGCTTCAGTTCGAGCTGGCGGCCCGGATCCGCGACGAGGTCTCCGACCTCAAGAAGGAGTTGCGCGGCATGGAGGCCGCGGGCGTGAAGTGACGGCGGGGCAGGACGGTGGCGCCCGGGCGACGGGAACTGGTCAGCGTGACCGGGGGCGCTCAAGGTCAGTGATTGCGTTAAGCGAGCAGGCTATTGCGCTCAGTGATCGCCCTGCGTAGTCTGCCTCGATGGGGAGGCTGGGGATGCCGTTGCCAACGAGTCCGGTCATTCGTCGCGCCCGGCTGGGCGCCGAGCTGCGCCAGCTGCGACGGCGGGAGGCACTGACCCTGGAGCAGGTCTGTGACCGGCTGGGTTGGGCCTCCACATCGAAGCTGTCCCGCATCGAGCTGGGGCAGAGCCGGCCGGACCTGGCCGACGTGCTCGACCTGCTCGACGTCTACGAGGTGCCGCCGCCGCAACGCGACGCACTCATCGTCATCGCCCGTGACGCCGCCACCAGCCGGGGCTGGTGGAAGTCGTTGGGGGAGATGGGCGAGCGGCAGCGCACCTATGCCGAGTTGGAGGCGGGGGCGGCGAGCATCGTCGACTGGCAGCCCGCCGTCGTGCCGGGGTTGCTCCAGACCCCGGCGTACGCCCGGCTGCGGATCGCCGCCGGCCGGCTGTTCGACCCGGCCCTCGACGTGGACGCCGACGTGCGCGCCCGGGCGCTGCGGCACGAGGTGCTGCGGCGGGTCGACCCGCCCCGCTACACGGCGGTGCTCGCCGAGCCGGCCTGCGAGGCCGGCGCCGACATCTCGCCGAAGGTGTGGCGGGAGCAGTTGCGGCACCTGGTCGACCTGGCCGGCCTGCCGCACGTGACGATCCGGATGCTGCCCAGGGGAGTCACCGCGCGGGGCGGGGCGCAGCCGCTCACGCCATACTCCTGCTACTCGTTTCCGGATCCGGCCGACCCGCGCACGGTGATGCTGGAAGCGCTGACCACCGACGTGCGTCTGGTGACGGCGGCCGACGTCGACCGCTACGAGCAGCTCACGGGCTGGCTGCTGGACGCGGCCCTCGGCCCGGACGAGACGGTCGCGGTGCTGGACCGGCTCGCCGCCGACTGACCCGGGTCACAGGTGGCGGCGGAAACCGCCCGCCGGGCCGATCACGGCTGGGCGGTCGACCGGCGCTGCGGCCCAGTGCGATCCGCACGGTCTTCACCGCCGCCCCGTCACCCGGCTCCGCCGGGCCCGGGCGCGCGCACGGTGACCGGAGGGCAGCGGACATCGCCGCGCGGCAACCGGGCCCGGCGCCCCCGAGCCCGTCGGGACCGGCGGCCGACGCGTGCACGGCGCACCATAGAGCAGGCGTACGACAGACTCAGGCCGGCACGTCCACGAAGTGCTCGACCAGTGGCGGGTTGGCGAAGTGCGGGCCGATCAGCGCCCGCCACCGCGCGAAGCGTTCGGTGCCCCGGAAGTTGTCGTTGTGCGCCTCGACGGAGTCCCACTCGACCAGCAGCACGAACCGGCTCGGGGACTCGACGCCCCGGGTCATCCGTACCGACCGGCAGCCGGGCGTCCCGGCGAGCACCGGATGCCCCTCGGCGTACGCGGCGGCGAACTCGTCCTCGTGGCCCGGCAGTACGTCGATGAGCGCGACCTCAAGCACCATGCCGGAAGCCTTTCACGCCGCCGCGCGGGCCGGATACCGCGGGCCCCACCTGGAACACCTAGCCTCCTAGGAAGCTAACCGGTGGTGTGCCCCGTCACGGCACACGTCGATAGACGTTCGCGAGTGGGGAAGGACACCGGCCGCCCGGGCTGCGGGCGCTCGCCGCGATGGGCAACAATGACGGTCGAGGAGGGGAGTATTCCCTCGCGACGGAGTCGTCAGCACGGTCGATCAGCCATCCTGGACGCTCGACCCGGCCCGTCGGTCACCGCCCTCGGGCGGTGGTGGAAGAGACCTCCGACAGTCACCACAGTCAGCGTCGCGGCACACCGCGCCCGCCAAGGGCGTACGGTGTGCCCGTCGTTGCGTGTCTGCCGGAGGAAAAGAGCCTTGGACGTGTCCGGACTGGTCTGGGCGGGAACGCTCGTCGCCCTGACGGGGATCCTGCTCGTGGATCTGCTGATCGTCGGTCGGCGACCGCACGAGCCCAGCGTGCGCGAGTCGAGCCTCTGGGTCGGTTTCTACGTGGCCCTGGCCCTTCTCTTCGGTGCCGGCCTCTGGCTGGCCTCCGGAGCCAGCGTGGCCGGGCAGTTCTACACCGGCTGGCTGACGGAGTACAGCCTCTCGGTCGACAACCTGTTCGTCTTCGTGATCATCATGGCCCGGTTCGGGGTGCCCCGGCAGTACCAGCAGAAGGTGCTGCTCATCGGCATCGTGCTGGCGCTGGTCATGCGGGGCGGTTTCATCGCCGCCGGCGCGGCGCTGATCTCCCAGTTCTCCTGGGTGTTCTACATCTTCGGCGCGTTCCTGATCTACACCGCGATCAACCTCGCCCGGCAGGGTGAGCCGGACGAGGACGAGTTCTCCGAGAACATGTTGATCCGGTGGAGCCGCAAGGCACTGCCGATCTCCCGGGACTACGACGGCGCCAGGATGACCACCCACACGGAGACCGGCAAGCGGATCTTCACCCCGATGCTGATCGTCATGATCGCCATCGGCACCACCGATCTGATCTTCGCGCTCGACTCGATTCCGGCGATCTTCGGCATCACCCAGGAGCCGTACCTGGTCTTCACCGCCAACGTCTTCGCGCTGATGGGCCTGCGGCAGCTCTACTTCCTGCTCGGCGGCCTGCTGAACCGTCTGATCTACCTCAGCTACGGCCTGGCCGTGGTGCTCGGCTTCATCGGCGTCAAGCTGGTGCTGGAGGCCCTCGCCGACAACCGCCTGTCGTTCGTCAACGGCGGCGAGCACGTCTCCTGGGCCCCGCACATCCCGATCTGGCTCTCGCTGACGATCATCCTCGGCACTCTCGCGGTGGCCACCGTGGCCAGCCTGGTCAAGTCCTCCCGGGACCGGCGGCGGGTGCTGACCGACGCCCGCCACTGAGGCGTACGCGACACGACGAGGGGGCGCTCCCGGACCGGGAGCGCCCCCTCGTGTCGTGTGTGGTCAGAACCGGTGCACGCCGACCAGGGTGGCGGTGCGTTCGTCGGGCAGTCGCTCCTCCAGCACCCGGCGTTGCAGGTAACAGGCGTGCAGCATCCGCCGGTCGTCGTCGGGGCGCGGGTCGGCGGTGACGATGCCGATGTGGTGGATCCGGCGTCCGGGCCGGGCGAAGAAGTAGAGGTCGCCGGGGCGTTCCGCGCCCAGCGGCACCGGCGTGGTGGCCGTCGCCTGGTCGCTGGCGTCGCGCGGCAGCAGTACGCCGAGCCGCCGCCCGGCCAGGTGGACGAGGCCGGAGCAGTCGATGCCGTACGCCGACACCCCACCCCAGATGTAGACGACGTCGACCAGCCGCTGGGCCACGGCCAGCATCTCGTCGGCCGACGGCGGTGTGGTGGGCACCGGTACGGCATCGTCGCTGGGCAGCCAGAGCGGCTCGGCGTGGCCCGGCGCGTGCACGGGAAGCCAGCCGTCGACCGCCGGCCCGGCGGGGGTCAGCCGGGTGCCGAGCACGACTCCGGGGAGCACCTCGGCGCCGCCCGGGGCGGCGCGCAGGGCGGTGACGGTGGCGTCGACCACGAGCGGGTCGGCGTCGGCGGTGCCGGCGGCCGGGGCGAGCTGCTCGACGGGCAGCCAGCCGGGGTAGCCGTCCGGGTGCAGCCGGGGGGCCGGCTGCTCGACCGCCACCACGTGCGCCCAGCCGTCGGGGCGCAACTCGGTGACGAGCACCCGCTCGCCGAGCAGCAGCTGGGTCAGCACGCAGTCGCCGACCTGCTGGTCGATGTCCATGCCGGAGATCCAGGCGGCGATGTCGGTACGCGTGGCCAGGGCGGGGCCGTCGACGGGTCGTACCGCCTCGGGGCCGCTCCAGAGGGTCGCGACGGCGACCCGGATCACGGCCTCCCGGCCCGGTTGCAGCTCCACGTCCACCCCCAGCTCGCGCCGAATGCCCTCGACCCTATGAAAGTTTTCGACAGGCATCAACTATGAGCCTGCATTTTTACTTCAGTCACGGAGCTGATGCCGAGGCCGGGCGCGTCCGGCAGCACGACGGTCGCACCCTCGTAGCGCAGGCCGCCGCGCACCGGCGACCAGGCCAGCCACCAGGCGGCGTCCAGGTCGGCCACGGCCGTGGTGCCGTAGGCGCCGACCAGGCTCGCGGCGGCGCCGATGCCCACCTGGCTCTCCATCATCGACCCGACGACGGTGCCGAGGCCGTGCGCGGCGGCCAGGTCGAGCAGGGTCCGGGCCGGGTGCAGGCCGCCGCACTTGGCGAGCTTGACGTTGACCATGTCGGCGGCCCGGCGGCGGATCACCTCGACCAGGTCACGGACGCCGAAGACCGACTCGTCGGCGAGGATCGGCACGTCCACCCGGTCGCTGACCCAGGCCAACCCGTCCAGGTCCCAGCGGGCGACCGGCTGTTCGACCAGTTCCACGTCCAGCCCGGCGTCCTCGACGCCCCGGATCACCCGGACCGCCTCGCGCGGAGTCCAGCCCTGGTTGGCGTCGAGCCGGATCCGCACCCCGTTGCCGACGGCGGAGCGCACCGCGCGGACCCGCTCCAGGTCGCCGGCGGCGTCGGTGCCCACCTTCAGCTTGAGCACGCCGAAGCCCTCCGCCCGCCGCTGCCGGGCCGCCGCCGCCAGGTCCACCGCCTCGCCCGCGGCGAGCGTGACGTCCGTGGGCACCCGCAGGGCGGTGCCTCCGAGCAGCCGGACCAGCGGTACGCCGAGCCGCCGAGCCGCCAGGTCGTGCAGCGCGACGTCGACGGCCGCCTTGGCCGCCTCGTTGCCGACGACCACCCGTTGCACCTCCGTGCAGCGGGCCACCAGGTCGTCGGCATCGCGGCCGGTGACCGCCGGGCCGATCAGTTCGCGGACGCACGCCTCGGAACCGGCGACCGACGCCCCGGTCACCTGCCACACCTGTGGCGCCTCGCCGTAGCCGGACCGGCCGTCGGCATCGACCACCTCCACCACCAGGGTCTCCACAGTGGTGGTACGGCGCAGCGCGGTGACGAACGGCGTGTGTAAGGGGGCGGAAAGCCGATGCGTGCGTACCGCGGCGATCGTCATGTGGGGCACCCTATACGGACGCGAGCAGGCGAAGGGGAGGCCGGCATGAGCGAGCGTGGTGAGCGAATCGGCGGGCGCGGGGTGTCTCATGGCGGTACGGAGCGGAGCGGAGGACCGGCATGAGCGAACGGGACTGGGAACTGGTGGGCGCGCCGAACGCGCGGGACCTCGGCGGCCTGGTCGGCGCCGATGGCCGGAAGGTGCGTCCGGGAGTGCTGATCCGCACTCCGGCGCTGGGTCGGCTGATCGACGAGGATCTGCCGGTGCTGGCCAAGCTCGGCCCGGCCTGCGTGGTGGACCTGCGGGACCAGTCGGAGATGGTGGTCGCCCCGCCGGACCGGCTGGCCGGGGAACCGAGGGTGGTGCACCTGCCGGTGCACGACGCCGAGCACCCCGTCTTCACGTACGTCTCGGCGGTGCTGCTCGGGCACGACCTGGGCGCGTACGCGGCGTTGGCGGAGCAGGGCACCCCGGCGGCGATGGCGTCGATCTACCGGTGGTTCGTCAGCGGGGAGTCGGCGCGGGCGAGCTTCGGTGCGGCGGTGCGGTTGGCGGCGGAGGCGGAGAACCTGCCGTTGGTCTACCACTGTTCGGCGGGGAAGGACCGGACCGGCTGGTTGACGGCGTTGCTGCTCGGCGCGCTGGGGGTGGACGAGGCCGCGATCCGGGCGGACTACCTGGCGAACAACCGGCTGACCGAGAGCCTGCGGGAGGTCATCCTGGAGGCGATGCGGCGCCGGATGCCGGGGCTGGACGCCGAGGCGGTGCGGCCGGTGCTGGAGGTGCGTCCGGAGTACCTGGACGCCGCGTACGCGGAGGTGTACCGGGTGCACGGGTCGTTCGGGGCGTACCTGCGCGACGGGCTCGGGGTGACCGACGACGTCCGGGCGGCGCTGCGGGCGCACCTGCTGGAGTGACGGCTCCGACCGTCACAGGTCGTGTCGGGCGGCCCAGGCCGCGGCGGAGACGCCCGCGATCAGCCGGCAGGCGTCGTCCTCGTCCTCGCCGGAGGGGCCGCCGTCGGCGAGGTCGGTGGTGGTGCAGACGACGATCGCGTACGGCGGCGCGTCGCCGGGGAAGACCACCCCCGCGCCGTGCCGCACGCCGCGCACCCAGCCGTTCTTGTGCGCGATGCGGGTGCCCTCGGGCAGCCCGGCGGCCAGGTCCTCGCGGTGTTCCTGGGCGAACAGCACGTCGAGCATGGCGGCGCAGCCGGCGGGCGAGGCGAGCGGGCCCGGGGCGTGTGCGCCGGCGGCCAGCGCGCCGAGCAGCGCGGCCAGGTCGGCGGCGGTGACGAGATTGGTGACGCCCGCCTCGCGGGCGGAGAAGTCCTCGATGCCCCGGCCGGTGACGCTGTGCCGGGCACCGGCGAGCTCCCACACCCGGGCCACGGCGGGCAGTCCGACGTGGTCGATGACCAGGTTGGTGGCGAGGTTGCTGGAGCGGACGATCATCCGGTGGGCGAGCCAGCGCAGCGGCGCTTCGCCGCCGACCCGCTCCCAGACGGCCTCGTCGTTGTCGTAGTGCCGGGCGCAGGAGAACCGGGGCGCGCCGGGCAGCGCCGAGTCGAACTCGTTGCGTACCGGCGCCGGGGTGTCCAGGTCGAGGGTGCCGGCCTCGGCGGCGCGGTGCAGCGCGACGAGCACCGCGGCTTTCATCGTGCTGGCCGCGTAGTGGGACTCGTCGGCGTGCCGGGTCCAGGCGGGGGCGGCGCCGACCCGCCCCAGGTACGCCGACACGGTGCCGGGCACCCCGTCCAGGCGGGCGTCGAGCTGGTCCCAGGTCATGCGGCTGACCGTAGCGGATCGCCGACGGGGCGGCGGGGCGGGGCGATCGGTCATATCGTGCGGGGATGACGGTTGCCGCCTACGACGCGTACGCAGACTGGTACGAGGCGTTCGCCACCGACACCTCCAACGACTACATGACCCAGGTCCGTAGCCGGCTGCGTGACCTGCTGGGCGCGGGCTCCGGCCGCTGCCTCGACCTGTGCTGCGGCACCGGGCTCCAGGCGGCGGAGCTGCGCGCGCTGGGCTGGCATCCGGTCGGGGTCGACCTGTCCGCCGGGCAGCTACGGCACGCCCGGCCACGCCTGCCGGTTGCCCGCGCCGACGCGGCGGCGTTGCCGGTGGCCGACGCCTCGGTGCCGGCGGTGGCGTGTGTGCTGGCCCACACCGACGTGCCGGACTACCCGGCGGTGATCGCCGAGGCCGCGCGGGTGCTCGCGCCCGGCGGGCGGTTCGTCCACGTGGGAGTGCACCCGTGTTTCACCGGGGCGTTCGCCGACCGTTCCGACCGGGAGCGGATCGTGATCGACGGCGGGTACGCCGAGCGGGAGCGCAGCTTCCGGGCCTGGTCGCCGCACGGGGTGCGGGTGCGGGTCGGCGCGTGGCACGTCCCGCTGGCCGACCTGCTCAACGCGGTCACCGACGCCGGCCTGACCTTGGTCCGCACGGCCGAGGCCGGTCTCGGCCCGGTGCCCGACCTGTTCGCCTTCCTCGCCATCCGTCCCGCCTGAACTCCGCGGCACAGCGGCCGGAGCCCGGACCGCGCGGGGCGGTCCGGGCTCCGGGTGGCTGTCGTCGTACGTCAGCCGGCGTGCTTGCGGCGGGCGGCGGCCCGACCACGGGTGGTCTGGTCGAGCACCAGCTTGCGGATCCGGATGGTGGCCGGGGTGACCTCGACGCACTCGTCCTCGCGGCAGAACTCGAGAGCCTGCTCCAGCGACAGCTTGCGCGGCGGGATCAGCTTCTCGGTCTCGTCGGACGAGGACGCCCGCATGTTGGTGAGCTTCTTCTCCTTGGTGATGTTGACGTCCATGTCGTCGGAGCGGGAGTTCTCCCCGACGATCATGCCCTCGTACACCTCGGTGGTCGGCTCGACGAAGAGCTGGCCGCGCTCCTGAAGGTTGATCATGGCGAACGAGGTGACCGCGCCCGACCGGTCGGCGACCAGCGAGCCGTTCTGCCGCGTGCGCAGCTCGCCGAACCACGGCTCGTACGACTCGAAGACGTGGTGCAGGATGCCGGTGCCCCGGGTGTCGGTGAGGAACTCGGTGCGGAAGCCGATCAGGCCCCGGGCCGGGACCAGCCACTCCATCCGGATCCAGCCGGTGCCGTGGTTGACCAGCTGTTCCATCCGGCCCTTGCGGGTGGCGAGGAGCTGGGTGATCGCGCCGAGGTACTCCTCGGGAGAGTCGATGGTGAGCCGCTCGACCGGCTCGCAGGTCTTGCCGTCGATCTCCCGGGTGACGACCTGCGGCTTGCCGACGGTCAGCTCGAAGGACTCGCGGCGCATCTGCTCGACCAGGATGGCCAGCGCCAGCTCGCCACGGCCCTGCACCTCCCAGGCGTCGGGGCGCTCGGTGGGCAGCACCCGCAGCGACACGTTGCCGACCAGTTCCTTGTCGAGCCGGTCCTTGACCATCCGCGCGGTGACCTTGGCGCCCTTGACCCGGCCGACCAGCGGCGAGGTGTTGGTGCCGATGGTCATCGAGATGGCCGGCTCGTCGACGGTGATCAGCGGCAACGGCCGCGGGTCCTCCGCGTCGGCCAACGTCTCACCGATCATGATCTCGGGAATGCCGGCGACGGCGATGATGTCGCCAGGACCCGCCGAGTCGGCCGGCTTGCGCTCCAGGCCCTCGGTCATCAGCAGCTCGGAGATGCGGACCCGCTGGGTGTTGCCGTCGGTGCGGCACCAGGCCACCGTCTGGCCCTTGCTGATGGTGCCCTGCCGCACCCGGCACAGCGCCAGCCGGCCGAGGAACGGGGAGGCGTCGAGGTTGGTGACGTGCGCCTGCAACGGCGCCCCCTCCTCGTACGCGGGCGGCGGGATGGTGTCCAGCAGGGTGCGGAACAGCGGCTCCAGGCTGTTGCTGTCGTCGGGAATGGCGCCGTCGGCGGGCTGGGTCAGCGAGGCGATGCCGTCGCGGGCGCAGGCGTAGACGATCGGGAAGTCGATCTGCGCCTCGTCGGCGTCCAGGTCGAGGAAGAGCTCGTAGGCCTCGTCCACGACCTCCTTGATCCGGGCGTCGGGACGGTCCACCTTGTTGATCACCAGGATGATCGGCATGCGCGCCTTGAGCGCCTTGCGGAGCACGAACCGGGTCTGCGGCAGCGGGCCCTCGCTGGCGTCCACCAGCAGCACCACACCGTCGACCATGGTCAGGCCGCGCTCCACCTCGCCGCCGAAGTCGGCGTGGCCGGGAGTGTCGATGATGTTGATGGTCACCGGGTCGGAGCCGTCGGCCGGCATGTACCGCACGCCGGTGTTCTTGGCCAGGATGGTGATGCCCTTTTCCCGTTCGAGGTCCATCGAGTCCATGACCCGTTCGGTTACCTCGCCGCGGGCGCCGTAGGCGCCGGCCTGCCGCAACATGGCGTCGACCAGGGTCGTCTTACCGTGGTCGACGTGGGCGATGATGGCGACGTTGCGGAGGTCGGTGCGAAGCTGCATACCCTCCATACTCCTGTCTACGGTTGCCGGGGCATGCGTCGGGGTCTCCCCCCAGATGGCCCGGATCTCTGCCGAAACTGATGTTCCGACCGTTTCAGCGCCTGGCATGCTGACCCCCGTGGGAATGGGGGCCCGATGCACGACCTGCTGACCTCGCTACAGGGCCTGCCGCCCCTGCTGATCTATGTGATCGCCGCGATGATCGTCGCGGGGGAGACCGCCGTGATCTTCGGTCTGCTGGTGCCGGGCGAGGCGACCCTGCTGCTGGTCGGTTTCCTAGCGTACGCGGGGACGCTGCGGCTCGCGCCGGCACTGGCAGTGATGATCGTTGCAGCAGTGATCGGCGACACACTGGCGTACCGGTCGGGCCGGCGGCACGGGCCCCGGCTGCGCGCCGGCCGACTGGGCGCCCGGGTGGGTCACGAACGGTGGGGCCGGGCCGACGCGATGCTGGGCCGGCTGGGCGGGCGCGGGGTGTTCACCGCCCGCTGGGTGGCCTTCGCCCGCACCCTGGTGCCTCGGCTGGCGGGGGCGGCCGGCATGCCGTACCGGCGGTTCGCGCCGTGGAACCTGGCCGGGGTGGTGACCTGGGTGGGCGGCTCGGTGCTCGTCGGCAACCTGGCCGGCGAGTCGTACGAGACGGTCTCCCGGCTGCTCGGGCGGGCCACCGGCGCGGTGCTGGTGCTGGTGGTCGCGTTGGTCGCCGTGGTGCTGGCGGGGCGGTGGTTGGGCCGTAACCCGGACCCGGCCAGGGCGCTGGCGGCCCGCGCCGCGGGGCTTCGGCCGGTGCGCTGGCTCAGCGGCCGGTACGGGGTGCTGTTCTTCCTGCTTGCCATGTACGTCGGGCCGGCGTGGACGCTGTTGATCAACCTGGTCGCCGGTCTGCTGCTGCTCTTCGTGGCCGGGCTCGCCATCGCCTGGGTGCTCGGGGCGGTGGTCCGGCACAGCGGGCTGGCGGTGCTCGACGGCGTGATCGCCGACTGGTTCGCCGACCGGCGTACGCCCGGGGCGGTCGACGTCACGCTCGCGGTGGTCTCGGCGCTGCGCGGGTCGTCCCTGATCGTGCTGGTGGCCGTCGTCGCGGCGGTGCTGGCCTGGCGGAACCGGCCCTGGCGGGCGGACCTGCTCAGCGTGGTCGGCACGGTCGGGGCGTTCGTGCCGCTGGTGGTCCTGGCCGTGGTGGTCGACCTGGCCGGGCCGACGGCCGGCGGGCCGGAGGGCCGGGACGCCGCCCTGTTCCCGACGCAGAACGCCGTGGTGGCGGCGAGCCTCTGCACCCTCGCCTGGCTGTTGTCCCGCAGGGCGCGCTGGCCGGTGGCGGTGGCCGCCTGGACCGCCGCGGCGGCCGGGGTGGTCGGCATCGCCGGCGCCCGCCTCTACCTGGGGCTGAGCACCGCCAGCGGCAGTGTCACGGCGGTGCTGCTCGGGGTGGCCTGGACGGCGTTGTTCGTGGTCGCCTGGGCCACCCGCGACAAGGCGGTGGGCGACGACCGGGCGGAGCCCGGCCCGGTGGCGGTCCGCGCCGACGCGTGAGCCGCGGCGTGATCCTGGGCGTCCCGTGTGACCCTGGCGTCCCGCGTGGCCCTGGCCGTCCCGCGTGGGCTGGTGTCCGGCGTGCTCCTGGGCCGTCCCGCGTGGGCCTGGCTGTCCGGCGTAGTCCGGGGCCGCCCGGCGTGATCTTGGGCGTGCGGGATGGTCGTGCGCTGACGGAACTGGGGCCGTGGCGGTGACGCCACGGCCCCAGTTCCGGCGGCCCGGTCAGTCCCGGGCGGTCACCGCCTCGTGTCCCGCCGACGCGTCGGCGTCGCCCTCGGCGGGCTGACGCGCGATCCGTCCGGGCCACCAGAAGCGGTCGCCGAGCGTGAACGCCAGCGCCGGCACCAGGACCGTCCGGACGAGCAGGGTGTCCAGCAGCACGCCGATGCAGACGATGATCCCGATCTGGGTCAGCAGGATCAACGGCAGGACGCCCAGGACGGCGAAGACCGCGGCGAGCAGGACGCCGGCGCTCGTGATGACGCCGCCGGTGACCCGCAGGGCCGAGAGCATGCCGGCCCGGGTGCCGGTGCGCCGGGCGTCCTCGCGGGCCCGGGTGACGAGGAAGATGTTGTAGTCCACGCCGAGCGCCACCAGGAACACGAAGGCGAGCAGCAGGACGCCGCTGTCGAGCGCCGGCATGTCGAGCACGTGGTCGAAGAGCAGCCACGACGCGCCGATGCTGGCGAAGAACGACGCGATCACGGTGAGCACCAGCAGCAGCGGGGCGACCAGGCCGCGCAGCAGCAGCACCAGGACCGCGCCGACGAGCAGCAGGATGATCGGCAGGATCAGCCGCAGGTCCTTGCCGTTGGCCTCGTTCTCGTCGTAGGTGGCCGCGACGGCGCCACCCACCACCGCGCCGTCGAACGCGGGTGCGCCGTCGACCGCGGGCGGCGCGGAACCGGGGATCGCCGCGACCGCGTCCCGCAGCGCCTCGACGGCCCGGTTCGCGGCGTCGGTGCCGGGCTCGGCCTCCAGCACGACGTCGACCTGGGCGACCTGGGCGCCCGCCTCACCGGGACGTGCGGAGGCGACGCCGGGGACGGCCGCGACGGCGTCCGTGACGGCCCGTACCGCCGAGGGCGTGGTGAGCACGGCGACCGGTTGGGTCGTGCCAGCGGGGAAGGACCGGGCGAGGGTCTCCGCGCCGGCGACCGCTTCCGGCTTGACCCGGAACTGCTCGGTCTCGGACAGGCCGGTGCGGATGCCGAGCCCACCGAGGGCGAGCCCGGCGAGCAGCAGCGTCGCGAGCAGCGCGACCGGTGCGGGACGGCGCTCGACGGCGGCACCGAGCCGGCCCCACAGCCGGCCCTCGCGGACCTCGCCGCCGACCCGGGGCACGAACGGCCAGAACAGGCCGCGACCGAAGGTCACCAGTACCGCCGGGAGGACGAACAGCGCCGAGAGCATGGCGAGGATGACGCCCGTCGCGCAGGCGATGGCGAGGGCGCGGTTGAGCTCCTGCTCGGACAGCAGCAGGGTGAGCACGCCGAGGACGACGGTGGAGCCGCTGGCGAGGATGGGCTCGGCGGTACGGCGCAGCGCGGCGCGCATCGCCACGAAGCGGTCCTCCTCGCGGCGCAGTTCCTCGCGGTAGCGGGCGATGATCAGCAGGGCGTAGTTGGTGGCGGCGCCGAAGACGAGGACGCTGGCGATGCCGGTGACGGCGCCGCCGGGCAGGTTGATGCCGAACGCCGGGACGACCGTTTCGAGGGCCCGTAGGGTGAGCTGCTCCGTCGCCGCGACGACGACGAGCGGCACGATCCAGAGGAACGGGCTGCGGTAGGTGATGAGCAGCAGCAGCGCCACGACCGCGGCGGTGACGGCGAGCAGCGTGGTGTCGGCGCCGTCGAAGACCTTGGTCAGGTCGGTGGCGAACGCGGGCCCGCCGGTCACCTCCACGGTGAGGGTGCCGGGCGTGTCGTCCAGGGACGCGCGGAGCTGGTCGATCCGGCCCGCGATCTCTTCCTGCCCGCCGCCGGTGGAGAGCGGTACGGCGACGAGCGCGACGGCACCGTCGGGGGAGACCTGCGGCGGGCTGACCCGTCCGCCGACGGCGAACTGGCCGAGGTCGCCGGACCGGTCGGTGACCGCCTGGCGGTCGGCCTCGGTGAGCGGGCCGCCGTCGGTGCGGCTGACGACGACGATCGCGGCCTGGACGTCGCGGGAGGGCAGTTGATCCTGGAGGCGCTCCACCTGGGTCGACTGCCACTGCGCGGACAGGCCGGTGGAGGACACGGGCGCCGGGTTGTCGGGCTTGGGTAGCCCGAAGACGGCCGCGCCGAAGACGATCGCGGCGACCACGGTGAGCCACGCGGCGAGCCGTCCGCGTGCCACGCGGGTGAACACTGACATCGGTTGCCTCACGGTCTCTCGACGGGATTCCTTCGACGTTCAGACCTCGCGAACGACGCAACATGACGAACGTCGAGTATCTCGATAAACGAGATTATCGACTGCTGAGTTATGCTGCAACCGGAACGGACGGCAGGAGGAAGCGACCGACGTGACAGGTCACGGCATGTACCGGCGGCGCGACACGCACCGCGATCGGCTGGTCGCCCAGATCACGGCCGAGCTGCGGCGCTACTCGGTCGACGCGCAGCACATCGGGCACGCCTTCGCCGGCCTGCACGGGCTCAACGCCACCGACCTACAGGCGCTGATCGCGGTGATGGACGCCGAGCTGTTCGGCCAGCCGATCACCCCCGGCCGCCTCGGCGAGCAGCTCAACCTCTCCTCCGGTTCGGTCACCGCCCTGATCGATCGACTGGAGCGCGCCGGGCACATCCGCCGTGACCGCGACACCGCCGACCGGCGGAAGGTCTTCCTGCACTACGCCGAGCGGGGCGCCGCGCTGGCCGTGGAGTTCTTCCGCCCCCTGGGCCGGCGCACCGACGAGGTGATGGCCGGCTTCAGCGACGATGAGCTGGAGGTGGTGCAGCGGTTCATGGCCGCGATGACCACCTCGATGGGGGAGCACCGCGACGCGGTGCGCGCCGCCCGGGACGAGCCGGCCCGGCGCGCGAACGGGTGACGTGGTGATCGACCGGTTGGCGACCCGCCTCGCCACCGCCGCGCTGCGGTTGCCGCCCGCACGCACCCGTCGGGTCACCCTCAGCCGGGACATCCCGGTGCGGGTGCGCGACGGCGTGCCGCTGCGTACCGACCACTACGCCCCGGACCTGCCCGACACGCCCACCGTGCTGATCCGCACCCCGTACGGGCGGGGCGGGCCGATGCGGCTGCTCGGCCGGATCGTGGCCGAACGCGGTTACCACGTGGTGATCCAGTCCTGCCGCGGCACGTTCGGCTCGGGCGGCACGTTCGCCCCGCTGGTGCACGAGCGCGAGGACGGCTTCGACACTCTCGACTGGCTGCGCCGCCAGCCCTGGTGGTCCGGCGCGTTCGGCATGTTCGGCGCCAGCTACCAGGGCTTCGTGCAGTGGGCCCTCGCCGCCGACGCCGGAGAGGAACTGCGCGCGATGGTCGCGGTGGCGACCGCCTCGGGCACCCGCGACTCGACGTACGCCGGAGAGTCCTTCGCCCTGGACACCGTGCTCACCTGGGCCGAGCTGCTCCAGGCGCAGACCGTGCCGTGGCTGGCCCGGCAGTGGGAACTCAAGCGCGGCCAGCCCCGGCTGGTCGCGGCGCTGGCCCACCTGCCGCTGGCCGAGGCGGACCGGGTGGCCACCGGCGTCACCGTGCCGTTCTTCCAGGAGTGGCTGCGCCACCACACCCCGGACGCCGACTACTGGCGTACGCGCGTCTTCGGCGACCGGATCGCCGAGGTCCACGCGCCGGTGGCGATGGTGAGCGGCTGGCACGACATCTTCCTGCCGGCCCAGTTGCGTGACTTCGTGGCGCTGCGCGCGGCCGGGGCCCGTCCCCGGCTGACCGTCGGGCCGTGGACCCATGGCAGCCCCGGGCTCCTCCTCGCCGCGCTACGCGACGGGCTGGACCACCTCGACGAGCACCTCGCCGGGCGGCGCCCGGGGCTGCGGACCGGCACCGGTCCGACCACCCCGGTGCGGGTGCACGTCGGCGGCGCGGGCGGCGGCTGGCGGGACCTGCCCGACTGGCCGCCCCCGTCGGTGCCGACCCCGTGGCACCTGCACCCGGACGGCGGGCTGAGCCCCGCCGCGCCGGTCCCGTCGGCGCCGGACGGCTTCCACTACGACCCGGCTGACCCGACGCCCTCGCTCGGTGGCCCGCTGCTCGTCGCCCAGCGGGCCGGGCCGGTGGACAACCGCCCGGTCGAGGCCCGGCCCGACGTGCTCACCTTCACCAGCATCCCGCTCGATGTGCCCGTCGAGGTGATCGGCCCGGTACGCGCCGAGATCCATCTGCGCAGCGAGCTGTCCCACCTGGACGTCTTCGTGCGACTGTGCGACGTGGACCGGCGCGGCCGGTCCTGGAACGTCTGCGACGGGCTGGTCCGGGTCGCGCCCGACCGGTTCCCCGCCGACGCCACGGGCGTGGTGCGCGTACCGGTGGAGACCTGGCCCACGGCACACCGGTTCGCGGCGGGGCACCGGCTGCGGGTGCAGGTCTCCGGCGGCGCCCATCCCCGCTACGCGCGCAACCCCGGCACCGGCGAACCTCTCGGCGCAGCCGTTACCCTGCGTGCCGGATGGCGGGAGGTCCTGCATGATCCGCAGTGTCCGTCCGCAGTGGTCCTGCCGATCATGCCACCTGTCACGCAGCTTTCCGTTGGCCGAAAAAACCCCTCCTGAGCTGGGCATTCATTCATCGATGGGGTTATCGTTGGGCCAACGCCCGACGCTGTGCACCACTCGGTCGGGCCTGCGTGTGAGGCTCCCACATCGCCTACGCGGTGTCACCGTCATGCCCGGCCCCCGACCCATACAAGGGGGAACCCATGACGCGGGCACCGGGAAACCTGCTGACCGTCCGCCGCCTGCTGCTCGACCACCTCAACGTCGACCCCGACACCTCGCGCGATCAGGACCTCGAACCCGCCGAGGTCGGCATCGTCGGCGACCCCGCCCACCGGGGCGGCTACCACTGCGGTTCCGACCGGGTGGTGACCAGGGACTACTCCGTCGTCGAGTCGACTCGGGACTCCGCCGGGCTGACCCTCGACGCGGCCGCTCTCGACGTCGGCTTCTTCGAGGTCCGCGCCGCGGGTGGAAGACACGACCTTCGCAGCTTCTCCGCCTGGTGTGTCGCGCAGTGCGTCGCCGGCACCTCGGACAGCCGAGACATTCGGGAGATCATCTACTCCCCGGACGGCAGGGTGGTCCGGCGGTGGGACCGCCTGCGCAAACGCACGAGCGGCGACAACTCCCACCTGTGGCACACCCACTTCAGCTTCTTCCGTGACTCGATCAAGGCGAACCGGGACCAGACCCCGCTGTTCCGCCGTTACCTGAGCACCATCGGACTCCTGGAGGACGGCATGGACCGTAGTGAGTTCCTCGGACACTTCAAGGCCGCACTGGCCGACCCGAACATCGCCCCCCTGCTGCGGGCGATCCCCTGGCAGTACGTCGGCGGTGGCATCCCCAGGGACATGTCCACCCTCAACGTGCTGAACGAGATGCTCACGCTGAGCCGGACGACCGCGGCGCAGGTCGGCGGCGACCTTGTCGACGAGGACGCGATCGTCACCGGGGTGGTCGCCGGCCTGGACCCGGCGGGCCTGGCCGAGCGGATCGCCGCCGCGCTCCCCGCCGACCAGGCCAAACAGGTCGCCGACGAGCTGGCCCGCCGCCTGGTCGACTGACCAGCCCGCACCCGGCGGCCGACAGATCCGGCAACGACAGTTGCGCAATACCTGTTGCGCAACTGTCGTTGCCGATGTCACGCTGTCCGGTATGACGAATCCCGACGTACGCCACGTGACCGACTCGCGGGTGCTCGCCGCGTTGTCCCATCCGCTGCGCCGCCGGTTGATGGACGTGCTCAAGGTGCACGGCCCGTCGACCGTCGGCCAGCTCGCCGAGCGGACCGGTCAGGCGCCGGCGAACACCAGCCACCACCTCAAGGTGCTGGCCGGCGCCGAACTGGTCGAGGAAGCGCCCGAACTGGCCCGTGACCGGCGGGAACGGTGGTGGCGCCTGGTCACCCGCGGGGTCCGGTGGTCCCAGTCCGACTTCGACGCCGACCCCGCCGCACGGGCCGTAGCCGACGCTGCCACCTCGCTCAACCTGGACCGGCACGTCGCCCTCGCCCGGGCCTGGCAGGCCACCGACGACCCCAGCCGGGCCGCCTGGGGGGAGGGCCCGTTCTCCACCGACCGGTGGCTGCGCCTGACGCCGGAGGAACTGGCCGAGCTGGGCAGCGAGATGAACGACCTGCTCGCCCGGTGGGCCGAGCGGGACGTGCCCGACGACGGGCGGCAGCGCGAGCCGGTCTTCCTGTTCGCCTACGGCGTCCCGGCCACGCCGTGACGCCGCCCGCCCGCGCAACCCCGTCGACGCGGACCGCCCACGCCACGCCCGCGCCGACCGCCACGCCCCGTGGCGGGCTGCTGCGGCACCGGGACTTCCGGCTGCTCTGGGCCGGCCAGACCGCCAGCGCCGTCGGTAGCAATGTCACCGCCGTCGCGCTGCCCCTGGTCGCGGTGACCGTGCTCGACGCCAGCACCTTCGTCGTCGCGGTGCTGACCGCCGCAGCCTGGCTGCCGTGGCTGCTCGTCGGTCTGCCGGCCGGCGCCTGGGTGGACCGGCTGCCGCGTCGGCCCGTGATGATCGTCTGCGACCTGGCTTCCGCGCTGCTGTTCCTCAGCGTGCCCGTCGCCGCCGCGATCGGCGCGCTCACCGTGACGCAGTTGCTCGTGGTGGCGCTGGGCGCCGGCCTGGCCCGGGTCTTCTTCGAGACGGCCGACCAGGTCTACCTGCCCGTGCTGCTGCGCCGCGAGCAGGTGCCCGAGGGCAACGCGAAACTCCAGGCCACCCAGACGGCGAGTTATGTGCTCGGCCCCGGTCTCGCCGGTGTGACCGCGCAGCTCGCCGGCGCCGTCACCGCGCTGCTGCTCGACGCGCTGAGTTTCCTCTTCTCCGCCGCGTGTCTGCTCCGCATCCGCACCGTCGAACCCCGTCCCGAGCACGCGGGGCGCTCCCGGTCGCTGCGACGGGAGATCGGCGAGGGGCTCCGGTTCGTCGCCCGGGACCCGTACCTGCGGGTGCTCACCGCCTTCGGGGCGGCCAGCAACGTCGGGCTGGTCGGCTACCAGGCGGTCCTGGTGGTCTTCCTGGTCCGGGAGGCGCGACTCGCGCCGGCCTCGGTGGGCGCGCTGGTCGCGGCGATGAGTCTCGGCGGCATCGTCGGCGCGCTGCTGGCCACCACACTCGGCCGGCGACTCGGCTCCGCCCGGGCCATGTTCCTGGCGGCGGCGTTCACCGGACCGCCGGCGTTGCTCATCCCGCTCGCCGGGCCCGGCGAGCAGCTCGCCCTGCCGGCGATCGGGGGGATGCTGGTCAGCTTCGGGGTGGCCGTCGGGAACGTGCTCAAGGGCAGCTTCCGGCAGACCTACACCCCGCACCAACTGCTGGGCCGCGTCACGGTGAGCATGCACATGCTCAACTACGGCACGATCCCGCTGGCTGCGGTGCTGGCCGGGGCGGTCGGCTCGGCGTACGGAGCCGGCACCGCGATCGCGGTGATGACAGGCTGGCTGGCGCTCACCCCGGCGATCCTGCTGATCGGGCCGCTACGGCAGCGACGGGACCTGCCCGTCGCGCCGAAGCTGCCCTGAGACGCGCTGCGGCGGCGGCCGTCAACCGGCCGCCGCCACCGGCACGGATCTACAGAGGACGGACGTTGTCCGCCTGCGGACCCTTCTGCCCCTGGGTCACCTCGAACTCGACCTTCTGGCCCTCGTTCAGCTCCCGGTAACCACTCGACGCGATGGCCGAGTAGTGGACGAATACGTCCGGCCCTCCGCCGTCCTGCTCGATGAAGCCGAAGCCCTTTTCCGAGTTGAACCACTTAACCGTGCCGGTTGCCATGCATCTCTCCCTGTTCCAAAGCGGGTGACCCTCGGTCTTCGACCGATGATCGCCCGGTGCTACCCCGAGAGTAGCTGGCCAAACCCGGATCCGCTGGCCGAAGTGCCGCAGGTAATGCGGTGAACTCTCGGCGCGGGCGACGCGAATGCCGGGCGGTGCCCACCGACCTGCGGCATGCTTGCCCCGATGAGGGGTGCCACAGCCGACGCGCTGACCGAGCTGGAGCAGGAAATCGACGCTCCGGGCGGCGGGCTGGACCGGCTCCGGCTGGTGCCGATCCCGTTCGTCCCCGAGGTCCGGCTACACCTGGCCGAGGACGCCATCGTCTGGTGGGCCCGGATGGAGGCGTACGCCGGGCACGCCCTGCCCGCGCCGTACTGGGCCTCGGTCTGGGCCGGCGGCCAGGCCCTCGCCCGTCACCTGCTGGACCACCCCGAACTCGCGGCCGGACGCCGGGTGCTCGACCTCGCCGCCGGGTCCGGCCTGGTGGCGGTCGCCGCCGCGCTCGCCGGCGCCGAGCGGGTGGTCGCCAACGACATCGATCCGTACGCGGTCGCGGCGGTGACCGTCAACGCCCGGGCCAACCGTGTGACGGTGGCGGCCACCGGCGGCGACCTGCTCGACTCCGACCCAGACGAGGTGGACCTGCTGGTGGCCGGGGACGTGCTCTACGACCCGATGATGGCCGCGCGGGTGCTGCCCTTCCTGCAACGTGCCGCCGCCACGGGCGCCGACGTGCTGATCGGCGACCCCGGGCGGGGCCACCTGCCGCCGGGCGTGTTGACGGCGGTGGCGAGCTACCCCGTGCCGACCACCGAGCCCTCCGTCGACTCGTCCATGCGCCGGGTACAGGTGCTGCGCCCCCGGTGACCACGGGGCTCTCAGGGTCGACCCCGAGACCGATACCAGGGGGCGGTGGGGGAACGGACCCGATGCCCGGGGTGGCCGGGCGGCCATAGCGTACGGGGCATGTCGGATTGGCTGACCCAGCTCGGAGAGCTCCCCACCACCCTGCTCATGGGGGTGCTCGGGGTGGTGATGCTCTTCGACGCCGTACCACTGCTCGGGGTGTTGGTCCCCGGCGACGTGGCGATCCTGGCCGCGATGGGGGTCGGCGGCCCGACCACCGGCGTCGTCACCTTCGCGGTCGTGGTGGCCGGCTGCCTCGCCGGCTGGTCGCTGAGCTTCCTCGCCGGCCGCCGCTTCGGCGACCGCCTGCGGCGCAGCCGCTTCGGCGACTGGATCGGCGAGGAGCGCTGGGCGGCGGCGGAGGGAATCCTCCAGCGCGGGGGCGGCCGGATGGTGGTGGTCGCGCCCTTCCTACCGGTGTTCAACGCGCTGCTGCCGCTGGCGGCGGGCGGGCTGCGGATGTCGTACCCGCGCTTCCTCGGCTGCGCGACGCTCGGCGCGGCTGCCTGGGCCGGTCTCTACCTGGCGCTGGGCACCGCCTCGCGGTCGCTGACCGGGCTGCTGCCGGGGGAGTCCAGCCCGATGCTGGTCACCATGGCGGTCGGCGTGCTGCTGGCGGGTGTGGTGCTGATGGGCACCCGGCGCCGACTGCGCGCGGTCACCGGGGCCTGACCTGAGCCAGAGGGGGGCCGACGGGGGGAGCGGGGCCGGGCGCGGATCGCGCCCGGCCCCGCTGACGGTCACCAGCCGCGGGCGCGCCACTGGGGCAACGCGGGGCGTTCCGCGCCGAGCGTGCTGTCCTTGCCGTGACCCGGGTAGAACCAGGTCTCGTCGGGCAACCGGTCGAAGAGCTTGTGCTCGACGTCGTCGATGAGCGCGGCGAACCGATCCGGGTCCTTGTCGGTGTTGCCAATTCCACCCGGAAAGAGGCTGTCGCCGGTGAACAGGTGCGGGGTGCCCGCCGGGTCGCGGTAGAGCAGCGCGATCGAGCCGGGGGTGTGCCCCTTGACGTGGATGACCTCCAGCGCGCACCCGCCGACCGGCACGCTGTCACCGTCGGCGAGTGTCCCGGCCTCGATCGGCAGACCGGCCGCGTCGTCGGCGTGCACCAGCGGGCGGGCGCCCGTCTTGGCGACCACCTCCTCCAGCGCCACCCAGTGGTCCATGTGCTGGTGGGTGGTGACCACGGTGGTCAGCCCCGCGTCGCCCACCAGTTCGAGCAGCCGGGGCGCCTCGTTGGCGGCGTCGATCAGCACCTGCTCGCCGGTGGCCCGGCAACGCAGCAGGTAGGCGTTGTTGTCCATCGGGCCCACCGACACCTTGGTGATGGTGAGCTGGTCGAGCTCGCGTACGGCCGGCGTACCGCCGGGCGTGACGTCTCCGCTGTAGGTCATGAGGTCGTCTATATCCATTCCGGTGGTTGCGGCAGGGAGCCGTCGGGGGTGACGGCCAGCACGGTGCCGGGGCTGCGGCCGATCAGCCAGGCGGCGAGTTCGGGGGCGGCGCCGGTGACCGTGGGCGCGGCGGTCCGGTCGCCGACGACCAGTTCGTGTCTGCTGCCGTCGAAGCGCAGCACCATCGGCGGTACGTCGGAGCGGTCGGCGAGGTCGGCGGCCACCTCGTGCAGCAGCCGGTGGCCGAACGCCTCGGTCCAGTCGTTCGGCCGGTAGCCGGCGTCGAGGTCCACGTGGTGCACCTCGATCTCGCGCAGCCGGCCCCAGACCAGCATGGCCGCCGGCCAGGGGCCGCGCCGCGTCTGAACCGTGGCCGCCCAGGCCTCGACCGGCATCGCGGCGACCGCCTCGGCGAACCGGTCGGCTGAGCGGCGTAGGTCGTCCAGGTGGGCGTCGGGCGGTCGGGCGGCGCCGGCCTCGATGTCGGCGTCCCGGGCGGTGGCTGAGGCGTACATCGGGATCGGCTCGCCGGTGCGGGCCGCGGTGAGCAGATTGACGAAGCCGTCGGCGTTGCGGGCCAGATGAGCCAGGACGTGCCCCCGGCTCCAGGCTGGCAGCAGCGACGCGGCGGCGAGGCCGGTGTCGTCGAGGGCGGCCGTGGTCCGCAGCAGACGGTCCGTGGCCGCGTCCACCTCGCCCGTCAGCAGAAGCGGATCCATGGTCACCCACCGACCCTATCCGCCGGTCGGCCCCGCGTCGCCGGGGAAATCGCTTTCGGCGCGTCGCGGCGCGTCCTACCGTCGGCATCGAACGCGGCACCGGGACGACGGGGAGGTGGTGGTGACCATGCCGGTAGCAGCACGTGCGTCAACCGCTCCGACACCGATGAGGATGCCATGACCATCGACCTGACCGCCCTCGGCTGGGACGCCGACCGGGCGGCACACGCACGACGACGCGGCGGGCACCGGCCGGGCCGGGTGGCCCGGGTGGACCGCGGGGTCTGCACCGTGCTCTGCGCGGACGGCCCGGTCCGCGCCACCCTGGGCGGGGCGGTCCTGGCCGCCGCCGCCCGCGACCTGACCCGGCTGCCCTGCGCGGGGGACTGGGTGCTGCTGGGCACCTGGCCCGACCGCAACGTCACCGTGGAGGCGGTGCTGCCACGGCGCACCGCCCTCGTCCGGCGGACCGCCGGCAAGGATGCCAGCGGCCAGGTGCTGGCCGCCAACCTCGACGCCGCCGCCGTGGTGGAGCCGGTGCACCCCGAGCCGGACGTGGGCCGGATCGAGCGGCTGCTCTCCCTGGCGCACGAGTCCGGCGCCCGGCCGCTGGTCGTGCTCACCAAGGCCGACCTGGCGGCCGACCCGGAGGCCGTCGCGCGCCAGCTCGCCGGGGTCGCCCCGGGAGTGCCGGTGCTGGCCGTCAGCGCCGAGCGCGGCACCGGGCTCGACCCGCTGCGCGCCGAAGTGGCGCCCGGCCGCACGCTCGGCCTGCTCGGCCCGTCCGGCGCCGGCAAGTCGAGCCTGGTCAACGCGCTGGCCGGGGCGGCGCTGATGCCCACCCAGGCGATCCGGCGGGTCGACGGCAAGGGCCGGCACACCACCACCTGGCGGGCGCTGCTCCCGGTGCCCGGTGGTGGCGCGGTGCTGGACACCCCGGGGGTGCGGGCGGTCGGCCTGCTGGACGGCTCGGCGGGGCTGGACCGGGCGTTCGCCGACATCGCCGAGCTGGCCACCGGCTGCCGGTACGCCGACTGCGGGCACGACGGTGAACCGGCCTGCGCGGTACGTGAGGCACTGGAGAGCGGCGAGCTGCCGGCACGTCGCTGGGAGAGCTGGCGGCGGTTGCAGCGGGAGGTGGCGTACGAGAGCCGACGCAGGGAGACACGGCTGGCCGCGGCGCGGCGTGGCGGCTGGCGCTCCGGCCGGCGGCGGACCGCCCGCCCCTGACGGGTACGCGCGGGCGGGGTCGGCCAAGGCCGGCTCCGCCCGCTTCTGTGCGTGCCGCCCTCTGCGTGCGGCGGACCGGCCTGAGCTGGGGGAACGTGCCGGCGGGGGAAAGTGTCGTACCTCGGGGCTAGAGTTGCCGAGGCGCCTTTCTGCGTGCCCACAACCACTCAAACAGCCGCTCAGACACCGCTCAGAACAGCTTTGGAGCGGACATTTCTTCCTCATCTTCTTCACCCGGGAGTACACGGACAGTGGCCGACCGACTGATCATCCGTGGCGCGCGCGAGCACAACCTGCGTGACGTCAGTCTCGACCTGCCCCGGGACGCCCTGATCGTGTTCACGGGCCTCTCCGGGTCGGGCAAGTCGAGCCTGGCCTTCGACACGATCTTCGCCGAGGGGCAGCGCCGCTACGTCGAGTCGCTGTCGTCGTACGCGCGGCAGTTCCTCGGCCAGATGGACAAGCCGGACGTCGACTTCATCGAGGGCCTGAGCCCGGCGGTCTCCATCGACCAGAAGTCCACCTCGCGCAACCCGCGCTCGACGGTGGGCACCATCACCGAGGTCTACGACTACCTCCGGCTGCTCTTCGCCCGCATCGGCGAGCCGCACTGCCCGGTCTGTGGCGAGCGGATCTCCCGGCAGACCCCGCAGCAGATCGTCGACCGGCTCCTCGCGATGACCGAGGGCACCCGGTTCATGGTGCTATCGCCGGTGGTGCGCGGTCGCAAGGGTGAGTACGTCGACCTCTTCGCCGAGCTCCAGGCCAAGGGCTACGCCCGGGCCCGGGTCGACGGCGTGGTGCACCCGCTGACCGAGCCGCCGAAGCTGAAGAAGCAGGAGAAGCACACCATCGAGGTGGTGATCGACCGGCTCGCCGTCAAGCCGAGCGCCAAGCAGCGGCTGACCGACTCGGTCGAGGCCGCCCTGGGCCTGTCCAACGGCCTGGTCCTGCTCGACTTCGTCGACCTGGCCGAGGACGATCCGGAGCGCGAGCGGCGCTACTCGGAGCACCTGGCCTGCCCCAACGACCACCCGCTCGCGATCGAGGACCTGGAGCCCCGGGTCTTCTCCTTCAACGCGCCCTACGGCGCGTGCCCCGAGTGCACCGGCCTGGGCACCAAGAAGGAGGTCGACCCCGAGCTGCTCGTCCCCGACCCGGAGCGTTCCCTGCGCGAGGGCGCGATCCTGCCCTGGTCGACCGGGCACAACCTGGAATATTTCCTGCGCCTGCTGGAAGCTCTCGGCGAGGCCGAGCACTTCGACGTCGACACGCCCTGGCGGGCCCTGCCGTCGCGGGCACAGAAGACGATCCTGCACGGCTCCGGCGACCAGGTGCACGTGCGCTACCGCAACAAGTTCGGCCGCGAGCGCTCCTACTACACCGGCTTCGAGGGCGTGGTGCAGTGGATCGAGCGTCGGCACACCGACACCGAGTCGGAGTGGTCGCGGGAGAAGTACGAGGGCTACATGCGCGACGTGCCCTGCGCGGCCTGCGGGGGCACCCGGCTCAAGCCCGAGGTGCTCGCGGTCACCCTGGCCGGCAGGAGCATCGCCGAGGTCTGCAACCTGTCCGTCGGCGAGGCCGCCGACCTGCTCGCCGGCATCGAGTTGACCGACCGGCAGAAGATGATCGCCGAGCGGGTGCTGAAGGAGATCAACGCCCGGCTGAGGTTCCTGCTCGACGTCGGTCTCGACTACCTCTCCCTGGACCGCCCGGCCGGCACCCTCTCCGGCGGCGAGGCGCAGCGCATCCGGCTGGCCACCCAGATCGGCTCCGGCCTGGTCGGCGTGCTCTACGTGCTCGACGAGCCGTCGATCGGGCTGCACCAGCGGGACAACCACCGGCTGATCGAGACCCTGGTCCGGCTGCGTGGCCTGGGCAACACGCTGATCGTGGTCGAGCACGACGAGGACACCATCCGCACCGCCGACTGGATCGTCGACATCGGCCCGGGTGCGGGCGAGCACGGTGGCAGGATCGTGCACAGCGGTTCCGTGCCGGCGCTGCTGGAGAACCCGGAGTCGGTGACCGGGGCATACCTCTCGGGCCGCCGGTCGATCCCGACGCCCCAGGGGCGCCGTCCGCAGACCCCGGACCGGGAGCTGGTGGTGCACGGCGCGCGCGAGCACAACCTGCGCAACCTGACCGTCCCGTTCCCGCTCGGCCAGCTCATCGCCGTCACCGGGCTCAGCGGCTCCGGCAAGTCCACGCTGGTCAACGACATCCTCTACGCGGTGCTGGCCAACCAGATCAACGGGGCCCGGCTGGTCCCCGGCCGGCACACCCGGGTCTCCGGGCTGGAGCACGTCGACAAGGTGGTCGGCGTCGACCAGTCGCCGATCGGCCGCACGCCGCGGTCCAACCCGGCCACCTACACGGGGGTCTGGGACCACGTCCGCAAGCTCTTCGCCGAGACCACCGAGGCCAAGGTCCGGGGGTACGGCCCCGGCCGGTTCTCGTTCAACGTCAAGGGTGGTCGCTGCGAGGCGTGCTCCGGCGACGGCACCATCAAGATCGAGATGAACTTCCTGCCCGACGTGTACGTCCCGTGTGAGGTCTGCAAGGGCGCCCGCTACAACCGGGAGACCCTGGAGGTGCACTACAAGGGCAAGACCGTCTCCGACGTGCTGGAGATGCCGATCGAGGAGGCGGCCGAGTTCTTCTCCGCCATCCCGGCCATCCACCGGCACCTCAGGACACTGGTCGACGTCGGCCTCGGCTACGTACGGCTCGGCCAGCCCGCGCCGACGCTGTCCGGCGGCGAGGCGCAGCGGGTCAAGCTCGCCTCCGAGTTGCAGAAGCGCTCCACCGGGCGGACGGTCTACGTACTCGACGAGCCGACCACCGGCCTGCACTTCGAGGACATCCGCAAGCTGCTGATGGTGCTGGAGGGGCTGGTCGACAAGGGCAACACGGTGATCACCATCGAGCACAACCTCGATGTGATCAAGTCGGCCGACTGGCTGATCGACATGGGCCCCGAGGGCGGTCACCGGGGCGGCACGGTGCTTGCCACCGGCACCCCCGAGGAGGTCGCCGAGGTGGCCGAGAGCCACACCGGTCACTTCCTGCGGCAGGTGCTCAGGCTCGACGGCGAGGCGAAGGGCGCGGCGGCGGCCACCTCCCGGGCGGCCAAGGCCAACGGCACGAAGTCCCGCGCCCGGAAGGTGCCGGCCGGGGCGCGCTGACGGCGCGTCTCCCGACCGCCGGCCCGGGCGAATCGCTGACCCCGGCTGTCCGGGCGGCCTGTACGGCCCGTCCGGACAGCCCCGCGGTCGCCGATCGGGTGAACCGTCGGGCAGAGTTCTCCGTGTACCCGAATGTGGCCGCAGATCATGACCAGGCGGCGGCAGCCGAGAGAAGGGCGAGGCATGAGTGACGATCAGGAGCTGACCGGGCCGGCGACACGGACGCGACGTACCCTGCTCGCGGGCGCGGGCGCCGTCGGCGCGGCGGTGGTCCTGGCCGCCTGCGGCAGCGACGACTCCGGCGACCCGGCAGCCCCGACCAGCGGCGGCCCGGCGGTGCCCAGCACCGGAGACGCCGGCGGCGGCGACCGCGAGGGCGCGCAGTCGCTGGCCCGTACGGCCGACATCCCGGTCGGCGGCGGCGCCGTCTACCCCGCCCAGGGTGTGGTGATCACCCAACCGCGTGCGGGCGAGTTCAAGGGGTTCGACTCGATCTGCACCCACCAGGGCTGCCCGGTGACGAACGTCGACGGCGGCACCATCAACTGCACCTGCCACTTCAGCAAGTTCTCGATCGAGGACGGCTCGGTGAAGGGCGGCCCGGCCACCAAGCCTCTCCCGGCGAAGAACGTCAAGGTCACCGGCGACCAGATCTCGCTGGCCTGACCGGTCGGGTGGGGCCGGCGATCCGACCTGGCCGCCGGCCCCGCTCAGCCCGCCGACCGGGCAGTCAGCCGCGCTCAGTCCGCTGCGGCGCTCGCCCCGACCGCCGACGGACGGTCCGCCGGCGTCGGCTCCCGCAGGGAGTTCGGTGGCAGAACCCGTTCCAGCCGCAGGATGCCGGCGACGCCGACGGCGTTGAGCAGCGCCAGCGCCAGCCAGGGCGCGGCGGTGTCGACCTCGTACAGGGTGCCGAAGAAGGCCGGCGCGACCATCGAGGCGATGACGAAGGAATACTGGAAGGCCGCCAGGTAGCGGCCCCGGGCGGCGACCGGTGCGGCAGCCGCGGCCAGCGCGGCGGACGCCGGCGCGTGCACCAGTTCCGCCACGGTGAACAGCAGCGTCGCCGTGACGAGCAGTGCGGCGACCACGCCGAGGCGCCCCGGGCCGAGGGCGGCCATGGCGATGCCCCAGGCCGTCCACAGGGCCGCGGCCAGCGCGATCGTTCGGGTGCGGCGGTGGCGTGGCAGGCGGGTGCCGACGGGCGCGGACAGCAGGGCGACGAGGAACGCGTTGCCGGCCAGGATGCCGGAGGTCAGCCACGCGGGTCCCCGCAGGTCCGTGAGCATCACCGTGGGCAGGGCCAGGCCGAGCATCATGCTGCTCAGCGCGAAGACGGTGTTCAGGCCGATGAGGGCGAGGAACGGCCGGTCCCGGACCAGGGTCGCGTACCCGCCCCGCCCCTTGTCCGCCGGGCGGACGGCGGCCGGCGGGATCCGCACGCACGCGGCGATGAGCACCGCGGCGAGGGCGAAGCAGGCCGCCGCCACGTAGGCCACCGCGCGGTAGGTGCCCGCCCGCCCGTCGGCCACCACCACCCCGGTGGTCAGACCCCCCACCGCCAACCCGGCGGTACGGGCGCCGTTGCTGATCGCGTACCAGGTGTCCCGGGTCCAGCCGCCCGGACTGCCGTCGGCGTAGTCGGCGACCGCGGTGAAGACGGCGGACCAGAAGAACCGCACCCCGACGGCGACCAGCGCCGCCGCCGCGAAGACGCCGACCGGGCTCCGCACCCAGGCGTACGCCAGGTAGCCGGCCGCCTGGAGCAGTTGGGCGGCGACGACCACGGGCAGCGCGCCCACCCGGTCGGCCAGCGCCCCCGCCCAGAGCGGCACCGGGAGGGTGAGCACGGTCGCCGCGCTGAGCAGCACCCCGAGCAGCGCCAGCGGCACGTCGGTCAGCCGCAGGAAGTACACCAGCGACAGGGGTAGGAACAGCCCGTTGCCGACTGAGTCGACGGTGAGCGCCGCCACGAGGATCGCACCCCCTCGGCTGCGTCCCGCGCGGTTCGTACCCATCTGCTGCGCCCCCCTCGTGTCGCCTCCTCGGCCAGGGGCGGATGCTAGCCGGGGGCGTTTCCGGCGGGCACCGGATTTGACCGGGCCGCCGGGGCGGCCCGGCCGGATTCGGCGTTCCGGGGCTGTCGGGGGCGCGGACTAGGCTTGCTGCCGTGGCTGACCCCTCGACCTACCGCCCCGCGCCCGGCACGATCCCGGAGGCACCGGGGGTCTACCGCTTCCGCGACGGCACCGGCCGGGTGATCTACGTCGGCAAGGCGAAGAGCCTGCGCAGCCGGCTCAACTCCTACTTCGCCGACCTGTGGGGCCTGCACCAGCGCACCCAGCAGATGGTCACCACCGCCGAGTCGGTGGACTGGGTCACCGTGGGCACCGAGGTCGAGGCGCTCCAGCTCGAATACACCTGGATCAAGCAGTACGACCCGCGCTTCAACGTTCGCTACCGCGACGACAAGTCCTACCCCTACCTGGCGGTCACCCTCAACGAGGAGTTCCCCCGGTTGCAGGTGATGCGTGGTGCCAAGCGCAAGGGGGTGCGCTACTTCGGTCCCTACTCGCATGCCTGGGCGATCCGCGAGACGCTCGACCTGCTGCTGCGGGTCTTTCCGGCGCGCACCTGCTCGGCCGGAGTCTTCAAGCGCGCCGGCCAGGTCGGCCGCCCCTGCCTGCTGGGCTACATCGACAAGTGTTCGGCCCCCTGCGTCGGCAGCGTCACCCCCGAGCAGCACCGGGAGATCGTCGACGGCTTCTGCGACTTCATGGCCGGCCGCACCGACACGATGGTGCGCGGGCTGGAACGGGAGATGACCGAGGCCAGCGAGCAGTTGGAGTTCGAGCGGGCGGCCCGGCTACGCGACGACGTGGCCGCGCTGCGCCGGGCGATGGAGAAGCAGACCGTCGTGCTCGGTGACGGCACCGACGCCGACGTGGTCGCGTTCGCCGACGACCTTCTCGAAGCGGCCGTCCAGGTCTTCCACGTGCGCGACGGCCGGGTCCGTGGCCAGCGCGGCTGGGTGGTGGAGAAGACCGAGGAGTTGAGCACGGGCGACCTGGTGCACCACTTCTGCACCCAGGTCTACGGCGACGAGCAGGGCGAAGCCGACGTGCCCCGCGAGCTGCTCGTGCCGGCGTTGCCCGCCGACGCCGACGCACTGGCCGACTGGCTCTCCGGCCGTCGGGGCAGTCGGGTGACCCTGCGGGTGCCGCAGCGTGGCGACAAGCGGTCCCTGCTGGAGACGGTCGAGCGCAACGCGAAGGACGCCCTCACCCGGCACAAGCTGCGCCGGGCCGGCGACCTGACCACCCGGAGCAAGGCGCTCGACGAGATCAGCGAGGCGCTCGACATGCGCACCTCGCCGCTGCGCATCGAGTGTTTCGACATCTCCCAGATGCAGGGCACCGACGTGGTGGCGAGCATGGTCGTCTTCGAGGACGGGCTGCCCCGCAAGAGCGAATACCGGCGTTTCATCATCCGTGGCGCCACCGACGACCTCTCCGCCATGTCGGAGGTGCTGCGCCGCCGCTTCGCCCGCTACCTCGACGCCCGCGCCGAGACCGGCGAGGCGGGCGTCGAGCCGGCCGACGACTCCGCCGTCCCGGTCGCGCCTGACGACCTCACCGCCCCGGTCGGGCCGCAGGCCAGCACAGACCCGGTCGCGCCTGACGACCTCACCGCCCCGGTCGGGCCGGAGGCCAGCACGGTCCCGGCCGGGACCGACGAGCCTCGGGTGGGTGCCCTGATCGACCCGACCACCGGACGGCCGCGCCGGTTCGCGTACCCGCCGCAGCTGGTGGTGGTCGACGGCGGCGCGCCGCAGGTCGCGGCAGCGGCCCAGGCCCTCGCGGAGCTGGGCATCGACGACGTCGCGCTGTGCGGCCTGGCCAAGCGGCTGGAGGAGGTCTGGCTGCCCGACGACGAGTTCCCGGTCATTCTGCCGCGCACCTCGGAAGGGCTCTACCTGCTGCAACGGGTGCGCGACGAGGCGCACCGCTTCGCCATCACCTTCCACCGGCAGCGGCGCTCCAAGCGGATGACCGAGTCGGCGCTGGACAGGGTGCCCGGCCTGGGGGAGGTGCGCCGCAAGGCGCTGCTGCGCCACTTCGGCTCGCTCAAGCGGCTCTCCGCCGCCACCGTGGAGGAGATCACCGAGGTGCCCGGCGTCGGCCGGCGCACTGCCGAGGCGATCCTGGCCGCGCTGGGTGGCGAGGCGAAGGCGCCGACAGCGGACTGACCGCGCCGCCGGCTCGGCTCGTGCGCCGAGCACCCACCCGGCCGACGGTCACTCGGCCAGGACGGTCAGGATCTGCTCGCCGTACTTGGCGAGCTTGTTCTCGCCGACCCCGCTGACCTGGGACAGCTCCGCCAGCGAGGTGGGCGCGTCGGTGGCGATCTGTCGCAGCGTGGCGTCGTGGAAGATCACGTAGGCCGGGACGCCCTGCTCCTTGGCGGCGGCCCCCCGCCACGCGCGCAGCCGCTCGAAGACCCCGGCGGCGGTCGGGGACAACTCGGCGACGACGGTGGCCGCCCCGCGCGGCTTGGCAGCCCGGGACGAGGCGACCTTCTCCGGCTCGCGGCGCATCATCACCGTGCGGCGGCGGCCCAGCACCTCCGCGCTGGCCTCGGTGAGGGCCAGCGTGCCGTAGTCGCCCTCGACGGCCAGCAGCCCCTCGGCCAGCAGTTGCCGCACCACGCCGCGCCACTCGGCCTCGCGCAGCTCGACGCCGATGCCGAACACGGTCAGCGAGTCGTGACCGTACTGGGTGACCTTGTCGGTCGCGCGGCCGAGCAGGATGTCGACGCAGTGCCCCGCACCGAAGCGCTGGTTGCGTTCCCGGTCGAGCCGGAAGATCGTGGAGAGCAGCTTCTGCGCCGCGACGGTGCCGTCCCAGGACTCCGGCGGGCTGAGGCAGGTGTCGCAGTTGCCGCAGGCGGCGGTGGCCTTCTCGCCGAAGTAGTCGAGCAGTTGCCCGCGCCGGCAGCGGACCGTCTCGCAGAGAGCGAGCATCGCGTCGAGGTGGGCGGCGAGGTTGCGCCGGTGGGTGAGGTCACCGTCGGAGGTCTCGATCATCTTGCGCTGCTGGACCACGTCCTGGAGCCCGTACGCCAGCCAGGCGGTCGACGGTAGGCCGTCGCGCCCGGCGCGCCCGGTCTCCTGGTAGTAGCCCTCGACCGACTTGGGCAGGTCGAGGTGGGCGACGAAGCGGACGTCGGGCTTGTCGATGCCCATGCCGAAGGCGATGGTCGCCACCATCACCAGGCCGTCCTCGCGAAGGAAACGCTGCTGGTTGCGCGCGCGGGTGCCCGCGTCCAGGCCGGCGTGGTAAGGCAGTGCGGCGACGCCGTTGGCGGTGAGGAGCTCCGCCGTCTTGTCCACCGAGGCGCGGGACAGGCAGTAGACGATGCCGGCGTCGCCGGGGTGCTCGTCGCGCAGCAGACTCAGCAGCTGCTTGCGCGGCTCGCGCTTGGGCACGATGCGGTACTGGATGTTGGGCCGGTCGAAGCTGGCCACGAAGTGCCGGGCGTCGGTCAGCTTCAGCCGGGTGGCGATCTCGTCCCGGGTCGCGCTGGTCGCGGTGGCGGTGAGCGCGATCCGGGGTACGTCCGGCCAGCGCTCGTGCAACATCGACAGGGCGAGGTAGTCGGGGCGGAAGTCGTGCCCCCACTGCGACACGCAGTGTGCCTCGTCGATGGCGAACAGGGCGATCCTGCCCCGGTCGAGCAACTGCTGCACCCCTCGGGTGCCCAGCGCCTCCGGGGCGAGATAGAGCAGGTCCAGTTCGCCGGCGACGAACGCCCGCTCCACCACGCGGCGGGCGTCGAGATCCTGGGTCGAGTTGAGGAAGCCGGCGCGGACACCGACCGCCGTCAGCGCGTCGACCTGGTCCTGCATCAGCGCGATCAGCGGGGAGACCACCACCGCCACGCCGTCGCGGACCAGCGCCGGGATCTGGTAGCACAGTGACTTGCCGCCACCGGTGGGCATCAGGACCAGCGCGTCGCCGCCGGCCACCACGTGGTCGATCACCTCCTGCTGGAAGCCGCGGAAGGCGTCGTAGCCGAACACCCGGCGCAGCACCTCCAGGGCGTCGGAGGACCGCAGGTCGGTGGGGGAAGCCATCCGGAGATTCTACGAACCCGCCCCGACAGCCGGGTGACCCGAGTGGGCGGGGCACGCCGTGCCGTGTTGCCATGGCGTGCCACAGGGCCGGCCGGTGGCTTCGGCACGCGGGCCCGTACCAGGAGAATCAATCCCATGGAAAGCGACCTTCTCCTCGCTCGCCGCGCCGCCCTCGCCGGTGCCACGGTCGGCATGCGGTACTTCGTGGCCCTCGCTCAGCTTCCTCAGCAGCTGAAACCGGATGGCAGCGTGGTGACAGCGGCCGACCGGGCGGTGGAAGCCGCCATCCGGGAGGTTCTGGCCGCCGCGCGCCCAGGCGACGCCGTCCTGGGCGAGGAGGAGGGGCAGACCGGGCACGGCGGCCGGCGCTGGATCGTCGACCCGATCGACGGTACCGCTCTGTTCGTCGCCGGCGACAACCGCTGGTTGGTGCTCGTCGCGTTGGAGGAGGCTGGCGAAATCGTCGTCGGGGTGGCTGCGGTTCCCGCTCAGGGCAGGATCTGGTGGGCGCAGCGAGGCGACGGCGCGTTCGAGGCGGACATCTCCGGTTCGAGCCTGACCAACGAACGGCGGATCGCGGTCGACCGGGACAGCCCGGACGAGCTGCCCGGGAGCCGGCTCAGCGTGATCCCCACCGACCCTGAGCTCTCCCAGGCCGAACGTGAGTTCGTCGCGCCGCTGGGGGCGGTGACGCTGGCCGTTCCGTGGAGCACCCATGCCGCGCTGCTCGTCGCCCGTGGACAACTGGACCTCGTCGTCCAGACCCGGGGGCAGGTGTGGGACTACGCGGCGACATCGCTGATCGTCGAAGAGGCTGGCGGGTGTTTCGGCGGGCTCGACGGGCAGGTCCGGCCGACGCCCGGGCCGGCGCTGTTCGCACGCAGCGCCGCCCTGCACGCCTCCGCGTTGCGGATCCTCAACCCCGGCGGCGACCGCCCGACGACCACCTGATCGGTACGCCAGGCGACGATCCACCGACCAGCCCGCGGCCGGGCCTCGGTGCCCAGGCCGGTCCGACCGTGGCCTTGGCGGTCGATGCGTCCGGCGAGGGATAGAGTCGCAGATCGACCAGTCGCGGTCAGCCGACCGCGCCACCCGTGGGGAGCAGGCAGTGAACGAGGCGTGGACGCCCGAGGCTCGGGTCAGCGAGGACCCGACACCGACGGAGTCGGACACCACCCTGGTGGTGGTCACCGGGCTTTCCGGCGGTGGCCGCAGCACGGTGGCCCGGGCACTGGAGAACGTCGGTTTCTACGTGGTGGACAACCTTCCCCAGGCGCTCATGCTCGACATGGCCGAGCTGGCGTTCAAGGCGGGCGGGGCCGCCCGGCGTACGGCGATGGTGCTGGACGTGCGCTCGCGCGCCTTCTCCACCGACCTGGCCGGTGCGATCCGGGAGCTGAAGGAGCGTGGCTTCTCGCCCCGGGTGGTCTTCGTCGACGCCGACGACGAGGTGCTGATCCGGCGGTTCGAGAGCGTCCGGCGCTCGCACCCGTTGCAGGGCGACGGGCGGCTCGCCGACGGCATCGCGGTCGAGCGCGGCCTGCTGGAGGAGGCCCGCGACCAGGCCGACGTGATCATCGACACCAGCCACCTGAACGTCAACCAGCTGCGCCGCCGCGTCGAGGAGCTCTTCGGCGGGGAGGACGCCCGTCGGCTGCGGGTCACCGTGCTCTCCTTCGGCTTCAAGTACGGACTGCCGCCGGACGCCGACTTCGTGCTCGACGCCCGTTTCCTGCCCAATCCGTACTGGGTGCCCGAGCTGCGCGAGCACACCGGCCGGGAGGAGGCGGTCAGCTCGTACGTGCTGGGGCAGGAGGGCGCGGACGCGTTCGTCACGTCGTACGCCGACCTGGTCAACGCCACCACCGTCGGCTTCGAGCGGGAGGGCAAGCGCTACCTGACCGTGGCGGTCGGCTGCACCGGTGGCAAGCACCGCAGTGTGGCCATCGCCGAGGAGTTGGCCGCCCGGCTGCGCCACTCCGGTCTGGCCGCCAACGCCCAGCACCGTGACCTGGGGCGCGAATGACGGCGACGCGGGTGGTCGCCTTCGGCGGCGGGCACGGCCTGTCCGCCTCGCTGCGCGCACTGCGCCGGTGCGCACCGGAGCTGGACCTGGACATCACGGCGGTGGTCACCGTCGGCGACGACGGTGGCTCCAGCGGCCGGCTGCGGGCCGAGCGGGGCGGCCTGCCCCCGGGCGACCTGCGGCAGGCACTGGTCGCGCTGGCCGGGGACCATCCGGCCACCCGGCGCAGTGCCGGGCTCTTCCAGCACCGCTTCGCCAAGGTGCCGGCGTCCGGCGTCGACGACGCGGCCCGTGCGGGGAGCGGTTTGGAAGGGCATCTTCCTGACGTTTCCGGTAGCGGAAGGGCCCACTCCAATCCGAATCCGGTCGGGGTCGACCCGGGCGCGGGCGGCGGGCGGGGGAGTACCGGTGTCGACGGGCTGGCCGGGCACGCGGTGGGCAACCTGGTGCTCTGTGGGCTGATGGAGCTGCTCGGCGACCCGGTGGCGGCCCTGGAACATGCCGGCGCGATGCTCGGCTCGGTGGGCCGGGTGCTGCCGATGTCGTGCGAGCCGGTGGGGATCGAGGCACGGGTACGCGGTGCCGACCCGCGCCGGCCGGACGAGGTGGGCACGATCACCGGCCAGCACCAGGTCGCGGTGACCACCGGGCGGGTCGAGTCGCTGCGGCTCACTCCGGC
Organism: Micromonospora peucetia; assembly: GCF_900091625.1. NCBI lineage: Bacteria > Bacillati > Actinomycetota > Actinomycetes > Micromonosporales > Micromonosporaceae > Micromonospora > Micromonospora peucetia. Next base: position 4,108,997 of record NZ_FMIC01000002.1, read on the forward strand.
CGCGCCGAAGGCCTGCCCGCAGGCGGTCGCCGCGATCGGCGCGGCCGACTGGCTGATCTTCGGGCCGGGTAGCTGGTACACGAGCCTGCTGCCGCACCTGCTGGTGCCGGAACTGGCCGCCGCGATCGTCGCAAGCCCGGCGCGGCGGCTCGTCACCCTGAACCTCGCAGCCGAGAAGGAGACCTCGGGGCTCTCCCAGGCCGACCACCTGGCCGCGCTGCGCTGGTACCTGCCGGAGCTGAAGGTCGACCGTGTGGTCGCCGATTCCAAGGCGGCGGGTGACCCCGAACCGGTCGAGCGTGCGGCAGAATCGCTGGGTGCCCGACTGGTCCTCGCTCCCGTCGCGGTCACCGACGGCACTCCCCGTCATGATCCGGCCGCCCTGGGCGCCGCACTGGTGCCTGTCCTGGGCTCCGATCGTTAGACACGTACGTAATCTCCGGCGACACGCCGGAACAGGTCGGTGAGGGGACGCACTATGGCGATGACGGCTGCGGTCAAGGACGAGCTGAGTCGGGTCGACGTGCCCAAGCCCTGCTGCCGTCGGGCGGAGATGGCGGCGCTGCTGCGCTTCGCCGGCGGGCTGCACATCGTCTCCGGCCGGGTCGTGGTGGAGGCTGAACTCGACACCGGGGCGGTGGCCCGGCGGCTGCGGCGGGAGATCGCCGAGGTCTACGGATATCCGAGCGAGATCCACGTGCTCGCCTCCGGTGGCCTGCGTAAGGGCAGCCACTTCATTGTCCGGGTGGTCAAGGACGGTGAGGCCCTCGCGCGGCAGACCGGGCTACTCGACGTCCGGGGGCGCCCGGTTCGGGGCCTGCCGCCGCACGTCGTCGCCGCGAACGTCTGCTGCGCGGTGTCGGCCTGGCGGGGCGCGTTCATGGCGCACGGCTCGCTGACCGAGCCTGGCCGCTCCAGCGCGCTGGAGATCACCTGCCCCGGCCCGGAATCCGCACTGGCCCTGGTGGGCGCGGCCCGCCGCATCGGCATCACCGCGAAGAACCGTGAGGTGCGCGGCGTGGACCGGGTGGTGGTCAAGGACGGCGACGCGATCGCCGCACTGCTCACCCGGATCGGCGCCCACTCCAGCGTGCTGGCCTGGGAGGAGCGCCGGGTGCGCCGCGAGGTGCGGGCCACGGCGAACCGGCTGGCCAACTTCGACGACGCCAACCTGCGCCGCTCGGCGCGGGCCGCGGTCGCCGCCGCCGCCCGGGTGACCCGGGCCCTGGAGATCCTCGCCGAGGACGCGCCCAACCACCTCACCTCGGCCGGCCGGCTGCGCCTGGAGCACCGGCAGGCCTCGCTGGAGGAGTTGGGCGCGCTGGCCGATCCGCCGTTGACCAAGGACGCGATCGCCGGCCGGATCCGCCGGTTGCTGGCGCTGGCCGACAAGCGGGCCCGGGACCTGGGCATCCCGGATACGGAAGCGGCCGTCACACCCGACATGCTCGTGGTCTGATAGGACGGTGGGGGTCGGCGGTGCCGCTGGGATCACCACCCGGCGCTGCGCGGCCCCGCACGCTCGGATAGGGTCGCTGCGTACGGCAAGGAGGCCGGCACAGGCACTCCTCGCCGTGCACACCGCCTCGGGCGGTCGGGTCCTTCGAGACCGCGGCGGGGTGGCCGAGATGAAACGTCAACGGCCGGCTCCACCGGTCGGCGCACACACCTCCGCCGGCCCGGATCTCATGCCGGCGGACCAGAACGCAAGGAGATGGGACCTGTGACCATCCGGGTTGGCATCAACGGCTTCGGCCGGATCGGCCGCAACTTCTTCCGGGCAGTGCTGGCGTCCGGCGCTGACATCGAGGTCGTGGCGGTCAACGACCTGACCGACAACGCGACGCTCGCCCACCTGCTCAAGTACGACAGCATCCTGGGCCGCCTGCCGCACGAGGTGAAGGCCACCGCCGACGAGATCATCGTGGGCGGCAAGGCCATCAAGGCGTACGCGGAGAAGGACCCGGCGGCGCTGCCGTGGGGCGACGCCGGCGTGGACGTGGTCATCGAGTCCACCGGCTTCTTCACCGACGCCAACAAGGCGAAGGCACACGTCGCCGGCGGGGCCAAGAAGGTCATCATCTCCGCCCCGGCGAAGAACGAGGACGTCACGGTCGTCATGGGCGTCAACAGCGACCAGTACGACCCGGCCAAGCACACCATCATCTCGAACGCCTCCTGCACCACCAACTGCCTCGCGCCGATGGCGAAGGTCCTGCAGGACACCTTCGGCATCCAGCACGGCCTGATGACGACGATCCACGCGTACACCCAGGACCAGAACCTCCAGGATGCGCCGCACTCCGACCTGCGCCGGGCCCGCGCCGCCGCGCTGAACATCGTGCCGACCTCGACCGGCGCGGCGAAGGCGATCGGCCTGGTGCTGCCGGAGCTGAAGGGCAAGCTGGACGGCTACGCGCTGCGGGTGCCGATCCCGACCGGCTCGGCCACCGACCTCACCGTCAACGTCAACCGTGAGACCACGGTGGACGAGGTCAACGCCGCGATGAAGGCCGCCGCCGAGGGTCCGCTCAAGGGCATCCTGGTCTACAACGAGGACCCGATCGTCTCCTCGGACATCGTCACCGACCCGGCGTCGTGCATCTTCGACGCGCCGTTGACCAAGGTCGTCGGCAACCAGGTCAAGGTCGTCGGCTGGTACGACAACGAGTGGGGCTACTCGAACCGCCTGGTCGACCTGGTCAAGCTCGTCGGTAAGTCCCTGTGAGGAAGTTGGCGGTCACGAACGGAGGGCTGGCGTAAGTGAGCATCCGTACCCTCGACGACCTGCTCGCCGAGGGGGTGTCGGGTCGGCGCGTGCTGGTACGCGCCGACCTGAACGTCCCACTCGACAAGCAGTCCGGCGACATCAGTGACGACGGCCGTATCCGGGCCGTGCTGCCCACCCTGAGCGCCCTCACCGCTGCCGGCGCCAAGGTGGTCGTCTGCTCGCACCTGGGCCGCCCGAAGGGCGCCCCGGATCCGCAGTTCAGCCTGCGCCCGGTCGCCGGGCGCCTCGGCGAGCTGCTCGGCGCGCCGGTGCACTTCGCCACCGACACCGTCGGTGAGTCCGCCAGCGCCACGGTGGACACGCTCGCCGACGGCGAGGTCGCGGTGCTGGAGAACCTGCGGTTCAACAAGGGCGAGACCAGCAAGGACGACGCCGAGCGGGGCGCCTTCGCCGACCAGCTCGCCGGGTTCGGCGACGCCTACGTCGACGACGCGTTCGGCGCGGTGCACCGCAGGCACGCCAGCGTCCACGACGTGCCGGCCCGGCTGCCGCACGTCGCCGGCCGGCTGGTGCTGCGCGAGGTGGAGGTCCTGTCCCGGCTGACCGGCGAGCCGGAGCGCCCGTACGTCGTGGTGCTCGGCGGTTCGAAGGTCTCCGACAAGCTCGCGGTCATCGAGGCGCTGCTGCCGACGGTCGACCGGCTGCTCATCGGCGGCGGGATGTGCTTCACCTTCCTCAAGGCCCAGGGCCACGAGGTGGGCTCCTCGCTGCTGGAGGAGGAGATGGTCGAGACCTGCCGCAACCTGCTGGAGCGCTCCGAGGGCAAGATCATGCTCCCGGTCGACGTGGTGGCCGCGGACGCGTTCGCCCCGGATGCCGCGCACGACACCGTGCCGGCCGACGGCATCCCGAGCAGGCGGGTCGGGCTGGACATCGGGCCGGAGACGGTCGCCGGGTTCTCCGCCGCCCTCAAGGGCGCGCGGACGATCTTCTGGAACGGCCCGATGGGCGTGTTCGAGATGCCGGCGTTCGCCCACGGCACCCGCGGGATCGCCGAGACGATCGCGAAGACCGACGCGTTCACCGTCGTCGGTGGCGGTGACTCGGCGGCGGCGGTCCGTGCCCTCGGGCTGGACGAGTCGTCCTTCGGGCACATCTCCACCGGCGGTGGCGCCTCCCTGGAATACCTGGAGGGCAAGACCCTCCCCGGCATCGCGGCCCTGGAGAACTGATGGCGAGCGTCACCCGCCGGCCCCTGATGGCCGGCAACTGGAAGATGAACTGCAACCACCTCGAGGCCAACCTGCTGGTGCAGAAGCTGGCGGCCAGCCTCACCGAGAAGCAGCTCACCGACGTCGAGACGGTGGTCCTGCCGCCGTTCACCGACCTGCGTACGGTGCAGACCGCCGTCGACGGCGACAAGCTGCTCATCGGCTACGGCGGGCAGGACCTCTCGCCGCACGCGTCGGGGGCCTACACCGGGGACATCTCCGGCCCGATGCTGGCGAAGCTGGGCTGCACCTACGTGACGATCGGGCACTCGGAGCGGCGGGCCTACCACCACGAGGACGACGCGATCGTCAACGCCAAGGTGCAGGCGGCGCTGACCCACGGGCTCACCCCGATCCTCTGCGTGGGCGAGGGGCTCGACGTCCGGGAGAACGGCACCCATGTGGCGCACTGCAGCGACCAGCTCGACGGCGCGCTGAAGGGGCTGACCGCCGAGCAGGTGGCGAAGGTCGTGGTGGCGTACGAGCCGGTCTGGGCGATCGGCACGGGCCGGACGGCCACCCCGGAGGACGCCCAGGAAGTGTGCGGCGCGGTCCGGCAGCGCCTGGCCGAGTCCTTCGGCCAGGACACCGCCGACAAGGTCCGGGTGCTCTACGGCGGGTCGGTCAAGTCCTCAAACGTCGCGGCGATCATGGCTCAGCCTGACGTCGACGGGGCACTCGTGGGCGGCGCGAGCCTGGACGCCGAGGAGTTCGCGAAGATCTGCCGGTTCCCGGAGCACATCACCCGCTGATCGCTCGCTATCCTTGACTCCGCCCGTCCGTCGGTCGGTGCCACCGTGCCCGATCTGTCCGGGCGAGGATCGTAACGAGAGGACTGACCCCAGCCATGCCGATCTGGTTCGCATACACGTTGATCGTGTTGCTGGTCATCACGAGCGTTCTGTTGACCCTGCTGATCCTGCTGCACCGCGGTAAGGGCGGCGGGATGTCGAGCATGTTCGGCGGTGGCGTCAGCTCCAGCCTCGCCGGTTCCTCGGTGGCGGAGAAGAACCTCGACCGCTACACCGTCCTGGTGGGCATCGTCTGGTTCGCCTCCATCGTCGGGCTGGGCCTCTGGCTCCGCCTCCAGCAGGCCAGCGGCGTAGTCTGAGCCCACCGAGTCGTACAATTTGCGCGCGGTCCGTCATCGACGGACCGCGCGCAGTTCGTTTCACCCGCTGCACCGCGTCGCCCGTCGCCCCTCCGCGGCGGTCCCCCTCCGACGACAGGAGCGAGCAGCCGTGCCCATTGGCAACGTCATCCGGGGCACCCGGGCCGGATCTCTGCCCGCCCACCGCGCCGAGCGCCACCAGCCGGCCCCGTGCCGGACGGTCACCTACTGGTGCCGCAACGACCATCACACGAACATCCGACTCGCCGCCGAGGTGGAGGTGCCGGAGGTGTGGGACTGTCCGCGCTGCGGCCTCCCTGCCGGCCAGGACGCGCAGAACCCGCCGGGCCGCGCCCGGCTCGAGCCCTACAAGACCCACCTGGCGTACGTGAAGGAGCGGCGCACCGCCGAGGAGGGGGAGGCGATCCTGGCCGAGGCCCTCGCCGCCCTGCGCCGCCGACGCGGCCGTGCCGCCACCTAGGCCGCCGAAGGTGTAAGGAAAGGGCCCTGGTTGACGCACAGCGTCAACCAGGGCCCTTTCTACTCACTTGTCAGCGCAGGCTGCGTAGGCGGGTCGGCACGTCGGCCGCCGCCGCCCGGTCCAACAGCCAGAGCGTACGGCCCGTGCCCCGAACGCCGGCCGCCGGCAGTTGCACCGGGCCCGCACCGGCCAGCGCCATGCCGACCGCCCGTGCCTTGTCGGCCCCGCTGGCCATCAGCCAGACCTCCTCGGCCGTGTTGATCGTCGGAAGGGTCAGCGTCGTACGCACCGGCGGGGGCTTCGGGCTGCCCCGCACCGCGCTGACCGGGCGGCTGTCGTGGTGCACCGGGTGCCCGGGGAAGACCGAGGCGACGTGCCCGTCCTCGCCGACGCCCAGCATCAGCACGTCGAAGTGGGGGAGAGCGGCGTGCCCCGGACGCGCCGCGCGGGCCAGTTCCTCGGCGTACCGGGCCGCAGCCTCCTCCGGGTCCGACCCGGCCGGGCCGTCGGAGGCGGGCATCGGGTGGACCCGGGCCGGATCCAGCGGCACCGCGTCCAGCAGCGTCGCGCGGGCCTGGGTCTCGTTGCGCTCGGGGTCGCCGGCGGGCAGGAACCGCTCGTCGCCCCACCAGACATCCACCCGGGACCAGTCCACGGCGTCCCGGGCCGGCAACCCCGCCACCGCCCGGTGCACCGCAGCGGCCATCCGCCCGCCGGTCAGCACCACCGACGCATGGCCCCGCTCGGCCTGCGCGTCGAGCAGCTTCACCACCAGCCGGGCGGCCACTGTCTGGGCCAGCAGGTCGGCGTCGGCATGGACGGCGACACTCGCCTCACTCATCTGATGTGCCTTCGTTTCTCCGGCCGCCGCGCGGCCGGTGTTCCGTCGGGCCGCCGGCAGTCGGGGCGCTCACTGCTCGGCGGTCGTTCCGGCGTGTGCGGTGACCCCCGCCTCGGCCCGCTGGGCAGTGGCCGGGTCCTTCCAGACGTGCACCCGCTGTGGCGGTCGCTGATCCAGGTCGGCCAGCCCGGCCGTCGTGCCCAGCGCCTCCGCGTAGACCTGGTCGGCGTCGAGCCGGCGCAACTCCTCGGCCAGTTCGTCGCCGAGCGGCCGGCGGACGAGCGGCAGCTGCCGCTCGTCCTGGCCGGTACGCCGGAACGTCGCCACGCTGTCGTCCCGGGTCAGGGTCAACGTGTCGTCGTTGGCGCAGCGGAGCTGCACCTCCCGCATCCGGGGCGACTCGTCGCTGTGTTCCCAGGTCGGCACGATGCCGAGCCGTGCGGCCAGCCAGCCCTGCATCAGCGCGGCGGTCGGGTCGGTGCGCGGGGCCACCACGGTCGCCTCGGTCACCCTGGCCTGGGTGGTGTCGAACGCCCCCGCCACCAGGGTGCGCCACGGGGTGATCCGGGTCCACGCCAGGTCGGTGTCGCCGGGCGCGTAGTCGCGGGCCCGTTGGCGCAGCGCCTCGATCGGGTCGGGGGCCTGCGCGGAGTCGGTGATCCGCCGGTCGGCCACCACGCCGAGGAAGTCGGTGGCGATCTCGGCCGGCGGCTCGCCGTGCCACCACGTCACCACCGGCACGTCCGGCACCAGCAGCGGCATCACCACCGACTCGGCGTGCAGGGCCAGCCGCCCGTACATCCGGGTGACCACCGCCTCGCACGGGCCGAGCCGGCCGCCGACGACGATTTCCGCGTCCAGCCGGTTGCGTTCGCGCTCCACGTCGGCGCGGACCACCACCACCAGCCGGCAGGGGTGGGCGGCGGCGGCTATCGTGGCCGCCGCCTCCGCCTCGCGGACCCGCTTCTCGTCCACCACCACGATCAGGGTGAGCGCCATGCCGCTGGCCACGCCGCCGGCGCTGCGCCGCTCGGCGGCCAGCGCCTTGACCACCTCGTTGCCGGTGGTGTCCCACAGGCCGATCAATGGAGCCTCCTGGTTTGCTCGCTGCGGCTGCTCACGCTCTCCGCCAGGCCCGGCCCTCGCGGGCCAGCATCTCGTCGGCGGCCCGGGGGCCCCACTCACCGGCCCGGTACTGCTCCGGCGTGGTGCCCGCCCAGGCGTGCTCCAGCGGGTCCACCACCTGCCAGCTCTGCTCGACCTCGGCGGCGTCCGGGAAGAGGGTGCGGTCGCCGATGAGCACGTCCAGCACGAGCCGCTCGTACGCCTCGGGGCTGGACTCGGTGAACGCCTCGCCGTACTGGAAGTCCATCGCGATGTCGCGGACCTCCATCGTGGTGCCGGGCACCTTGGAGCCGAACTTGAGCACGACGCCCTCGTCCGGCTGCACCCGGATCACGAGCTGGTTGTTGCCCAGCGACTCCATGTCGGCTTCGTTGAACGGCAGGTGCGGCGCCCGCTTGAACATGATGGCGACCTCGGTGACGCGGCGCGGCAGCCGCTTGCCGGCCCGGATGTAGAACGGCACCTCCGCCCAGCGGCGGTTCTGGATGCCGAGCCGGACGGCCACGTAGGTCTCCGTGGTGGAGTCCGCCGGGACACCCTCCTCCTCCAGGTATCCGACGGCACGCTCGCCACCCACCCAGCCGGGCAGGTACTGGCCGCGTACGGTGCCCTCGGCGACGTCCTTCGGCAGGGTGATCGCCCGGAGCACCTTGAGCTTCTCGGTGCGGATCTCGTCGGCGTCGAAGCTCGTCGGCTCCTCCATCGCCACCAGCGCCAGCAGTTGGAGCAGGTGGTTCTGGAACACGTCGCGGGCCGCGCCGGCCGAGTCGTAGAAGCCGGCGCGGGTGCCGATGCCGACGTCCTCGGCCATCGTGATCTGCACGGAGTCGACGTACTTGGAGTTCCACAGCGGCTCGAACAGGTTGTTGGCGAACCGCAGGGCGAGGATGTTCTGGACGGTTTCCTTGCCCAGGTAGTGGTCGATGCGGAAGACGTCCTTGCGGGTGAAGACGTCGTCGACCAGGTCGTTGAGCGCCTTCGCCGAGGGCAGGTCGTGCCCGAAGGGCTTCTCCACCACCACCCGGCGCCAGCCGCCGGACCTGGCGTTGTCGGCCATCCCGGTGCGGGCCAGCTGCTTGAGGACCACGGGGAACGCCGCCGGGGGGATGGAGAAGTAGAAGGCGGCGTTGCCCGGGATGCCGTGCGTCTGGCGCAGCTCGTCCAGCATTTCGGAGAGGTGGTCGAACGCGGCGTCGTCGTCGAACGAGCCGCCGACGAACTTGATGCTGCCGGCCAGCCGCGCCCACACCTCCTCCCGCCAGGGGGTGCGGGCGTGCTTCTTGGCGGCATCGTGGGCCAGTGACTCGAAGTCCCCGTCGCCCCAGTCCCGGCGGGCGAAACCGAGCACGACGAAGCCCGGGGGCAGCAGCCCCCGGTTCGCCAGGTCGTACACGGCCGGCAGGAGCTTCTTGCGGGCCAGGTCGCCGGTGACGCCGAAGATCACCAGAGCGCACGACTCCGGGATCCTCGGCAGCCGGCGGTCCTGCGGGTCGCGCAGCGGGTTCACGCCGCCTTCTCGCTCCGCGTCGTCCATGGTCCTCATCGTCACGCCCGCAACGCCCCGACGACATCGAGCAGCTGGGTCACGCCCGCCGACCGGTCGGTCAGGTGCAGCCGCAGCACCGGACGTTCCCGCTCGGCCAGGGCCTGCCGGTCGCCGGCGGCCTGCGCCGCCTGCAACTCCCCGAAGGTGTACGGCCGCCCCGGCACCGGCAGGTCGTCGACGACCGCCCCGGTGAGCTGGAGGTAGCTTCCGACCTGCGGGCCGCCCTTGTGGTACTGGCCGGTGGAGTGCAGGAACCGCGGCGCCCAACCGAAGGTGACCGGCCGTCCGGCGGCACCGGCCAGCAGCGGCCGCAGCCGGGCCGCGTCGGCGTCGGCGAACCGGTCGAGGTACGCCATCACCGCGAGGTATCCGTCGTCGCCGGTCCCGTCGACCAACTGGCGGAGCACGCCGGCCAGGTCACCCGGGGCGCCCTGCGGCGCGTACACCTCGATCGCACCCTCGGTGAACGACGGCGTCTCAGCCGGCGGACCCGAGGCGAGGATCCGGTTGGTGTTCTCCTTCGACTCGGTGACGTTGGGCTGGTTGAACGGGTCGATGCCGAGCACCACGCCGGCGATGGCGGTGGCGTACTCCCAGGCCAGGAAGTGCGCGCCGAGCGGGCCGTTGACCGCCACGTCGGCGTCGACGCCGCCACCGGGGACGGCACCGGCGGTCAGCGCGCCGCCGTAGGTCACGGTGAGCACGTCGTCGCCGGCGGCGCCGGGGCTCTGCGGCGACTCCACGACGACCGGCAGGATGCCGACGCCGGCCTTGCCGGTGGACTCGGCGATCAGCTGCTCGGCCCAGTCGCCGAGGCCCTCGATACCGGTGCCGTCGGAGATCAGGGCGACCTTGTCCCGGCCCATGGTGGCCGCCGCCCCGAGGGCCGCGCCGAGCGCCAGGGCCGGATTGTCGCGGTCCCCGCCCAGCGACCGCGCCAGCCCCTCCGCCTCGTCGATCAGCTCGGCCACCTCGACGCCGGCCAGCGCCGACGGGACCAGCCCGAACGCGGTCAGCGCCGAGTAACGACCGCCCACGTTCGGGTCGGCGAGCACCGTGAAAGCGCCCATCTCGGCGGCGGTGGCCTCCAGCGGCGAGCCCGGGTCGGTGACGACGACGAAGTGCCGACCGGCCTCCGCCTCGGTCATCCCCGCGTCGAGGAACGCCTGCCAGTAGGCCCGGCGGTGGCTGTCGGTCTCGACCGTCGAGCCGGACTTGCTGGCCACCACGACCACGGTGCGCTCCAGCCGGTCGGCCAGCGCCGCCCGGACCTGCCCCGGGTCGGTGGTGTCGAGCACGGTCAGCTGCTTGCCGAGGGTGCGGGCGATGACCTCGGGGGCCAGCGAGGAGCCGCCCATCCCGGCGAGCACCACGTGGTCCAGGTCGGCCAGCTCCGCCCTCAGCTCGGCGAGCTGGGGGAGCAGATCGCGGCTGCGCAGGTGGGTGTCCACCCAGCCGAGGCGGATCTTCGCCTCGGCCTCGGCGTCCGGACCCCACAGGGTCGGGTCCTTCGCGGCCAGCTTGCCCGGCACGCCGGCGTTGACCAGCGCGTCCCGGGTGGAGGCGGGAGCTGCCTTGTCGACCGTGTCGGCCCCGTGCACGGAGAGCCCGGCGGCGGCCTCGACCGCCCCGGCGAGCAGGTCGCTCACGCCTCGACCTCGCTTCGCTCTGCGGCGGCGCGAGGCGCCGCACTGCACCCGATGGTTCGCTCGCTCCGCTCGCTCACGCGTTGCCTCCCGCCTGCTGGGCGGCCCGCGCGTTGCCCTTTGCTGCGTCGCCCGGGTGGCCGGTGCCCCGGCCCGCGGCTGACAGCGACTTGCGGACGCCGTCGAGCAGCTCCAGCCAGCTCGCCTCGAACTTCTCCACGCCCTCGCGCTCCAGGGTCTCGATCACGCCGGCCATGTCGACCCCGACCGACTCCAGGTCCGCGAAGACCTTGCGGGCCTCGTCGTACGAGCCGGTGATGGTGTCGCCGCGGGTCTCGCCGTGGTCGGCGTACGCGTGCACGACGGGCTCCGGCATGGTGTTGACCGTGCCGGGGGCGACCAGTTCCTCGACGTAGATGACGTCCCGGTAGTCCGGGTTCTTGGTCGAGGTGGAGGCCCACAGCGGCCGCTGCGGGTGGGCGCCGGCGTCCGCGAGGGCCTGCCAGCGGTCGGAGGAGAACACCTCGCCGTAGCGCTCGTACGCCAGCTTGGCGTTGGCGACGGCGGCCTTGCCGCGCAGCGCCTTGGCCTCGGCGGAGCCGATCTTCTCCAGTTGCTTGTCGACCTCGCTGTCGACCCGGGAGACGAAGAACGAGGCGACCGAGCCGATCTTGGACAGGTCGTGCCCGTTCGCCTTCGCCTGCTCCAGGCCGGCCAGGAACGCCTCCATCACCTGGGAGTAGCGGTCCAGCCCGAAGATCAGCGTGACGTTGACGCTGATCCCTTCCGCCAGGGTGGCGGTGATGGCCGGCAGGCCCGCCTCGGTGGCCGGGATCTTGATGAAGAGGTTCGGCCGGTCGACCAGCCACCACAGGGCCTTGGCCTCGGCGACGGTCTTGTCGCTCTCGTGGGCCAGCCGCGGGTCCACCTCGATGGAGACCCGGCCGTCGACCCCGGCGCTGCGCTCGTACGACGGGTGCATCACGTCGCAGGCCCACCGCACGTCGTAGGTGGTGAGCATCCGCACGGCCTCTTCGACCTCCACCCCACGGGTGGCGAGGTCGCGCAGTTGCCAGTCGTACTCGTCGGCGTCGCCCAGTGCCTTGGCGAAGATCGTCGGGTTGGTGGTCACCCCGGCCACGTGCTTCTCCCGGCGGAGCTGGTCCAGCCCGCCGGAGGACAGCCGTACCCGGGAAAGGTCGTCGAGCCAGACCGCCACGCCCGCGGCGGTGAGTTCACTCAGCCTGTCCGTCATACCGTCCACGCTCCCCTCAGTTGCCGGTCGTGAAACCGGTGATGTCGCCCATCCGGGTCAACGCCGCGTGCGCGGCGGCCACGATCCGGTCGGGGGTGAATCCGAACTGCTCGAAGAGCACGGAGTGCGGGGCACTCGCGCCGTAGTGCTCCAGGCTGACGCTCTCGCCGCAGTCGCCGACGATGCCGCGCCACGACATGGCGATGCCCGCCTCCACGCTCACCCGTGCCTTTACCCCACGGGGCAGCACCGACTCCCGGTACGCCTCGTCCTGCTCGAAGAACCACTCCTGGCAGGGCATCGAGACGACCCGGGTCGGGGTGCCGTCGGCCTCCAGCCGCTCGCGCGCGGTCAGGCAGAGCTGCACCTCGGAGCCGGTGCCGACGATGATCACCTGTGGCTTGCCGTTGGACGCCTCGGCCAGCACGTAGCCGCCCTTCGCCACGCCCTCGGCGCCGGCCAGGGTCGACCGGTCCAGCGTCGGCAGCGCCTGCCGGCTCAGCGCCAGCGCGGTCGGCCGGTCGGTGTGCTCCAGGGCCTGCCGCCAGGCCCAGACCGTCTCGTTGGCGTCGGCCGGACGGACCACGTCCAGGCCCGGGATGGCGCGCAGCGCGGTCAGGTGTTCCACCGGCTGGTGGGTGGGGCCGTCCTCGCCGAGGCCGATCGAGTCGTGCGTCCAGACGTAGACCACCGGCAGCTTCATCAGCGCGGCGAGCCGCACCGACGGACGCATGTAGTCGCTGAACACCAGGAAGGTGCCGCCGTACGGGCGGGTGCCGCCGTGCAGGGTGATGCCGTTGAGGATCGCGCCCATGGCGTGCTCGCGGATGCCGAAGTGCAGCGTGCGGCCGTACTCGTGGCCCGGGAAGTCCTTGGTGGCGTGGACGGCGGGGACGAACGACGGCTCGCCCTTCATGGTGGTGTTGTTGCTCTCCGCCAGGTCGGCCGAGCCGCCCCACAGCTCCGGCAGCACCGGGGCGAGCGCCTCCAGGACCTTGCCGGAGGCGGCCCGGGTGGCGATGCCCTTGGCGTCGGCCGGGAACTGCGGCAGCGCCTCGGTCCAGCCGGTCGGCAGGACCCGTCCGGCCATCCGGTCGTACAGCGCCGCGCGCTCCGGGTTGGCCTTCGCCCAGCCGTCGAACGCCGTGGTCCACTCCTGCTCGGCCCGGGCGCCGCGCTCCATCACCAGGCGGGCGTGCCCGAGCACCTCCTCGTCGACCTCGAAGGACCGGGCCGGGTCGAAGCCGAGGAGCTGCTTGGTGGCGGCCACCTCGTCGCCGCCCAGCGCCGAACCGTGGATCTTGCCGGTGTTCTTCTTGTTGGGCGCGGGCCAGCCGATGATGGTGCGCAGGGCGATGAAGGAGGGGCGGCCGGTCTCGGCCTTCGCCGCCAGCAGCGCCCGGTGCAGGGCCTCGACGTCCTCGTGGTAGTCGCCCTGGTCGGCGTCACCGGCGCGCCAGTCGACCGTCTGCACGTGCCAGCCGTACGCCTCGTAGCGGGCCGCCACGTCCTCGCTCTTGGCGATCCGGGTGTCGTCCTCGATGGAGATCTCGTTGTCGTCGTAGATCACCGTGAGGTTGCCGAGCTGCTGGTGCCCGGCGAGCGCGCTGACCTCGTGGCTGATGCCCTCCTCGATGTCGCCGTCGGAGGCGATGCACCAGATGTCGTGGTCGAAGACCGACCGCCCCGGCTCGGCCTCCGGGTCGAACAGACCGCGCTCGCGGCGGGCCGCCATCGCCATGCCGACCGCGTTGCCGAGGCCCTGCCCGAGCGGCCCGGTGGTGGTCTCCACGCCGGGCGTGTGCCCGTGCTCGGGGTGGCCGGGGGTCAGCGAGCCCCACTGCCGCAGCGACTTCAGGTCCTCTAGGGCGAGCGGGTAGCCGGAGAGGAAGAGCTGGATGTAGAGGGTGAGGCTGGAGTGGCCCGCGGAGAGCACGAAGCGGTCCCGGCCGGGCCAGTTCGGGTCGGCCGGGTTGTGCCGGATCACCCGGTTGAAGAGCAGGTAGGCCGCGGGCGCCAGGCTCATCGCGGTGCCCGGGTGGCCGTTGCCGGATTTCTCCACGGCATCCATGGCCAGCACGCGGACGGTGTCGACGGCCCGGCGGTCGAGGTCGGACCAGTTGAGTGCGGGGTGCTCGGGTCGGTTGGCAGCCACGATGGTTGTGCTCCTCGGCAGATGGGCGGAACCCTCACTGATGACCCTATCGAGCGGTCCTAAACGTCCGCCCAGGGATCTCTGCATGCAGGTCTGTACCGGTCCGCGCTGGTCGGCGGTCCGCCACGACGGTGTGACGGCCCGCACCGTTGTCGGGTCGCCCGGGCAGCCAAAACGACAACGCGTAGTGTGTGGTGCGGTGTGTGGCCCGTGCCGGGCCCGACCCGATCTGACCTCCCCTGCCGACGCCGGAAGGTGGCAATCCGTGAGCATGATCACCGAGCGCCCCGTGAGCAACTCTGCCGGGCAGCCGCCGGTGCCGGCCGCGGAGACGTCGGCGGTCGCCCGCCGGGACATCCGCGCGGTGGTCGCGGCGTACGTGACGCTGACCAAGCCGCGGATCGTGGAACTGCTCCTCGTCACCACGGTGCCGGCGATGATGCTCGCGGACGGCGGCATGCCGTCGCTCTGGCTGGTGGCCGTGGTGCTGGTCGGCGGTTCACTCGCCGCCGGCGCGGCCAGCGTCATCAACTGTTACATCGACCGGGACATCGACCAGTTGATGCGGCGCACCAAGCGCCGCCCGCTGCCGACGCACACCGTGACGCCGCGCAACGCGCTGATCTTCGGGCTGGTGCTGGCGACGGTGTCGGTCGCGTTGATGGCGGCGTTCACCAACCTGCTGGCCGCCGGGCTCACGCTGGCCGCGATCCTCTACTACGACGTCGTCTACACCCTCTGGCTCAAGCGCACCACGACGGCGAACACGTTCTGGGGCGGGGCCTGCGGGGCGGCGCCGGTGCTGATCGGCTGGGCGGCGGTGACCGGGACGCTCTCCCCGGCCGCGTGGGCGCTCTTCGCGGTGGTCTTCTTCTGGCAGATGCCGCACTTCTACCCGCTGGCGATGAAGTACAAGGACGACTACGCCCGCGCCGGCATCCCGATGCTGCCGGTGGTGGCCTCCACCCGGCGGGTGAACGCCGAGATCATCGGCTTCGCCTGGCTGACTGTGGCGTCCTCGCTGGCCGTGTGGCCGCTGGGGATGAGCCTGATCTACGGCGTGCCCGCAGCGGTGGTCGGCGCCATCTTCGTGGTGGAGGCGCACAAGCTCGCCCGGCGGGTGGCGCGGGGGCAGGCCGTCAAGCCGATGCGGCTGTTCCACTGGTCGACGACCTACCTGACCATCCTCTTCGCCGCCGTCGCGCTTGACGCACTGATCTGATTCCGGTGCGGCTCGGCTCGGTTGACCCGCCCGGTCCGGCCCTGGCCGGCTGTCGTGCCGGAAAATCAGCATCGTGTATGGCTTGTCCGGGTTTCTTGTTACATCGGTGACACCATCAGCATGGGTCCGGAACCGCTCGGATGCCCCGAGCGGGACCGGTTCGGGACGAGGTTTTGGACTCATAAGTCCGGATGAAACTGGGCAAATTGCCTTTGGTCTTCCTTAAACCCGCAGGTAATCGGTATCACAAAAGGTTCATGGTTCTCGCCCGCCCGGGTGGAAGTCTGCTTACGCTTCGCGTCATGGCAGATGGTTCCGATACGACGCTGACCGCCGAGCAGGCCGCCGCTCAGGCCCCGCAGGGCCTGGTCGCGGGCATCAAGTCGTTCGCCGCCGGTCACGGCGGGGCGAAGGCGGTCATCGAGTACGTCGGCAAGCGTGGCGCGCGCATCGTCCTCGTGGGCGAGGACGGAGTGTGGGGCGACCAGTTCGCCGACGACACCGGCGTGGCGCGGCAGGCCTGCGCGAAGGCGGGAGTCACCGTCGAGAACGCCTGGGAGCGTGAACTGATGGACCAGATGCGTCCGAGCAACGACCTCTGGCGGTCGATGGCCCGGCGCACGATGGCCCGTTGACATAAGTTGACCCACCACCACCAGCCGACCCGGGGGAAACCCCGGGTCGCTCTCGTAACCTGTGCCGAACTGCCCGACCTCGATCCCGACGACCGGCTGCTGCTCGACCCGCTGGCGCGCCGGGGCGTGACCGTCGAGGTGGTGGACTGGGCCGAGCCGACCGCCGACTGGCGGGCGTACGACCTGGCGGTGCTCCGCTCACCGTGGGACTACGCGCTGCGGCGCGACGAGTTCGTCGCCTGGGCGTCGGAAGTCCCCGCCCTGGCCAACCCGGCCGACGTGGTGCGCTGGAACACCGACAAGCGCTACCTGGGCGAGCTGTCCACGGCCGGGGTGCCCACCGTGCCGACGTCCTGGATCGCACCGGGGGAGAGCTGGCGACCGCCCGCCACCCGTGGCGAGTACGTCGTCAAGCCGGCCGTCAGCGCGGGCAGCCAGGACACCGGCCGCTACGACCTGGCCGACCCGGAACACCGGGAACTGGCCAGGGCGCACGTGCGGCGGCTGTCGGCCGCGGGCCGGCTGGCCATGGTGCAGCCGTACCTCGACGCGGTCGACACGGCCGGCGAGACGGCGCTGCTCTTCGTGGCCGGGCCGGACGGCCCGACGTTCAGCCACGCCATCCGCAAGGGCCCGATGCTGACCGGCCCGGACCTCGGCCTCGACGGGCTGCACAGGCCCGAGGAGGTCACCGCCCGCACCGCCACCCCGGCGCAGCTGGCGGTGGCGGACCGGGCCCTCGCGGCGGTGCCCGGCGGGCCAGGGCGGCTGCTCTACGCCCGGGTGGACCTGATCCCGGGCCCGGACGGCGCGCCGGTCCTGGTGGAGCTGGAACTCACCGAGCCGTCGCTGTTCCTCGCCCACGCCACCGGAGCCGCCGACCGCCTGGCCGACGCGATCCTCGCCCAGCTGGGCCGCGCTGCCGGCTGACCGGCTCCGGGGCCTGCCGCCGTCGGGCTGCGGGGCTGAATGCCCTCAGGGTGGGCAGGCTGCGGGGCCGGCGGCCGGCGGGACCGTCGTCAGGCGGCGACCGGGACGGCGCGGTCGACGGGGTACGGAGTCGGGGTCGACCCGACCGGGTGCCGCTCGCGGGTGGACCACTGCATCGAGAGGGTGGCCAGCAGCACCAGGCAGGAACCCAGCATGTGCGCGCCCACCAGCAGCGCCGGCAGGTTCGTGAAGTACTGCACGAAGCCGATCAGGCCCTGACCCAGCTCCACCGCGACCAGCACCACCGCGGCCCGGGCGGCCCGCTGCGCGCCGACCGCGCGGAAGGCGAAGACCAGCGCCACGGAGAGGCCGATCAGCAGGAAGACGCTGTCGGCGTGCACCTGGGAGATCGTCTCCGGGTCGAGCCCGTTGCGGGCGGCGCCGTGGTCGCCCGCGTGCGGGCCGCTGCCGGTGACCCAGGTGCCGATCACCAGTACGGCCGCGCTGACCACGGTGGTGAGCGCGGCCAGGGTCCGCAGCGGGGCCGGCACGACGGCCACCGCCGGGCCCGCCGGATCCTTGATCCGCCGCCACAGCGCGTACGCGGCGGCGATCACCAGCATCGAGGCGAGGAAGTGCAGGCCGACCACCCACGGGTTGAGGTTGGTGAGCACGGTGATGCCGCCGACGACCGCCTGGGCCGGGATGCCGAAGAGCACGGCGACCGCGAGCGGGACCAGTTCCCGGCGCCGGGGGCGGTGCAGCAGCACGGCCACCAGCACCGCCAGCGCGATGATGCCGACCGCGAAGGTGAGCAGGCGGTTGCCGAACTCGATCGCCCCGTTGATGCCCATCTCGGCGGTCGCCACGTACGACTCGTCGGTGCACCGGGGCCAGGTGGGGCAGCCGAGGCCGGAGCTGGTGAGGCGGACGGCCCCGCCGGTGACGACGATGCCCACGTTCGCGATGATCGAGGCGAGCGCGAGACGGCGCAGCAGAGCGGTGGAGACCGGGAACCGGACGGATCGCATCACGGCGCAAATCCTACGCATCGTAGTTGAGCGCGATCGGGTGACTCCGTCCGTGCGGTGGTTCGGATCACCGGGCCCCGGGTTTGCGGGTCCCGGGTGAATTACGTAACGTTGGCGTTGTGAAAAACGCGGCGGCGCTCTCCAGGCTCCAGCCGGCGGTCGCCCCGGCCGCCGGTCAGTCCGCGTCCGTCGCGGATCTCTCCACCCGTGACCGGGTCACCCAGCTGCTGCTGGAGCGGGGTGCGACCACCGCCGGGCAGCTCGGTTCGGCGCTCGGGCTCAGCCCGGCCGCGATCCGCCGGCACCTCGACGCGATGCTCGCCGACGGTGACGTGCTCGCCCGCGACCAGACCATCCGCGGCCACCGGGGTCGGGGCCGGCCGGCGAAGGTGTTCGTGCTGACCGACGCGGCCCGGGGCCGCTGCGGCACCCACCACTACGACAACATGGCCACCGCCGCGCTGCGTTGGATCGCGCGCAACGGCGGCTCGACGGCGGTGGAGGCGTTCGCCACCGATCAGGTCGCCGCCCTGGAGACCCGCTGCCAGGCCGCCATGGAGGACGCCGGCGACGACCCGCTCGCGCGGGCCGAGGCGCTCGCCGGGGCGCTGACCGCCGAGGGTTACGCTGCGAACGCGTCTACGATCGCCTCCGGCGGCCAGCTCTGCCAGCACCACTGCCCGGTGGCGCACGTGGCCGCCGAGTTTCCCCAGCTGTGCGAGGCCGAGACCGCGGTGATCTCCCGCCTGGTCGGCACCCACGTGCAGCGCCTGGCCACCATCGCGCACGGCGACGGGGTGTGCACCACGCACATCCCGACCCAGCCGAGGCGCGTCCAGTCCGCCAAGACCGTCACCACTGTGAGGACAGATAGATGACCGAGCAGATCGTCCAGCCCCTGACCCAGGAAGAGCAGCTTGCCGCCCTGGGCCGTTACGAGTACGGCTGGGCCGACTCCGACGTCGCCGGGTCGGTTGCCCAGCGTGGCCTCAACGAGGCGGTGGTACGGGACATCTCGGCCAAGAAGAGCGAGCCGGCCTGGATGCTCGACCTGCGGCTCAAGGGCCTGCGGCTGTTCGGTCGTAAGCCGATGCCGGCCTGGGGCGCCGACCTCACCGGGATCGACTTCGACAACATCAAGTACTTCGTGCGGTCCACGGAGAAGCAGGCCACCAGCTGGGAGGACCTGCCCGAGGACATCAAGAACACCTACGACCGGCTGGGCATCCCCGAGGCGGAGAAGCAGCGGCTGGTCGCCGGTGTCGCGGCGCAGTACGAGTCCGAGGTCGTCTACCACAAGATCCGTGAGGACCTTGAGGAGCAGGGTGTCATCTTCCTGGACACCGACACCGCGCTGCGCGAGCACGAGGACGTCTTCAAGGAGTACTTCGGCACGGTGATCCCGGTCGGCGACAACAAGTTCGCCGCGCTGAACACCTCCGTGTGGTCCGGCGGCTCGTTCATCTACGTGCCGAAGGGCGTGCAGGTGGAGATCCCGTTGCAGGCCTACTTCCGGATCAACACCGAGAACATGGGCCAGTTCGAGCGGACGCTGATCATCGTCGACGAGGGCGCGTACGTGCACTACGTCGAGGGCTGCACCGCGCCGCTGTACTCCTCCGACTCGCTGCACAGCGCGGTCGTGGAGATCATCGTCAAGAAGAACGCCCGGTGTCGCTACACGACCATCCAGAACTGGTCGAACAACGTCTACAACCTGGTCACCAAGCGCGCCGTGTGCCACGAGGGCGCGACCATGGAGTGGGTCGACGGCAACATCGGCTCCAAGGTCACCATGAAGTACCCGGCGGTCTACATGACCGGCGAGCACGCCAAGGGCGAGGTGCTCTCGGTGGCCATGGCCGGCGAGGGCCAGCACCAGGACGCGGGCGCCAAGATGGTGCACGCCGCGCCGCACACCTCCTCCACCATCATCTCCAAGTCGATCGCCCGGGGCGGCGGACGCACGTCCTACCGCGGCCTGGTCCAGGTGCTGGAGGGTTCGCACAGCAGCCGGAGCACGGTCAAGTGCGACGCGCTGCTGGTCGACACCATCTCCCGCTCGGACACCTACCCGTACGTCGACATCCGCGAGGACGACGTGTCGATGGGGCACGAGGCCACCGTCTCCAAGATCAGCGACGACCAGCTCTTCTACCTGATGAGCCGGGGCCTGAGCGAGGACGAGGCGATGGCGATGATCGTGCGCGGCTTCATCGAGCCGATCGCCAAGGAGCTTCCGATGGAGTACGCCCTGGAGCTCAACCGCCTGATCGAGCTCCAGATGGAGGGCGCGGTCGGCTGACCCCGCCCGGTCCCCGCGCGGCCCGGACCCGTCGCGCCGCGTTGTGACCAGCCCGACCGACCCTCCGACCAATCGCAGACCAGACCAAGGAAGAGATGACTACCCAGGCTTCCGCGCCGCCCAGCACCAAGTCGCAGGCGCTCCGCTCGTACGACGTCGCCGACTTCCCGGCCCTCACCGGCCTGGAGGAGGAGTGGCGTTTCACCCCGCTGAAGCGGCTGCGCGGCCTGCTCGACGGCGCAGTCTCCGACGAGTCGGCCCACTGGCCCGCCCACGAGTACGGGCAGCTGCCCGAGGGCGTCCGTATCGGGAGCCTGGCGAAGGACGACCCGCGCCGGGGCAGCGTCCTGACCCCGGTCGACCGGATCAGCGCGCGCGCCTACGGCGAGTCGGATCTCGGCCTGCTGGTCGAGGTGGCCCGGGAGGCGGTGGTCGCCGAGCCGGTGATCGTCACCGTGCACGGCGGGCCGTCGGAGGTGGTGGCCTTCGCGCACACCTTCGTCGACGTCGGCGCGCTCTCCGAGTCGGTCCTCGTGCTGCGGTACGTGGACAGCGGCACCCTGGCCGACAACGTCGAGGTGAACGTGGCCGACGGGGCGAAGCTGACCCTGGTCACCCTCGCCGAGTGGGACGACGACGCGGTGCAGGCCCAGCACCTGAAGATCAAGCTGGGCCGGGACGCCAAGGTGGTGCACGTCCAGGTCTCCCTCGGCGGCGACCTGGTCCGGCAGTACACCTCGGTGGAGTACACGGCCCGGGGCGGCGAGGCCGAGCTGTACGGCCTCTACTTCGCCGACTCGGGTCAGCACCTGGAGCACCGCCAGTTGGTCGACCACACCGTGCCGGACTGCCGCAGCTACGTCGGCTACCGGGGTGCCCTACAGGGCGAGAGCGCGCGTACCGTCTGGGTGGGCGACGTGCTGATCCGCGCCGAGGCGACCGGCACCGACACGTACGAGATCAACCGGAACCTGCTGTTGACCGACGGCGCGCGGGCGGACTCCGTACCCAATCTGGAGATCGAGACCGGCGAGATCGCCGGCGCCGGGCACGCGAGTGCGACCGGCCGCTTCGACGACGAGCAGCTGTTCTACCTGATGGCCCGGGGGATCCCGGAGGCCGAGGCGCGGCGCCTGGTGGTCCGCGGCTTCTTCGCCGAGCTGATCAACAAGATCCCGGTCGAGTCGCTGCGTGAGCGCCTGGGGGACGCCATCGAGGCCCGACTCACCAAGGCCGGCGCCTGATGATCCGCCTCTGCTCCACCGAGGACGTGCCGAAGGGCACCGTGGTCAGCGCGGACGTCGACGGCACCCCGATCGCACTGGTGCACGGCGAGGACGGCGCCTTCTACGCCATCTACGACGAGTGCTCGCACGCCGCGGTCCCCCTCTCCGAGGGTGAGGTCGAGGGCTGCACGCTGGAATGCTGGCTGCACGGATCCCGTTTCGACCTGAGGACCGGCGAGCCGACCGGGCTGCCCGCCACCGAACCCGTTCCCGTCTATCCCGTCGAAGTCCGCGACGGCGACATCTACCTTCCCGTGGGCGCCGACGGCCGCCCGACGTCGAGCAATGGAGTGACCCGATAATGAGCACCCTGGAGATCCGTGACCTGAAGGTGTCGGTCAAGCTGCCCGAGGGTGAGCTCAAGCCGATCCTCGATGGGGTGAACCTGACGGTTAAGTCGGGGGAGACCCACGCGATCATGGGACCGAACGGCTCGGGCAAGTCCACCCTGGCCTACTCGATCGCCGGCCATCCCAAGTACGAGATCACCGGCGGCACGGTGACCCTCGACGGCGAGGACGTGCTGGCCCTGTCCGTCGACGAGCGGGCCCGCGCCGGCCTCTTCCTGGCCATGCAGTACCCGGTCGAGGTCCCCGGCGTCTCGGTGGCGAACTTCCTGCGGACCGCCAAGACCGCCATCGACGGCGAGGCGCCCAAGCTGCGCACCTGGGGTGGCGAACTGCGCGGGGCCATGCAGCGCCTCCAGATGGACCCGGCGTTCGCCCAGCGCAACGTCAACGAGGGCTTCTCCGGCGGCGAGAAGAAGCGGCACGAGATCGTGCAGCTGGAGCTGCTCAAGCCGAAGATCGCCATCCTCGACGAGACCGACTCCGGCCTCGACGTGGACGCGCTGCGGGTGGTCAGCGAGGGCGTGAACCGGGTCCGCGACACCGGCGACACCGGGCTGCTGCTGATCACCCACTACACCCGGATCCTGCGCTACATCAAGCCGGACTTCGTGCACGTCTTCGTCGCCGGCCGGATCGTCGAGCAGGGCGGCCGGGAGCTGGCCGACAAGCTCGAGGAAGAGGGCTACGAGCGGTACGTCGCCGGAGCCGGCGCTGCACGGGCCTGAGTCCTTTCGGAGAATGGGTGGGCCGGCCGACATGACTTCCATCGCGATCCCGTCGGGGATGCCGCAGTACGACGACGTGCCGCGTTACGACGTGGCGCAGGTGCGCGCCGACTTCCCGATCCTCGACCGGGAGATCAACGGGCACCGGCTGGTCTACCTCGACAGCGCCAACACCTCGCACAAGCCGCGGCAGGTGCTCGACGTGCTCGGCGAGCACTACGCGATGCACAACGCCAACGTGTCCCGCTCGGTGCACACCCTGGGCACCGAGGCCACCGAGGCGTACGAGGGCGCGCGGGCGAAGATCGCCGCGTTCATCAACGCGCCCAGCGTGGACGAGGTGGTGTTCACGAAGAACTCCACCGAGGCGATCAACATCGTCGCGTACGCGTTCTCCAACGCCTCGCTGCGACCCGACGCCTCCGCGCCGGGTGCTCCGTCCCACGGGACGGACGACCGGTTCCGGCTCGGCCCCGGTGACGAGGTGGTGATCTCCGAGATGGAGCACCACTCGAACATCGTCCCGTGGCAGCTGCTCTGCGAGCGTACCGGCGCGACCCTGCGCTGGTTCCCGGTCACCGACCAGGGGCGGCTGGACGAGTCGGGGCTGGAGGACCTGGTCACCGAGCGGACGAAGATCGTTTCGCTGGTGCACATGTCCAACATCCTGGGCACGGTCAACGCCACCGCGCGGATCACCGCGCGGGTCCGCGAGGTGGGGGCGCTGCTGCTGCTCGACTGCTCCCAGTCGGTGCCGCACATGCCGATGGACGTGGTCGACTACGACGCCGACTTCATCGTCTTCACCGGGCACAAGATGTGTGCCCCGACCGGCATCGGCGTGCTCTGGGGCCGCTCGGAGCTGCTCGCGGCGATGCCCCCGGTGTTCGGCGGCGGGTCGATGATCGAGACGGTCAGCATGGCACGGTCGACGTTCGCCGCGCCGCCGGCCCGGTTCGAGGCGGGCACTCCGCCGATCGCCGAGGCGGTCGCGCTCGGTGCGGCCGTCGACTACCTCACCGGCATCGGGATGCGGGCCATCCAGTGGCACGAGAAGGAGCTGACGGCGTACGCGCTGGACGCCCTCGCCACGGTGCCCGGCCTGCGGATCTTCGGGCCGACCGTGCCGGTGGGCCGGGGCGGCACCATCTCGTTCGCCCTCGGCGACATCCACCCGCACGACGTCGGGCAGGTGCTCGACTCGCTCGGCGTGCAGGTGCGGGTCGGCCACCACTGCGCCAAGCCGGTGTGCACCCGGTACGGCGTGCCGGCCATGACGCGGGCCTCGTTCTACCTCTACACCACCACCGAGGAGATCGACGCCCTGGTGGTGGGCCTGGAGCAGGTGCGGAAGGTGTTCGAGTGAGCGGCGACGCAGGAGCCCGCGGATCGACGGGAGTTCAGCCTGATGCAGCTTGAATCTCTTTACCAGGAGATCATCCTGGACCACTACAAGCACCCGCACGGCCGCGGCCTGCGCGACCCGGACGCCACGGGCACCCGGGTCGCCGAGGCGCACCACGTCAACCCGACCTGTGGTGACGAGGTGACCGTCCGGGTGGCGACCGACGGCGAGGTGCTGCACGACGTCTCGTACGACGGCATGGGCTGTTCGATCAGCCAGGCGTCGGCGAGCGTGCTGCACGAGCTGCTGGTGGGCCGGGGCGCGGGTGACGCGTTCCGGGTGCACGAGGCGTTCGTCGAGTTGATGTCCGGCCGTGGCCAGGTCACGCCGGACGAGGACGTGCTCGGTGACGGGGTCGCGTTCGCGGGCGTCGCCCGCTACCCCGCCCGGGTCAAGTGTGCGCTGTTGCCGTGGATGGCGTTCAAGGACGCCGCGGCACGCGCCGGCGTGGGCGTGAGCCCTTCGGAGGTTGAGGCATGAGTAGCGAGGACACCGCCACCGAGGCGACCCCGGCGACCGAGGGCGTGACCGCCCCGGCCGAGAACGCCGCGCCGGCCGCCGCCGCGTCGGCCGAGAACGGTGCGTCGGCCGAGAACGCCGCGCCGGCCGCCAGGGGTAAGGCCGCCGTCGCCGACGTCGAGGAGGCGATGAAGGACGTCGTCGACCCCGAGTTGGGTATCAACGTGGTCGACCTCGGTCTGGTGTACGGCGTACACGTCGGCGACGACAACGTCGCCACCCTGGACATGACGCTGACCTCGGCGGCGTGCCCGCTGACCGACGTGATCGAGGACCAGGCCCGGCAGGCGCTGACCACCGGCCCGGGTGGCGGCCTGGTCGACGACATGCGGATCAACTGGGTGTGGCTCCCACCGTGGGGACCGGACAAGATCACCGATGAGGGACGCGACCAGCTCCGTTCCCTCGGTTTCAACGTCTGACCCGATCCCGGTCAGGTCCTCGTCGAGCGCGGTACCCGTACGGGTACCGCGCTCGATTCTGCCCGGCCCCACCTCCCCACCCACTGGCGTTCCCAAGGGGCTACCCATGATCGTTTGATGCCCCACCGGGCTTCGGACCGCGTCTCGGCCGGGCCGACGTCAACAGATCGTGGGCGTACGATCAGCGCGGCGTTCGCGGTGGCGATGCTGCTGCCCGGCTGAGCCGCAGGAGGTCCGGTGCCGTAGGTTCGGCGTATGAGCAGCCGACCCGCAGCCGGGGGCGGCCGGTGGGTCGAGGTCGACCCGGGTCGGGTCGCCCGGTGGGTCGAGGGCTTCGCCGACCGGCACGGCCCGCCCACCACCACCGTCCAGGGGTACGGGCTGCTGCTCGCCGCCCCGGACGGCGCGACCGTCGAGCTGCACACCCCGCCCGGCGCACCGGCCACCTCGGACGTGCCCGACTTCGTGACCGCCGCGACCACGCCACGCCGGATCGGCCTGCTGCTCGCCCGCAAGGGTGCGGTGGCGGTGGGCGTCGCGGCGGGGGCGGAGCTGGTGGTCTCCAAGGTGGACACCCGCTACGTGCAGGGGCGTACCGCCGCCGGTGGCTGGTCCCAGCAGCGCTTCGCCCGGCGGCGCCACAACCAGGCGAAGGCGGCGCTGGGCGACGCGGCCGAGCTGGCCGTACGACTGCTGCTGCCGGAGGTGTCGTCGTTGGACGCGCTGGTCTGCGGCGGCGACCGGCGGGCGGTGGACACCGTGCTCGCCGACCGGCGGCTCGCCCCACTGGCGGCGCTGCGCGCCGACCGGCTGCTGGACGTGCCCGAGCCCCGGCGCGCCGTGCTGGTCGACGCGATCGCCGGGGCCCGCGCGGTCCGGGTCCTGGTGCGTGATCCCGTGCCGTCCTGACCACGGGGCACGGCGATGCCGGCGGGGTACGGCACCGATCGGGTCCGGTCGTCGTCCGGCGGACGCACTAGGCTGGGCGCGAGGGTGGAAGGAGCCAGGATGGCGGAGACGGCCGCGGCCGACGTCACCGTGTCTGGCGCCAGGGGCGACGGAATCCCGCCGTACCCCGGTCCCACCGGCGCGCAGGCCGTCGACGATCTGGCCGCGGAGAGCCTGGGCCACCGGATCCGGCGGCTGCGCGTGGCCCGGGGCCTGACCCAGCAGCAGATCGTCGGTTCCCGCTACACCCGGGCGTTCCTGGGCGCCGTGGAGTCGGGCGCCCGCGCGCCCAGCCCCGAGGCACTGGCCTACTTCGCCGACCGGCTCGGGCTGCCGGTCGACGACCTGCGCCACGGCCGGCCGGCGAACGCGACCGCTCAGCTCGCCGCCGAACTGGCAGCGGCCCGCCGGGACCTCTCGGCGGGCCGGTTGGACGCCGCCGAGCGGGCGCTGACCGGGATACGCGGCCGGGCGGATCGCTACCGACTGTCCGAACTGGCCGGTTGGGCCGGGTATCAACTGGCGGAGGCCCAACTGCACCGTGGCCTGACCGAGGATGCCGCCGCCCGGTACGACGAGCTGGCCGAGGGGCTGCCCGACGGGTGCCCGGCGCTGCACGCGGCGGTGCTGGCCCGGCAGGCGTACTGCCTGCTGGTCGCCGGGGACGCGCCGCGGGCGGTGGCGATCCTGGAGGGCGGGCTGCGTGCCCTGCGGGCGGCCCCGCCGGCCGACGCCGACGCCGAGCTGCGGCTGACCAACGCGTTGATGTACACGTTCCTCGAACTGAGCTGGCGCGATCGGGCCCGGCGGTTGG
Organism: Micromonospora peucetia; assembly: GCF_900091625.1. Classification (NCBI taxonomy): domain Bacteria; kingdom Bacillati; phylum Actinomycetota; class Actinomycetes; order Micromonosporales; family Micromonosporaceae; genus Micromonospora; species Micromonospora peucetia. The sequence continues at coordinate 4,135,751 of NZ_FMIC01000002.1, forward strand.
AGCGGGAGGTGTCACCCCTGCTCACCCGGGTGACCAACCGGGAGTGGGTGGCGCAGTTCCACGCCACCGTCGGGCAGTTGCGCCGCGACGGCGAGCTGGACGAGGCGGACCGGCACCTGAGGGAGGCCGGTCGCCGCTACACCGAGCTGGGGCTCACCCGTGAGGTGGCCCTGTGCCAGTGGGCCCGTGGTTACGTGTTGCTGCGGGCCGGGCGGCCGGGGGAGGCGGGGACGGAGTTGCGGCGCGCCCGGGAGACGTTGGGCGCCGTCGGCGCGGTGCTCGACCACGCCGGGGCGACCCTGGAACTGGCCGAGGCCCGCCGGCGGGAGGGTGCCCTGGCCGAGGCGGGTGAGCTGGCCGAGGAGGCGGCCCGGACGGCGGCCGCCAGCGACCACCGGGAGATCATGGCCGAGGCCGACCGGGTACGCGGGCTGGTGCGGGCCGCCCAGGGCGACGACGACCAGGCCCGGCGGCTGCTGCTGCGGGCGGTCGACCGGTACGAGCGGGCCGGCCTGATGGGGGACGTGGTGATCACCTGCCGCCATCTCGCCGAGCTGTTGCTGGCCCGGGCGGAGCGGGCCGAGGCGGCGGCGGTGCTCCGTCGTGGCCTGCGTGCGGCGGAGCGCCTGTCGTGACCCGACCGGAGCGTGTCGTGGCGGGGGCCGGCGGGTTGGGCGTACGCCTTCAGCGGCTGCGGGCGGCACGAGGGCTCACCCAGCGCGCCCTGGCCGAGCCCCGGTACACGGCGGCCTACGTCTCCGCGGTGGAGGGTGGTCGCCGGGTGCCCTCCGCCGACGCCGTCGCCCACTTCGCCGAGCGGCTCGGGGTCACGTCGGCTGACCTGACCACCGGCCGTTCACCGGCCGACGTGGTGCGCCTGCGACTCAGGCTGGTCGGCGCGGATCTGGCCGGGTCCACCGACGAGGCGTCCGCCGTCTGCCGGGAGGTGGCCGAGGCCGCCGCCGAGCTGGACGAACGGGTCCTGGAGGCGCGTGCCCGGCTCGGTCTGGCCGGTGTCGCGTTGCGTCGCGACGATCCCGACGTCGCGTCGGCCGAGGTGGACCGGGCGGAGGCACTGCTGGCCGGGGCGCCGGGGCACGTACGCGCCGAGGCGGCGGCCGGCCGTGCCGCGGTGGTGTACCACGCGGGTGATCCCCGGTACGCCCGCTACCTGCTCACCGAGGCGCGGGACGCGTTGGCGCGGGACGGCTATCCGGATCCGTCGACCCTGTTGATCCTGCACGCGGAGTTGGCGCTCTGCCATGTCGCGCTCGGCGAGGAGGAGGCGGCGGCGGAGGCCGCCGGGCAGTCCCTGGCGCTGGCGGTGCTGGCCGCGCCGGCCCGGGTGGCCGATCTGCACCTGACCGTCGCGGGCTCGTTGCTCGCCTCGGGACGGACGGCGGAGGCCGCCGTCGCCGCGGAACAGGCCCGTCAGGCGGCCCGGCAGGTCGCCATGAGGGTGCAGTTGGCGTGCTGCCACCGGGCCCGGGGCCAGGGGCGACGGGCGGCCGGCGACCTGGCCGGTGCTCTCGCCGACCTGGCGACGGCGCACGCGGCGCTGGCGGATGCCGGGCAGCCGACGCCGGCCCGGGAGATCGGCGTGGAACTGGCCGAGGTCTACCACGCGCTGGGGCAGCCGGAGCGTGCGGAGGCGCTGCTGTGCGACGCCGCCGATTCTCACCGAGCGGTGCCGGCACGACCACCGGCTCTGGGCGGCGACGCGGTGGTGGCGGCCCGCGCCGACCGGGTGCGTGGCCTGCTGCGGGCTGACGCCGACGACCGGCCCGGCGCCGAGCGGCACCTGCGGGCGGCGGCCGAGGGTTATCGGGCGGCCGGGCGACGCCGCGAGCTGGCGGCGGTGGTGCTGCTGCTGGCGGACCGGTTGGATCAGTGGGGCCGGCCCGGGGACGCGCTCGACCTGCTCCGCGACGGGCTGCACCAGGTGGAGCGGCTCGGTGAGCGGGTCGCCGTACTCCGCGCCACGGGCTGAGCCGCGAGCAAAGGCGTCGCCGTGGGCCCGTACGGCCGGATCTGTCGTGGCCGCCGCCCCACGCCCCCGTCGCGGACCCGGTCGCCGGTCGCCCGTCCGCCTCCCGTGAGAGGACGGGCGACCGGTCCGTCGCGGTCTCGCGTCAGTCCCGGGCCCAGAGCGCCGGCGTGTTCGGCGGTTCCCAGCCCGGCTGGGCGGTGTGTGCCTGGAGGCAGCGGTATCCGACGCCGCCGTAGGTGACCCGGGCACCGGCGGGGTAGACGGTGCCGGGCGCCCAGGTTCCGCCGGGGGCGGTGCCGGTCGGGGTGGGCGTGGGACCGGAGGTCACGTTGAGGACGAAGTCGAAGGTCGCCTCCCGGCCGCCGCTCACCGTGCGTACCGTCATCAGCAGTTCGGGGTCGAAGATCGGATCGGTGTTGTTGCGGGGTTCGCCGGGGAAGTACAGCTGGGTGGTGAGCACCGGCCGGTTCGGTGCCTGCGCCTTGACGTGGATGTGCCGGGTCCGCCCGGGATAGAGACCCGGCACGATCGTGCTGAGCCGGTACGCGCCCGAGGCGTCGGTGAACTGGTGGCCGCGCATGCGGTAGCCGGTGTTGTCGTATCCGCCGTTGGCGTCCGCCTGCCAGAAGTCCAGCAGCACGTTGGGGATCGGCCGGCAGTCCAGCCCGAACACGTGGCCGGCGACGGTGAGCCGGGTGCCGACGGTGCCGGCCTCGACGAGCGAGGCGCGCCGCGGTGAGTTCGGCTTGAAGTAGGGGCCCTCCATCTGCGGCGGCGTCGGGTCGTCGCCGTCGTCGCAGTACGGGGTGAGCGGTGGCGTCGATGCCGGGGCGCCCGCCGCCGCACCCACCGCCTGCGCGGCCCCGGCGACGAGGAACGGGGCGGGCAGAGCCAGCGCCGCCGCCCTCAGCACGCTCTTGCGTGTCACGCCGCTTTGCGGACGGTCGCCCAGCTCCTGCGCGTCGCTGTCTGCACCGTTCATGACGTTCCTCCTCGTGGGGGCGGATGTCCTGGCCCAGTCGGCCGTGCGGTCCCGGAGCTCCGGGCCGGCGCGGCTGGCGACTCGACGCTATTGACAGGCATCAGGGCGTGTCGATGTGCGGAAGGGCGGGATCGTGGTGTTTTCCACCGTGCCGCCGGAACGCGCCGGGGGAGTCACCGGCCTCGCGACGGAAGAAACGGCAGAAGTACGCGGGGTCGGCGAAGCCGAGCCGGTCGGCGATCGTGGCCACGGTGAGGTCGGTCCCGGTGAGCAGGCGTTTCGCCTCCAGTACCCGGGCGCGGCGGATCAGCCGGGCCGGGGTGGTTCCGGTGGCCAGCGGCACCGCGTCGTTGAGGTGGCGCACCGACACGCCCATCCGGCGGGCGTACGCGCGGGGCGGCTCGCCGACCAGGTCCGGCTCGGCGAGCAGTTCCTCGAAGCGACGGGCCGTCTCGGCGGCCCGGTGGTGGCAGGTGCCGGCGTCGGGGGCGGGGCCGGGGGCCGGCAGTGTCGGGCGGGACCGGAGCACCTCGGTGAGCAGGAGGTGCAGGTAGGCCCGCAGGGTGCTCTCCCGGCCCGGTCCGCCCCGGCGGTACTCGGTGGTCGTCCAGCGCAGCAGGGTGGCGATCCTCCTCGCCTGGGCGGTGTCGCGGGGGCGCCAGGAGCGGTGGCCCGAGCGGTGCAGCGCGTCGCGGTCCGCCGGGAAGGTCAGCAGGAACTCGGCGTCGCAGAGCAGCACGTGCCCCCGCAGGTCGTGCTGGTCCCGCCAGTGGTGCACCTGGCCGGGCGTGACGACGAACAGGTGCGGCGGCCGGACGTGGTGGGTTTCGAGGTCGATGACGTGCGCCGCCCGGCCGTGGGTCACGTACACCAGCTCGTAGAAGGTGTGCCGGTGCGGGAAGCCGGCGCGGGACAGCGGGCCGATCTCGTCGAAGCTGCCGACGGCGAAGGGCAGCTTGTCCGGCGTGGGCACCGCCAGGTTGTGCCGGGGCAGCGCCGGCGACCGACCGTCGACGGTCTGTCGTGATCGGACCGACGGGGTCCGGTGGACGGCCGGGTCGGGCTTGCGCGACGGGGACACGGGCAGCTCCCTGCGCTGACGAGGGCGGACTCTGATCGACCGACACCTGTATTGACGGCGTCGTATGTCTAACCTACGGTGATGGCAACAGAGTTAACAACAATTGTTTTCTCTCTAGTAGCGCACCGCCGGGGCGGCTGTCGCACGGCACTGCGTGCCTGCTCGTGCCCGGTCGCTTCGATCTCCCACATTGTCCTGACCGCGAGGAGACCCCCATGCTCCGACGAACAGTCACCGTGGCGGCAACTACCCTGAGTGCCGCCGCCCTGGTGCTGACCGTGGCCCTGACCGCCCAGGCCAGTGCCGAACCCGCCCCCGCGTCCACCGCCCCGCTCGCCGCCCCCGACGGCGTCGCCCCCGAGATGTTCGCCGCCCTGCAACGGGATCTGCGGCTGACCCCGGCCCAGGCCCGCGCCCGCCTCGACGTCGACGACCGGGCCGGCCGGGTGCAGCAGGTGCTGCGGGCGACCCTCGGCGCCCGCTACGGCGGCACCTGGGTCGCCGACGGTGGCGCCACCGTCTCGGTCGGCGTCACCAGCGCCGCCGACGCAGATTCGGTGCGTAACCTCGGCGCGGTCCCGGTCCCGGTGACGTACACCGAGCGTGCCCTGGACGGGGCTGTCGACCGGCTGAACCGCAGGGCCGCCGCCGCGCCGGCCGCCGTCGTCGGCTGGTACGCCGACCTTCCCGGCAACGCCGTCGTGGTCCTCGCCCGGGACGGCGGCACGGCTGCGGCCCGGTCCTTCGCCACCGCCGCCGGGCTGCCGGGCGGTGCGCTGCGGGTCCAGGTCAGCACGGAGGCCCCGAAGCCGTACGCCGACGTGATCGGCGGCAACGCCTACTACACCGGCAGCAGCCGGTGCTCGATCGGGTTCTCGGTGAACGGCGGTTTCGTCACCGCCGGACACTGCGGACGGGTCGGGGCCCGCACCTCGCAACCGGGCGGCACGGTACGCGGCTCCACGTTCCCCGGCCGGGACTACGCCTGGGTGCAGGTGGACGCCGGGAACACCCCGCGCGGACTGGTGAACGACTACCGCGGCGGAACGGTGGCGGTGGCCGGCAGCACCGAGGCCGCCGTGGGCGCTGCGGTCTGCCGGTCCGGTTCCACCACCGGGTGGCGCTGCGGCACCATCCAGCAGAAGAACGCCTCGGTGACCTATCCGGAGGGCACGGTGAGCGGGCTCACCCGGAGCAACGCCTGTGCCGAGCCCGGCGACTCCGGCGGTTCGTGGCTCTCCGGCGCCCAGGCCCAGGGGGTCACCTCGGGTGGCTCCGGCAACTGCAGCACCGGCGGGACGATGTACTTCCAGCCGGTCAACGCGATCCTGGCGGCGTACGGGCTGAGCCTGGTCACCACCGGCGGCCCCGGGCCGACCCCCACGCCCACCCCGACCGGCAACCCGCCGGGCGGCACGACCTGGCAGGTCGGCACCGCGTACGCGGCGGGGGCGACGGTGAGCTACGCCGGGGTGTCCTACCGCTGCCTCCAGGGCCACACCGCGCAGTCGGGTTGGGAGCCGCCCACCGTGCCGGCGCTCTGGCAGCGGGTCTGAACACCGCTCCTGCGTAACGCGCTACGGGCCCGGTCGCCGAAACGACCGGGCCCGTAGCGTGCCTGTTGCGGAGGAACAGGGGTCAGACCGCCCCACCCGCCGTCGTCACAGCGGCGCGCTGAAGGTGTCGCAGGACTTCGGGTCGCCGGTGGAGTAGCCCCGGGTGAACCACTCCTTGCGCTGCGCGGACGAGCCGTGGGTGAACTCGTCCGGGTTCACCGGCCGGTTGGCCCGATCGGAGATGGCGTCGTCACCGATCTTCTCGGCGGTGTCGATTGCCTGCTGGATGTCCTGCTCGCTGATGCTGGTGAAGATCTTCTGGCCGCCGGAGTCGGCGGTGCCGGTGGCGTTCTTCGCCCAGGCGCCGGCGTAGCAGTCGGCCTGCAACTCCAGCTTCACCGAGAGCGCGTTCGCGTTGTCCGGGTCGCGCTGCTGCTGGCGACGCATCTGGGCCTCGGTGCCGAGCAGGTCCTGCACGTGGTGGCCGTACTCGTGGGCGAGCACGTACGGCTGGGCGAACTCACCTTCGGCCCCGAGTTGCCGGGCGAGCACCTGGTAGAAGGTGAGGTCGATGTAGACCAGGTCGTCGGCGGGGCAGTAGAACGGGCCGACGCCGGAGTCGGCCTGCCCGCAGGCGGTGTTGACGCCCTGGCTGAAGAACACCGTCCGGGACGGGCGGTACTGCTCGCCGAACGCCTCGGGCAGGGCCTTCTGCCAGTACGCCTGGATGGAGTTGACGTAGAGCGCGTTGCGGCAGTCGAGCTGCTGGAGCGCGTCGTCGGCCGAGCACTTCTGCTCCAGCGACGTGTTGTCACCCTGCGGCTCGTCGCCGCCGCTGGTGGCCGCGTTCAGGCCGAAGCCGCCGCCGACGAGCGCGACGAGCACGGCGATGACGAGGCCGACGATGCCGCCCCGGCCGCCGCCGATCGGGATGGGGATGCCGCCCCGCCCGCCGCCCCCGCCGGATCCTCGCCGGTCGTCCACCTGGCTGGTGTCGATCCGTGCGTTCTCGTTCAGCTCCATGTCTACCCCGATCACCGTCTGATCCGTTTTGGTGGTTGCGGTACCGGACCGGGTCCGGACGGCGTTTCGGTACCCGATGATCTTGATCGGTAATCCGGCGGGGCGGCCGGGCGGCGCCCGGTACACTTGACCCGTGCTGCTCTGCGAAGGCTGAACCGCCCCGCGCCGACGGGCCTCGTGCTCGCCGGCGCTTTCGCGTGCCCTGAGTCAGCCCTTCCAGACCCCGAGAGCGAGTTTCTCCGACATGATCACTGCCACCGGCCTGGAGTTGCGCGCCGGCGCCCGGATCCTGCTGTCCGACACCACCCTGCGGGTGCAGCCGGGTGACCGGATCGGCCTGGTCGGCCGCAACGGCGCCGGCAAGACCACCACGCTCAAGGTGCTCGCCGGCGAAGGCCAGCCGTACTCCGGGCAGATCGACCGGCGCAGCGCCATCGGCTACCTCCCGCAGGACCCGCGCACCGGCGACCTGGAGGTCACCGGCCGCGACCGGGTGCTCTCCGCCCGGGGCCTGGACGTGCTGATGGCCCAGATGAAGGAGATCGAGGAGAAGCTCGCCGACGGCGCCGACGACCGGATGGTCCGTCGCTACGGCGCGCTGGAGGACCAGTTCGCCTCGCTCGGCGGGTACGCGGCCGAGGCCGAGGCCGCCCGGATCTGCGCCAACCTCGGCCTGCCGGACCGGGCGCTCGCCCAGACCATCGGCACGCTCTCCGGCGGTCAGCGCCGTCGCATCGAACTGGCCCGGATCCTGTTCCGCGACGCGGGCGAGAACGGCGGCGGCATCCTGCTGCTCGACGAACCGACCAACCACCTCGACGCCGACTCGATCACCTGGCTGCGCAGCTTCCTCGCCAACCACAAGGGCGGCCTGATCGTGATCTCCCACGACGGCTCGCTGCTGGAGTCGGTGGTCAACAAGGTGTGGTTCCTCGACGCCACCCGCTCCGTGGTCGACGTCTACAACCTGGGCTGGAAGGCGTACCTGGAGGCCCGCGAGACCGACGAGCGGCGCCGCCGCCGGGAGCGGGCCAACGCCGAGAAGAAGGCCGGCGCGCTGATGGCGCAGGCCGACAAGATGCGGGCCAAGGCCACCAAGACCGTCGCCGCGCAGAACATGGCCCGGCGGGCCGAGAAGCTGATCTCCGGCCTGGAGGAGGTACGCGTCTCCGACCGGGTGGCGAAGGTGCGCTTCCCGAACCCGGCCCCGTGCGGCAAGACCCCGCTCACCGCGACCGGCCTGTCGAAGTCGTACGGCTCGCTGGAGATCTTCACCGACGTGAACGTGGCGGTCGACCGGGGCTCCCGGGTGGCCATCCTGGGGCTCAACGGCGCCGGCAAGACCACCCTGCTGCGGATGCTCGGCGGCCTGCTGGAGCCGGACACCGGCGGGGTGCACGCCGGCCACGGCCTGCGGCTCGGCTACTACGCGCAGGAGCACGAGACGCTCGACGTGGAGCGGACGGTGCTGGAGCACATGCGCAGCGCCGCCATCGAGCAGACCGACACCGACCTGCGGAAGATCCTCGGGGCGTTCCTGTTCTCCGGCGACGACGTGGACAAGCCGGCCGGAGTGCTCTCCGGCGGCGAGAAGACCCGGCTCGCGCTGGCCACCCTGGTCTGCTCCGGGGCGAACGTGCTGCTGCTCGACGAGCCGACGAACAACCTCGACCCGGTCAGCCGGGAACAGGTGCTCGACGCCATCGCCCGCTATCCGGGCGCGATCGTGCTGGTCACCCACGACCCCGGCGCGGTCATGGCGCTGAAGCCCGACCGCGCCATCCTGCTCCCCGACGGCGACGAGGACGCCTGGAGCGACGACCTGCTCGAGTTGGTCGAGCTGGCCTGAGCGGACCGCGGCGGCTGCGCCGCCGGTTTCCGGCCCCGCGGGGTGGCGACGCGCGTCGGCGGCGGCCCGGTCAGCGCAGCAGGCCGAGCAGGTGGGGCAGGACGCCCGAGGTGGCCAGGATGACCACGCCGATGGCGATGAAGATGGCCGGGACAAGCCGGTGGCCGACGCGCCCGACCAGCCGGACCACCCGGGGATGGCCGCCCAGCCAGGCCCCGGCGGCGCACCACAGCGCGATGAGCACCACGAAGACCAGCAGGAAGACCGCGCTGTCGGCCGGGCCGAGGGCGCGGAACACCGGCACGTAGACGGCGATGTTGTCGGCACCGTTGGCGATCGTCACCCCGGCCACGCCGAGCGTCGAGCCGACCACCGCCGGGGCGTCGTCGGTGTCGCGGTCGAGCAGCGCGCGGACGCCGAGGGCGACCGGCAGCAGGCCGAGCAGCCCGGTCCACGGCTCGGGCACCACCAGCAGCCCGGCCGCGACCACCGCGCTGGCCAGCACGAGTGCGCCGATGCCCAGGTACTGCCCGGCGACGATCTGCCAGGTGCGGGGCCGGCCGGTGGTGCGGGCGGCGACGAAGAACAGCGTCAGGATGACGATGTCGTCGATGTCGGTGGCGGCGAACACCACGGCGGCACCGGCCGCCGTGCCCAGCAGGTCGATCACGTCAGCAGGGTACGGCCCGGCCGCCCACGCCGACCGGCGCCGATCGTCGGACGGACCCTCGGCGCCGTCGGGAGGATCACTCTATCGGGAACCTGACAACGCATAGCGTGTCGGTTGGCGAAGAGTTGATATCTGGCGCATGATCGTTCGAGGCGGTCTAATAGGTGGGACCGTATCCGAACCGCACAGTCTGGGACGTGAGGACACAGTATGGCAGCCACTGGCACAGCCACCAGCACTGAGAAGGGTCGCCGGATCGTCGGAGCCGAGCGTCAGACGCTCGCCAAGGACCTGGTAAAGCGGTACACCTCGGGTGAGAGCATCCGCGCGCTCGCGGCCTCGACCGGCCGTTCCTACGGATTCATCCACCGGGTGCTCACCGAGTCCGGGGTCCAGCTGCGGCAGCGTGGCGGCGCCCGACGCCGCAAGAAGGCGTGACCCGCGCACCAGCGTCGTCCATCAGCGCCGCTCCCCGAGCCGCTCGGTGACCGCCGAGGCGGCCGGGGTCCGGCTGGAATGCGACGGGCCGGTCGCGACGGTCACGTTGTGCCGGCCCGACGTGCTCAACGCCCAGACCCCGACGATGTGGCGCGCGATGAGCGACTTCTCCCGGGATCTTCCCGGCGACGTACGCGTCGTGGTTCTCCGCGGCGAGGGACGGGCGTTCTCCGCCGGCCTCGACCTGTCGGTGGCCGGCGCCTCCGGCCCGGGGTCGTTCGCCGAGCTGGCCACCCTGCCCGAGCAGGAGTGCGCCGACCGGATCGCGGAATACCAGGGTGGCTTCACCTGGCTGCACCGTCCGGACGTCGTCACCGTCGCCGCCGTGCAGGGGCACGCGATCGGCGCCGGGTTCCAACTGGCGCTCGCCTGCGACCTGCGGGTGCTCGCCGAGGACGCGAAGCTCTCCATGGCCGAGGTGACGCTCGGCCTGGTCCCGGATCTCGCCGGCACCGGCCGCCTGGTCGACCTGGTCGGCTACAGCCGCGCGCTGGAGATCTGCGCGACCGGCCGGCGGATGGACGCCGCCGAGGCGGACCGGATCGGCCTGGCCACCCTGGTGGTGCCGAACGCCGACCTGGACGCCGCGGTGCGTGACCTGACCGCCGGGCTGCTGGCCAACAACCGCAACGCGGTGGTGGAGATCAAGGCCCTGCTGGCCGGGGCCACCGGCCGGTCCGCCGCCGACCAGCAGCGGGCCGAGCGGGAGGCACAGACCCGCCGACTGCGCGACCTCGCCGGCCGGGGAGAGTAGTAAGGACCGTTCGGGAAGATCCGGATCACGAACGAGGTTGTCAGAGCCGTCGGGAGAATTGACCTGACGGTGCGGTCAGCCCGACGACCCGGAGGTGAACGTGTCCAACTCGATGCCCGGCGGCGGCATGGCCGGCTGGAGCATGCTCCGGTCGATGCGCAAGCGCGACGAGATCTCCACCCACCGGCTCAAGCACGGCGTGGCCCGCCGGATCGTGGCCTTCGCCCGGCCCTACCGCCGGGACATCGTCGTCTTCCTGGTCACCGTGGTGCTGGCCGCAGTCATCGGGGTCGCCACCCCGGTGCTCGCCGGCGACGTGATCGACACGATCAGCCGGGGCGGTGCCGACGCCGGTAGCGTCGTGGTCCGGCTGGCGTTCGTCATCGCCGGGCTCGCGGTGGTCGACGCGCTGTTCTCCCTCGCCCAGCGGTGGTATTCGGCCCGCATCGGCGAGGGCATCATCCTCGACCTGCGCACCCGGGTCTACGACCACGTCCAGCGGATGCCGCTGCAGTTCTTCACCCGCACCCAGACCGGCGCGCTGGTCAGCCGGCTCAACAACGACGTGCTCGGCGCGCAGCGGGCGTTCACCTCGACGCTTTCCGGGGTGGTCAGCAACGTCATCCAGCTCGTGCTCACCGCCGCGGTGATGTTCACCCTCTCCTGGCAGATCACCGCACTCTCACTGGTGCTGCTGCCGGTCTTCATCATCCCGGCCCGCCGGGTCGGCAAGCGGCTCGCCGAGATCACCCGGGAGTCCTACGACCTCGACGCCAAGATGAACGCGACGATGACCGAGCGGTTCGGGGTGTCGGGCGCGTTGCTGGTGAAGCTCTTCGGCCAGCCCGAGGTGGAGGCGCGCCGGTTCGCCGCACGGGCCGAGCGGGTCCGCGACATCGGCATCCAGTCCGCGATGTACTCGCGGACCTTCTTCGTGGCGATGCTGCTGGTCGCCTCGCTGGCCCAGGCACTCACCTACGGTCTCGGCGGCTGGCTGGCGGTCACCGGAAACGTCAGCGCCGGCACCGTGGTGACCCTCGCCCTGCTGCTCACCCGCCTCTACGGTCCGCTGACCGCGCTGTCCAACGTTCGGGTCGACGTGATGAGCGCGCTGGTCTCCTTCGACCGGGTCTTCGAGGTGCTCGACCTGAAGCCGACGATCGAGGAGAAGCCCGACGCCGTGCCGGTGCCCCGGGCCAGCGGCCGGGTCGAGTTCCGCGGTGTCCGGTTCCGCTACCCCAGCGCCGCCGAGATCTCGCTCGCCTCTCTGGAAGAGGTCGCCGCGCTCGACCGTACGGTCAACGAGCCCGTGCTCAAGGGCGTCTCGTTCGCGGTCGAGCCGGGGCAGATGGTGGCGCTGGTCGGCCCCTCCGGCGCCGGAAAGTCGACGCTGTCCATGCTGATCTCCCGCATCTACGACGTCACCGACGGGCGGGTGCTGGTCGGCGGGGTGGACGTCCGCGACGCCACGCTCGACTCGCTGCGCGACGAGATCGGCGTGGTCACCCAGGACTCGCATCTGTTCCACGAGACCATCGCCGAGAACCTGCGCTACGCGAGCCCGGACGCCACCGATGACGAGATCTGGGCGGCCCTGGCCGGGGCACAGGTCGCCGACCTGGTCCGGTCACTGCCGGACGGGCTGGACACCCTCGTCGGCGAGCGCGGCTACCGCTTCTCCGGCGGCGAGAAGCAGCGCATCGCCATCGCCCGGCTGCTGCTCAAGGCCCCGTCGATCGTGATCCTCGACGAGGCGACCGCGCACCTCGACTCGGAGAGCGAGGCCGCCGTGCAGCGGGCGCTGTCGGTGGCGCTGACCGGGCGTACCGCGCTGGTGATCGCGCACCGGCTCTCGACCGTCCGCGACGCCGACCAGATCCTGGTGCTCGACGACGGGCGGATCGTCGAGCGGGGGCGGCACGAGGAACTGGTGGCCGTGGGCGGGCTCTACGCCGAGCTCTACCGCACCCAGTTCGCGGTCGCCGCCTCGCCCACCCCGTACGCCGACGCCACCGGCCCCGAGCCGGTGGCCGTGCCGCCGCTTCGGCCCTACCTCGCCGACGAGGCGCTGCCGCCGGCCGCGGCCAACTGACGCCTCAGCTCGCGCCGACCGCCGCCCGCAGCTCGGCGAACGCGGCCCCGAGCGTCTCGGGCGTGAAGTGCGCGTTCAGACCGCTGGGGTTGGGCAGCACCCAGAGCCGGGCGCCGGCCAGCCGTTCCGGCTGCGGGCCGAAGGCCGCCTTCGGCCGGGCGAACCCGATCCGGTACGCGGTCACCCCCACCACGGCGACCCACCGGGGGCGGTACCGCTCGACCTTGTCGGTGAGGGTCTCCGTTCCCTCGACCAGCTCGGCCGGGGTCAGCTCGTCGGCCCGGGCGCTGGCCCGCGCGACCATGTTGGTGATGCCCAGGCCATACCCCGGCAGCTCGTCCTGCTCGCTGGGGTGCAGCAACCGGGGCGTGAACCCGCCCCGGTGCAGCGCCGGCCAGAACCGGTTGCCCGGCCGGGCGAAGTGCCACCCGGTCGCGGCCGACCACAGGCCCGGGTTGATCCCGACGAACAACACGGCCAGGCCGGGGGCGACGACGTCGGGGATGGTGCGTTCCGCCGCCGCGGCGAGTTCCTCCCGCGTGGGCCGCGAATACCGTCCGCCGGCCTGTGCCGCCTGTGTCGCTTGCGTCGGCGGTGTCATCTGTGTCGTCTGTGCCGCCGGTGCGGGCTGCGTCCGTCCTCGGGCGGGGGAGCCGGGGCCCGACCCGTCGGCGGGCGTGGCCATCAGAGGCTCCGCAGCACGCCGCCGTCGACCGGCACGGTGACCCCGGTCAGGTAGCTCGCGGCGGGGGAGAGCACGAAGGTGGCCACCCGGCCGAACTCGGCCGGCGCGCCGATCCGGCGCAGCGGGATGGCCGCCTCGGCCTCCGCCCGTGCCCGCTCGGGGTCGCCGGTGGCGGCGAAGAGCTCCACGTTGCGGTCGGTCATGATCCGCCCGGGCAGCAGGCCGACCACCCGCACGCCCCGGGGCCCGTACTCGTCGGCGACGTCCTTGGCCATGCCCGCCAGGCCGGGCCGCAGGCCGTTGGAGATGCCCAGGCCGGGCACCGGCCCGCGCGCCGAGGTCGACAGAACCAGCCCGATCGCGCCACCCGCGCTCTCGGCCAGGGCGGCGGCGACGGTACGCACCATGCGGACGGTGCCGAGGAAGACGGTCTCGAAGGAACGGCGCCACTGCTCGTCGCTGACCGACGCGGCGCTGCCCGGCGGTGGCCCGCCGACCGAGACCAGCGCCCCGTCCAGCCGCCCGAAGTGCTCCCGAGCCGCCGCCAGGAGGCGGTCCGGCGTCTCCGCGTCGGCCAGGTCGGCGGTCAACCCGACCGCCCGCTGCGGCCCGCCGAGGCGCTGCGCGGCGGCGGCCACCGCGTCGGTGTCGCGGGCGGAGAGCACGACGCGGGCACCGTCGGCGACGAGACACTCCGCGGTCGCGTAGCCCAGCCCCCGGGAGGCGCCGGTGAGTACGTACACCCGATCGGTCAGTCCGAGATCCATGCCGTCGATCCTGCCGCACCCGGCCGGATCTGCCGGCGGGGCCCTCGTGCCCCGCTCGCGGGACAGCCGCGCCTAAGGCCCGAGCGGATGGGCGAAGGCAATGCCCGGCCAGGGGCGGGTCGGCGAAGGCAATGGGCCGGTCAGCGGTGGGTCGGGGGAGGCATCGGCCGGTCAGTGGCGGGCGGGGCGCAGCAGGCGTACCCGACCGGCGACCTGGACCGCGACGGCCCCGTCGGCCTGCCCCCATCCGGGCAGCCGGCGTGGGCGCGGCGGCCGGTGCCCGTCGTAGCGGCCGGTGGCCTCGCGGGTGGCCAGTTCCTCCGCGCCCAGCGGTGGCAGCGAGCCCTGGTCGCGCAGGTCGCGGGCCAGATCCCAGCCGTCGCGCAGCGAGCCGGCGGTTGGCCGGCCCGCCGCCCACCGGGCGAAGATCGCCGGCCACTGCGGGCCGAGACCGGCGGCGAGCAGCGGCCAGTGCCGGGCCACCTCCCCGGCGCGTTTGCGCAGCAGCGCGGTCCCGGCGGTGGCGAGTGCCGCCGGGTCGAAGCCGGGCGGTACCGGGCCGCCTGCCACCAGCGCCGCCACCAGGGCCGCCTGCCGCTCGGCCAGGTCGCCGCTCACGTCACCACCGGGAAACCGGACGCGGCGGCGAGGGCGTCCAGCTCGGCGCGGAGCACCGGGGCGGGCGGGTAGTGCCCGTCGCGTTCCAGCAGGAGAGCCGGCGGCCGGTGGCGGGCACACAACTCGCGCAGCAGGTCGAGCACCGCCGGGGGCACCGGATCGGTGTGCGTGTCGTGGTAGTAGCCGCCGTGGTCGGTGCCGCCAGCGACGTGCACGTAGGACACCCGGTCCAGCGGCAGCCGGTCGAGCAGCGCGACCGGGTCGGCGCTCCGGTTGCGGGCGTTGGCGTACACGTTGGCGATGTCGAGCAGCAGGAACGCGCCGGTGCGGTCCAGGATCTCGGTGAGGAAGTCGGCCTCGTCCAGCTCGTCGTCTGGCCAGTCGAACAGGGCCGCGATCGGTTCCAGCGCGATCGGCACCGGCAGCTCCGCCTGCGCGCGGGCGACGTTGGCGCAGACCGCGTCGACCGCCTCCCGGCTGCGGGGCAGCGGCAGCAGGTGGCCGGCCTCGACGCCACCGGCCCGGACGAAGGCGATGTGCTCGCTGACCAGCGGCGCCCCGACCAGCTCCGCCACCGCGCCCAGGTGGGCGACCCGCGCCGGGTCGACCGGTTCCGCGCCGCCGAGGGAGAGCCGCACGCCGTGTGGTACGACCGTCACGCCGCGCTCCCGCAGCGTGGCGAGCCCCGCCGGCAGCGGCCCCGTGGCGGTGACGCCCTCCGCGACCACCTCCACGAAGCGCAGCCCGGGCAGGTCGGCGACGAACCCGGCGATCTCCGGCCGCCAGCCGATGCCGACGCCGTGTGGCCCGGTCATCCGCCGCACCCGCCTCCGCATCCTCCGCCACAGCCGCCACCGCCACCGCCACCGCCACCGCCGCACGAGCCGCCGTCACCGCCGGAGGAACTGCCGCCGTCGCCGCCGGATGAACTGCCGGTGCCGCTGATCGCCTGCCGCTGGATCTCGGCCTGGGCGGCGAAACCGGGGTCCATCGCCCACAGCGAGGCGGTGCCGAACAACGCGACCCCCATCGCGGCGCCTGCCGCGCCGTAGGTGGCGTAGGCGGGGGCCGAGGCGGGCGCGAGGTAGGTGTGCTGCTTGCGCAGGCTCCGCAGCGTCAGGGTGGCGGCGCGGGTGCGCCAGGGCACCCGGTGCAGGAGGACGGCGGCCACGATCAGCGGAATCTGGCTCAGCACCAGCCAGCCCACCGGTCGGTCGTTCGCCAGGCCCGCGAAGATCCGCAAGATGCCGACCAGCAGCAGGGCGGAGAGCAGGAACGCACCGCGGCGCAGCGCGGTCCGGCGGGCCGGTGCGACCGCGAGCCCGAGCTGCTCCAGACTGGTCCTGAGCTGCTCGAGCGCCCGGCGGACCCACTCGTCGCGGCGCAGTTCCCGGGTGGTGGCGTTCCGGCTGGCGGCGAAGTGGATCGCCTGGTCCAGGGGCGTGGTCCCGGCCGGCCGCGGACCGCCGGTGGCCAGTCGCCGGTCCGGCCGTACGCCGATCGCCCCGCTGCTGCGCAGCCCGCCGAGCGAGGCCCAGATCGCCAACTGCTCCCCGCCGTTGAGATAGGCGACCTGCTGCGGGCCGAGCTGGCCCACGTCGTTCACCGATGGGCCGGAGAGGACCGTGAGCCGGTGCACGACCGTACCGACGATGATCACGACGGCCGCGAGGAGATAGACCCCGAGGAAGGCGGGACCGGAGATGCCCCAGGTGTCACCAGGTGCGGCGAGGACGGTCATGGGCTGCTCCTGTCGGGCGAGGGGGATCGCCGCCCAATTGTGGAGCAGACCCGCCAACCGCGCGAGGACTCCCCATCGGCCGCACGCCGACCGGGCGGGTCACCGGCGGCGGACGGCCTCCTCGACCAGATCGAGCACCGGGCCGAGGTCGCCGGCGGGGCGGCCCATCGCCAGGTGTAGCACCAGGCCGTCGTAGGCGAGTTCGAGGAACTGGGCCAGCACGTCGATGGGTACGTCCTCGCGGAGCACGCCCGCCTCCCGCTGCCGGGCCAGCCGGTCCCGGGTCGCCTCGGCGATGGCGGCGGCCCGCTCCGCCCACCGCTTGGCGAACGCCGGGTCGGTCCGCAGCCGCCGGGACACCTCCAGCTGGCTGCCGAGCCAGCCGGTGGTGTCGGGGGAGACCGCGCCAGCCAGCAGGTCCCGCATGACCTGGACCAGGCCGTTGCGGGCCACCGTCTCCACCATGGCCGCGGCGTCGTCCTCGGCGACCGCCAGGAAGAGGGAGTCCTTGTCGCGGAAGTGGTGGAAGATCGCACCCCGGGACAGTCGGGTGGCCTCTTCGAGCCTGCGTACGGTGGCGCCCTCGTAGCCGTGCCGGGCGAAACACGCCCGCGCGGCGGCGAGGATCTCCTGCCGGCGCGCGTCGAGCTGGTCCTGGCTTACTCTGGGCACGGGTCGATCGTGTCAGCTCACCCCTGACCATGCAAACCGTACGTACGGCTTGGTTTGGCCAGACGCATGATCATCTACTTCACGCGCCCCCGGTTAGGATCAGCCGGTGACGCCACTCCCCACCGCCGTCGCGGTCCCCGCCGCACCGCTGACCGTCGCGGCCGTGCAGGCCGAGCCCGTCCCCGGCGACGTGGCCGGCAACGCGGCGAGCGCCGCCCTGCTGGTCCGCCGGGCCACGGAGCGGGGTGCCAGGGTGACCGTGTTGCCCGAGCTCTTCCTGCCGGCGTACCACCTGCCGACACTCGCCGCCGATCCGGCCGGCACCGACGTCGCGGCCGACCTCGCTGCGGGGGTCGACGACCCGCGGCTGGACCCGCTGCGCGAGGCGGCCCGCGACGGCGGCGGCGCCGTGGTGGTCGGCGCGGCCGTCCGGCACCCCGACGGCCGGCGGACGATCTCCGCCCTGCTGGTCGACCGCAGCGGCGAAGTCCGCGTCGGGTACGACAAGCAGCAGCTGTGGAGCGGCGAGCGGGAGCTGTTCGTCGCCGGTGACCGGGGCAGCACCCTGCTCGTCGACGACTGGCGGCTCGGGCTCGGCATCTGCTACGACGGGTGCTTCCCGGAGCACGGCCGGGCGGCGGCGGCCGACGGGGCGCACGGGTACCTCTGCCCGAGCGGCTACCTGGCAGGCTCGGAGCACCGCCGTGACCTCTACTACGCCGCCCGCGCGCTGGACAACACGATGTACGTGGTGTTCGCCAACCTCGTCGGCGGCGCCGACCCGTGGCGGTTCAACGGCGGGGCGGCGGTCTACGACCCGGAGGGCCGGGCACTGGCCCGGGGCGCGGACATCGGTGAGGCCGTGCTGGTCGTCGCGCTCGCCCCGGAGACCCTGGCGGCGACCCGGGCGGCCCACTGCATGCTGCTCGACCGCCTGCCCGACCAGGGGCGCACCCGGTCGGCGCTGCCAGCCTGACGGGCGCCGAGAGGGGGCTCGGCACTGTTGGCGGGCGGTCACGGTCCCGTAGGGTGCCTGAGTGGCGCTGCTCCTGCTGGACCTGGACAACACGCTGCTCGACCGGGCCGGTCCGTTTCGCGCCTGGGGGGAGCGTTTCCTGGCTGGTATCGGCGCGCCGCCGGCCGACATCGACTGGCTGTTGTCGATCGACGCCGACGGGCTGACCGACCGGTGGGACGTGGCCGACGCCGTGCGTGACCGGTACGGGCTGCGGGTCCCGTCCATCGACCTGGTCGAGGAACTGCACGACGGCGTGGTGGCGAACATCCGGCTCGATCCGCTGGTCGCCTGCGCGCTGCGGATCGCCGACGAGGCCGGCTGGACCCCCGTGGTGGTCAGCAACGGCGGGGCTCGGCAGCAGGAGGCCATGATCCGGCGTACCGGGCTGGACCGCGTCGTCGCCGACTGGGTGATCTCCGAGGAGGCCGGCGTCAGCAAGCCCAATCCGAGGATCTTCGCGCTGGCCGCCCGGCGGGCACGACTGCCCCTGCGCGGAGCCTGGGTGATCGGCGACGGCCCGGAGGTGGACATCGGGGGCGCCGCCGCAGTGGGCCTGCCCAGCGTCTGGTTGCACCGGGGACGGAGCTGGGTCGACAGCCGGTTCGCGCCCACCCGCACGGTGGACGGCGTGATCGCCGCCGTCGCGGCGGTGCTCGCCGCCTGAGCGGGCGGTGCTCGCCGCCTGAGCGGGCGGTGCTCGCCGCCTGAGCGGGCGGTGCTCGCCGCCTGAGCGGGCGGTGCTCGCCGCCTGAGCGGGCGGTGCTCGCCGCCTGAGCGGGCGGTGCTCGCCGCCTGAGCGGGCGGTGCTCGCCGCCTGAGCGGGCGGTGCTCGTCGGTCGAACTGGGCGGCGGCCGGAGGAGGGGTGGTGGGCGTAATTCGGTTGACCCGGTCGGCGTCGGCCGGTGAGCATGGTCGGCGCATCGTGCACCCGGGCCCGCGCCCGGTCGAGGAAGAGGGGGTCGGTCATGGCCGTCTTCGCAGGGCACTTCCACCTGCCTCCACCAGCCTCGATCAAGGGATCACCACCGCAGTGCGCGATCATGACCTTCCGGCGCCCGAGCGCCGTACCCGCGGCAAACGCCGCTTCGACGACGACGAACAGCACTTCCTGAAGCGCGGGCGGGCAGCCGAACCCGCCCCCGCCGACCCCGACGTCGAGCCGGACCCCGACACGGGGGAGCGCTGGTCCTCCTGGGACGACGCCGTGCACGGCCCGCAGCCCCACCCGGACTGGCTGGTCACCGAACTGGCCGCCAAGGACACCGAACTGGGCGTGCTCAAGACCGGCAAGGAGGCGGACGTCCACCTGGTCCGTCGGGCGGTGCCCGGCACCGACCGGTCCTGCCTGCTGGCGGTCAAGCGGTACCGCGACGCCCAGCACCGGCTCTTCCACCGTGACGCCGGCTACCTGGAGGGACGCCGGGTCCGCCGGTCCAGGGAGAACAGGGCGATGGCCGGCCGCACCTCCTTCGGCCGGCAGATGATCGCCGGGCAGTGGGCGGCGGCCGAGTTCGCCGCGCTGGCCCGGCTCTGGGAGGTCGGCGCCCGGTACGGCACGATCACCGTTCCCTACCCGGTGCAGGTGCGCGGCACCGAGCTGATGCTGGAGTTCCTCGGCGACCAGGAGGAGGGGCTGGCCGCGCCCCGGCTGGCCCAACTGCGGCCGGAGTCCCGGGAGCTGCGCGAACTGTGGGGGCAGCTCGTCGACGCCCTCGTGGTGCTCGCCCGCGCCGGCCTCGCGCACGGCGACCTGTCGCCGTACAACCTCTTGGTGCACGCGGGGCGGCTGGTGCTGATCGACCTGCCGCAGGTGGTCGACGTGGTGGCCAACCCGCAGGGGCCGGAGTTCCTGGCCCGCGACGTCCGGGTGGTCGCCACCTGGTTCGCGGCCCGGGGCCTGCCCGCGGCGGACGCCGACCCGGCCGTGCTGACCGCGCTGCTGCTCCGGGAGGCGGGGATCCGCTGACCGCGACGTCCCGGGCGGCCAGGCACCGGCCGCCCGGGACCCGGGTCACTGCAGGTAGCGCTCGACCTCCGGTTTGGGACGCGTCCCCTGGGCGTCCGGGTCGCCGTGGGCCTGCCGGGCGGCCCGCCGCCGGCGCAGCAGGTCCCAGCACTGGTCGAGGGACTCCTCCAGCGCGCGCAGCCGGGTGCGGGCGTCGTCGTCGGTGCCCGACTCGCCGGCCTGCGCGTCGGCACGCAACCGGTGCTCCTCGTCGACCAGCTCGGAGATCCGGTTCAGGATGGTCGTGTCGTCCATGCTCTGAGCCTGGCACAGGCGGCGCGGGCGCGCCCGGATTCCACCGCCGCCCGCCCCCGCCGCTGCACGAGAGCGCCGAGCCGGGGCTCGGCTTCGTCAACCTGGTCGTGCGCCCTGAGGGGCGGAGGCGGGGCGTCGGATCGGCGCTGCTCACCGCCGCCGAGGAACGGCTCGCCGGGCTCGGCGTGCACCGGGCGTACGCGCGGGTCGCCGACGAGCCGGCGCCGCTCGCCTTCGCCGAGCGGTGCGGCTACCGGCCCGGCCGACGTAACGTGAGCCTGGGCCTGGACCTGGCGACGGCGACGTTGCCGGCCGCACCCGCCCTGCCCGCCGGGGTGCGGCTGACCACGGCCGCCGACCTGCCCGACCCGCGCTGTACGAGGCGTCCACCCTCAACGATGCCGGCAACGACGCGATGCGGGCGGTCAACGGGTGGTTCGGGTACTGGCGGGTGGCCGCCAAGTGGCGCTACCTGGGCACCCTCCAGAAGTGAGTCCCGCCACGAAATCCTTCATGGACAAGCATTCCCATGAGCAAAATTCTCGTTCGGTGGCTAGCGGAGTCTCGACGGGTGATGGCATGCTTCCCGGGTCGTGACGCAAGGCAGCCGTCCGGATGACGTTCTGTCACAGCGGAGCGTTGACCGAGGGGAGGAGCCACGGGTGCGGGATGCCATGGCTGAGCGGGAAGTCGACGACTCACAGGGGCGGGCGGCGCGATCCGTTCCACTCTGGAAGATGCTGCCGGGCCTGATGCGTGACCCGCTGGGCCAGCTCGTCGCGCTGGCGGACTCCGCCGAGGGCGAGATCCTCCGGCTCAACCTCGGGACGGTCCGCCCCTACCTGGTGACCGAGCCGGCCCACGTGCAGCACATCCTGCGTGACAACGAGGCCAACTACACCCGTGGCGGCCAGAGCATGCTCTGGCGTCCGGTGCGGCGGTTCACCGGCGACGGCATCCTCTCCGACGGACCGGAGTGGCGGGCCAGCCGTGCTCGGATGCAGCCGCACTTCACCGCCAAGCGCATCGACCTCCTGGTGGACTCCATGAGCCGCGCGATCAGCGACGCGGTCGACGAGTTCGACGAGCCGGCCCGCACCGGCCGGTGGCTGGACGCCGGAACGGAACTGGGACGGGTCATCTGCCGGGCGATCAGCAGCGTCTTCTTCGCCGACCGGGTGAGTCTCGCCGACCAGCTGCGGATCGTCGCCGCCCAGGGCACGATCGTGACCGCGCTGCGCGCGCGTCTGCTGCTGCCGTTCGTGCCGGACGCCGTGCCGGTGCCCGGGGACCGTGCCCTGCGCCGCGCGATCGGTGTCGTCGACGACATCATGCTGCCGCTGGTACGGGCGGAGATCGCCAACCCGCGCGACGGTGACGACCTGCTCGCCGCCCTGGCCCGCGCCCGCGACGAGCACGGCCGTCCACTCGACGAACGGCAGGTCCGCGACGACGTCGTGGCGTCGTTCGCCACCGCGACCGAGACCACCTACGCCGTACTGACCTGGCTGTGGCCGATCCTGGACGCCCACCCCGAGATCGCCGAACGGCTCTACGCGGAGCTGGACGAGGTGGTGGGAACGGACCGGGTGATCAGCCGGGACCAGTTGAGCGCGCTCACCTACACCCGGTCGGTCGTGGACGAACTACTGCGGATGTACCCCGCGGGCTGGCTGGTGCCCCGTACGGCGCTCGCCGACGACGTCATCGGGGGCACCAGGATCAGGGCGGGCAGCCTCGTCGTCGTCAGCTCGTACATCACCCAGCGGCTGGCCCGGTTCTGGGACCGTCCGGACACCTTCGACCCCGAGCGCTTCCGTGGCGACCAGTCCCGCCGCAGCCACCGGTACGCGTACTTCCCGTTCGGCGGCGGCCCGCACCAGTGCCTGGGCATGTACCTGTTCAACCTGGAGGCTCCGCTGGTGGTGGCCACGGTCCTCAGCCGCTACCGCTTCCGGCTGAGGGAGCCCGGGATGCCACCCAGGCAGTTGGCGGCGGCCCTGCGCCCGGGCCGGCCGGTGGTCATGGCGCTGACCCCGGTCCGCGAGCGGAGGCCGGCATGACCGCGGTGCCGGCGGCGATCCCTGACCAGTCGCCGGGCGTGGCGACGGCGCCGGGCGAGCGGGACGCGCTGCGGGAGGCACAGGAGCAGGGCCGGATCTGCGGCCTGGCGGTACGCGGCCAACGCGATCTCCAGGCGTCGGCCGTGGCCCACCCCGAACTGTTTCCCGCCGACCCGTTCGACACCATGCTGTTCGCCAACATCTCGCTGGCCATCGCCTTCGGCGCCCCGTGGTGCAGGGCGGAGCAACTGCGCGCCGCGAACCGGACCGTGCTGTGGGGCTTCGCCCTCGACTGGCTGATCGACCACCGGGCGCGCTCGGGCGACGAGGTCGACGGGCTCGTCGCCCGCTGTCTCACGGTGGCCGCCGGCGAAGCGCCCGCCACCGACGACCATCTCGGCGCCTACCTGGCCGAGCTACAGGGGGAACTCGCGACGTCCCCCGCCTTCACGGCGCACCACCCACTGTGGCGCGACCGCCTGGCCGCGACGGTGCGGGCGATGGCCCGCGAGTGGGAGTGGAAGGCGGCCCGCCGGCCCGGTGACCGGACGTCCCTGCCGAGCCTCGACGAGTACCTCGACAACGCCGACAACCACGCCTGCACGATCGTCAACGTCGCGCACTGGATCTACACCGGGGACGAGGCCACCCTCGCCCGGCTGGACGAGTTGGTCGCGGTCAGCGACCAGGTGCAGCGCGCCCTGCGCCTCGTCAACGACCTCGGCACGTACGAGCGGGACCTGCGCTGGGGCGACCTGAACGCCCTGCTGCTGGTCGAGGACCGCGCCGAGGTGGAACAGCGGCTCGCCGCCCTGGTGGACACCTGCCGCCAGATGCTCGTCCCGCTCCGGTCGACCTGCCCGCGTGAGGCGGACTACCTGGCCCGGCAGGTCGGCTTCAGCAGCGGCTTCTACCAGCTGGCCGACTTCTGGGGGATGTCGTGACGGCCGCCCCGGTCGTCGTCCCGGACCTCGGTGGCGCCGGGCTGGCCGTCGCCGGCCGTGAGCTGGTGGCGGCGATGCTGGACAACCCCGCCGGCACGGTCTCGCCCTCGGTCTACGAGACCGGTCGGCTGGTCAGCGACGCGCCCTGGCTGCCCGGGCACGCCGAGCGGCTGTGCCACCTGCTGGCCACCCAGCGCGCCGACGGCGGGTGGGGGGCGCCGGGCGGGTACGGCCTGGTGCCGACCCTGAGCGCGGTGGAGGCGCTGCTGAGCGCGCTACGCACCCCGGGACGCGCCGGCCCGCCGCAGGCGCACCGGGTGTCGGCGGCCGTGGACCGGGGCGTCGCGACGCTGCGGGACCGGCTGCTGGTCGCCGCCGAGCCCGTGCCGGACATGCCGGGCGTCGACCTGATCGTGCCCGCCCTGATCGACCGGATCGACGCGCTCCTCGTCGAGGGTGCTCCGTCGCCGGAATGGCACGGGCCCGCGTTGCCGATGCCGCCCGGCATGACCCGGCACCGGGCCGAGGCGGTCGGGCGGCTCCTCGCCTCGGGCGGGCCCGTACCGGAGAAACTATGGCACGCCTTCGAGGTGCTGGACCGGCGGGCAAGGACGCACCCGCGGGCCCGGCCGGTGTCCGGCGCCGTCGGCGCCTCGCCCGCCGCCACCGCGGCCTGGCTGGGCGATCCCGCCCGCCCGGGCGTGGACCGGGCGGTGCTGGGCTACCTGACAGAAGCCGTCGCGTCCGGCGGCGGGCCTGTGCCGTGCACGACGCCCATCGCCGTGTTCGAGCGGGCCTGGGTGCTCGGCAGCCTGGCCCGGGTCGGCGTGGCGGCGGGCGTACCCGTCGAGCTGACCGCCGGCCTGGCCGCCGCGCTCGGACCGACCGGCGCGGCCACCTCGCCCGGCCTCCCGACGGACGCCGACACCACCGCCGTAACCCTCTTCGCGCTGGCGCGGCTCGGCCGGCCGGTCGCCCCCGACAGCCTCCTGGCGTACGACACGGGCACGCACTTCTGCACCTGGCAGGGCGAGGACGGCGCATCGGTCACCACGAACGCCCACGTGCTGGAGGCGCTCGGCTGGCATGCCCGGCGCTCCCCGGGTCGCCCGCACGCCGACGTGGCGCGGCGGGTGGCCGGCTGGCTGGTCGACGGCCAGCTCGCCGACGGCAGCTGGACGGATCGCTGGCACGCCTCGCCGTACTACGCGACGGCCAGCGTAACGGCGAGCCTGGCCGAGTACGCACCGGGCGGCACCGGTGGGCGGCTCGACCGGGCCGTCGACTGGGTGCGGGACACCCAGCGTGCCGACGGCTCGTGGGGACTGTGGGCGGGCACGCCGGAGGAGACCGCGTACGCCCTGCAGGTGCTGCTCGGCACCGGCCGCCCGCCCCGGCCGGGCCTCGACGGCGTCGTGCGCCGGGCGCTCGCCTACCTCGACGAGCACCGCGACGAGGGGACCGGCGACGGTGTTCCACTGTGGCATGACAAGGATCTCTACCATCCGGTGCTCATCGTGCGGGCCGCCGTGCTCGCGGCACGGCACCTGACCCAGCTGAGCGGCCACCCAGGACGGTGAACGCTCGACTGTGTGCTCGTCCACCACGACCGGTCATGATCAGCACTGCTTGAGTGATCGTCGTGACACTGCTACCGTGCGCCGGGTCGGTCGAAGCGCCAAGCGGAAACCGCCGATCGGATGATTCAGACTCCCCGTCAGGGATGGTTTCAATGGGTTCCCGCAGTTCCAATCTGCGCCGAAAAGTCGTGGCTCTGCTCGCCTCACTAGTCGCGCTGTGGGCGTTCGCCGCGTGGGTGACCCTGCGGGAGGGCGTCAGTCTCCTCTGGGTGCAGGTGCTCGACACCCAGGTCGCCCAGCCGGGCGAGCAGCTGTTGCTGGAGTTGCAGGCGGAACGCCGGGCGACCGCGGCGTACCTGGGCGGTTCGGGCGCCGCCGAGCGGGAGCAGCTCGACGCGCAGTGGCGGCGGACCGAGGGCGTCGCCGACAACTTCCGTAATTCCGTCAGCAGTTGGCGGGTGGACCTGGCGGCCGAGGAGAGCCAGCGGCGGGTCGACACGGTCGTCGCCGGGTTGGACCGGCTCGCCGGAGTACGCGAGTCGATCCGCGACCGCCAGGTGGACCGCGCCGCCGCCACCCAGACGTACACCGAACTCATCGACTCGGTGCTGCGGATGTACGGGTCACTGGGCAACCTGGACGACGAGCGGTTCACGCAGGAGACCGCCGCGTTGATCCAGCTCGTCCGGATCCGCGAACTCATGTCCCAGGAGGACGCCCTCGTCACCGGAGCCCTGGCCGCGGGCCGGATGACGCCCGAGGAGACCGCGACCTTCGCCCGTGCCGCCGGTGCCCAGCGTTACCTGGACAGCCAGGTCCGCACCGACCTGTTCAGCGCCGACCGGGTCCGCTACGAGGCGCTGCTCGGCGGCGAGGCGTACACCGGGTTCCGGGCCCTGGAGGACCGCGTCGTCCTACAGGGACGTACGGGCGACGCGCCACCCGTGTCGGCGGCCGACTGGCGCGCGTCGGCCGACGTGGTGCTCGAGGAGCAGCAGAGCTTCATCATCGAGGCCGGTGACGCGCTCGTGGAGCGGGCCGTGCCGATCGCCGTCGGCGTCGTCCTGCGGCTGGTGCTGGCCGCCGGCCTGGGCCTGCTCGCCGTCATCGCCTCGATCGTCGTGTCGATCACCACCGCGCGGGCCCTGGTGCAGCAGTTGGAGCGGCTGCGCGAGGCCGCCATCCGGCTGGCCAACGAGCGACTGCCCGGCGTGGTCGAGCGGCTCGGCCACGGCGAGGAGGTCGACGTCGCCAAGGAGGCGCCTCCGCTGGAGTTCGGTGACGACGAGATCGGCCAGGTGGGCAAGGCGTTCAACGCCGTGCAGGAGACCGCGATCCGCACCGCCGTCGAGCAGGCCGACCTACGCCGCAACGTGCGCGAGGTCTTCCTCAGCCTGGCCCGGCGCACCCAGGCGCTGGTGCACCGCCAGCTCACCCTGCTCGACGCGATGGAGCGTCGCGAGCACGACGCCGAGGAGCTGGAGGACCTGTTCCGGGTCGACCACCTGGCCACCCGGATGCGGCGCAACGCGGAGAACCTGATCGTGCTCTCCGGCTCCACCCCGGGCCGCGCCTGGCGGCGCAACGTGCCGATGGTCGACGTCGTCCGGGGCGCGGTCGCCGAGGTCGAGGACTACACCCGGGTCAACGTGCTGCCCCTCGGCGCGGTTTCGCTCACCGGCCGCGCGGTCGGCGACGTCATCCACCTGCTCGCCGAGCTGATCGAGAACGGGCTGTCGTTCTCCCCGCCGCACACCTCGGTCGAGGTGCGCGGGCAGTTGGTGGCCAACGGCTTCGCCATCGAGATCGAGGACCGTGGCCTGGGCATGAGCGAGGAGGACCTGGCCGCCGCGAACCACCGGATCGTCGACCAGTCCGAGCTGAACCTGGCCAACGCGTCCCGACTCGGGCTCTACGTGGTGAGCCGGCTGACCGAGCGGCACGGCGTACGGGTGCAGCTCAAGGAGTCCGCGTACGGCGGCACCACGGCCGTCGTGCTGATCCCGGCCGAGCTGGTCACCGCCGAAGACGAGGACCCGAGCACCTCCGGCGGGTTCCCGGCCGGCCTGCCCGCCGGCCTCCCGGTGGCCGGCGCGTCCGGCCAGACGCCGCCCGCCGCCGAGCCGCCGCTCGCCACGGTGGCGTTGGCCGAGCCGCTGCCCGCGCCTCGCCTGCCGTCAGCTCCGGACTCCGTCGCCCCCGCCGAGGAGGACGCCCTGCCGACCCGGTCTCGCGGCCGGAGCCTGCCGACGCCCGCCCCCGCCCTCGACACGCGGCTGCCCACCCGACCCCGTGGCGGGTCCGAGCAGTACGCCCTGGACGGCCCGACCTTCCCGACCGGCCTGCCGGTGACCTCCCCCCGGTCCCTGCCGGCGGAGGCACCCGACGCGACGGACCTGTCCGCCGCGACGGGCGGGCAGATTGCCCGCCCCGACGAGGCGGACACGCCTGCCGGGGCGCCCGCCCCGCCGCAGACGGGCCCCGGGCCCACGGCGACCGGCGGTCCGGCGCCGACGGCCCGCGAGGTGACGGCGCGTACCGGCGCGGGTCTGCCGGTCCGGGTCCGGCAGGCCAGCATCGTGCCGGAGCTTCGCGACGACCCGGCGACCGCCGACGACAGCGACGGCGACGAGGACGTGGCGCGCCCGCCGGAGCAGGTGCGCCGGATGATGAGCTCCTACCAGACCGGCACCCGGCGCGGCCGTACGGACGCCGCCCGACTGCTCGGCGCAACGGGCGACAGCCGAACCGAGACCGGCGAGGGAACCGACGCCGGCGACGACCTGCAAGCGACCTGACCGGCACCGCCGCGGTGCGGGGATCCGCGCGGCGTGGCGGTCAGCAGAGACGAGCACGGCGACAACAGCCGGGGGAGAAGAGGACGACGAGTGGCGCAGAAGACGGCTTCGAGTGCCGACCTGACGTGGTTGCTGGATGATCTGGTCGGCCGGGTGAAGCAGGCCGACCACGCGGTCGCGCTCTCGACGGACGGCCTGTTGATGGCCGCCTCGCGAGGGCTCGGCCGGGACGACGCCGAGCACCTGGCTGCGATGGCGGCCGGCATCCAGAGCCTGGCCCGGGGTGCGGGCAAGCGCTTCGGCGGCGGGCAGGTGCAGCAGACCATCATCGAGATGCAGTCGTCGTTCCTGTTCGTCACGGCGGCCGGACGCAACGCCTGTCTCGCCGTCCTCGCCAGCGAGGATGCCGACGTCGGCCTGATCGCCTACGAGATGGCCATGCTGGTAACCCGCGTCGGCAAGTACGTCGCGTCGCCGTCCCGGACCGGCGAGCAGCAGACCGGCGAGAAGTAGGCGCGATGACGGTGCAGGGGGAGTCCTCGGAGCACCAGTGGGTCGACGACCATGCCGGCCCGGTCGTGCGTCCGTACGCGATGACGCGCGGCCGGGCCCGGCCGGTCACCGGCACGTTCGACCTGATCTCCCTGGTGACGGCGACCCGCGCGGAGGTGACCCCGGAGGTCGGGCTGGGCCCGGAGCACCTGGCGATCGTCGGGCTCTGCCAGCGGATCCAGTCCGTCGCCGAGATTGCCGCCCACCTGGACCTGCCGGTGGGCACCATCCGGGTCCTGCTCGGTGACCTGGCGGCCCGCAGCCTGGTACAGGTACGCGAGCCGTACACCACGGCCGGCCTTCCCGACAACAGCGTTTTCGAGGCGGTAATCAATGGACTACGGGCACTCTGAGCGGCCGGCGGGAGCAACGCCACTGCCCACCGCGATAAAGATCCTCGTCGCGGGCGGCTTCGGCGTGGGCAAGACCACCATGGTCGGTGCCGTCAGCGAGACGCGCCCGTTGCGCACCGAGGAGGTGTTGACCGAGTCCGGCGTCGGCATCGACGACCTGTCCGGGGTGGAGAGCAAGAAGACCACCACGGTGGCGATGGACTTCGGCCGCATCACCATCAGCGACGACCTGGTGCTCTATCTCTTCGGCACCCCGGGCCAGGACCGGTTCTGGTTCGTCTGGGACGAGCTGGCGCTCGGCGCGCTCGGCGCGGTGGTGCTGGCCGACACCAGGCGGCTGGCCGACTGCTTCCCCTCGATCGACTACTTCGAGGGCCGTGGCACGCCGTTCGTGGTGGCGGTCAACTGCTTCGAGGGGGCCCGGCAGTACCGGCTCGACGAGGTGCAGGCGGCGCTCAACCTCGACCCGGGGGTGCCGGTGCTGCTCTGCGACGCCCGGCAGCGGGAGTCGAGCAAGGAGGTGCTCATCACGCTGATGGAGCACGCCATGAAGACCCGGGAAGCCCGCCGCCGCGCCGCCGCCGCCGAGTAACCGGGGCCGGGCCACCGCGCCCCTGCCCTGAGCGAAGTGAAAGGAAGGGCTCCCGGTTAACGCTATGCGTTAACCGGGAGCCCTTCCATTCAGGGCGTCAGTTGGCGATCATGCGGCGCAGGACGTACTGCAGGATGCCGCCGTGCCGGTAGTAGTCCGCCTCGCCCGGGGTGTCGATCCGGACCACCGCGTCGAACTCGACGCCGGTGTCGGTGCTGACCTTGACCGTACGCGGGGTCTCGCCGTCGTTGAGCGCGGTCACCCCCGCGACGGAGAACGTCTCCGTGCCGGTGAGGCCGAGCGACTCGGCGGTCTCGCCGGCCGGGAACTGCAACGGGAGCACACCCATGCCGATCAGGTTCGAGCGGTGGATCCGCTCGTACGACTCGGCGATGACCGCCTTGACGCCGAGCAGCATGGTGCCCTTGGCCGCCCAGTCGCGCGACGAGCCGGAGCCGTACTCCTTGCCGGCCAGGACGACCAGCGGGACGCCCGCCTCCTGGTATGCCACCGAGGCGTCGTAGATCGAGGTCTGCTCGCCGGTCAGGTGGTTGAGCGTGAAGCCGCCCTCGACCCCCGGGACCAGCTGGTTGCGCAGCCGGATGTTGGCGAAGGTGCCCCGGATCATCACCTCGTGGTTGCCCCGGCGGGAGCCGTACGAGTTGAACTCGTGGCGCGGCACGCCGTGCTCGGCGAGGTACTTTCCGGCGGGCGAGTCGGCCTTGATGGAGCCGGCCGGCGAGATGTGGTCGGTGGTCACCGAGTCGCCCAGCTTGGCCAGCACCCGCGCCGGACCGATGTCGACGACCGCCTTCGGCTCCCGCTGCATGCCCTCGAAGTACGGGGGCTTGCGTACGTAGGTGGACTCGCCCGCCCAGGCGAAAGTGTCGCCGGTCGGGGTGGGCAGCGACTGCCAGCGCTGGTCACCGGCGAAGACGTCCGCGTACGCGGCGCTGAAGCCGGAGGCACCGAGCGCCGAGGCGATGACGTCCTGGATCTCGGCGGTGTTCGGCCAGATGTCCCGCAGGAAGACCGGGTTGCCCTCGCCGTCCTCACCGATCGGCTCGTTGGCCAGGTCGATGTCCATCGTGCCGGCCAGTGCGTACGCGACCACCAGCGGCGGGGACGCCAGGTAGTTCATCTTGACGTCCGGGTTGATCCGGCCCTCGAAGTTCCGGTTGCCGGAGAGCACGGAGACGACGGCGAGGTCGGCTTCGTTGACCGCGGCCGAGACCTCTTCCGGCAGCGGGCCGGAGTTGCCGATGCAGGTGGTGCAGCCGTAGCCCACCAGGTGGAAGCCGAGCTTCTCCAGGTAGGGCGTGAGGCCGGCCCGCTCGTAGTAGTCCATGACGACCTTGGAGCCCGGGGCCAGGGTGGTCTTCACCCACGGCTTGCGGGTCAGGCCCTTGTCGACGGCGTTGCGGGCCAGCAGGCCCGCGCCGATCATCACCTGCGGGTTGGAGGTGTTGGTGCAGGAGGTGATCGCCGCGATCACCACGGCGCCGTGGTCCAGCTCGTACTCGACGCCGTCGGCGCCGGTGACCCGGATCGGGTTGCTGGCCCGGCCTCCGGAGCCGACCGCAGCGGTCTCCAGGTCGCGCGGGGCGTCGGCCGGGTCGCTGACCCCGTTGGCCGGGGAGTCGCTGGCGGGGAAGGACTCGGCGCTGGCCTCGTCGGCGGGGCCCTGTACGCCGAACGGCGGGTTGGTGCGGACCCCGCCACGGGGGTCGGCGTCGCTGCCGGTCTCGTCGGCGGCCACGTAGTCGGTCAGCGCCGAGCGGAACAGCGTCTTGGCGTTGCCCAGCGGCACCCGGTCCTGCGGGCGCTTCGGGCCGGCCAGGGACGGCTCGATGGTGCCCAGGTCCAGCTCCAGGCGCTCCGAGTACTCCGGCTCCGCGGCCGGGTCGTGCCAGAGGCCCTGCTCCTTGGCGTACGCCTCGACGAGCGCGACCTGCGCGGCGTCCCGGCCGGTCAGCTCCAGGTAGCGGACGGTCTCGGCGTCGATCGGGAAGATCGCGACGGTGGAGCCGTACTCCGGGGACATGTTGCCGATGGTGGCCCGGTTGGCCAGCGGCACGGCGCTCACGCCCGGGCCGTAGAACTCGACGAACTTGCCGACCACGCCGTGCTTGCGCAGCATCTCGGTGATGGTGAGCACCAGGTCGGTGGCGGTGGTGCCGGCCGGCATCTCGCCGGAGAGCTTGAAGCCCACCACGCGCGGGATGAGCATGCTGACCGGCTGGCCCAGCATGGCGGCCTCGGCCTCGATGCCGCCGACGCCCCAGCCGAGCACGCCCAGGCCGTTGACCATCGTGGTGTGCGAGTCGGTGCCGACCACCGTGTCCGGGTACGCCTGGCCGTTGCGCTCCATGATCGTACGGGCCAGGTACTCGATGTTGACCTGGTGCACGATGCCGGTGCCCGGCGGGACGACCTTGAACTCGTTGAACGCGCTCTGGCCCCAGCGCAGGAACTGGTAGCGCTCCTTGTTGCGCTCGTACTCCAGCTCGACGTTGCGCTCGAAGGCGTCCTCGCGACCGAACAGGTCGGCGATGACGGAGTGGTCGATGACCAGCTCGGCCGGGGCGAGCGGGTTGACCTTGGTGGCGTCGCCGCCGAGGTCACGGACGGCCTCGCGCATGGTGGCCAGGTCGACCACGCAGGGCACGCCGGTGAAGTCCTGCATGAGCACCCGCGCCGGGGTGAACTGGATTTCCACGCTCGGGTCGGCGTCGGAATCCCAGCCGCCGAGCTGCCGGATGTGGTCGGCGGTGATGTTCGCGCCGTCCTCGGTCCGGAGCAGGTTCTCCAGGAGGATCTTCAGGCTGTAGGGGAGCCGTTCGTGGCCCTCCACCTTGCTGATCTTGAAAATCTCGTAGCTCGCGTCTCCGACGCGTAGCTGGGTCTTCGCACCGAAGGTGTCGAGGCTCGCCACGTCGTACTCCTTCACACCAGCGACCGTGAGTAGTCCTGAGCAGTCTTTCGCACCGGTCGGGGTGCCGCCGTGGTTAGGGGACACTTACCGCCGATTCTCGTCGTCAACAAAACCGTACGTCCGTCTTGCTAACTTCGCAACCTCGTGCCATCGTTCGGGACGAGGAGGTGCCACCATGATCCATCACGTCCAGCTCGCCTGCCCACGCGGCTCCGAGGAGGCGTCCCGGGCCTTCTACGTCGGGGTGCTCGGGATGACCGAGAAGCCCAAACCGCCCGTGCTCGCGGCCCGTGGTGGCTGCTGGTTCACCGGCCACGGCGCCGAGCTGCACCTGGGCGTGGAGGACGACTTCCGCCCCGCCCGCAAGGCCCACCCGGGACTGCTCCGGCCGGACCTGGACGCGCTCGCCACCCGGTTGGCCGCCATCGGATACCCGGTCACCTGGGGCGACGACGAACTGCCCGGGATGCGCCGCTTCCACTCGCAGGACGCACACGGCAACCGGCTGGAGTTCCTCGCCCCGATCGACTGACCCCCGCGACGCGGCACCAGCGGTATGGCTGTCCTCACGTGAGACTGCCGGAGACGACGAAAGGGCCGACCCCTTGTGGGGGTCGGCCCTCGTCGTCTGGTGGTTCGTCGGGGTCAGGAGGTGTAGCCGCGGGTGGCGATCCAGTCGGCGAGGTTGTCGACGTTCATCCGGTAGGAGGCCTGGTTGGGGTCGGCCGAGTCGGAGATCGTCACGGTGTTGCCGTTGTCGCGGTAGCCGACGACGCTGACGTAGTGGCCGCCTTCGAAGGAGTGGGTGGTGCCGTCGGTGTCGGTGGCGGTGCCGGCGATGTTGGCGACCACGGCGTGGCCCTCGTCGACGGCCTTGACGATGTCGGTGCGTAGGGTGTCGGTCTGCTTGTCGTCGGCCTTGGGCTCGCGGATCTCCACGGAGCGGTAGGCGTCCTTGCCGGTTTCCTTGTTCAGGACGGGGGTGATGTCGTTGATGGAGTTGGTGCCGGCTTCGGTGGTGCCCATGCGCTTGGCCATGGCGTCGACGTCGATGTTCTTGCCCTGCACGCTCAGGGCGTTGCGGGCGGCGGCGGGGCCGCAGTAGAAGAAGTTCGGCTGGGCCTCGTAGCGGACGTCGAGTTCCCGCTCGCTGTTCTTGCGGTCCTGGCTGACCGTCACGGGCTTGCCCTCGGTGGGGGTGGGGGCGGCGTGGGCGGCGGTGATGGGGCCGGCGATGGCGCCGCCGGTGAAGGCGAGCCCGGCGGCGGTCAGGGCGGTCTTGCGGAAGATGTCGGTACGCATGATGACAGCACCTTTCGATCGGGGGTACGGCACACGTTGGGGAGCGGTGTGTCGCGAAAGGGGGGGTGTCAGAAGGGATCGCTCCGGCGGCGGGGCCTGCTCGGGGCGTCGGGGTGTCTCAACGACCGGGCTCGGCAATCCATTCCGCCGGCCGGTCGGGCCACCGTGGCGCGGGGGTGACCTCGGCTGAGGGGCGCGTCCGGGGAGATGTAACGACGCGAACCCGGCCGGCATTCCGCCAGCACCCCGGCCACGCGAGCGGGCCGGGCCGAGGGGGTCACGCGCTCACGATGGCTACAACGCCCCGCGCCCCGGACCCATGCCCACCGCCGCGGTGACCCCCGCCACCGCAAATCCCCCCAAACCGAACACCCCCCTCACCCTCACCCTCGCCCTCACCCTCACCCCCGCGATCTTGCACTTCCCGCCCGGACAAAGCCGGCATATGCCGCAAATGGTGGGCACAAAGTGCAAGATCGCAGGGGCGAGGGGCGAGGGGCGAGGGGCGAGGGGCGAGGGGCGAGGGGCGAGGGGCGAGGGGCGAGGGGCGAGGGGCGAGGGGCGAGGGGCGAGGGGCGAGGGGCGAGGGGGGAGAGGCGAGGGGGGAGAGGGGGCGGCTGCGGGTGGGTGGAGGAGCGGTGCGGCTGCGAGCATGACGGGCATGGAGATCTGGAACAACCCGTCCTGCTCGAAGTGCGCCGCAGCCCGCTCCGCGCTCGACGAGGCCGGGGTGGGGTACGCGGTGCGGCCGTACCTGGACCGGCCGCCGAGCGCGGCCGAGTTGACCGAGGTGCTGCGCCGGCTCGACGCACGCCCCTGGGACGTCTGCCGGACGCAGGAGCCCGCTGCGGTAGCCCTGGGCATGGCCGGGTGGCCGAGGGATGAGGCGGCTGAGTCGCGCTGGGTCGAGGCGATGGTGACCGCCCCGGAGTTGATCCAGCGGCCCCTGCTGCTGCTCGACGACGGGGGCGCGCTCGTGGGGCGTACCGCCGGGGCGCTGGCGGAGGCGGTGCGCCGCAACGGCCCGACCTCCGGCACCGACGTGGAGGCCGGCACTGACGTGGAGGCCGGCGCGACGCCGGCCGGGTAGCGCGTTTCCGGACGGGTAAGGCGGGAATGCCCGGCTCGCAGGCGAACGGACCGTACGCCGGAGAGGAAGGGTCGGATGCCGCACCAGGACCTGTCCACCGCCACCCCGAAGCGGCTCACCCCCGTCGCCGGGGCACCCCTGTGGTGCGACGCGCGGGAGTTCGGACTGCGCGGGGACGGCGTGACGAACGACCAACCGGCGCTGGCGGCCCTGGTCGACCGCCTCGGCGAGGGCTACGCCGCCGACGGGCGGGCCCGGGTCATCCACTGCCCGCCGGGGATTTATTCGATCCGGGACGCCGGCACCGTCTGGCGCAGCGGCGTGTCGTTGATCGGCGCGGGACCGGGGGCGACCCGGTTCCTGCTCAGCAACGAGGGAAACCGGGCGGACCCGACGCCGCTGGCCTTCTGGACCACGGTGCAGCACGGCGCGAGCCGCGACCGGTACATCGCCGACTGCACCTTCGCGGACTTCGAGATCGACGGCTCCGGGGTGGCGATGGTCGAGTACAACTACCTCGCGAAGGGGCTCGGCCTCCAGTACGTCGTGCGCGGCGTGTTCCGCAACCTCTACATCCACCACACCGGGGCGACCGGCCTCGGCTGCGACTTCCTCCAGGACAGCCTGATCGACGGCGTGGTCGTGGTCGGGTGCGGCCGGCTGGACAACGGCGAGGAGATGGGCGGCGCCGGCATCGGCGTCGGCATCGGCGGATGGGGCGACGTGGAACGCCTCACCATCGCCAACTGCACGACGGTCGGCAACGGCACCAACGGGATCTTCCTCGAACTCCAGAAGGACTACTGGACGCCGCCGCGTGGCTACCGCATCATCGGCTGCCACAGCCAGGCGAACCGCTTCGGCATCTCCGACTGGGGCGCCGACGGCCTGATCGTCTCCGCCTGCACCCTGACCGGCAACCTGGATGCGGGCTTCGACGTCTCCGGCAACGGCACGGCGGGGGTGGCCGGCCGGGGCGGCATCATCAGCGACTGTGTCATCGACCGTAACGTCCGCGACGGGATCAGCATGGGCAACACGCCCGGCCCGTACACGGTCCGGGGGAACCGGATCAGCGCCAACGGGGCGCACGGCTACCACGAGCACGACCTGGGGCACGGCCACCGGGGCGCGGCGGCGGACGTGGTCATCGACGGCAACGAGTTCTGGGACAACGGTCTGGACGCGATCCGGATCGACCGGCCGATGACCGACGCGGTGGTGGTGAACAACCGGATCCGTAACAACGGCCGGCGGTGCGCCCCGGCCGCCACCGGCGGAGGCGAGTCGGTGCGCTACCACCACCGGTCCGTCACCGACCGGACGGCGCACTGGCCGCACGACGGACACCGGGGCAAGGTGGTGTGGGTCGGCTCACGGATGGCGGTGGTGGTGTCCAACACCGACACCGACCTGAGTCTCGCCGAGGTGCGGGCGGATTCCCCCACCGGCTGGAACGAGGACACGCCGCCGCCCGGTGCGTCGTACGAACTGCCCGCGGCTCCGCAGATCCGGGCCGGCATCACCGTCAACGCGCCGTTCGACTCGGCCACCGTGCGCGGCAACCGGATCTGGGACCACCGCGACGAGCAGACCCAGACCTACGGGCTCTGGATCACCCGGGCCGGCAGTTGCGTGTCCTGCCGGATCGAGGACAACGACCTCGCCGGCAACGCCGTCGGGGCGGTGCGGCTCGACACCCCGCCGGTCGGCGGGCGCTGGGACCGCAACCACCAGGACGTGGACTGACCCCGGCGGCGGTCAGCGTGCGTCGTCGGCGGGCGCCGTCGCCTCCGCGTGCCGGTCGCGCAGCCGGGCCCGGATCTCCTCCGGGGTGTACGCGCGGCGCCGCCGTTCCGCCCGGGCGATGACCACGCCCGACGCCGCGACGCCAGCGAGGCCGGCCAGCCCGAGCACCTTCCACCACCGCATCCGTTGCCGCATCGGCCTAGGGTAGACCCCCATGAGCATCAGCCTGGACGAGGCCGTGAACCTGACCCGTACCGGCGACGTGTGGGTGTTCCGAGGCCGTAGCGTGCCGGACCGGGCCATCCAGTTGACCACCAACAGCCCGGTCAACCACGTCGGCATGGCGGTCGTGCTGGACGACATGCCGCCCCTGATGTGGCACGCCGAGCTGGGCAGGTCGCTGCCCGACATGTGGACGGGCA
Source organism: Micromonospora peucetia (assembly GCF_900091625.1). NCBI lineage: Bacteria > Bacillati > Actinomycetota > Actinomycetes > Micromonosporales > Micromonosporaceae > Micromonospora > Micromonospora peucetia. The sequence goes on from NZ_FMIC01000002.1 coordinate 4,172,388, forward strand.
CCCACCAGCGCGGCGTGCAACTGCACGACCTGCGGGACGCCGTCTGCGTGTGGGCCAACCGGTACGGCCAGCGGGCCTGGCTGCGCCAGCTCGACCCGCCGGCCGACGCGGAGATGGAGAAGGCGGTGCTGCGTACCGTCGCCCGCCTCGACGGCACGCCGTTCCCGTCCACCGCGCAGCTCGCCTGGCGTTGGCTGCGGGGTCGGGTCCCGGCGGTGCGGGTGCCGACCCTGCGCGGCCGGGACCCGGAGCGCCCCGACACGCCCGCGCCGGACCACCCCGGGGCGCCCGCGTCCGATCGCGCCGGGGCGCGTGATCGTGCACTGGAGACGGCGTACTGCGCGGAGGTGGTCGCGGTGACCTACGAGGCGATGGGACTGCTTCCGGCCGGGCGGCGTCCCAACTGGTACGACCCGGGCCGGTTCTGGAGCGGCGACGACCTCGGCCTCGCGGGCGGCGCCCGGCTCGGGTCCGAGATCGAGGTGCACACCCCACCGCGCTGAGGTTTGGCCCGCCGCCCGCCCGGCAATTGCTGTCCCCGTGAGAGCCTCCACCGATCTCGACACGCTTACCGACTTCTTCGACCGGTACGGCGTGGCGCTGACCGCCGGCGACGTGCCCGCCATCGCCAGTTGTTACGCCCTGCCGGGGCTGGTGGTCGCCGACACGTACAGCTTCTCGTTCACCTCGCCGGCGGCGGTGGCGCTGTCCTTCGTGGGCGCGGCCCCCGACTACCAGGAGCGCGAGCTGGTCGCCGCGCACGCGGCCATCGAGGACGTGCAGCCGATGTCGGCGCTGCTGACCATGGTGGCCGTGCAGTGGGAGTTCCTGGACAGCCGGGGCCGGGCGGTCCCCGGCGAGCGCTACCGCTACCTGCTGCGGGCCACCGACGACGGCCCCGCCATCTGCACCGTCCTACGGACCGCCTGACCGGCCGGCAGGTCGCGACGTCCTCCGGCGGCGTCCGTTTGCCGTGATCCGCCGTTTCCGCCCACGTGAAGCGGCCCTACGGATGGTCGCGTCAGGTCGCCACCGACCGTTACGCTGCCCCCGACGACGGCGGGAGGAGGGGCATGCCCGGCACGCGCCGAACATCGATCAGGTCCTACGGCACGACCGCCATCGCGTCCTCACCGTGGATCGTGGTGTCCGTCGGCGTCGTCGTGATGGTGGTCCTGCTGGCCATCGCGCTCGGCACCTACCGGGGGCGCGGCCCCGCGTTCGACGCACAGCCCGGCCCGCCTCCGCCGACCGCCGCCCTGGCCGATCCGGCACCGTCGGCGACCAGCTCAGCCACGCGGTCGCCGCGGGCGATGCCCACGCCGTCCGGCCGCGCCACCGGCCGGCCCACCCCGCAGCGGCCGACGCCGGGCCGCAGCAGCCGCCCGCCGTCTCCGACCCCGAGCGGAAGCGGCGACGCACTGCTCGTCGAGCCGCCGCCGCCCTCGGCCGCGCCGTCCGTGAGCGGCCGGTACCGGGTGGTGGCGTCGTACGCCACCGGGTTCGTCGGGGAGGTGCTGGTCAGCAACGCGTCGTCGACCGGTCGGGGCTGGACGGCGCGGCTGACCTTCCCGGGCGGCCGGCTGGACAGCGCGTGGGTCGAGGGTGCGGCACAGGGGACGGCGCGGCGGATCGACGACGGCTTCACCTACCACAGCGGCCCCGACCTGCCCGGGGGCGCGTCGGCCGCGCTGCGGTTCTACGTCCAGGGCGCACAGAGCCGCCCGGCGTCCTGCACGGTCGACAACGGCGCCTGCCGCCTCTGAGTAGCTGCCATGGCGCTCACACTCCGTCCGCTCGCGCTCGACGACATTGACGCCGTGCACGACTGGGCGCGTCTGCCGGAGTCGTGCCGCTACCAGGCGTGGGGACCCAACACCTACGAGCAGACGCAGGCGTACGTGGGGGCCGCCGTGGTGGCGCCCCCGGATCGGCTGGTGTTCGGGATGCTCGTCGACGGCGACGTCGTGGGCAGCGCCGAGCTGAAGCTGCACGGCTGGAGCACCGCCGAGATCGCGTACGCGGTCCATCCACGGTGGTGGGGGCAGGGCGTAGCCACGGCTGCCTCGCGGGAGCTGTTGCGGCTGGGCTTCGGCGAGCACGGGCGCCATCGCATCTTCGCCACGTGTGACCCGCGCAACCTCGCCTCGGCGGCGGTGCTTCGCAAGATCGGTATGCGGTACGAGGGCCGGATGCGTGGCACCGCCTACATTCGCGACGGCTGGCGCGACTCGGATCTGTACGCCGTCCTCGCCGACGACTGAGCCCCGGGCACCTGTCCGAGGCGCACCACGAGCCCGGCAGTGTTCACCTTGTGCTGACACGGCGATTCCGGCGGTCGGAGGCGGACCGCTCGCTCCGGGCAGGGCGTCGCCTCGGAGGACCATCCTTGCAAGCCTGTTGTCGTGTTACGACTTTGTTTGCAAGGTATTGCAGAACGTTTCGGCAAGGGCTAGCGTGCGGGCCAGTCAGCGACCAGAGGAGGCCGTCGATGAATCCCCCGCCGATACCGCGCAAGGCCCTGCTCGCGCTCGTCTCCCTGCTCACCCTCACCCTCGTCGGCACCCCGATCGCCGTGCGCCAACTCGGCGCCGACACCCCAGACGACACCGGCCCGCTGGCCGCCACCGGCGCCGCCCAGTGGCGCACCGAGCCCTCGGTGCAGGCGCTGCTCGAAGCCGGAAGCCACCAGACCCGCGCCGAGCAGTTCTACTTCGTCCTGCCGGACCGGTTCGCCAACGGCGACCGGCGCAACGACACCGGCGGCCTCACCGGCGACCGGCTCTCCACCGGCCTCGACCCGACGGACAAGGGCTTCTACCACGGCGGGGACCTCAAGGGCGTCATGGACCGGCTCGACTACATCGAAGGGCTCGGCACCACGGCCATCTGGCTCGCCCCCATCTTCAAGAACCGTCCGGTGCAGGGCACCGGGGCCGACGTCTCGGCCGGCTACCACGGCTACTGGATCACCGACTTCACCCAGGTCGACCCGCACTTCGGCACCAACGAGGACCTGAAGCGGCTGGTCACGCTCGCCCACCGGCGCGGGATCAAGATCTACCTCGACGTCATCGTCAACCACACCGCCGACGTCATCAAGTACGCCGAGGACAAGTACACCTACGTGGACAAGACGACCGCGCCGTACACCGACGCGCAGGGGCGGCCCTTCGAGGACCGCAACCACGCCGACGGCACCCGGGACTTCCCGAAGGTGGACAACACGTCGTTCCCGTACACCCCGACGTTCGCGACCCCGGCCGACGCGAAGGTCAAGGTCCCGGCCTGGCTGAACGATCCGACCATGTACCACAACCGGGGCGACTCCACCTTCGCCGGGGAGAACAGCGAGTACGGCGACTTCTTCGGTCTCGACGACCTGTGGACCGAGCGTCCCGAGGTGGTGCGCGGCCTGACGAAGGTCTACTCCGACTGGGTGGCGTCCACCGGTGTCGACGGCTTCCGGCTGGACACCGTCAAGCACACCAACCTCGACTTCTGGCCGCAGTTCAGTCAGGGCATCGAACGCGCCGCCGAACGCGCCGGCAAGAAGGACTTCTTCATGTTCGGCGAGGTCTACAGCGCCGACCCGGAGATCACCTCGACCTACCTGCGGCGCGGCGGCCTGCCGGCCACCCTCGACTTCGCCTTCCAGGAGGCGGCCCGCGGCTACACCGCCGGAGACGGCTCCGCCAAGGCCCTCGCCGACGTGTACGCCCGCGACGACCTCTACCGCACCCGGGACACCGACGCCGGCCGGCTGCCCACCTTCCTCGGCAACCACGACATGGGCCGGATCGGCTCGTTCATCGCCGGCGGCGGCACCGACCCGGCCACCCACCTGCGCCGTGACCGGCTCGCCCACGAGCTGATGTTCCTCACCCGCGGCCAGCCGGTGGTCTATTCCGGCGACGAGCAGGGCTTCACCGGCCCGGGCGGCGACAAGGACGCCCGACAGGACATGTTCGCCTCCCGCACGCCGGACTACCTCGACGACGACCTGCTCGGCACCGACCGCACCCACGCCAGCGACCAGTTCGACCGCGCCCACCCGCTCTACCGGGCCATCGCCGAGCTGGGCGAGTTGCGCCAGGCACACCCGGCGCTGCGTGACGGCGTGCAGGTCAGCCGGTACGCCGCAGACGGTCCCGGCGTCTTCGCGTTCTCCCGGGTCGACCCGAAGCAGCGCACCGAGTACGTCGTCGCGGTGAACAACGCCGCGACCGCGCAGACTGTCACCGTGGACACCTGGTCGGCCGGTGCCACCTTCACCGGCGTGTACGGCGGATCGGCCGCCCCGGTCGCCGGCGTGGACGGCCGGCTCACCCTGACCGTGCCGCCGCTGTCGGCCGTGGTGCACCGCGCCGGCACGCCGATCGCGTCGCCCGACGCCGCGCCGCGGATCACGATCACCGCCCCGGCACCCGGCGAGCCCGTCGCCACGAAGGCCGCGGTCACCGCCCAGGTCACCGGCGATCCGTTGGCCACCGTCACCGTCGCCGCCCGGGTCGCCGGCGGCAGGTGGACGCTGCTCGGCAGCGCCGACCGGGCCCCGTACACGGTGCACCACGACCTGACCGGGCTGGCCGGCGGCACGAGGGTCGAGTACAAGGCCGTCGTCCGCGACGGAAAGGGCCGCACCGCGAGCACCCGGTCCACCGCGACCGTGGGCACCCCGGCGCAGTCCGCCTCCCGCGACTGGGCGGTGGTGCACTACCAGCGCCCGGCCGGCGGCTACGACGACTGGGGCCTCTACGCCTGGGGTGACATCGACCCCGCGTACGCCACCGAGTGGCCCGAGGGGCAGCCGTTCGCGGGCGAGGACTCCTACGGCCGGTTCGCCTGGGTGAAGCTCAAGCCGGGCGCGAAGTCGGTCGGCTTCCTGGTGGTCGACTCGAACGGGAACAAGGACGTCGGACAGGACCGGACGATCGACGTGACGAAGACCGGGGAGGTCTGGGTGAAGCAGGGCGACCCGGCGACCTACCCGAGCAGGCAGGCCGCCACCGGCGAACCCGACCCGCCGGTCGCCGACGACACCGTCGTCATCCACTACCGCCGGGCCGACGGCAACTACGACGGCTGGGGCCTGCACCTGTGGGACGGCGCCGCCAACCCGACGGACTGGGCCACCCCGCTCACCCCGGAGCGCGTCGACGCCTTCGGCGCGGTCTTCCGGGTGCCGCTCGCCGCCGGGGCCACCGGGCTGAGCTACATCATCCACGCAGGCGACGAGAAGGACCTGCCGACCGACCAGCGGCTCGACTTCGCCAGCGCCGGCCGTGAGGTGTGGCTGCTCGCCGGCACACCCGGACGGCTGCTGCCGTCCACCGCCTCCGGCGCCGCCCGGGATGTCGACATCACGAAGCAGAAGGCGCACTGGATCGACCGCTCCACCGTCGCCTGGCAGACCGGGCCCACCGACGGCAGGACGTACGCCCTCGTCGCCGCCCCGGCCGGAGGGGTCACCGTCGTCGACGGCGAGCTGGCCGGGACGTACAGCACGCTGCCGTTGGCCGCGCGACGCAACGGGCTCACCGAGGCCCAGCGCGCGGCCTTCCCGCACCTGTGGGCGCACCGCGGCTTCACGCTCGACCGGCGGGACCTGGCGAAGGTTCCCGCGGCCCTGCGCGGGCAGCTCCTGGTGACCGAGCGGGACGCCGAGGGCACCCTGCTCGCCGCGACCGGCGTGCAGATCCCCGGTGTGCTCGACGACGTCTACGCCCGGGCCACCGACGCGAGGCTCGGGCCGACCTTTGCAGGCCAGGTGCCGACGCTCGCGGTCTGGGCGCCGACGGCGCGGCAGGTGTCGCTCCAGCTCTTCGACTCGCCGACCGCGACGCCGAGGGCGGTGGCGATGCGCCGCGACGACCGCACCGGCGTCTGGTCGGTGCGCGGCGCCCGCGACTGGACCGGCAGGTACTACCGCTACCAGGTGCAGGCGTGGCAGCCGGCGACGCAGCAGGTGGTCACCGCCTCGGTGACCGACCCGTACTCGCTGGCCCTCGCGCCGGACTCCACGCACAGCCAGATCGTGGACCTGTCCGATCCGGCGCTCGCCCCGGCCGGGTGGACCAAGCTGCGCAAGCCGGCAGCGGTGCCGTCGACGAAGGTGCAGATCTCCGAGCTGTCCGTGCGGGACTTCTCGATCGCCGACACCACCGTGCCGGCCGAGCGGCGAGGCAGCTACCTCGCCTTCACCGACCCGGGCACCGCCGGCATGAGGCACCTGAAGGCGCTCGGCGACGCCGGGGTGACCCACCTGCACCTGCTGCCCGCGTTCGACTTCGCCACGATCCCCGAGCGCCGCGCCGACCAGCGGCAGCCCGCCTGCGACCTGGCCGCGCTGCCGCCGGACTCCGAGCAGCAGCAGAAGTGTGTCGCGGCCGTGGCCGACACCGACGGCTACAACTGGGGGTACGACCCGCTGCACTACACCGTGCCGGAGGGCGGCTACGCGGTCGACCCGGCCGGGGCGCGGCGCACCACCGAGTTTCGGCAGATGGTGGCCGGGGTCAACGGCGCCGGGCTGCGCGTGGTGATGGACGTCGTCTACAACCACACCTCGGCGGCGGGCGCCGATGAGAAGTCGGTGCTCGACCAGGTGGTGCCGGGCTACTACCACCGGTTGCTGGACGACGGTGCCGTCGCCAACTCGACCTGCTGCGCCAACACCGCCCCCGAGCACGCCATGATGGGCAAGCTGGTGGTGGACTCGCTGGTCACCTGGGCCCGCGCGTACAAGGTGGACGGCTTCCGGTTCGACCTGATGGGCCACCACCCGAAGGCGAACATCCTGGCCGTACGCGAGGCGCTCGACGAGCTGACCGTCGCCCGTGACGGCGTGGACGGGAAGAAGATCCTGCTCTACGGCGAGGGCTGGAACTTCGGCGAGGTCGCCGACGACGCCCGGTTCGTGCAGGCCACCCAGGCCAACATGGCCGGCACCGGGATCGGCACCTTCAACGACCGGCTGCGCGACGCGGTACGCGGTGGCGGTCCGTTCGACGCCAACCCCCGGGTGCAGGGCTTCGCCTCCGGTCTCTTCACCGACCCCAACGGTGATTCCGTGAACGGTTCCGCGGCCGAGCAGCGGGCCCGGCTGCTGCACCAGCACGACCTGATCAAGGTGGGGCTGACCGGCAACCTGCGCGGCTACCGGTTCACCGACTCGGCGGGCCGGCAGGTGACCGGCGCGCAGGTCGACTACAACGGCTCGCCCGCCGGCTACACCGCCGCGCCCGGGGAGGCGGTCACCTACGTCGACGCGCACGACAACGAGATCCTGTACGACGCGTTGGCGTACAAGCTGCCGCAGGACACCCCGGTGGCGGACCGGGCCCGGATGCAGGTGCTGGCGCTGGGCACGGTGATGATGGGGCAGGGCCCCGGATTCGTCACCACCGGCACCGAGCGGCTGAGGTCGAAGTCGCTGGACCGCAACTCGTACAACTCCGGCGACTGGTTCAACCAGATCCGCTGGGACTGCGCCCAGGGCAACGGCTTCGGCGCCGGCCTGCCGCCCGAGCAGGACAACCGGGACAAGTGGCCGTACGCCAAGCCGCTGCTGGCCGACCCGGCACTGGTCCCGGACTGCGCCGCGATCACCATGACGGACGCCCGGTACGCCGAGCTGCTGAAGATCCGGGCCTCCTCGCCGGTCTTCGGGTTGACCTCGGCAGAGCAGGTGCAGAGGCGGGTCGCCTTCCCGCTCTCCGGCACGGCGGAGACCCCCGGCGTGCTCACCATGACGCTGGACGGCCGAGGCCTCGACGGGCGGTGGAAGTCGGTGACGGTCGTCTTCAACGCCACTCCGGAGACGGCGCAGCAACGGCTGACCGGGCTGCGCGGGGCGGACGTGGCGCTGCACCCGGTGCTGCGGACCTCGGCCGACGAGACACTGCGGACGGCCTCCTTCAACCGGGCCAGCGGCACGTTCACCGTGCCGGCCCGCAGCGTGGCGGTCTTCGTGCAGCGGTAGCCCGCGACGTTCCTCACGGAGACCACGACGCGCCGATCGACGTGGACCGGCCCCCTTCCGCGATGTGCGGAAGGGGGCCGGTTCGGCGTTCGGCTCCGGTGCGGCCGGACGGGCCGCGCGTCACCCGAGGGTGATCAGCCGAAGCAGTTGGGCACCGGTGACGGGCTGCCCTTGCAGTTGGTCGGCTTGTTGCCCTTGATCGCGGACTTGTCGTCCACGTTGACCTTGCCGCCGTAGTTGAACACCCCGCCCGGCTTGAGGGTGGAGAAGTTGTTGGCGACCTTCGTGTCGTGCAGGTTGACCTTGCCGAACACGTTGAAGATGCCGCCGCCGATGCCGATCGGCCCGACGGCCCGGTTCCCGACGATCTCGCTGTCGCGGAATGTGACCGTGCTGAACAGGTTGAACACGCCGCCACCGAAGAAGCCGGCGACGTTCTCCTTGACCTCGGTCTTCTCCGCGGTGGTGGTGGCGCCGAAGGCCAGTGCCATACCGCCGCCGACGCCGACGGTGGTGTTCTTGGCGATCGTGACCTTGTACAGGTAGAGCTGGCTGTGCTTCGCCGCGGCGATGCCGCCGCCAGCGATCACCGCGTCGTTGTCGGTGATCTTGGAGTGCTTGATGGTGGTGTTGCCCTCGATGTCGAGCAGACCACCGCCGAAGCCGATCGTGTCGTTGCCGCTGATCTCGCTCTTCTCGATCCACATCGTGCCGCCGTCGACGTCACGGTGGTGGATGCCCGGGGCACCGTTGGAGATGCCGCCGCCGCCGATCCCGGCGTTGTTGTGCTTGATGTGGGACTCCTCGACCTTGAGCACCCCGGCGTTCAGGATGCCGCCGCCGAAGAAGAAGGCGGTGTTGTCGGCGACCGTGGTGTGGCGCAGGCTGGTCTTGCCGAAGTTGGCGATGCCGCCACCGTTGCCACCGGCCTGGTTCTCCACGATGTGGCTCTTCTCGATGTCGGCGGAGCCACCCGGCTGCACCAGGATGCCGGCGCCGTCGTTGGGCTTCGGCTCATCCAGGGCCCCGGCGTCGGTCTTGGCCGCCGCGGCCTCCGCCGCCGCCGCACCCTTCGGTTCGGCCTGGAGCAGCGGCAGGTACGGCTTGCCGGCCGTGGCCGCCGCAGTGGCCTCGACCGAGTTCGAGTAGCGCGACCACACCGCCTCGGCCGAGACGGTCTCCGTCATCTTCCGGTGGAGGGTCTGACCGTTCTTGATGGTCAGGCCCTTGAGGGTGAGATGGCCGCCGCCGGCGACGTTGAGGATCCGGAAGTGTTCGGCGGTGGCGTCCCGCACGATCTTGGTGTCGTGACCCTTGAGCGTGATCCGCTCCTTGATCACCGGCAGGCCGTTGCCGTAGTTGTCGGACCGGGTCAGCTTGTAGGTGCAGTCCTTGGCCAGATTCAGCTCGGCGCCGTGGTTGTTGTTGGCGAAGACGATTGCCTGGATCAGTTTGTCGGAGTCGCAGGGCACCTCCTTCCCGCGATCCTTGTGGTCCCGATTCTTGTCGTTCCGGTCCTTGTCGTTCCGGTCCCGGCCTTCTCTGTCCTCGCGGCCCTGTTCGCCCTCGCGGCCCTTGTCCTCGCGGTCCGCGCCCTGGTCGCCGTCCATGCTGACCTGGGCGGTGGCCCACTTCAGGCCGTCCGCGCCGACCGCGCCGGCGCCGGTGGCGACACCCACGGCGGCGAGGCTGACAACGCCGGTCAACCCAGCCACACCGCTGGCGAGCCAGAGCTTGCGGCGGCGCTTCGGCGCCGCCGGCCGCTCGGAGTCGTTGTTCGTTAGGTAGTTGGACATCGGAGCTCTCTGCCCTCTCCTCGTACCAGACAGGGTCGCAGCGCCACAGGCGAGCGTCCCCCGCTACAAATCGGTTGTAGCTCCCGAACCAGACAATATGAGAATCTTCCTCGCCTCGCGGCCATATGCGAAAGAACCCCGCATTCGGCGCGGGGCCCTCGTGCCCGGTGCGGACAGCCCGGCGCGGCCCATCCGCCGCACCGGTGGCGGTAGGTGAGTCGGCCGACTGCCGGGTGTAGTCGGCACAGATCGTGTGGATCGGCGAGGGAACGGCCATGAGGGCGGAGGGAGGTGAGAGGGCTCCTCCGTGGCCGGCGGTGCGGCCTGCGGAGGAGCCCTCTCTCTATGTGGTGTCGCTTTCGGGTGTTCAGCCGAAGCAGCGGTCGGGGATGACCGGACTGCCCTTACAGTTCGTCGGCCGGTTGTCGGTGACGGCGGACTTCCGGTCGATCAGAACGCCGTCGTTGTTGGTGAAGATGCCGCCCGGCGGCTGGGTGGCGACGTTGTGGGCCACCTTCGTGCTGATCAGCTTCGTCCGGCCGAAGTCGTTCACGATGCCGCCGCCCACCCCGGACTCGCCGACCGCCTGGTTCGCCAGGACCTCGCTGTCCCGCAGGGTGACGGTGCCCTCGTCGTTGAACAGTCCGCCGCCACCGGCACCTCCGGCGACGTTCTCCTTGATCACGCTGTGCTCGATCACGGCGTTGCTGCCCCCGCCGACGCCGATGCCGCCAGCCTCGTCGTCGGCGTAGTTCTTGGCGACCACGACCTTCTCCAGGGACAGCCTGCTGTCGCTGAAGGCGACCAGCCCGCCCGCGTCCGTGCCGGCGGTGTTGCCCGTGATCTCGCTCTGTGTGATCGTGGTGTCGCCCTGGTTGTCGAAGACGCCGCCGCCGATGAACGAGGTCCGGTTGTGGCTGATGGCGCTCTTCCACACCCATACGGTGCCACCGCCCACCGTCGTGCCGTTCGGAGTCGTGCCGTTGGCGATGCCGCCGCCGCCCAGCCGGGCGCTGTTCTTCGACACCTTGGATTCCTCGACCCGCAGCACTCCGACGTTGAAGATGCCACCGCCGAAGCCGTTGGCGCTGTTCTCCTCGACCGCGGTGTGGCGGATGTTGGTGGTGCCGAAGTTGGCGATGCCGCCGCCGTCCCGGCCGGCGTGGTTCTGCACGATCCTGCTGTGCTCGATGTCGGCGCGGCCGCCCTGCTGGACCAGGATGCCCGCCCCGTCGGCGCTGTCGGGCACGGCCGTCACGGTGCCGCCGGGCACGGCCGTCATGGTGCCGCCGGGCACGGCCGTCATGGTGCCGCCGGGCACGGCCGTCATGGTGCCGCCGGGCACGGCCGTCACGGTGGCACCGGACTGGGCCGTCGCGACGGCGCCGGAACGAGCCGACGGAGTGACCGACGTCCCGGACGTGGCGGCGGCTGGCGGCTTGGGCGCGGCCATGGCCGGCTTGCGGGCCGGTTCCGCCGTGGCCTCGGTCGGCTCGGGAAGCTCGAACGAGCGGACCGGTGCCGGGACCATCTTCAGGGCGACGGTCTGCCCACCCTTGACGGTCACGTCCTTCAGGGTCAGGTGACCGCTGCTGCCGACGTTCAGGATCCGGAAGCGCTCGGCCTCGGCCGCCCTGACGATCCTGGTGTCCTCGCCCTTGAGGACGATCGACTCCTTGATCACGGGCAGGCCGTTGCCGTGCTCGCTGCGCGTCAGCTCGTAGGTGCAGTGCTTGGCGAGCTTCAGCGTCGCGCCGTTGGTCTTGTTGGCGTCCGTGATCGCCTGGATGAGCTTGTCGGTGTCGCAGGGCACCTCCTTCACCCGGCTGTCGTGTTTCCGGTCGTCCTTGCCGCCGCCCCAGTCGCCACCGCTCCGGTCACCACCGGACCAGTCGTCGCCGGACCAGTCGTCCTCGCCCTTGCCGGCCTGGTCGCCGCCGGCCTCGTCGGCCTTGCCGGCGTCGCTGACGTTCTGCTTCGGGGCCGACGCCTGGGCGTCGGAGAGCCGGTCGGCAGCGCCGGACTTGTCGTCACGGGCGGCCAGGCCGCCCAGCGCCGCCAGTCCGACGACGCCGGTCAGCCCGGCCACGCCGGCGGCCACCCAGAGTTTGCGCCGCCCTCGCATCGGTGTGCCCTCGGGCGGGCCACCGTCAGGTCTCGTTACGTCATCGGACATCAGAGCCTTCCGCCCTTTCCTGCTCTCAAGGTGAACGCACCAGACAAGACGGTGCGACCAGCCACAAATCGGTTTGCAGCCTCTGTTGACCACCGTATGAGAAGGATCCTCGCGATGAGGACGTATCCGAGAAAGCTCCATATTTGCCTCACATCGGTCGTCCGTCCGCAGCCGGTCCACGCTGGGGATGAAGCCCACCTGAACAGCACAAATCCCGTCGGCTGCCGGGGAGGTCGACGGGGGTCCCGGCCCGGGGGCACCTTCAGGCGAGGCCCACCCCGCTCTGGCTGTCGGCGTCAGTGCCGTCGGATGGCAGGCCGTACGCGCGGAGCGGCGCCGCCGGGAAGGGCCGCGACCACGGCCCTTCCCGGCGACGCCGGAACTCGTTGCTGATCGCCGGCCAGTGCCGGCTGCTGCCTCGGATCAGCCGAAGCAGTTCGGGGCCGGGCGACCCTCGCAGTTGGTGGGCTTGTTTTCGATGATCACCGTCTCGTTGTCCACCGTGACCCGGTTGTTGTCGGAGGAGACCCCACCCGGGCCCAGAAGCGAGGAGTTCTGGGTGATCCGGGACTTGATCAGGGAAATCGTTCCGCCCTGGTTGTAGATCCCGCCAGCGACCCGCTGGTCCGCGGCAACCCGGTTCCGGTCGACCTCGCTGTTGAAGACGACCACCTGGCCGCTGTCGTTGGAGATACCACCGCCGTTGCCCCGGGCAACGTTGTCGTTGACCTTGCTGTTCGAGACCGACAGTCCGCTGAAGGTAGCGGCGAGGTTGGCGATGCCACCGCCGTCGCTGTTGGCAGTGTTGTCGCGGACCGTGCTGTCCTGCACGTACATCGTGCCCACGTTGCGGATGCCGCCGCCGCTTTCACCACTGCTGTTGTCGAACACCTCGCTTTGCTTGATGGTCATGACGACGTTGGGGTTGCCGCCACTCTGGACGCCGCCGCCCGAACCCTCGGCGTCGTTGTGCGCGATCCAGGTGTTGGTGACGACGGCGGAGCCGGCGTTCTCCAGCCCACCACCGGTGTCGCCGCTCTGGTTGTGGCTCACCCGGGAGTCCTCGACGGCGAGTTGGCCGATGTTGTAGATCCCTCCGCCGCTGCTCACGGCGGTGTTGTAGGTGACCTCACCCTCCCGGGCATCCTCGCTCTCGCCGTTTCCGCCCTTGTCCTGGCCGGGCTTGCTGGCGTCCTGGGCGACCGGCCCTCCGCTGCCGGCGGCCCCTGCCGTACCCCCGTCGGGAACGGTGGGCGCCGCGGTGTCGGCGGGGACCTGGGTGTCGGTGTCCGGGGCGGTGGGTGCCGCGGTGCCGATGGGAGCCTGGGTGTCGGTGTCCGGGGCGGTGGGTGCCGCGGTGCCGATCGGGGCCTGGGTGTCGGTGTCCGGGGCGGTGGGTGCGGCGGTGCCGGCATCGGTGCCGGGGTGGGTCTCGACGGCGCCGTCCGGGGCGGCGCCGTCGATACCGTCCGCGTCATCGGGGCCCCCGGCGGCCCGGTCGTCGTCCGCCAGGCCGAGCGGGCCCTTGTTCTGGCCGTCGTTCTCCGCGCTGGTGCCGGCTGTGGTGAGAATCCTGGTGGCGCCGAAGTTCGTGATGCCACCGCCGACGCTGCTGCTCTGGTTCCCGGTGATGCGGCTGTCATGGATCGTCGCCCGGCCGCCGGCCTGCACGAGAAGGCCGCCGCCGCCGAGATTGGTCTGGGCGAACCCACCCTTGACGGTGAGGTCGTGCAGCGTCAGGTCGCCGCCGGCGCCGACGCTGAAGATCCGGAAGGCAGCGGCGTTCGTGGCGCGGAGAATGGTGGCGCCCTCGCCCTGGATGGTGATCGGCCGCACGATCTCCGGCAGGCCGTTCCCGTTCCGGTTCAGCGTGAGCAGGTAGGTGCAGCCCTGGGCGAGCTTGAGCGTGCCCCCGTGGTCGGCATTCACCCGGTTGAGCGCGACGATCAGCTTGTCGGTGGCGCAGGGCACGTCCGTGACGTCCTGCTTCTTGTCGTCCAGCCCCTTTTTGTCTCCTTTTCCGTCCGCACCGGGGTCCGGGCCGCCCACGTTCGTGCCGGCCCCGGCCACGGCGCCGACCTGGTCGTCGGCGCCCAACGGCGTCTTCGCCTGGGCGGCCGCCTCGGTCAGGTGTCGGTCGGACAGGCGATCGAGGCTGCCCGCTGCGGATACGCCCGGCAGCGTCACCACGCCGCTGGCCGCCAGACCGACCGCCCCGGTCAGGCCGGCGACCCCGGTGGCGACCCACAGGACGGGCCGCTTCCGGCGACGGGCAGCCGGACGCTCCGTACCGGATTCTTCGAACTGTTTGGTGGACATATGCCCTCACCCACATCTCTCATGTCTGGCGGGCGCGTATCGCCACAGGAGGCGCATAGAGCCCTAAATCGGGTAGACAGGTTCGGTGCCAACCGTAAGTGAGCTGTCTTCGCGATGTTGATGAAAGTGAAAGATATGCGTTTTCGGGCGACATTCAGGGCGAAGCGCCACCTCGGCTCGGCTTGGCGATGACGTCGCCGGCCGGGCCTGGACGGCGAACAGCCCGGCCGGGACGTGGGTCGCGGCCGGGCTGCGGCGGGGTGCGGGGCGAGGTCAGCCGGGCAGACGCGGGCCCGCCTCGCGCTGCTCGGCCAGCCAGGTCTCCACCTCGTCGGCGGCACGCGGCAGCCCGGCGGAGAGGTTCACCGCGCCGGTCGCGGTGACCAGGATGTCGTCCTCGATGCGGATGCCGATGCCGCGCAGCTCCTCGGGGACCAGTTCGTCCTCGGGCTGGAAGTAGAGCCCGGGCTCGACGGTGAGCACGTGGCCCTCGCCCAGCGTGCCGTCCCGGTAGTTCTCCTTGCGGGCGTTCGCGCAGTCGTGCACGTCGAGGCCGAGCATGTGGCTGGTGCCGTGCAGCGTCCAGCGCCGGTAGACCGTCGACTGCCCGTCCATCGCCTCGTCGACGCTCACCGGCAGCAGACCCAGGTCGGACAGTGCCTGGGCGAGCACGCGCATCGAGCTCAGGTGGACCTCCCGGAACGCCACGCCGGGCCGGATGGCGTCGATGCCGGCCTGCTGTGCGGCGTACACCGCCTCGTAGACCTGGCGCTGAAGCGGGGTGAACCGGCCGTCGACCGGCAGCACCCGGGTGACATCGGCGGTGTACAGGTTGCGGTTCTCCACACCCATGTCCATCAGCAGCAGCTCGCCCGGACGGGTGGTGCCGTGGTTGTGCACCCAGTGCAGGATCGTGGCGTGCTCGCCCGCGCCGACGATCGAGCCGTAGCCGACGTCGTTTCCGTCGTGCCGGGCGCGCAACGCGAAGATCCCCTCCAGCAGGCGTTCCGAGACGCCGCGGTCCGCCGGCAGCGCCCGGGCCACGTCCTCGAACCCGCGGACGGTCGCGTCGACCGCGTCCTGGAGCTGGGCGATCTCCCACTCGTCCTTGACCAGCTTCAGCTCCGAGACGGCGATCGCCAGCTCCCGGTCGCGCGCCGGCCGGCCCTCGGCGCGGTCACCGTCGTACGGGCGCACGGCCGTGTCCACCCGCGCGTCGAAGCCGCGCAGCACCCGGGTACGCCCCGGCGCCAGGCCGGCGAGCGCCGCGTCCAGCTCGCTCAGGTCCGCCGTGGGCAGCTCCAGTTCGGTCGACTTCTCGGCCAACGTGTGCCGCCGGCCGACCCACAGCTCGCCGTTGCGGCTGCGGAAGAACTCGTCGGTCAGCCGGGACGACCGGGGCCGCATGTACAGCGTGGCGTCGTGACCCGACCCGTTCGGGCGCAGTACGAGCACGCTGTCCGGGTCGTGGTCGCCGGTCAGGTAGACGAAGTCGCTGCCCGGCCGGAAGGGGTGGTCGGTGTCGTTGGCGCGTACCTTCTCGCCGCCGGTCGGGACCACCAGGGTCTCGCCCGGGAAGGCCGCCGAGAGCGCGGCCCGCCGCTTGGCGTAGTTCGGCGCCTCCGGCCGCGGACCGACCGGCAGGGTGGTGTCCCGCCAACCCTGCCGCATGAACGCCAGGAACGCCTCGGGGAAGTCCGGGTCGTGCGACTCGGTGCCGTCCGCCGGCCTGCTCTCGGTGCGTCCCTCGGTCATGCCCTGCTCCCTCCGTGTCATTGCAGGTCAGACCGTACCGCGTGGGATCGGGGACCGGCCCGGCCGGGACCTCGGAGGGCGAGCCCAGCGGTGCCGCGACGCCCGGTCGGGCCGCGTGGAAAGATGGCAATCATGTGCGGACTCCTGGCCTTCTTCAGCGCGCGCGGTGACGCCGCCGCCCACCGCGACAACATCGCCGGGGCGTTGGAATGCCTGCACCACCGCGGACCGGACGAGACCGGTGTCGAGGTGGTCGGCGACGTCTCCGGCCGGTACGCGGACGGGGTGTTCGCGCACAAGCGGCTCGCGATCATCGACGTGGCCTCCAGCCAGGAGCCGTTGCCCTACGCGAACGGGCGCTACCTGCTCACCTTCAACGGGGAGATCTACAACTACATCGAGCTGCGCGAGGAGCTGACCCGGGACTTCGGCGCGCAGTTCGCCACGGCCGGTGACGGCGAGGTGATCGTCGCTGGCTACCACTACTGGGGCGAGCAGGTGCTCACCCGGCTGCGGGGCATGTTCGCCTTCGTCATCTGGGACCGGCAGGAGCGCCGCGCGTTCGGCGGCCGGGACTACTTCGGCATCAAGCCGCTGCACTACCTGGAGACCGCCGACGGCCTCTACCTCGCCTCGGAGAAGAAGGCACTGCTGCCCTTCGCGCACTCCAACTACCAGGGCGACGCCGGCATCGACACGGCCAACCTCAGCCACTACCTGACCCTGCAGTACGTGCCCGAGCCCGGCACCCTGCACAAGGGGATCAGCCGGATCGGCTCCGGGGAATATCTCACCTGGACCCCGGGCGGGCGGATCGACGTGCGCCGGTGGTACCGGCCGGTGTTCCGGCCCGCCCCGGTCGACGACGAGCAGCGGCTCTACCACGAGATCCGGGAGACGCTGCGGGAGAGCGTCCGGATGCACATGCGCTCCGACGTGCCGGTCGGCTCGTTCCTATCCAGCGGCATCGACTCGACCGCGGTGGTCGCCCTGGCCCGCGAGTTCAACCCGAACATCCTCACCTTCACCGTCGGCTACGACGTCCCCGGCTACTCCGAGATCGACGTCGCCCAGGACTCGGCCCGGCACCTCGACGTGACCATCATCCCGACCAAGATCGGGCCGTACGACATGATCGAGGCGCTGCCGAAGATCGTCTGGCACCTGGACGACCCGGTGGCCGACCCGGCCCTGGTGCCCCTCTACTTCGTGGCCAAGAAGGCCGCCGAGCACGTCACCGTGGTGCTCTCCGGTGAGGGCGCCGACGAGTTCTTCGGCGGCTACACCATCTACCGCGAGCCGCTGTCGTTGAGTTCCGTCAACGGGCTGCCGGGGGGCATGCAGAAGGGCCTGCGGGCGGTCTCCAAGGCGATCCCGCAGGGGGTCAAGGGCAAGAGCTTCCTGGAGCGCGGCACCACCCCGATCGAGCAGCGCTACTACGGCAACGCCCGGATGTTCACCGAGGAGGAGAAGCAGCACCTGCTGCGCCGCTACGACCCCTCGGTCCGCTACACCGACGTCACCGCGCCCATCTACGCCGAGTGCACCGAGCTCGACGACGTGACCAAGATGCAGTACGTCGACCTCTACACCTGGCTGCGTGGCGACATCCTGGTCAAGGCCGACCGGATCTCGATGGCCCACTCGCTGGAGGTGCGGGTGCCCTTCCTGGACCGGGCGGTCTTCGACGTGGCGTCGAGGATTCCGGTCGATTTGAAGCTCCCGCCCCGCTCCGAGGCCACCAAGTACGCGATGCGCCAGGCCCTCCAGGGCGTGGTGCCGCCGGCCATCGTCAACCGCAAGAAGCTCGGCTTCCCGACCCCCACCCGGGTCTGGCTGCGCGGCGAGATGTACGAGTGGGCCCGGCACGTGCTGTCCACCTCCGGCGCCGGTGACCTGCTCGACCTGTCGTACGCGATGCGGCTGCTGGAGGAGCACAAGCGGGAGGAGGCCGACCACTCCCGCAAGGTGTGGACGGTGCTGATCTTCTGCATCTGGCACGCCATCTTCGTCGCCAAGACCCTCGACCCGGGCATCCAGCGCAACCCGTCCGCCCTGCTCACCAAGCCGGTGGTCGGCTCCATGGTCCGCTGACCCCCACCCCGGCCGGGTCCCGGCCACCCGTGTCGATCAAGAGGTTTGCGCCACCGGAATCGCTCCCGGAGGACGCAAACCTCTTGATCGTTTCAGCGGGTCGGGGCCAGGCACGGGCCGGGTGGGCGGAGGGTGGGGGAGTGGTCAGCGGCCGGAGCAGGTGACCGTGGGCAGGGTGTTGGTGCCGTTGGTGGTGGCGACGAAGCCGAAGGTCGTGGTCCCCTCCGGGGCGAGTGTGCCGTTGTAGGCCGCGTTGGTCACGGTGACCGAGGAACCGGACCCGCCCAGCGTGCCGTTCCACAGGTTGTTGATGCTCTGCCCGCTGGGCCACGTCCAGTTGGCTGTCCAGCCCGACCACGTCGACGCGGTGTGATTCATGATCATGACCTCGCCCTGGAAGCCGCCGTTCCAGGCGCCGACCACCTTGTAGACCGCCATGCAGTCACCGCTGTGCGGTGGCGGGGTGGTCGGGTTCGGTGGCGGCGTGGTCGGGTTCGGCGGGGGAGTGGTCGGGTTCGGCGGCGGGGTCGTCGGGTTGGGCGTGGGCGGCGGCGTGCCACCCGGGCCGACCCCCGTCACCTCGCCGTTGCCGCCGTCGAAGGTGACGTCCGAGCAGCCGAAGAAGTTCTCCTGGCTGTCGGAGCGGACCCACCGCGAGTAGATGACGTGTCGGCCACTCTTGTTGGTGGGCAGGTTGCCGCTGAAGTAGTAGTGCCCGTCGTTGGTGCCGACCCCGCCGCGCTGCGGCGGGTTGGTCACCGTCAGGAACGGCTCCTCCAGGTCGCTCCAGGCCAGCGGCCGGTTCGGGCTCCAACTGTCCTTCGTGACATAGAAGTAGAAGGTGCCCGGGTGGTGGGCCCAGTTGCTGTAGCGGAACTCCATTCCGGCCCCGGCCGTCAGGTGGGTCAGCGGCCAGTCGGTGCGGGCCAGGTCGTAGCCGGCGTAGCCGGGATTGCCGCCGCTGCACAGCTTGCCGTCCGGGATGAACCCGACGGTCCGGCCGCCGGCGTCCGAGCGCAGCACGCTGAACCAGTTGTAGAGCGAGTTGGCTCCGCTCTGGGCCACGGCGGCGGAGCAGGCGGGGTTGTTCGGTTTGATCTCGCCGGTGCTGCTGAGGCCGTCCTTCCAACAGAGGAAGGTCCGGCTGCCGGGGGTCATCGCGGCGCCGTGCGCGGCGGCGGGGTCGGGCCCCGCCGTCAGGGCGACGGCACCCACGAGAAGGGTGGCGGCCGCGGTGAGCAACGCGGCCGTACGCGATCGGTGGGACACGGGTTCTCCTCACTCGCGGGACGTGGGCGCCCCGCGGGCAACGCGCGGGGCGGCAGCGCCGCCCGCCCCGCTGAGACGCGGAAACGACGGTCGTGGCGGACGTGCCCCGGCGTGGAAGGCCGGCGTACGTGCGCCGTCGGCGGTCCGACTCGCGGACCGGTGCCCCTCGCGTGGATGTGAACCCGGCGCCGGCGGCACGGCAGCCCCCGCGCCGCCCGGCAGTCGCCATCCCACCACGGGACGCCGACAGCGCGCAATAGCCGTTGCTCGATGTGTCAGTAGCGCTCGACGAGGTGCTCGCGGCCGGGCGGCGGCTCGTAGGGCTCCGGCCAGAACTCGGTGACCTCGCGGACGAGGCCGGCCTCGTCGAGGTCGAAGAAGCTGGTGGCCGAGAGCTGTGCGCCCTCGTAGGCGCAGGTTATCCAGGTGGCGGCGTGCCGGCCCGAGCCCACCGCCCGGGTCACCGTGAGGTGCCAGCCGTCGGGGTACTCCTGGTTGAACCGCAGCACCGCGGCGCGGCCGGTGATCCGCTCCCGGGTCTGGGGGAGGTGGTAGACCACGTTGTCGGCGAGCAGCCCGCCGAAGGCCTCCCAGTCCCTCGCCTCGCACGCCTGCCAGTAGGCCAATACGGTGGCTTCAGCGCTCGTCATGGCGCGTACTGTGCCAGCCTGGTACGACAAGATCGTTCGGCGCACGGTGTGGACGGAGGGGCCGGAGATGGGTTACGCGGTGGTGCTCGGCGAGGCACTGGTCGACCTGCTCGACACCGAGTGTGCCGGCGAGCCGGCCTACCGGCAGGCCGTCGGCGGCGGGCCGCTGAACGTGGCGGTCGCCGTCGCCCGGCTCGGCGGTGCGGTGCAGTTCGTCGGCTCACTCGGCGACGACGTCCTGGCCGGGCGGATCCGCGACTTCCTGACCGGGGCGGGCGTCGGCCTGGCCGGGGCGGTGACCGTCGCCGCCCCGACCGCGCTGGCGGTGGCCACCTTCGCCGGTCCCGAGCCCGACTTCCGGTTCTACGGCGAGCCGCCCTCCTACGGCCTGCTCGGTCCCGACGACCTGGACGTCGACCTGGTCGCGGGCGCCGGCGTCGTCTACTGCGGGTCGATCGTGCTGCTCCACCCGCCGGTGCTGGCCGCCGCGCGCCGGGCCTGGAGGCTCGCCCCCGGGCTGCGGGTCTTCGACCCGAACGTGCGCCCCCGGCTGCTCGACGGGCCAGCCGCGCTGGTCGGGCTGCGCGAGGTGGTGGCCGAGTTCGCCGCCGGCGCCCACCTCGTCAAGCTGAGTGCCGCCGACGCGAAGCTGCTCTATCCCGGCGAACCCGAGGAGGGCGTGGCCGCGTACCTGCGGGAACTCGGCGCCGGCACCGTGGTGGTCACCCTGGGCGCCGCCGGCGCGGTGGTCGCCGCCGCCGGTGCCGATCCGGTACGCGTACCCGCGCCGAAGGTCGACGCGGTGGACGCCACCGGCGCCGGTGACTCGGTGATGGGCGCGCTCATCGCGGACCTGCTGGTCGACGGTGAACCCGCCGCACCCGCCGGCTGGCACGAGCGGGTGGCGTTCGCGCTGCGGGTCGCCGGCCTGGTCTGCGAGTCGCCCGGCGGCGCGACCGCCATGCCCACCCGCGCCGAGGTCCTCGCCCGCTTCACCCCCTGACCCCTGCCTCCTTCCCCCTGACCCCCGCCCCTCCCTCCCGCCTCCCCCTTCGCCGCGATCTTGCACCTTGTGCCCACGACCTGGGGCATATGACGCTTTTGTGGGGGCGGAAACTGCAAGATCGGCGCGGCGGGGCGGGGCGCGGCGGGGCGCGGCGGGGCGCGGCGCGGCGGGTTTGGGGTGGGGTTGGTGGGGGCGGGAGGGTGCGGAAGGTGAGGGGGTGCCGTCAGGCGGTGTTGTCGAGCTCGGCGTAGCCGCGGCGGGCGGCGTGCAGGGCGGGGCGGGCGCCGAAGGGCGCCTCGGCGGCGACGCGCTCGGGCGGGGCGCCGCCGGTGTGCCCGGCGCGGATGAGCCAGGCCAGCTCGACGAGCTGGGCGTGCTGGGCGCGGACGAACGCGGCGTCCACCGGCTCGCCGTGCCCCGGCACGACCACGGTGCTCGGGGTGGTCATCCGGAGCAGCTCGGCCACCGTGTCGGGCCACTGCAACGGGTACGACTCCTCGAAGGCGGGCGGGCCGCTCTGCTCCACCAGGTCACCGGCGACCAGCACGTCGACGTCCGGTACGTGCACCACCAGGTCGCCGGCCGTGTGCCCGCGACCGGGGTGGCGCAGCACCACCCGCCGGCCGCCCACGTCGAGCGTGGTCTCGCCGTGCACGGTGTGCGTCGGTGCCAGCAGCACGGTCTCGGCCACCTCCCCGGCCAGCCCGGGATGCGTGTCGCGTAT
The DNA here is from genome assembly GCF_900091625.1 of Micromonospora peucetia. Lineage (NCBI taxonomy): Bacteria > Bacillati > Actinomycetota > Actinomycetes > Micromonosporales > Micromonosporaceae > Micromonospora > Micromonospora peucetia. The sequence goes on from NZ_FMIC01000002.1 coordinate 4,194,161, forward strand.
CTCCGCGTACGCCTCCCGGCGCAGCCGGTCCGGCTCGCGCATCGCCTCGGCGGTGACCTCGTGCGCGTACACCGGGCGGGGCGGGTCGGCGGCGAGGGTCGCGTTGCCGAAGCAGTGGTCGAAGTGGTGATGGGTGTTGACCACCGTCCAGGGGGCGGTGGTGACCGCCCGGGCGGCGGCGGCCAGCTCGGCGGCCTGCCCGGCGGTGGAGAGCGTGTCGACCAGCAGCGCGGCCCCGTCGCCGACGACGAGGGTGACGTTGACGTGCAGCAGCGGCTCGCGCAGCACGTGCACCCCGTCGGCGACCTGCACGAAGCGGGCGGTCACGACGACCGCGTGGCGCGTTCCACGAAGCGCTGCCGGTCGACCACTACCCGCTCCACCCGGCCGTCGGCGACCGTCTCGTCGCCGTCGCTGACGCTCACCTCGAAGTGCAGCCGCCGCCCCTCGACCGCGGTCAGCCGTGCCTGCGCCACCACCGTCCGCCCCACCGGGGTGGCTGCGCGATGGTCGAGCTCGACCCGGGTGCCGACGGTCGTCGACCCGCCGGGCAGCCGGGGAGCGGTGGCCGCCACCGTGGCCGCCTCGGCGAGGGCGAGCACCCGGGGCGTGCCGAGCACGGGCACGTCCCCGGAGCCCATTGCCTGAGCGGTGTCGGTGTCGGTGACGGTCAGCTCCACCCGGGCGCTCAGCCCCGGCGTCAGCGCGGACTCCGGCTGCTCCTGCATGAGGCAGAGCCTAGACGAGCCGGGCCGGAGCCGTCGGCCGTCGGCGCCGCCCGGGCGGGCGTCGCTCGCTCAGTCCGTGACGACGCAGAACTGGTTGCCGTCCGGGTCGGCCAGCACCACCCAGCCGCCGTCGTCGAACCGGCGTACCTGCGTGGCGCCGAGCGACCGGAGTCGGGCGATCTCGCCGGCCGGGTCGTCGGTGACCAGGTCCAGGTGCAGGCGGTTCTTGCCGGACGGGCGTTCGGGGACCAGTTGCACCGACAGGCCGACGCCGGCCTTGGTCGGGTCCTCGAGGTAGGTGCCGCTCTCGTCGGAGGAGGCGACCTGGTAGCCGGTCGCCGCCTGCCAGAAGGCGGTGGCGCGGGCGAGGTCGTTCGTGTCGATGCCGATGTTGCCGATGCGGATGCTCATGTGTCGATCCTTTCTCTAACCAACGTAGGCCGAACGCTAGTTAGATAACCGGCCATGGTCAATAGCCGGTCATAAGATGGGGCCATGGCATCCGATGCCGCCCGGCCGGACGACGACGCGGCGCCCGCGCCGCTCGACCGGATCGAGGCGTTCGTCAACACCCGCCGCGACGACGGCGACGACCTCGGCACACCCGCGCAGCTCGCCGGCTGGCTGCGTACCCGTGCTCTGGTCGCGGCCGGCACCACGGCCACCGCGGGGCAGCTGGAACGGGCCCGTGTCGTCCGTGAGGGGATCCGGGCGCTGATCGCGGAGAACAACGCCGAACCGGTGTCCAGCCCGAGGCCGGACGGCCTCGATCCGGCCGCCCGCCGCGTCCTGGCCGAGCTGAGCCGCGAGCTTCCGTTGGTGCTCGACGTCACGATCGATCCGCCCCGCCTCGTCCCCGCGACCCGGACGCCGGTCGACGCCGCGCTCGCCGGGCTGCTCGCCGTGGTCGCCGAGGCGGTGGCGGCGGGCACCTGGCACCGGCTCAAGGCGTGCCGCGAGCCGAGCTGCCGCTGGGCCTACTACGACCACTCCCGCAACCGCCGCCGCACCTGGTGTTCCATGGAGCTGTGCGGCAACCGGGCCAAGGCGCGTGCCGCCCATCACCGACGGACGGCGTCGCGCTCCTGAGGACACGGCGGGTGGTCGGCGTCGGTCGATGCCGTCCGCGCCGTTAACCTTGACCGCGATGTCTGTCGCGACCGACCCCCAGCCCCCCGCCCGGACCGAGCCGCCCGCCTCGCCCGACGGCGGGCGTCGTCGCGTGGTCGCCATGACGGTGTGGGGGGTCGCCTTCGTCGTCGGTTGGTTCGGCATCGGCCTGCCGACCGACCCGGCGTACGCGTTCCTCTGGATCTGGGCGGGGACGATCGCCTGGAACAGCAGCCGGCCGTGGCGCAGCCACCTGCGCTTCGCGCGGGACTGGGTGCCGGTGGTGCTGCTGCTCGCCGTCTACAACCTGTCCCGGGGCTTCGCCGACAACGGCGCCACCCCGCACGCGTACGAGCTGATCGTTGCCGACCGGGTGATGTTCGGCTGGTTGACGGGCGGGCAGGTGCCGACGACCTGGCTCCAGGAGCACCTCTACCGGCCCGAGGTGCACTGGTGGGACGTCGCGGTCAGCTGGGTCTACTTCTCGCACTTCGTGGTGGCGTTGGCCGCCGCGGCGGTGCTCTGGCTGCGGGACCGGGGGCGGTGGGCGGCCTTCATGCGCCGCTGGGGCTTCCTGTGCGCCAGTGGTCTGGTCACCTACTTCCTCTACCCGGCGGCCCCGCCCTGGTGGGCGGCGCAGAACGGGCTGCTGGAGGAGGTCGCCCGGATCTCCACGCGCGGGTGGAAGGCGTTCGGCATGCACGGCGCCGGCAACCTGCTCAACGCCGGGCAGATCGCCTCCAACCCGGTGGCCGCGATGCCCTCGCTGCACACCGCGTTCGCGCTGTTCGTGGTGCTGTTCTTCCTGCGGCAGACCCGCCGCCGCTGGTGGCCGCTGCTGCTGGCGTACCCGCTGGCGATGACGTTCACCCTGGTCTACTCGGGCGAGCACTACGTCATCGACGTGCTGGTCGGCTGGGCGTACGTCGGAATGGCCTTCCTGGTGGTCGGCCTGGCGGAACGCTGGTGGGCGGCCCGGAAGGCCCGCCGGGCCCCGTCGCGGCCCGACTCCGAACCGGTCGACCCCGAGCCGACCGACTCTGAGTCGACCGATCCGCCAGCCTCCGCCGAGCCGCCGTCGGTGCCGGCGGCCCGCTGACCGGTCCGGGCGGGGGTCAGCCCGCGCGGCGGGCGGCGTGCGCGCGGGCCGTCAGTTCCGCCGCCAGGGCCCACGCCTCGGCGAGGTCCCGGTCCCGGGCCGCCGCACCGGCGCCGCCGGCGGTGTCGGCGTGCACCGAGGCCAGCCGCAGCCGCCGCTGCGCCGGCCCCTGCACGACCCGCACGCTCTGGATCCGGGCGTACGGTACGAGCGTCAACTGCCGGGTGAGCAGGCCGGACCGGACGGCGAAGACCCGGACGTCGAGCCCGGCGCCGAGCACACCCCGGCTCAGCGGGTTGAGCCAACGGGCCCGCGTCGGCGGCGGGCTGAGCGGCAGCGCATCCAGCCGCACCCCGGGCAGCACCTCGGCGACGACGGCCTCACCGGTCGCCTGGTCGCCGACAGGGAGCAGACGATCCGGCCGGTTGCGTTCGTCGGCCTCGCCGCCGGAGTAGCCCGCCACCTCCAGCCGCAGCCGCAGCCAGCCCTTTACCCGCCACAGCAGCGGCCAGGTCACGCCGACGGTCTGCACCCGGTCCAGCGGCACGGTCTGCGCGCGGGTCTCCAGCAGCCCGTTGCGGATCCGCAACGTGCCCTCGTCCCGGGCGAGCCGGAAGTTCCAGTCGTCGAGCACCCGCCGCACCGGTTGCAGCAGCACGCCCGCCATGGCGGTGAGGGTGCTCGCCACCGCGATGAACGACCAGGAATCCTCGGAGAGGAACTGGGTCACCATGAACGCGACACCGAACGGGATCATGAACGCCTGCGGGGTCAACAGTTGACTCACCAGCAGGTCGTTGTTTCTGACGGTGTGCAGTGGCCGGCCGGGCGGCGGTGCCGGCAGACCCTCCGGGCCGGCGGGCATCCCGGCCGGTGCCGGCATGCCCGGGTCGGCCGCGACCCGCCCGGCGAGGGCGAGCAGCCGCCCGCGCAGCACGGTGGCCTCGGCGACGCTCAGGTACGCCAGCGGCGCCTCCGTCTTGCCCCCGCCCACCACCTCCAGTCGAAGCTCGGCCAGGCCGGTGAGCTGGGCGAGCAGCGGGCGGACCACCTCGACGGCCTGGAGTCGCTCCAGCGGGATCGCCCGGGTGCGCCGCCAGATGAGCCCCTCGTACACCCGCAGCTCGCGGCCCACCACGTGGTAACCGGTGTAGTACCAGCTCACCACGGCCAGCACGGTGGTGCCCAGGGCCAGCACCACCGCCATCAGGGCGAACCAGCCGAAGCCGACCCGCGACAGCGTCGACCAGGACAGGCCGGCGATCACCACGACCAGGGACTTGGCGCCGTGCAGGGCGGGGCTGAGCGGGTGCAGCCGCTGCCGCGGCTCGACGCCCTCCGACGACCCGGGAGACGCGGGCTCCGCCGGAGCCGGCCCGGGATGGTCCGTGCCCCGGGCGGCCGGGTCGCTCACAGGCCCTCCGCCCGGTCCTCGCCCAGCGCGGTGAGCCGGTCACGCAGCCGGGACGCCTCCGCCGGGCGCAGCCCCGGCACCCGGGCGTCGCTCGCCGCCGCGGCCGTGTGCAACTGCACGGTGGCCAGCTTGAACGCGCGCTCCAGCGGCCCCGCGCTGACGTCCACGAACTGCATCCGCGAGTACGGCACGATGGAGAGCCGCCGCACCAGCAGCCCGTGCCGGACCAGCAGGTCGTCCGCCCGCTCGGCGTAGCCCCAGGCCCGTACGGCGCGGACGATCGTGATGCCCCGCAGGACGCCCAGCAGCAGCACCACTCCGAGCGCTGCGCCGAGGAACCCGTTGCCGCTGAGCGCCCAGCCGACGCCCAGCCCGAGGGTGAAAACGACCAGCACCATCGCCAGGCGGATCAGCTCCACCCAGATCAGGTCGGACGAGATCGACTGCCAGCGGACGGTGTCCGGCCACGGCTCCAGGGGGCCCGCCGGCGGGAGGGGCGGCGCCGGCGGCGGGCCGGCGGACCCGTCACCGCTCACCGGGGGAATCCGTTGTGCGTGCTCACCCTTCGAGCGTAGGCGATCCGGCTGCCGGTACGACCTCCCGGAGGAAGCCGCGGGCGTCGAGGAAGTCCCCGAGGGTCGAGCGGTGCTCGGCGCACGCGAGCCAGGTCTTGCGCCGCTCGGCGTCGTGCAGCCGGGGATTGTTCCACCTCAGCGCCCAGCGGGCGGAGGCGCGACAGCCGCGCGACGAGCAGACCAGTGGATCGTCGGCGGGGAGGGGATTGCTCATCCGGGCCAGTCTAGGGCGGCGGCACCTGGAAGTTTGCGCGCCGGGCGGCCACGGGGGGAGCCGCCCGGCGACGGGGTGAATGGTACACGCGCCGGGTCGGCCCGTGTCCACCCGTGATCGGCGATTCCGCACCCGGGACGGCGTGGCGGGCCCCCCGATCCGGCTCCCGGGGACGGTGCGGCGAAAATCGGCTTCTCCCCACCTCGGCACTCAGCCGGGCATGCGAGTCTTGACACGCACCACGCCGCGCGACACCGACAACCGATCATGCTGTGGAGGACCGGTGGCCCAGCCGACCACGCCCGACGCCCCGACGCCGAACGGGACGGGCCCGGAGACACCCGAGCCGGTGACCACGCCGGCCGAGGACGCGACCCTGCTGGAGCGGGCGCTGTTCGAGATCAAACGGGTGATCGTCGGGCAGGACCGGATGGTGGAGCGGATGTTCGTAGCGCTGCTCGCCCGGGGGCACTGTCTGTTGGAGGGCGTGCCCGGGGTGGCGAAGACCCTCGCGGTGGAGACGCTCGCGAAGGTGGTCGGTGGCTCCTTCGCCCGGGTGCAGTTCACCCCCGATCTGGTGCCGGCCGACATCATGGGCACCCGCATCTACCGGCAGTCGAGCGAGAAGTTCGACGTCGAGCTGGGCCCGGTGTTCGTCAACTTCCTGCTCGCCGACGAGATCAACCGGGCCCCGGCCAAGGTGCAGTCGGCGTTGCTGGAGGTGATGAGCGAGCGGCAGGTCTCCATCGGCGGCGAGTCCCACCCGGTGCCCGACCCGTTCCTGGTGATGGCGACGCAGAACCCGATCGAGCAGGAGGGCGTCTATCCGCTGCCCGAGGCGCAGCGGGACCGTTTCCTGATGAAGATCGTCGTCGGCTACCCGACTGACGCCGAGGAGCGGGAGATCGTCTACCGGATGGGCGTCACCCCGCCGCGCCCGGCGCCGGTCTTCACCACCCCCGACCTGATCGCCCTGCAACGCAAGGCCGACCAGGTCTTCGTGCACAACGCCCTGGTCGACTACGCGGTCCGGCTGGTGCTGGCCACCCGCGCCCCCGCGGAGCACGGGATGCCGGACGTCGCCCAGCTCATCCAGTACGGCGCCAGCCCGCGCGCCTCGCTCGGCCTGGTCCGGGCCACCCGCGCGCTGGCGTTGCTGCGCGGTCGGGACTACGCCCTGCCGCAGGACGTGCAGGACATCGCGCCGGACATCCTGCGCCACCGGCTGGTGCTCAGCTACGACGCGCTCGCCGACGACGTGCCCGCCGACCACGTGGTGCACCGGGTGATGTCGACCATCCCGCTGCCCTCGGTCGCGCCCCGGCAGCAGGCCACCCCCACGCCGACCGCCGCGCCGCCGGGTGCCGGTTGGCCCGGGCAGCGCCCGTGACCCCATCCGCCCGTCGGCCCGCCGACGTCCCCTCCGACCGCACCGAAGCCGTCCTGTCGCGGCTGCAACTGATGGTCACCCGCAAACTCGACGGCCTGCTCCAGGGCGACTACGCCGGCCTGCTGCCGGGGCCCGGCAGCGAGGCGGGGGAGTCCCGGGAGTACCGCCCCGGCGACGACGTACGCCGGATGGACTGGCCGGTCACCGCCCGCACGACGATGCCGCACGTCCGGCGTACGGTGGCCGACCGGGAGCTGGAGACGTGGCTGGCGGTGGACCTCTCGGCGAGCCTCGACTTCGGCACCGGCCGCTGGCTGAAGCGCGACGTGGTGGTGGCCGCCGCGGCGGCGCTGGCCCACCTGACCGTCCGGGGCGGCAACCGGATCGGCGCGGTGATCGGCAGCGGCGGCGGCGTGAGCGCGCCGGCCCGCCGGTGGCGCACCGCGCCGCCGGTCGCCGGACCGGACGTCTACACCCGGCTGCCCGCGCGCTCCGGCCGTAAGGAGGCCCACGCGCTGTTGCGGGCGATCGCCGGCACCGAGATCCGCCCCGGGCGCAGCGACCTGGGCGCGCTGGTCGACATGCTCAACCGGCCGCCCCGGCGGCGCGGCGTGGCGGTGGTCATCTCCGACTTCCTCGCCCCGCCGGCCGGCTGGGCCCGGCCGCTGCGTAAGCTGCGCGTCCGGCACGACGTGGTGGCGATCGAGGTGGTCGATCCCCGGGAGCTGGAACTGCCCGACGTCGGGGTACTGCCGGTGGTCGACCCGGAGACCGGCGAGCTGCACGAGGTGCAGACCGCCGACCCGCGGCTGCGCCACCGCTATGCCGAGGCGGCGGCCGTCCAGCGGGCGGAGATCTCTGCGGCGCTGCGCGGCGCGGGCGCGGCCCACCTGCGGCTGCGTACGGACCGAGACTGGCTGCTCGACATGGTGCGTTTCGTGGCCGCGCAACGGCACGCCCGCACCAGGGGGACGACACGATGATCCGCTTTCTGCAACCGTGGTGGCTGCTGGCAGTGCTGCCGGTGCTGGCCCTCGCCGCGCTATACGTCTGGCGGCAGTTGCATCGCCGGGCGTACGCGATGCGGTTCACCAATGTGGACCTGCTGCGCAGTCTGGCGCCGAAGGGGCTGGGCTGGCGGCGGCACGTGCCGGCGACGGCGTTCCTGCTCTGCCTGCTGGTGCTGGCGACCGCGCTGGCCCGGCCGTCGGTCGACACCCGGGAGCCGCTGGAGCGGGCCACGGTGATGCTCGCCATCGACGTGTCGCTGTCCATGCAGGCCGACGACGTGGCGCCGAACCGGCTGGAGGCGGCGCAGGAGGCGGCGAAGCAGTTCGTCGGCGAGCTGCCGGAGAGCTACAACCTGGGGCTGGTCTCGTTCGCCAAGTCGGCGAACGTGCTGGTGCCGCCGGGCAAGGACCGCGACGCGGTGACCAGCGCGATCGACGGGCTGGTGCTGGCCGAGGCGACGGCGACCGGGGAGGCGGTCCTGACCTGCCTGGAGGCGATCCGGACGGTGCCGGCCGACGGCGCGGCGGGGATTCCGCCGGCCCGCATCGTGCTGCTCTCCGACGGGTACCGCACCTCGGGCCGGTCGGTGGAGGAGGCGGCCACGGCCGCGCAGGCGGCGAACGTGCCGGTCTCCACGATCGCCTTCGGCACCGACAACGGGCAGGTGGACATCGGCGGTCAACTGCAACGGGTGCCGGTGGACCGGCTGGCGCTGGCCGACCTGGCCGAAGCCACCGAGGGCTACTTCTACGAGGCGGCCTCGGTGTCCGAGTTGAAGCAGGTCTACCAGGACATGGGCAGCTCCATCGGGTTCCGCACGGAACCCCGCGAGATCACCCAGTGGTACGCGGGGGTGGCCCTGTTGCTGGCGCTCTGCGCCGGTGCCCTCAACCTGCTGTGGTCCTCGCGGATGCTCTGACGCGCGGGGACCGACCGCCGGCGGTCACTGCGGCGCCGGCGGTCACTGCGCGGCGCCGGCGGTCACTGCGCGCCCCGGCGGTCAGTGCGCGGCGCCGCCGGCGAGGACGAAGACGACGGCCACCCAGACGGCGGCGAGGGTGAAGCCCAGCGGGGCGACGTAGCGGCTCATGGACGGCTCCGGGTGGCGACTGGACGGTCCGCGGGTGCGGGGGCGGACCGCAGGGGGTGGATCAGGACGCGCACACGAAGTCGTGACCGGGCGGCTCCCGGCGCGGCGCGGTCACCTGGCGTGGGGCCGGTGACCGGGCGGAGGCGGGGAGCGGAGCTGGGTCAGCTCACCTGCTGAGTCGTGGCTCAGCGGGGCTGACGTTCGGCCCGGCCACGACTAGGAGGATCGCTATCTCGCACAGCGATCACCTCCTGCGGTCGGCGGGGCCCGGAGCGCGGACCGTACGGCCCGCAAACGCGGATCATCGTACACCTGGATGATCGCCGGGCGGCACTCGGCCGACCGGTCGGGTGAGCCGCTCCGGAGGGCCCACCGCCGGGCGGCTTACCAGGGGGATGACCCGGGCGGCGTTAGCGCTTACCTGCCGGTAACGCCTAGGCTCCGACCGACCGGGAGATCATCGAACTACAGGGGGAACCGTGGCCCGTACCGTCCTGGTGACCGGCGGCAACCGGGGGATCGGCCTGGCCATCGCGCAGGCCTTCGCCAAGCAGGGCGACCGGGTGGCGGTGACGCACCGCAGCGGCGAGCCTCCGGAGGGGCTGTTCGGGGTCCGCTGCGACGTGACCGACTCCGCGTCGGTCGACGCGGCGTTCACCGCGATCGAGGCCGAGCTGGGGCCGGTGGAGGTGCTCGTCGCCAACGCCGGGATCACCGACGACACGCTGCTGCTGCGGATGTCCGAGGAGCAGTTCACCAGCGTGCTGGACACCAACCTGACCGGCGCGTTCCGGTGCGCCAAGCGCGCCTCGGGGAAGATGCTGCGCGCGAAGTGGGGCCGCATGATCTTCATCTCCTCGGTGGTCGGCCTCTACGGCGGCCCCGGCCAGGTCAACTACGCGGCGAGCAAGGCCGGCCTGGTGGGCGTGGCCCGCTCGATCACCCGCGAGCTGGGCAGCCGCAACATCACGGCCAACGTGGTCGCGCCCGGCTACGTGGAGACCGACATGACCGCCGGCCTGCCCGAGGACCGCAGGATTGAATACCGCAAGGCCATCCCCGCCAACCGGTTCGCCCAGCCGGACGAGATCGCGGGCGTGGTCACCTGGCTGGCCGGTGACGCCGCCGGCTACGTCTCCGGCGCCGTCATCCCGGTCGACGGCGGCCTCGGCATGGGTCACTGACAACTCGACAGTTCACTGACAAGCGGTCACTGAGAACTACGGAGGAATCCTGCATGTCCGGACTGCTCGCCGGTAAGCGGCTGCTGGTCACCGGCGTCATCACCGACGCCTCGATCGCCTTCTCGGTGGCGAAGCTCGCCCAGGAGAACGGGGCGCAGGTCGTGCTCACCGGCTACGGCCGGCTCTCCCTGGTGGAACGGATCGCCCGGCGGCTGCCCGAGCCCGCCCCGGTCATCGAGCTGGACGTGACCGACGCCGACCACCTCGCCGGGCTCGCCGACCGGGTGCGCGAGCACGTCGACGGCCTGGACGGGGTGGTGCACTCGATCGGCTTCGCCCCGCAGAGCTGCCTCGGCGGCGGTTTTCTCGACGCCCCCTGGGAGGACGTGGCGACCGCGCTGCACGTCTCCACGTACTCCTACAAGTCTCTCGCGATGGCGGCGCTGCCGCTGATGTCCGCCGGCGGCGCGGTGGTCGGCCTGACCTTCGACGCCACGAAGGCCTGGCCCGTCTACGACTGGATGGGCGTGGCCAAGGCCGGGCTGGAGTCTGCCTCCCGCTACCTGGCGCTGCACCTCGGCAAGCAGGGCATCCGCAGCAACCTGGTCGCCGCCGGACCGCTGCGCACCATCGCCGCCAAGTCGATCCCGGGCTTCGACCAGTTCGAGCAGGCCTGGGCCGAGCGCGCGCCGCTGGGCTGGAGCCTGACCGACCAGGAGCCGGCCGCCCGGGCCTGCCTGGCGCTGCTGTCCGACTGGTTCCCGGCCACCACCGGTGAGATCGTCCACGTCGACGGCGGCTACCACGCCATCGGCGCCTGATAGGACGTCTGATTCACGCATTTTGCGTGTGATGTGGTTTTAGAGGTGGTGCATGAGCCAGCCGAGGGTGTGTTCGACGACCCATCGGCGTTTGACCGGCTTTCGTGTTCGAGGCCACCCCGTCCCTGGTCGGCGACGGGGAGTCAGGGCGTAGGCATGAGGCCGAAGGCGGCCAGCAGAGTTGGGATAGCCAGCAGGATCACGCCCAGCACCACGGGTGCCCCGAGCACGCCGAGGACGGCGACGCCTTTCCGAAGCCCGAAGCGCCGCGAGTAAGAGATCGCCAGGGCGCCGTAACCAATTGCAAGCACCAGGAAGAAGAGCACGTAACCGATTCCGGCGATGTCGATCTGGTCGGCGGTACCCGCCAGGCCCGAGACCATGCCGACCGCTTGCGCCACGCTGCCGACGGCGTACACGCCCAGCATCGCAAACGCTCCCCACAACAACACGCCCAGAAGCGCCGGAGAAAGAACCCTCGGGCGTTCGACGACCGACAACAGTGCCAAAGCCGCTCCCACCGTCTTCAGCCCGACGACAAGCCAGTTCATCACGGCGATCGCGGAAGCGTACTCGGTATAGGGGCCGTCGGCGAAGCGGTCGGTCATCTCGAAGACGACGTTGACGACCGCGAACCCGATGCAGCAAAGGGCCATCAGACGAGCTATCACGACGACACCGGTGCCGGGCTGTGCAGGGGCTAGGGGACGATCGCTGGCGAAAGCCGTGGAAGTCATGCCGCCACTCAACACGAATCCTGCAATCGACTCCTCCCTCCCGCGAGGGAGATCGACATCGCGGGTTAGCGCTGGAGGGGGAGTCTCGCGAACACGGCGGCTTCGAAAGCCCCTGATCGGACCAACCTCGCCAAGCGAGATCAGATGCCCTCTGCGGTGTGAGGAAGGGCCCCTGTCAACGCCTGCGGTATGGCAGGGGACCCCTTTCTGACCCCCGGGACCAGGGGGCCTTGCCCGGCAGGAAGGCGCGACCGGGAAGAATGGGGCCATGGCGTACGACGCGGTGGTCCTGGTGTCCTTCGGCGGGCCGGAGCGGCCCGAGGACGTGATGCCGTTCCTGCAGAACGTGACCCGGGGGCGGGGCGTGCCGCCGGAGCGGCTGGCGGAGGTCGTCGAGCACTACCAGCACTTCGGCGGCGTCTCCCCGATCAACCGGCAGTGCCGGGAGTTGCTCGCGGCGGTCCGGGACGACTTCGCCGCCAACGGCGTGGACCTGCCGGTCTACTGGGGTAACCGGAACTGGGACCCGATGCTCGCCGACACCGTGGCGCAGATGCGCGACGACGGGGTCACCCACGCTCTGGCATTCGTGACCAGTGCCTTCGGCGGCTACTCCTCCTGCCGGCAGTACCAGGAGGACATCGCCGCCGCCCGCGCGGCGGTCGGCCCGGACGCCCCGCTGATCGACAAGCTGCGCCAGTTCTGGGACCATCCCGGCTTCGTCGAGCCGCACGCCGACGCGGTGCGGACAGCGCTGCGCCGGCTCGACCCGGCGAAGCGGGACAGCACCCGGCTGGTGTTCACCGCGCACTCGGTGCCGAACTCGATGGCGGCCAGTGCCGGCCCGCACGGCGGCCGGTACGAGGCACAACTCGCCGAGGTCGCCCGGCTCGTCCACGCGGCTGCCGCCCCGGACCTGCCGTGGGACCTGGTCTGGCAGAGCCGCTCCGGCCCGCCGCAGGTGCCGTGGCTGGAGCCGGACGTCAACGACCACCTGCGTACGCTGGCCGAGGCCGGCACCACCGGCGTGCTGGTCAGCCCGATCGGGTTCGTCTCCGACCACCTCGAGGTGGTGTGGGACCTGGACACCGAGGCGCGCCAGACGGCCGGGCAGCTCGGCCTGGACTTCGTCCGGGCCGCCACCCCCGGCACCGATCCCCGGTTCGTGGCGATGGTCCGCGAGCTGGTCCGGGAGCGGACCGACCCGGACGGGGTCGACCTGCGCCGCCGCCTCGGCGAGCTGCCGATGTGGGACACCTGCCCCAGGGTGTGCTGCGTGCCGGCCCGCCGCCCCGAGCACCGGTGACCCGGCCTGACCGCCGCGCCGGTCACCAGGAGCCCGGCCTCCTGACCGCCGCGCCGGCCTCGCCGGCGACCCCGACACCCCTGGAACGAGTGACAATGCAGGATCGCAGGCCGGTGGAGAGCTGGCTGACCGACATGGACGGCGTGCTGGTGCACGAGGGCCAGCCCGTGCCTGGCGCGCCGGAGTTCGTCTCCCGGCTGCGCCTCTCCGGCAAGCCGTTCCTGGTGCTCACCAACAACTCGATCTACACGCCCCGCGACCTCACGGCACGGCTGAGCCGGATGGGCCTCGACGTGCCGGAGCAGGCGATCTGGTCGTCCGCGCTGGCCACCGCACAGTTCCTGGCCGACCAGCGGCCGGGCGGCACCGCGTACGTGATCGGGGAGGCCGGGCTGACCACGGCGCTGCACGCGGTCGGCTACGTGCTGACCGACTTCGCCCCGGACTACGTGGTGCTGGGGGAGACCCGCACCTACAGCTTCGAGGCGATCACCAAGGCGGTCCGGCTGATCAACGACGGCGCCCGGTTCATCTGCACGAACCCCGACGTGACCGGCCCGTCGGTGGAGGGCGCGCTGCCGGCCGCCGGCTCGGTCGCCGCGATGATCTCCAAGGCGACGGGCGTCGAGCCGTACTTCGTCGGCAAGCCCAACCCGATGATGATGCGTTCGGCGCTGAACACGATCAACGCGCACTCCGAGACGACCGCGATGATCGGCGACCGGATGGACACCGACATCCTGTGCGGGCTGGAGGCCGGTCTGGAGACGATCCTGGTGCTGACCGGGATCAGCAGCCGCACCGAGGCGGAGCGCTACCCGTACCGCCCGTCGCGGATCGTCAACTCGGTCGCCGACCTGGTCGACGAGATCTGATCCCGGGCCGCCCCGCGCTGACGTGGCAACGCCCGCCGATCGAGCCGTACCCGACGATCAGCACCCGGGCGTCAGCCAGCTCGGTCGACCAGCCCGGGGCCCAGCGGCCCTCGTCCCCCGCCCGGACGAAGTCCGGCAGCCGGCGCGCGGCGATGGCCCCGCGGCCTCATCCCTGGATCTCGTTCCTGTCGAAGCCGGTGAATGCCGCCATCGCTGTCGACGTTCGCCGACGGGCATACCCCGGCTATCGTTCCGGACGTGACGGAGGAGCGGCGTACCCTGGCGGCCGGTCGATACGTCCTGCGGACCGAGCCGGTCGGTAGCGGCGGCATGGGGGTCGTGTGGCGGGCTGAGGACACCCTGCTGGACCGCGAGGTTGCCGTGAAGGAGTTGCGACTGCCCGAAGGACTGAGCGAATCCGAACGCATGGCGCTGCGGGAACGCGCGATCATCGAGGCGCGGGCGGCCGGGCGGCTGAACCACCCCGGCATCGTGACCATCCACGATGTCCTGCTCGAGGATGGCCGCCCCTGGATCGTGATGGGCCTGGTCGACGGCGCATCACTGCACACCGTGGTGTGCGAGGACGGGCCACTGAGTCCACGGCGGACCGCGGAGATCGGCGAAGGGCTGCTCGCGGCCCTGAAGGTCGCTCATGACGCCGGCATCCTGCATCGTGACATCAAGCCGCAGAACGTCCTGTTGGACCGGGCTGGTCGCGCCGTACTCACGGACTTCGGAATCGCCGCGGTCGTCGGTGCCACCCGGGGGCTCACCGGGACCGGCTCGGTGATGGGCACGCTGGGCTATGTGCCGCCTGAGCGGCTGACCGGGCGGGGTGCCGAGCCGGCGTCCGATCTGTGGTCGCTTGGCGCGACGCTGTACTTCGCTGTCGAGGGCCGGTCCGCGTACGACACGGACGATCCGGCGGAACTGATCGCTGCCGTGCTGAGCCGTGACCCCGCACCGGCTGAACATGCCGGTCCGCTCAACCCGACGTTGCTCGGCCTGATGGCGCGACGCCCGGAGGAACGTCCGTCTGCCGAGGTGGCTGCGGAGCGCCTGCGGGAGGTCGCCGCCGGCGTCACGGCTGACGACCGGCCGACGGCTCGCCTCACCCCGCTGACCGCGAAGCTGAGCGAGTCGTTGCTGGCGGGAAAGAGCGATCCGCGTGCCCGGCGTGTTTCGCGGGCGCGGATTGTCGGCCTGAGCGGCATCGCCGTGGTCCTGTCGGCCGGCTTGTTGGCGACTGGCTACCTGCTCGCGCCGGACCGGACGCGCAACGGGGAGGCAGCCCTGGACGGGGGCCAAATGTCCGGCAGCCCGTCGGCCACGATGCCCGTATCCTCTTCCGGATCGCCGGCGGCCAAACGGTTCACGACATCGCCGAACGTGTGCCTGTATCTGACCGAGCACCCCGGGGCCATGGCGCCGTTGGTGCCCAAGGCCAAGCTGTGGGCGCTACACAAGTCCACGAGCAGCTGTTCGTGGGAACCCAGCCGAGATCCCGAGGGTGAGATCACCCGGCTCAGCGTGGAGGGTCCCATCCTCCCCGCGAATCTGGGGGGTTGCCCCACAGTGGGCGAGCGGCTTTCCGGCCTCGGCGACGAAGCCTATGTCTCTGAGGAGATAGACCTTGACGAGCACGGCTGGCACGAGCGCGAGGTGCGGGTCTACTTTCGCGTCAGCAATCTCGGGGTATGCGTGAAATACCGGAGAGCCTCCCGGACGTCGATGCCGTCCTCAGGCAAGGCCGAGATGACCGAATTCGCGCGCACACTGGATCAGTGGGCGCAGCAAACCCTCAGCGAACGCGGTGCCTGAGCGACCACAGACGATGGCGCGGATCCGGCGTCAGGGGCGTAGTGGGGCGTTGCAGGCGGCCACCAGGGCCTGCCGGCAGGCGGTGGTCAGCGGGCGCAACGCGGCGTCGCGCTGCTGGGCTTCGTAGTTGTTGATCGCGCCGCCCGGCGTGGCGTGCCCGGCCAGCGCGAGCACCCGGTCGAGCACGGCGGCCCGGGCGAAGAGCCGTCGGGCCCGTGGGTCGAACCCGGGCGGCAGGTCGGTGGCGCCGTCCGGTCGGCGCAGCGCCTCCAACGCGCCGGCCAGCTCCGGCCGCCACTGGGCGACGTCCAGCCTGGTCAGCGCGGCGGTGGTGTCGGCCAGGGCAGCCGCCAGCTCCGCCTCGGCCTCGGCCGCGCCGGGCAACGTGAGGGAGGCGGCCGGGGCGTCGGCCGGCAGCGGGTAGACCCGCCACAGCACCGTCTCGAAGGTGTCGCCGGAGCCGGACGTGTGGGTGCGCACCTGCGGGATCAGCCCGAGGCCCCCGGCGACGACCGCCTCACCGGCGACCAGCGCCGCGCCGGCGAAGTCGCCGCCCGGCCCGGGCAGCCCGCGCGGGTCACCGGGCGCGGGGAGCACCAGCCGGATCTCGTCGGGTGAGAGTTTCGCGAGGGTGGGCAGCGCCTGGGGCAGAGGGACGTCGGTCCAGGTGCCGGGCGCGTCGGCGACCAGGTGCTCCTCGTGGCCGGCGACGGCGTCGGCGACCTCGTCGAAGGGCACCAGCCCGGCGCGCCATGCGCGCACCCAGGCCACGAACCGGCTGGACCGACGCGGTGTGAGAGTGGCCGCGCCCGCTGCGGGGGTGGACATGCCGAAAGGGTACGTGGTCACCGCCGCCCCTGTCTCGACTGCCGCTCCGCCCGTCCGCCTCCCCGTCGATCATGCAATTGTGATGGGTGGATCGTCGATCTCTGCCCCTTTTGTGGGGCGGCACAACCCGCGCGGCGGCGTGGGGGCGAGGTCGGCGTGTCGGGTGCGGGGGCGGTGGTGGGGGGTTAGCTTGATCGGCATGGGGCGGCGGTATGCGGACGATGTGCTGGCGGGGGACTGGCGGCGGCGGAAGGTCACGCCCGAGGTGGACGCCGAGGCGGACCTCGTGGTCGAGGACGCCGACTCCGGCTTCTGCGGGGCGGTGGTCGGCTTCGAGGCCGGCGCGGTGGTGCTGGAGGACCGGCACGGACGCCGACGCAACTTCCCACTGCTGCCGGCGGCGTTCCTGCTCGACGGGCAGCCGGTGACGCTGCGCCGGCCGGCCCGCGCCCCGGTGCCGGCCGCCCGCCGGCGCACCGCATCCGGTTCGATCGCCGTCGACGGCGTACCCGCCCAGGTCGCCAAGGCCAGCCGGATCTGGGTGGAGGGCATCCACGACGCCGCCCTCGTCGAGCGGATCTGGGGCGACGACCTGCGCGTCGAGGGTGTGGTGGTGGAGCCGCTGGACGGCATCGACGCGCTCGACGCCGAGGTACGTGACTTCGCCCCCGGCCCCGGCCGCCGCCTCGGCGTGCTCGTCGACCACCTGGTCGCCGGCTCCAAGGAGAGCCGGATCGTCGCGAAGGTGACCTCCCCGCACGTGCTGGTCACCGGGCACCCGTACGTCGACGTGTGGCAGGCGGTGAAGCCGGCGGCGCTGGGCATCGCGGCGTGGCCGGTGGTGCCGCCGGGGCGGCCGTGGAAGGAGGGCGTCTGCGCCGCGCTCGGGGTCGCCGAGCCGGCGGACATGTGGCGGCACATCCTGTCCCGGGTCGACAGCTTCGCCGATGTGGAGACGCCGCTGATCAACGCGATGGAACGCCTGATCGACTTCGTCACCGAACCGGCCTGAGCGTCGTCGCGGTCCGTCGGATGGCCCCGCACGTCCGCCCTGCGTCCGGATCGCGGACGCAGGGGCCGGACGTGCGCGGTCAGGGCTCCTGGTCGGGGGTGCGGCTGAAGACGAAGGTGGCGATGTCGAGCGCCACCGCCCGCCCTGACCTGTCGCGCAGCACCGACAGGATTTCGCCGTTCTCCGGGCCGGAGCGACCACGCCAGCGGTCGGGGCCCTCCGGGGCGAACCGGCTCACCCGCTCGCCGCGTACGTGGGCGACCAACTCACCCGTGACCGCGTCCCAGGTGAGGTCGAGCGGCGCCCCCATCCACCACCAACGGCCGCCCACCTCGTCGACCTCGGTGGGCGGGGCGGTGGCGGCCGGCCGCCAGGGCCGCGGGAGGGCCGGCTCGGCGTCCAGCACGGTGGTGAGGGTCCGCAGCGCGAGCCCGCCGAGCCCGCCGGTCCGGAAGCCGTACGAGTTGGCGAACCCGATCACGCCGGTGCGGGAGGGGCGGTGCACCGCCAGGGCGGCCACGTAACCGGGCATCGAGCCGCCGTGCCCGACGTACACCCGCTCGCCCTGTCGGTAGAGTTCCAGCCCCAGGCCGTGCCCACCGGTCCACGAGTCGGGGTCGCTGATCGACACCGGGACGCACATCTCGGTCAGTGTGCCCGCCGCCAGCACCTCCGGCACTGGGTCGGCCAGGAAGGCGGCCCACCGGGCCAGGTCCTCGGCGGTCGACCAGAGCTGCCCGGCGGGGGCCATCGCCCCGGTGTCGGTACGCGGCTCCTCCCGCAGCGTGTCGTGCCAGGGGTGCACCACGTAGCCGCGGGCGAACGGCTCGGTCGCCGCGTACGTGGTGCGGCGCATCCCGAGCGGCTCCAGCACGCGTTGGCGCAGCAGGTCCGCCCAGGGCGTGCCGGTGATCCGCTCCAGCACCCCGCCGAGTAGCCCGTACGCCAGGTTGGAGTAGTGGTAGGCGCGGTGCGCCGGATAGGCGATCTTCTCGGCGCTGACCCCGGCCAGCAGGGTGGCCAGGTCGGCGCCCTCGGCGCGTTCCCACCACTGCCCGTCCGGCTCGCGCCGCAGGCCGCTCGCGTGGCCGAGCAGCTGCCGCAGGGTGAGCGTGCCCACGCCGGTGCCGGGCAGGTGCTTCTCCAGCGGGTCGTCCAGGGCCAGCCGCCCGGCGTCGCGTTCCTGCATGACCAGGGTGGCGGTCATCGTCTTGCTGATCGACCCGAGGCGGTACTGGAGGTCGGCGTCGGGGCGCGGGTGCTCGCCGGCGGTGGCGAGGTGCGTCAGCACGCCGTCCCGCACCACCCCGACCAGCAGCGACGGCGTACGGCCGGCGGACTGCGCCCCGGCGACGAGGGCATCGACCTGGCGGACGGTGTCGGGCAGCAGTGACACGGGCTCTCCTCGGGGGGATTCCGGCGCCGTAGAAGCGGGCGGACGGCGTGCCGCCGAGCTTACTGATCTTCGGGAGTGGGCTCCACGTGCTTTGACGTGTCACGATCGGGTGGTGGACGCCGTGCTGTGGATCGTGTTGGGTGTCGTTCTGACGGTCGCCGAGATCTTCACGACGACGCTGTTTCTGATCATGTTCGCGGTCGGGGCCCTGGCCGCCGCGGGAGCGGCGGCGCTCGGCGCCCCGGTCGAGGTGCAGGCGATCGTCTTCGCCGGGGTGTCGGCGTTGACGGTGCTGGGCGTACGCCCGACGCTGCGCAGACACCGCCGCTCCGCGCTCGAGAGCGGCGAGCAGCCCTTCGGTGTGGAGGCGATCGAGGGCAGCACGGCGCTGGTGCTGGAGCACATCGACGCCGGGCAGGGCATGGTGAAGATCGACGGTGAGTTGTGGCAGGCCCGCTCCTACGACGCGAGCCAGAGTTTCGCCCCCGGCGAACGGGTACAGGTGATCCAGGTGCGGGGCGCCACCGCCCTGGTGTGGCGGGACGACGTTTCCCCTTCCGGCGAGCTACCCGAAGCGAAAAGGTGAGTACATGGAACTTGTGATCCCGGTCCTGTTGATTGCCATCGCGCTGATCGGGGTGATCACCCTGGCCAAGGCGGTGCGGATCGTGCCGCAGCAGCGCCAGGACGTGATGGAGCGGCTCGGCAAGTACAAGCGCACCCTCAACCCGGGGCTGAACCTCCTGGTCCCGTTCGTCGACGCGGTGCGCACCAAGGTCGACATGCGTGAGCAGGTGGTCAGCTTCCCGCCGCAGCCGGTGATCACCTCCGACAACCTGGTCGTGTCGATCGACACGGTGCTCTACTTCAAGGTGGTCGACGCGGTCCGGGCCACGTACGAGATCTCGAACTTCCTCCAGGCCATCGAGCAGCTCACCGTCACCACGTTGCGTAACGTGATCGGTTCGCTCGACCTGGAGCGGGCGCTGACCAGCCGCGAGGAGATCAACCGGCACCTGTCGGGCGTGCTGGACGAGACCACCGGCCGCTGGGGCATCAAGGTGACCCGGGTGGAGATCAAGGCGATCGAGCCGCCGGCGAGCATCCGGGACTCGATGGAGAAGCAGATGCGCGCCGAGCGGGACCGCCGCGCGGCGATCCTCACCGCCGAGGGGCACAAGCAGTCGCAGATCCTCACCGCCGAGGGTGACAAGCAGTCCGCGGTGCTGCGCGCCGACGGTGACCGGCAGGCCCGGATCCTTGAGGCGGAGGGGCAGGCCAAGGCGATCCGGACGGTGTTCGACGCGATCCACCAGGCGAACCCGAGCCAGAAGGTGCTCGCCTACCAATACCTCCAGGCGCTGCCGCAGATCGCCAGCGGCTCGGCCAACAAGGTCTGGATCGTGCCGGCCGAGCTGACCAAGGCGCTGGAGGGCATGGGCGGCGCGCTCGGCGGGCTGAGCCGGATGGTCGGCGACGAGCCGGCGCCGGAGGCGGCCCGCAGCGCGATCGAGGTGGAGCGCGAGGCGGCCGAGGCCGCGCAGGCAGCGGCAGCCGCCGCCCAGCAGATCCACGACGAGGTACGCGTCGCCGAGGCGCAGGTCACCGGCGGCAAGCCGCAGGGCCTGCCGGCGCCGGAGCCGGTCTCCCCGGCGAGCCTGCTGAACGACCCGGCCGGCCAGCGCGAACGAGGCTGACCGGGCCCCGGGCGCCGATCCGCCCGGAAATGCGAGAAAGACTCATGGGGCGCTCCGGTGCCTGCCACCATCGGTCCTAGGACGGGCGGTGAGCAGGCATCGGGGCGCCCCGGCGCGTCCCGCACCGCTCTTCGACGAGCGAGGTGACGCATGAAGGATCCGGCGAAGCGGGTACGGTCCTCGGCCCCGGTGCCCGGCGCGCACGACCCCACCGGGCCACTGGGCAGCCGGCGTACCGGCGGGGGGTTCGGCGTACTGCCGTTCGTCGAGCCGACGCCGATAGTGCCGGCCACGAACGCCACCTGGGCCTGGTCGCTGCGGCGGCTCGCCCGGGGCGCGGTGTGGCTGCTCCCCACGTACGCCATCCTCTACGCCGTCGTGGCGATGGGCAGCGACGGCGGGGTGGGCAACGACCCGTACCCGGCCGACGGCCGGCCGCTCTACCTGGTGGGCTGGGTGGCGGCGGTGTGGCTCGGCCTGCTCGCCCTGCTGGCGCTGACCGGGCTGCTGGCGGCGACCCGCAGCCGCCGGGCGGCCGTCGCCGGCCTGCTCGTCTCCATCGCCGGCACGGTGCTCATGCTGCCCTTCGCGGGGCTGGCGGAGCAGACCCCGGTCTTCGGCACCACCGCCCGGACACTCGTGCTCGTCGGCGCCACCTGCTACAGCCTGGGCTGGCTGCTGACCGGCTGGTCGGTGGCCCGGTCCGGGGCGTTCAGCATCGGCGACGGGGCCATGCTGATGATCGCCGCTCCGCTGCTGGGCGTCGGCGGCGCGCTGATCGGCTCGTTGCAGACCTTCGGCGCGATCTTCGTGCTGATCGCCGGCATCGGCATCGGCTACCGCTCCGGACGCCTGGTGCCCCGCGACATCGCCCGCGACGCGGCGAGCGCGAGCCTCGCCGCCGCCCCGGCCGCTCCCGGCCCGAACGGCCCTCTGCCCACCTGACCCGCCGCGCCGCCGACCCGTCGCGCGGGGCGCGTCGGGTGCTGCCGGGACTGGTGGTGGCCGCGGGGCCGGTGGGATGGGAAGTAGCTGGTCACGGGCGGTGAAATTGCTGACAACAGGGCTGCGGGGGTGGTCGGTTGGCCCCTTACGTGGCAATCCTGGTGACCATGGCCCCACCCCGCCCGCCGCTGTCGCGGCTGTTCACCGTGCTGCTCGCCGGCGTGCTTGCCGGCCTCGTCCTGGCGGTCGCCGCGCTGCCGGGAAACCTGCTGCTCGGGTTCGCCGCCAAGACGGCGGTCGGGTCGTACGCCGCGCTGCCCGAGGCGCTGCGCACCCCGGTCACGCCGCAACGCTCCTACCTCTACGCCAACGACGGCAAAACGCTGATCACCACGTTCTACGACGTCAACCGCACCGACGTGCCGCTCGACGAGATCGCCCCGGTGATGCGGCAGGCGATCGTGGCGGCCGAGGACCGGCGCTTCTACGACCACGGTGGCGCCGACCTGCGCGGTCTGCTGCGGGCCGTGGTGTCGAACGCTTCCGGCGGGCAGCAGGGCGGCTCCACGCTGACCATGCAGTACGTCCGCAACGTGCTCAAGACCGACCCCGGCAGCACCGCCGAGGAGCGCGCCGCGGCCACCGAGCAGACCGTCGGGCGCAAAATCCAGGAGATCCGGTACGCCACGGCGCTGGAGCAGAGCCTGAGCAAGGACGAGATCCTCAACGGCTACCTGAACATCGCGTACTTCGGCTCCGGGGCGTACGGCATCGGGGCGGCCAGCCAGCGCTACTTCGCCAGGTCACCGGCGGAGCTGACCCTCGGCGAGGCGGCCCTGCTCGCCGGCCTGGTGCAGTCGCCGGAGGCGTACAGCCCGATCGACGGCGACGTGGACGCCGCCCTGGAGCGCCGTGGCTACGTGCTCGACTCGATGGTCGAGACCGGCGCGATCAGCGCCGAGGAGGCCGCGCGGGCCAGGGCCGAGAAGCTGACGCTGCGCCCCACCGCCCAGCCCAACGGCTGCACCGCCGTCGCCCAGGGGCACGACGACTGGGGTTTCTTCTGCGACTACCTGCGGCAGTGGTGGCTCGCGCAGCCGGAGTTCGGCGCCAGCGTCGACGAGCGTGAGCAGGCGCTGCGCCGTGGCGGCTACACCGTGGTGACCTCGCTGGACCCGCAGATCCAGGCCACCGCGCAGAAGCAGGCCACCAGCGTCTACTCCTACGGCAACAAGCGCGCCCTGCCGATCGCCGCCGTCGAGCCGGGCACCGGCCGGGTGCTGGCGATGGCGGTCAACCGGCACTACAGCCTCGACGCCAACCCGGACGGGCAGGCCAACCACCCCAACACCGTCAACCCGCTCATCTCCGGCGGCGGCAGCGTGGCCGGCTACCAGGCCGGCTCGACGTTCAAGCTCTTCACCATGCTCGCCGCGCTGGAGGCCGGCAAGCCGCTGTCCACCGGTTTCGACGCGCCCAGCCGGCTGCCCACCCGGTACGCCGCCGAGGGTGAGGGCAGCTGTGACGGCCGGTGGTGCCCGGCCAACGCCAACCCGGAGTGGATGGACGGCTACCGGATGATGTGGGACGGCTTCGGCCGCTCGGTGAACACCTA
This sequence comes from Micromonospora peucetia, assembly GCF_900091625.1. Taxonomy (NCBI): domain Bacteria; kingdom Bacillati; phylum Actinomycetota; class Actinomycetes; order Micromonosporales; family Micromonosporaceae; genus Micromonospora; species Micromonospora peucetia. The sequence continues at coordinate 4,217,032 of NZ_FMIC01000002.1, forward strand.
CTTCGTCTGGCTGGCCGAGCAGGTCGGGCAGGAGAAGGTGGTCGAGATGGCCAAGCGCCTCGGCATCGCCTTCCGGGCCGACGCCGACGCCACCTTCGCCGAGAACGACGCCGCCAACTGGGGCTCGTTCACCCTGGGCGTGACCGCCACCACCCCGCTCGACCTGGCCAACGCGTACGCCACCGTGGCCGCCGAGGGGACGTACTGTGCGCCGCTGCCGGTGGTCTCGGTGACCGCGGCCGACGGCCAGCGGGTGCCGGTCGGCGATCCGTCCTGCCGGCGGGTGCTCGACGCCGACGTGGCCCGGGCCGCCACCGATGCGGCCCGCTGCCCGGTCGGCCAGCAGTCCACGCTCGCGCAGTGCAACGGGGGCACGGCCACCTCGGTGAACCGGATCCTCGACGGCCGGCCGGTGGCCGGCAAGACCGGTAGCTCGGAGAAGAACGCCACCGAGACCTTCGTCGGCTTCACCCCGCAGGTGGCGGTCGCCGGCATCGCCGCCAACCCGGACGACCCGACCGACTCGGTGGGCGCGGCGGTGCAGGCAAAGGTGATCGACGCGGTCGCCCGGGTCATCGGCACCGCCGTCGACGGTGAGCCGGAGAAGGCCTTCGCCGCCCCGAGCCGCGAGCTGGTCGGCGATCCGCGCCGCCCGGTGGAGCGCCCGCAGGTCGAACAGCGCCGCCCCTCCGAGGAACGGCGGCCCTCAGCCGAGCAGCGCTCGTCCGACCTGCGACGCTGGCTCGACCGTCGCGGCTGACGGCCGCGTCGCCCCCGCCCGGCGACCTCGCCGGCCGGGGGCGGCTCGTCGTCCTGCCGGGTCCCGGCCAGCGCGTCGCCGTCGTCAGGTCCGCTGTGCCGCCGCGTCCTGCGTTGCGTGCGGGTTCGCGGCGGCGGTGGCCAGGAGAGCCACGAAGTCCGCGCACCATGCCGCGACCGTCGCCTCGTCGAACAGGTCGGTGGAGTACTCCACGACTCCGCGCAGCCCGTCACCCACCGGTGTGATCACTGTCGTGTAGTCCCGGCGGGCACAGGCCAGCCCCTGGTCGGCGACCTCCGCGGTGACATCGGGGAGTCGCAGCGACGGAATGCGGGGGTTCCAGGCGAACAGGGTGCTGGCGACCGGGGGCGTCATCCCGGGACGCCAGCCCGGGTCGACGGCGGCGTACACCGCGGGCAGTGGCGCGGGCTGGTGCCGGATGGCGTCGAGGAACGCCGTGTGCGTGCGGTTCACCAGGTCGGCGAAGCAGGGCGCGTCGAGGGACGGCCGCAGCAGCATCGGGCTGGTGAACAGGCCGACGACGTTCTCGGTGTCCCGGCTGTCGCGGTGCGCGTACGGGCAGGCCAGGACGATGTCACGGACCCCGGTGAGGCGTGCCGCGAGGAGAGCGTACCCGCTGGCCAGGATCGGGAAGAGGCCCGTGCCGAGCTCGTCGGCGAGGCGGTGGAGCCGCCCGGTCACCGCGGCGGGAACGTCGAAGGCGTACTCGGCTCCCCGGCCGGAGATCGTCGCCGGCCGGGGGCGGTCCGTCGGGAGCGGCACCGACCGGGGTGCCCCGGCGAGGTGGTCGCGCCAGTACCGCAGGACCGCCTCCGGTACCTTCGTGCCCCGCTGGCGGCGGGCGTGGTCGGCGTACCGGATGGCCGCCACCTCCAGTACGGGCGTCCGCCCGGCCAGGGCGGCGCGGTAGCCCTCCTCGATCTCGCGCAGGAGTTGGGCCATCGACCAGCCGTCCCCGCAGAGGTGGTGGACGATCATGATGAGCACCCAGCGGTCGCCGGCCAGCGGCGCCAATCGGGCATGCAGCCAGGGACCGTCGGCAGGGAACGGTTCCCGGCCGGTTGCCACGCACCACGCCTCGACCTCGGCGGCGTCGACGTCGGCCGCGTCCAGGAGGTCCACCGGCAGGGGGAGCGTCCGGTGCGCGAGCACCTCCTGGACGACCGCGCCGTCGCGCTCCACCACCCGGGTCCGCAGGGCCTCGTGCCGGGCGACCACACCGTCGAGCGCGGCCCGCAGGGCGGGGACGTCGAGCCGGCCGGTCAGGGCGACGCGTACGGACATGTGCACGGCCGCCGGGTTGGGCGCCACCCGTTGGCGGTGCCACATCGTCTCCTGCTGGTACGTCGCCGGCGCGCGGTCCTCGACCGCCGGGCCGTCGCCGTCTGCTGGCTCTTCCGGCTGGTGTGGCACCTCGTCGGGCAGGCCCAGGTCCGCTGCGAGGCTCGCCGCCATCGCCCGGATTCCGGGTGCCCGCAGGATCCGGTGGACGCCGACCTCGCTGCCCAGCAGGTCGGTGAGCCGGTTCGCCAGCCGCACCGCGGCCAGCGAGTGGCCGCCCGAGGCGAAGAAGGGGACGTCCAGCGGCAGCCGGGGCACCCCCAGCTCGGCGCACCAGGCGTCGTGGAGCAACCGCTCGTTCTCGGTGCGGGCCTGCGGCCCGGTGGTGTCGACGGCCGGTGCCGGCAGGCGGGCTGTGTCGATCTTGCCGGTGTCGGTGGTCGGCAGCGCGTCCAGGGTGACCCATGCCCGGGGCACCAGGTATGCCGGCAGCAGCTCGACCAGGGCGCCGGTGAGGCGGGTGGCCCGGTCGGCGGGGGACTCCGTGTCGGTCTCCGGCACGACGTAGGCGGCCAGATACGGGTCGTCACCCCGGTCGTGTCGGGCGACCACCGTGGCCTGCCGTACCCCGGGCAGCAGTGCGAGGACGGTTCCGGCCTCACCCGGCTCCACCCGGTGCCCGGCGATCTTCACCTGGTCGTCGAGCCGGCCGAGGAACTCCAGCGTGCCGTCGCCGCGCAGCCGGACGCGGTCCCCGGTCCGGTACATCACCGCCCCCGGCGTCGGCGAGTACGGGTCGGGCACGAAGACCGCCGAGGTGTCCGCCGGTCGACCGAGGTAGCCGCGGGCGAGGCCGCCGCCGCCGACGTGCAGCTCGCCGGCCGCACCCGGCGGAACCGGCCGGCCCCGGGGATCCAGCAGGTAGACCCGCCGGTTGTCGACCGGCTCGCCGATGTCGATCGGTCCGGTGCCGTCGGGGGTGACCGGGCCGGCGGTGGTGACGATGGTGTTCTCGGTCGGGCCGTAGGCGTTCAGCACCCGCGCCGGGAATCCGGCCGGCGGCCGGCGGCGCAGCTGGCTGCCGCCCACCACCAGGGCCCGCAGCGTGCCGGCGGGCGGCGTGGGGAGGGCGAACACCAGCTCGGCGAGGGGCGTCGGCAGGAACGCGACGGTGATCCCCGACCGGGCCCACCAGTCGCGTAGTCGGGCCGGATCCGACCAGGCCTGCGACGGGACGAGGTGGATGGTCGCGCCGGCGGCGAGCGCCGGGTAGATCTCGGCGAGGTTCGCGTCGAAGCCCAGGCCGAGCCCGTGCGCGACGGCGTCGGCGCCGGTCAGCGCGAGGGCGCGGGCGTGCCAGGTCACCGTGTCGACGGCGGCTCGGTGCGGCACCGCGACGGCCTTGGGGGCGCCGGTCGATCCGGAGGTGTGGACGCACCAGGCCAGGTGCTCCGGGGCGGGTGCCGCCGCCGGGGCCGGCAGATGCGCCGGGGTCGGCTCCTCGACCAGCAGGCGTGGCACGCCCGTCGGGTGGTCGACGCCCGCCGTGGCGACCAACAGCCGGGCCCCGCTGTCGGCCAGCAGCGCGGCCACCCGGGCGGGCGGTAGCTCCGGGTCGAGCGGCAGGAACGCCGCGCCGGCCATCAGGACCCCGAGTTGCGCGGCGATCAGCTCCGGCCGGCGCGGTAGGCAGACCGCCACGATGTCGTCCGCTCCGATCCCGGCCGCGCGGATGCGGCGGGCGGTGGCGTCGGCCCGATCGTGCAGGTCGCGGTACGTCCAGCGGGTCTCGCCGGCCACCACCGCGACGGCCTGCGGCGTGCGGGCCGACTGCCGGGTGAACAGCTCGTGCAACCGGTCGTTCGACGGCGGGACCGACGCACCGCACCGCACGGTGGGTTCGTCGACCAGCCGCGACAGCGGTACGTGCGGGTCCCGGGTTACCTCGTCGAGCACCCGGTGCAGGCGATCGAGGATCCGGCGTACCGTCACCGGGTCGAAGACCTCGGTGCGGTACTCGACGTGGCAGGTGACGGTGTCGCCGTGCGTCAGGTGGACCATGAGGTCGACCGGCGCCTTGTCCAGGCCCACCCGCAGTGGCTCGGCGGTGACGCCGGGCAGGTCGAAGGCGAACGCCCCGCCGGTCTCGTACTCGATGGCGACGTCGAAGAGCGGGTGGCGTCCCGCCTCCCGGTCCGGTGCGAGCGCCCGGACGAGGGCGTCGAACGGCACGTCGGCGTGGTCGTAACCGTCCGCCGCGATGGACTGCACCCGGGCGAGCAGTTCGCCGAAGGTCGGGTCGCCGCTGAGGTCCAGGCGCAGCGGCAGGGTGTCGACGAAGAACCCGATCAGGTCCTGGGTCGCCTCGTCCCGCCCCGTCGACCCGGTGCCGACGATGAGGTCAGGTTGGCCGCTGTACTGGAACAGCACCACGCCGAACGCGCTCAGCAGGGTGGTGAACGGGGTGACCCGCCGGGCCCGGCTCAGCTGCTGGAGCCGGGCGGTCAGGTCGGCCGGGATCTCGTCGAAGACGCTGCGGCCGGTGGCCGCCGGCAGCGCCGGCCGGGTCAGGTCGGAGGGGAGCGACAGGGTGGGCGGCGGCGGGTCGAGCCGGGTCAGCCAGTAGCGCAGCGCCTTCTCCCCGGCGTCCTGGTGCTGCTCGTGCCGGGCCCGGGACAGCTCGGGGTAGGTGGTCGGCAGCGGGGGCAGGTGCGCCGGCGTGCCGGCGAGGCGGGCCCGGTAGCAGGCCGACACCTCCCGGGTGAGCACGGTGTACGACCCGCCGTCGGTCGACAGGTGGTGGAACGTCATGACCAGGACGTGGTGCGTGGCGGAGAAGCGCAGCAGCGTGAAGGCGAACACCGGCCCCGCGCCGAGGTCGAAGACCCGTCGGCTCTCCGCGGCCAGCACCTCCCGGACCATGTCGTCCTCGTCCTGGCCGGCGTGGTCGCGGACGGGCAGGCGCACCGGCGTCCGGGCCCGGACCACCTGGCACGGCTCGCCGTCGACCTCCCGGTAGACCGTGCGCAGGGGGGCGTGCCGGTCGACCACGTCGTGCAGCGCGCCCCGCAACGCGGGGACGTCCAGTGCTCCGCGTAGTCGGACCGCCACCGCGTCGGTGTAGGCGGGCGTGCCGGGGTGCAGTTGTTCGATCAGCCACAGCCGACGCTGGCCGGGCGACAGCGGCGCGATCTCGTCGGGCGTCGGCTGCTCGGCGGCCCCGGTGGCTGCCGGCGGCACCACCCGGGACGCCGGTTCCGTCGCCGGCCCAGCGGCCGGTGCGGTGGCGGCACGCAGCAGGGCCAACTGCTGCCCCATCAGGTCGAGCTGCCGGTGGATGATCTCGGCAAGCTCGCGTGGCACCGTGTCCGGGCGGACCGCCGGCTCGGCCGCCAGCGACCTTGCGACCGGCTGCTGCGGTGCTGCCGGCTCGGCCGGCCACGGTGAGCGGGCGGCCGCCGGCTCTGCCCGGCCCGGCGAGGCGGGCGCGGGCGCGTCGACGGACGGTGCGGACGTGCTCACCGCCTCGGCGAGCCGGCGCGGGGTGTCCAGGGCGGCGAAGAGCTCGCGGACGGGTACCCGGACCCCGAACGCCTTCTCGATCTCCCGGGACACGGTGATCAGGAGCAACGAGTCGGCGCCCAGGCCGAAGAATGTCTCGTCGGGGTCGACCTCGGCGACGGTCAGCCCGAGCTTGCTGGCGGCCAGGGCGCGGATCCGGTCGAGGACGTGAGTCGCCCCTGTGCCGGTGGTGGCGGGAACCGGGCGGACGCCGCCCGCGGGGCCCGCCCCGGTGCCGACGGGTGGGTCGATCCAGTAGGTCCGGTGCTGGAACGGATAGGTCGGCAGCGGCACCCGGTGCGCCCCGTCGCCGGCGACGGCCGCCCAGTCGACCGGTACGCCCGCGCAGTGCAGCTCCGCCAGCGCCCGCCACAGCCCGTCCGCCGGGCCGAGGTCGCGGCGCTGGGACGGCACCCAGGTCGCGCCCGGCTCGGCGTTGAGGAATGCCTCGTGGGCGGCACCGACCGGCGCGATCCGCTCGGCGGCGGTGCCGGCGATGCCGGTCAGCACGCCGTCCGCTCCCGCCTCGACGATCGTCCGGCAGCCCCGGGTGGCGAGGGTCCGCACAGCGGCGTGGTGGTCGACCGTCGCGCGGGCCTGGCGGCAGAGGTAGTCGGCGTCCGGCCGCCACCCGGGTTCGCGGACGCGCCCGTCGAGCGTGCTGACGAACGGCACCCGGATGGCCCGGAGGTCGACCTCGCCGACCAGCGCGCGGAACTCGGCCAGCATCGGCTCCACCGCCGCCGAGTGGAAGGCACGGCTGACGGGGAGCCGGCGGATCGGCACGCGGTGTCGCCCGGCTCTGGTGATGAGGGCGTCGATTTCGTCCGCCGGCCCGGCCACCACATGCTGGCCGGGGCCGTTCACCGCCGCGAGTTCCAGCCCCGACCCGGCGATCAGGTCGTCGACCACCGGCCGCCCGGCCAGCACCGCCACCATCGCGCCCGGCGCGACGCGGTCGCGCATGAGCCGGCCACGGTGCGCGGTCAGCCGTACCGCGTCGTCCAGCGACAGGGCGCCGGCGGTGATCAGCGCGGCGTACTCGCCGACGCTGTGTCCGAGCACGTAGTCCGGGGTCACCCCCCACGATCGCCAGAGTTCGGCCAGCGCCACGCCGGTCACGACGAGCGCCGGTTGCGCGACGTCGGTGGGCGCCGCGCTGGCGTCCGGCCGGTCCCGCAGCCGGGCGAGCAGGTCGTCGTCGAAGGCCAGGCGGTAAGCGGCCCCGGCCCGGTCGAGCACGTCGCGGACGACCGGGAACCGGTCCGCCAGGTCGAACACCACGGTACGCAGGTCACCCTGCCCCGGGAACGCCAGCGCGATCGGACCTGGGCCGGCCGTTGCGGCGTCCCCGACGAGCACGTCGGCTGCCGGGAGGCCGGCGGCGTACCGGTCGAGGGCCGAGGCCAGGGCGGTGCTGGAGCCGCCCAGCGCGACGAGGCGGTGGCGCAGTTGGCGCCGTCCCCGCCCGGTGGTGAGCACCAGGTCGGGCAGGCGCAGGTCCGGGTGGCGACGCAGGTGGTCGCGGTAGCGGACGGCGAGGTCGGCCAGCGCGGCGGGATCGGCCGCCGAGAGCGGCAGCAGGGCCGGCTTTCCGCCTTCGGGTCCCGCCCCGGCCGCCGGGACGGCACGGGCGGGCGGCTGTTCGACGATCAGGTGGGTGTTGGTGCCGCCGACGCCGAGCGCGCTGACCGCCGCCCGTCGCGGGGTAGCCCCCGGCCAGTCCACGGCGCTGGTGGTGATCGTGAACGGGCTGCCGTCGAGGTCCGCCGCCGGCCGGGTGAAGTTGATCTGTGGCGGGATCCGGCCGGTGCGTACGCTCAGCACCGCCCTGATCAGGCCAGCCATCCCCGCGCAGCTGTCCAGGTGGCCGATGTTCGCCTTCACCGAGCCGAGCAGGGGGCGCGCGGTGGCGTACGCCTCGGCGAGGGCGTGGTGCTCCACCGGGTCGCCGAGCGCGGTGCCCGTCCCGTGTGCCTCGACGAATCCGATGGACGCGGCCGGTACGGCGGCGTTACGCAGCGCCCGCCGGACCACGTCGACCTGGCCGGCGACGCCCGGGGCGGTGAAGCCGACCTTGCCGGCCCCGTCGTTGTTCACCGCCGAGCCGAGGATGACCGCGTGCACCGGGTCGCCGTCGGCGAGGGCACGGGCCAGCGGTTTGAGGACGACCGCCGCGACCCCGTTTCCGCCGACTGTGCCGTCGGCGTCGGCGTCGAACGGCCGGCAGCGGCCGTTCGCGGAGAGGATCGAGCCGGGGGTGTGGCGGTAGCCGGTGACCTGCGGTACGTGCACCGCGGCCGCGCCGGCGATCGCCACGTCGGCGTCACCGTCGAGTAGCGCGCGGACGGCCAGGTGGACGGCGACGAGCGAGGTGGAGCAGGCCGTCTGCACGTTGATCGCCGGACCGGTCAGCCCGAGCCGGTACGCGACCCGGGTGGCGAGGAAGTCGGGCTGGTTGCCCAGCGCCGACCCCATGACGGCGGCCGGGTCGGCCGACCCGGCGGCGTCGGTGAGGTTGTTGCGCAGGTAGGTGTGGTGGGAGTACAGGTTCATTCCGCTGCCGGCGAAGAGGCCGACCTGCTCCCCGTCGTGCTCCCCGGCGTATCCGGCGTCCTCCAGGGCGTGCTGGCAGACCTCCAGGAACAGCCGGTGCTGCGGGTCGAGCAGTTCGGCCTCGCGGGGGCTGATGCCGAAGAAGCCGGCGTCGAAGCCGGCGATGTCGTCGAGCACCCCGCTGGCCGCCACGAACTCCGGTGCCTCGACGGTCTCCCGGGGCACCCCGGCGGCGACCAGTTCGTCGCGGTCGAAGAACCGGATGCTCTCCACCCCGGCGAGCAGGTTCGCCCAGTACGCGTCGACGGTCACCGCGCCGGGGAACCGGGCGGCCATGCCGATCACCGCGATCCGGCGGTCCCGGTCGGCGCTGGGCCCGGTCGGCCGGTCGGTCGGGTCGGCCGTCGACCCGGTGAGGTGCCGGGTGAGCGCCTCCACGGTCGGGTGCGCGAAGAGGGCCGGCTGCGGAATTGGCCGGCCGAGGAACTGCTCCAGACGGGCCCGGATCTGGATGAGCCCGATGGATCCGACGCCGAGTTCGTGGAACGGCCGGGTGGGGTCGACCGGGCCGTCGAGGTGTTCGGCGACGGCGTCGAGCACGGCCGTCCGTACCGCTGGCCGGCCCGTCGGCGCGCGGTCCGTCGGCGTGCGGGCGGCCGACGGGTCGAGTTCGCCGGCCACGAACCGGTCCCGGAGCACCCTCCGCTGGATCTTCCCGCCCGAGGTACGGGGAAACTGGTCGGCCGGCACGGCCACCACGTGCGTCGGGGCGACCTGCCACCGCCGGCTGACCGCCGTGGTGACGGCCCGGGCGACCCGGTGCGGTGGCTGGTCGGGCTCCGGGGCGGGCACGTAGAAGACGACGAGGCACTCGCTGCCGGTGCGGGGGTCCGGTACGCCGCAGGCGGCGACGAGCCCGGCGGCCACCCCGTCCACCGCACCGGCGACCTGCTCGATGTCGTGGCAGGGCTGGTTGTGTCCGTTGAGGACGATGATGTCCTTCTCCCGGCCGGTGATGGCGATCCGTCCCTCCCACATGAAGGCCAGGTCGCCGGTGTCCAGCCAGCCGCCGTCGCCGAAGACGGCCCGGTCGGCCTCCGGGCCGCCGAGGTAGCCGGGGGTGATCCGGGCCGAACGGACCTGCAACCGCCCGATCCGACCCTCGGGCAGCAACCCGTCGTCGCCGTCGACGATGCGCAGGGTGGCTCCGGGGGCGGGCCGGCCGACCGAGATGAACTCCACACACCCGTCCGGGTCGCTGTCGTCGACGAACTCCAGGTCACCGGTGAGACTCGCGGTGCGGACACGGTGCAGGCAGGCGGGCAGGCCGCCGGGGGCGAACGTGATGGCGGTGGTGGTCTCCGCCATGCCCCAGGCGGGTGTCATCGCGCTCGCCGGGATTCCGGTGGCGTCGACGAACGCCTGGAAGGTCTCCGGCAGGCACTGTTCACCGCCGCTGAGCACGCACCGTACGGCAGCGAGGTCCCATCGACGCTCCGGCTCCCGGGCGACCGCGTCGGCGACCAGGCGCAGGCCGAAGTTCGGGGCCCACGTGTGGGTCACCCGGTGGTGTCGTACGAGCTCCAGCCAGCGCAGCGGGTCGGCGAGCACCCGTTCGGGGGCGACGTGCACGGAGCTCACCCCGAGGAAGACCCCGCCGACGTGGTAGAGCAGCAGGCCGGCGGAGTGGTCCAGCGGGAGCCAGTTGAGCAGGACGTCGCCCGTCCGGATGTCGAGCATCTCCCGGGCGCCGACGGCGTACTCGCAGAGCCCTCGGTGGGTCAACGGGATGATCTTCGGAGTGCCGGTGCTGCCGGACGAGAGTTGCAGCAGTGCCACGGTCTCCGGCGCGAGGCCCGCCAGTTCGTCGGGTGCGCCACCGTCGGCATGCCGACCCGGCCTGCTGCCCCCGTCGCCCGGTTCGACCCCGTCGGCCGGCTTGCCCCCGTCTCCTGGCCCGCCTTCGGCATCCGGTTCGGCCAGGTCGTTCACCGCGACGACCTGCCCGCCGAGCGGCAGGTGGCGCAGCCCGTCGACGTCGTCGGTCCCGGCGACGACGAGCGGGGCGTCGAGCGCCCGCCAGGCGTGCAGGAGGGCGGCCAGGGCGGGATCGTCCAGCTCGTACGACCTCGGAGCGGCGGTGGTCAGTGGCACGACACCGGCGAGGGCGCAGCCCCAGAACGCGGGCCAGAACTCCGCCCCCGAGCTGATCCGCAGGATGGCGTACGAGCCGTGTGCGAGGCCGCGGGCGGCCAACCCGGCGCGGACCGTCCGGGCCCGGGCGAGCAGCGCCGGGTAGTCGAGGAACTGGGTGCGCCCGTCGGCCGCCACGACGTGGATGCCGGCGTGCGGGAAGCGCACCGCCGCGCGCCGCAACGCCTCGCCCAGGGACCACGGATGGTCGGGGTCGGCGGGCAGGTCGCGGCCGTGGCTGATGGCGGGGCGACGGCCGGCCGGGTACGGAGGGGTCACTGGGTCACCTCGACTGGTCGAGCGGTGGGTCGGGGTTGTGGTGCGGCATACAGATGCCGGCGCGCCACCAGGAAGGCCAGCGCGGTGAGCAGGGCCAGCCCGTGGGCCGCGGCGACGACGGGGAACGGGTCGATCCGGTCCAGCAGCACCGCGCAGCCGACCATGCCGAGGCCGAAGCCGCCGTTCTGGGCCGCGCTGGCGAAGCCGAACAGGTGGGCCCGGCGGGACTCGTCGACGGCCTGGAGGCGGGTGGTGTAGCTGATCTCGGCGTAGCCGTCGGCGGCTCCCGCCACCAGGGTCACGACGATCAGCGCCCAGATGGGGGGCGCGGTGAACGCGAGGATGAAGCCGACCGACATCAGGCAGGTGGCGATGCCGAAGGCTCGCTCCGATCCGGTCGGGGCGCCCCGCTTCGCCCGGTGGGCGAACCAGCGGCCGGCGAGCAGGCTGCCCGCCGCCCAGGCGGTGGTGAAGGACGCCGCGAAGACCGCTGGCGAGTCGGGCCGGGCCAGGGTCGCGTACACCGGCAGACCGACGTTGTGTGAGGCGGAGCCGAGGGCGTCGGCGGAGCGTACGGCGATCATCGCCAGGACGACCGGGGTGACGCCGCGCAGCACGCCGAGGCGACGTGTGTTCGGCCCCGCGGCCGCGGTGTCGGTCGTGCTCCGCGGCTTGCCGCGCGGGGCCGGGGCCGGTACGGCGAGCAGCAGCAGGGCGGAGACGGTGAACGAGGCGGCGTCGATGAGGAACGCGGCGTGGTAGCCCACCTGGGCGACGAGCACCCCCGCGGAGGCGAAGCCGAGCAGCATCGCCACCGACCGGGCCGTGACGATCTGGGCGTTGGCCCGGGCCCGCCGGTCGGGGCCGACCAGTGCGGGCAGGCTCGACCGCAGCGCCACACCCCACAGCGTCTGCCCGGCCCCGAGCACCACCGCCAGCACGTAGAGCATCCGGGGCTGGGCCCCGGTCGGCAGGACGACCAGCAGGGCGAGGGCACCGGCCGACAGCAGGTCGCAGCCGATCATCAGCGGTCTGGCCGGGTACCGGGTGGCGAGGTGACCGGCGAGCGGTCCCATGACGAACCCGGCGGTCAGCCGGACGGCCATGAACAGGCCGGTCTGCAGGGCCGAACCGGTGAGGTGCAGGGCGAACAGTCCCAGGGCCACCAGATTGAGGAAGCTGCCGTACGTCGAGACGGCGTGGGCGGTGGCGATGAGACGCAGCGGGGCGGGGCGCCGACCTCCCGTCGGCAGCGACTTTGTCACGTTGGCTTTCCCCACTGTTCATGTTCGTGAATCACGAGCATGTCGGTCGCCATGACGAATCTCAATGCCTGATTTCGACCGGCGATCGGCGCCGTCCGATGCCGGGCAGCCCAGCCGGTCGGGGATCGGAGGTCAGCGGGCGAGGGCGGCCCGGACCACCCGGTCGAGTGCGGCGCCGACCTCGGAGGGTTCGCCGTCCACGTCGATGACGGTGAAAGTGCCGAACTCCGGCAGCCCTCGACAGCCGGCGTCCAGGGCTCGCAGGTGGGCCAGCTCCTCGGTGTCGATGCCCCGGGCCAGCACCCGCTGCCGCGCCCGTTCGGGCGAGACCGTCAGGAAGCAGACCAGACTCGGCTGCGGGAACCAGGACCAGCGGTCCATGACCGCCGTCCGGCCGGTCAGCCGGGTACACCCGTTGCGGAGGGCTGGCCCGCGCCGGTCAGCGCCGGCCGCGCCCCGACCGGAGGGTGGCGACCGCCGCGGGCAGGCCCCGTCGGACGATGCCCGCCCAGTCGGTGTCGCCGCGCAGCACCGCCGCGGCGGTCTTGCGGGCCTGCTCGGCGGTGAAGTGCGGCGGCAGCATCAGCTCGGCCGGGTCGACCAACGCGTTGACGACCACCGGCCGGTCCGCGTTCAGCGCCCGCTCCCAGACGCCCGGCACCTGGTCCGGCGCGTCGACCAGTTCGCCGTGCAGGCCCAGCACCTCCGCCCACCGGTGGTAGCCGATGTCGGGCAGTTGCTGGCTGTCCGGGAACATCGGCGTCCCCTCGCTGGAGCGCTGCTCCCAGCTGACGAAGGCGAGGTCCCGGTTGTTGAGCACGAGCACCACGAACCGGGGATCGGACCAGCTCCGCCAGTACTTGGCCACCGTGATCAGCTCGTTGACCCCGTTCATCTGCATCGCGCCGTCGCCGATCAGGGCTACCAGTGGACGATCCGGGTGGGCGAACTTGGCCGCCAGCGCGTACGGCATCGCGCCGCCCATCGAGAGCAGGGTGCCGGAGAGGCTGGCCAGCATGCCGGGGCGGACCTGGACATGCCGGGCGTACCAGGCGGTCGTGGTGCCGCAGTCGACCGCGAGCATCACGTCGTCGGGCAACCGGTCGCTGAGAGTGGCGAAGAGCAGTTGCGGGTTGACCGGGTCGGCTGCCTGGCCGGCCAGCTCCCGCTGCGTTCGGCGCCACGCGGTGGTGGCCTCGGCGATGGTCGCCCGCCACCGTGTCGGTCCCGGCCCCGGTCCCAGCTCGCGCAGCAGGGCCCGCAGGGTGGGGCCCGCGTCCCCGGTCAGGTTCACCTCGGTCGGGTACCGCAACCCCAACTGTGTGCCGTCCCGGTCGATCTGCACCGCCCGGGCCTGTCCCTCGGACGGATAGAACTCCGAGTACGGCATGTTGCTGCCCACGATCAGCAGCCGGTCGCACCCGTTCATCAGCTCCCAGCTGGGCCGGGTGCCGAGCAGGCCGATCGCGCCGGTCACCCACGGCTCACGGTGGTCGACGGCGGCGAACCCGAGCAGCGCGGTCGCCACTCCTGCGCCGAGCCGGTGGGCGATCTCGCGGACCTCGTCCTGCGCGCCGAGCGCGCCCTGCCCGACGAGCATGGCCACCCGCTCGCCGCCGGCCAGCACCTCGGCGGCCCGGCGCAGCTCCGCCTCCGGGGGCACCGTCGGGTCGCTGCTGGGCACGTCGCTGGTCTGGTAGTAGCCGTGCGCGTGCGGCGGTTCCGGCACGGCCGGCGCGTCCTGGATGTCGGAGGGCAGCACCAGCGCGGTGACGGTACGCCGGGCCAGCGCCGTGCGGCACGCCCGGTCGACCAGGTGGCGGACCTGGCTGGGATGGTCGAGCTGGGCCAGGAAGGCGGCGGCGACGTCCTTGTAGAGGGCGAGCAGGTCCACCTCCTGGTAGTAGCCGCCGCCCTCGGCGGTGAGCGCGGTGTGGCCGACCAGGGCGACCACCGGCTGGTGGTCCAGCTTGGCATCGTACAGGCCGTTGAGCAGGTGGATCGCGCCCGGACCGCTGGTCACCAGCGCGCAGCCGAGCGGCCCGCCGCCGTACTTGACGTGTGCCGAGGCGGCGAATCCGGCGGTCTCCTCGTGCCGGACCTGGACGAACTGCGCCCGTTCCCGGGTGCGTTGCAGCGCCGACGTCAGCCCGTTGATGCCGTCGCCGGGATAGCCGAAGTAGCGGCGGACGCCCCAACCGGCCAGCCGGTGCACGATGTGGTCCGCGACGGTGGCGTCGCGGGGCAGGGCGCCCAGGTCGACGCGTCGCCCGTCCGGGTGGTCGATCCTGGCCGACCCCGGCCTGCCCTCGGGGTGTGCGTTCACCTGGCTGTCCTTCCGTCGGTCGGCCACTCCGGCCACCATTCCCCTTCTTACTCGGACAAAACGCCGCGAGTCGTCCCGGCCGCTGCCGGCCCGGAGGCTGCTGTGGCACGTCCGGCAGAATCGGCGGGTGCCCATCCACCAGATCACCGACCCTGACGACGACCGGATCGCCGACTACCGCGCGCTGACCGACGTCGAGCTGCGTACCCGTTGGGAACCGCCGCACGGCCTGTTCATCGCCGAGGGGGAGCTGGTGCTGCGCCGGGCGCTGCGGGCCGGCTACCCGGCCCGGTCGTACCTGGTGGACGCCAAGCGGGTCGACCAGCTCGCCGACCTGGACACCGGCGACGCCCCCGTCTACGCCGCCAGCCAGGACGTGCTGCAACGGGCCACCGGATTCCACGTGCACCGGGGCGTGCTGGCGTCGTTCCGGCGCAAGCCGCTGCCGTCCGCCGCCGAGGTGCTGGCGGCTGCCCGGCGGGTGGTGATCATCGAGGACGTGAACAACCACACGAACCTGGGAGCCATCTTCCGGGCGGTGGCCGCGCTCGGCGTGGACGCCGTGCTGCTCTCACCGACCTGCGCCGACCCGCTCTACCGGCGCAGCGTACGGGTCAGCATGGGCGAGGTCTTCGCGATCCCGTACGCGAAGCTGGAGCCCTGGCCGGACGCGCTCGGCGACGTCCGCGCGGCCGGCTTCACGGTGCTGGCGATGACCCCGGCGCCGGACGCGGTGCCGATCCAGCGCCTGGCAGCCGGACAGCGGGCCCGCGCGGCCCTGCTCATGGGGGCCGAGGGTGCCGGCCTGACCCGGGTGGCGATGGACGCCAGCGACGTGCGGGTGGTGATCCCGATGCGCCGTGGCGTGGACTCGCTCAACGTCGCCGCCGCCACCGCCGTGGCCTGCTGGGAGCTGGGCCGTGACGACCCGGTCTAGGGCCTCGTCTTTGAACGTTGACCGGGTGACCCACGTAGCCCTGTGTGACCTTGTAGGGGAGGAGGATCGATGACCCCCGACGACGAGAGATTTCTCCGCCGCGCCGTGGAACTCGCCAGCCAGGCCGGGGCGTCCGGCGAACGGCCCTTCGGCTCGTTGCTGGTCGGTGCGGACGGCACCGTCCTGATCGAGGACCACAACACCGTGGTCTCCGACTTGGACATCACCGCCCATCCGGAACTGAAGCTGGCCCGCTGGGCCGCGCGGGAACTCACCCCCGACGTGGCCGCCGGAACCGCCATGTTCACCAGCTGCCAGCCCTGCCCGATGTGCGCGACCGCGATCAACCAGTCCGGCCTCGGCCGGGTGGTGTACGCCCTGTCCAGCGTGCAGTTCGAGGAGGTCAAGCCGGCCACCCCGCCGCTGCCCCCGGTGCGGTACGAGGGGCCGGCGCTGTTCGACGAGGCGCGCCAGCCGATCGACGACTACTACTAGTTCTCACGAGGGCTGAGGCGACGAGAGCGACAGTTTGATCATTGTCCTGGGCCAACTGCTGCAAGATGCCCTGCGCGATGGTCGCCGGCATCTCGGCGAGTGCCTGGGTCAGGCGTATCCGCGCCGCGGGGTCCGCAGTGTGTGCGGCGAGTTCGTCGACCAGTGCACTCATGATCCGGTCCGCGCACCCCGGGTCCAGTGACAACGCCCCCAGGACCTCCGCCGCCTCGACGTCGTTCGCGCCCTCGACCACCATGCCGACGAGTGTCGGCGCGGCTGCGGTCGCGCCTCGGGTGCCTAGTGCCAGAGCAGCGTGCCTGCGCACCGTCGTGTCCGAGTCCCCGAGTGCGTCCGCGAGCACTGCGGTCGCCTCGTCACCTGACATCTCGGCGATCGCCAGGACCGCGCGCCGCCGGATGTCGACGTTCTCCGAATACACGCCGGACGCCACGCTCGCCACACCGTCACCGCCCGCCCGCGCGAGGGCCCACCGCAGGGCGCCGGCGACGTTCGGATCGGATTCGGCAAGGATCGCCCCAGCCAGCAGTTCGGTGGGAACCGGCACGCCCTCGGCCGGGGCCAGGACGGTCTGCTGCCGGTCCGCGGCACTGGGCGAATTGAGCCCGTGCAGAAGCTCAACGATGCGCAGGACGTCCTCCCAGCCGGAGGGCGCCGAGGCATCGACCGTACGGAGTCGCTCAAGTAGCTCCTGCTCCCGCTTGAGTCGGTCTTCGGTCCGTCGAATGAGGTCCCCAACCAGTGCGGACGGCGCGAAGGCAGGATCCTCCAGAGCACGTCTGGCTTGGCGCAGCGACAATCCCAGGGACCGCAGGATTTCCACGTGGAAGATCCGGCGAATGTCATCGGCGGAGTACTCACGGTAGCCGCCCGTGGTGCGGCCTGTTGGTCGCACCAGCCCGAGGGAGTCGTAGTGCCTCAGCATTCGAGTACTCACCCCCGAGCGGCGTGCCACCTCACCGATCAGCACTCGATTCCCTCGACCCGTTCCGGGCCGAGCGCGACGATCCGCTTCGCCTCGTCGACGGCTGCGTCGAAACCGACATCCGGGTCCCGCAAGAGCAGCTCCGTGGCGCGAGCATGTGCACTCACCGTCGGGTTCGAACTCGCCATCCCCGCCTGCAGGGCCGGCCTGATCACATCTCCGAGTGCGACGAGTGCTCGGCTGAGACTCAGTTGCACACTTCGGTCACCGCGGCCGAGTTGTGAAGCCAGCTCCGCAGCCAGCCCGTCCTGTTCCCCGTCGGGCACGAGCACGACGGCAGCACGCCACGCGCTTCGCGCAACCTCGTCGTCGGCGTCGCGCAGCAACGACCGCGTGATCGCGGGATACGCACTCCTGTCGCCGATCTTGGACAGCGTATGCAACGCCTGGCTTCGGGCCTGAGCGCGCTCGGAAAGGAGCTCCGCGCGGACTCTGGGCACCGTGATCTCCGACGGGAGACGGGTCAACGCCCAGGTGAGCATGTCGCGGACGAAGAAGTCCGGCTCGATCGCACATCGCTCCATGAGCGCATCGACGAGGCCCGGATGGGCCTGCGTGCCAACCGCCAGGGCCGCCTGGAGCCGCGTCGACGGGGTTCCGGCGCTCAACGCGTCGAGCAGGCGCGTGTCCGGTGAATTCCTGTCTGTCGAGTTGACGGGGACCACCTCCTGCACCCAGTAGGCACCTTGTCACAGTGTCAATGTCAAGTGGGCATGATGCCTTCCGTGGTGCGGGATGCTCCGCGGATCCCGGTGTTGCTGATCATGTCTCGCACCCCCTACGTTTGCATGGCCATGCGGCCTGGTGCATAATCTTTCCCGTGTCCAAGGTTCTCACCTCCCTGCCCATCGGTGAACGTGTCGGCATCGCCTTCTCCGGCGGCCTCGACACCTCGGTCGCGGTCGCGTGGATGCGCGACAGGGGCGCCGTTCCCTGCGCCTACACCGCCGACATCGGCCAGTACGACGAGCCCGACATCGACTCGGTGCCCGGTCGCGCGCTCAGCTACGGTGCCGAGGTCGCCCGACTGGTCGACTGCCGCGCCGCCCTGGTCGAGGAGGGCCTGGCGGCGTTGACCTGCGGGGCGTTCCACATTCGCTCCGGCGGGCGGGCGTACTTCAACACCACCCCGCTGGGCCGGGCCGTGACCGGGACCCTGCTGGTGCGGGCGATGATCTCCGACGACGTCCAGATCTGGGGCGACGGCTCGACGTTCAAGGGCAACGACATCGAGCGGTTCTACCGGTACGGCCTGCTGGCCAACCCGCAGCTGCGGATCTACAAGCCGTGGCTCGACACCGACTTCGTCACCGAACTGGGTGGGCGTAAGGAGATGTCGGAGTGGCTGCTCGAACGCGGCCTGCCGTACCGGGACAGCACCGAGAAGGCATACTCCACCGACGCCAACATCTGGGGCGCCACGCACGAGGCGAAGACCCTCGAACACCTCGACACCGGCATCGAGACGGTCAACCCGATCATGGGAGTCCGGTTCTGGGACCCGTCGGTGGAGATCCCGACCGAGGACGTCACGATCGGCTTCGACCAGGGTCGCCCGGTGACGATCAACGGTAAGGAGTTCGGCAGCCCCGTCGACCTGGTGCTGGAGGCCAACGCCATCGGCGGCCGGCACGGCCTGGGCATGTCGGACCAGATCGAGAACCGGATCATCGAGGCCAAGAGCCGGGGCATCTACGAGGCCCCCGGCATGGCGCTGCTGCACACCGCGTACGAGCGGCTGGTCAACGCCATCCACAACGAGGACACCCTGGCGAACTACCACAGCGAGGGCCGCCGCCTCGGTCGGCTGATGTACGAGGGGCGCTGGCTGGACCCGCAGGCGCTGATGCTGCGCGAGTCGTTGCAACGCTGGGTCGGCACGGCGGTCACCGGCGAGGTGACGTTGCGGCTGCGCCGGGGCGAGGACTACTCGATCCTGGACACCACCGGTCCGGCGTTCAGCTACCACCCTGACAAGCTGTCGATGGAGCGTACCGAGGACTCGGCGTTCGGTCCGTCGGACCGGATCGGCCAGCTCACCATGCGTAACCTGGACATCGCCGACTCGCGGGCGAAGCTGGAGCAGTACGCCACCCTCGGCATGGTCGGCGGCGCGGCCCCGCAGCGGATGGTCGGCGCCGCGCAGGCCGCCTCGACCGGGCTGATCGGCGCGATGCCGCAGGGCGGCGCGGAAGCCATCGCCTCCCGGGGTGTCTCCTCCGTCGACGACGAGGCGCTCGACCGCGCCGCGATGGAGTTCGGCGTCGACTGAGCGCCGCCCGGCACGTGAGCGTCACATGGCCCGAGGACCCTTCGGCACGAAGGGCCCTCGGGCCACGTCGCTCAGGGATCCCCGGGCCGTTTGTCGCGTCCTATCCGACCTTGAGGGCCAGCTTCCCGACATAGTGATCATTCAGGGCGCGATGGGCATCCCCGACTCGCTCCAACGGGAAAGTCCGGGCGACGTGGACCTCGAAGGAGCTCGCCTCGATGATCGCGTTCAGCCGATCGGTGGCGGTGCGGCTTCGGTCCCCGTCATAGTGGGAC
This sequence comes from Micromonospora peucetia, assembly GCF_900091625.1. Lineage (NCBI taxonomy): Bacteria > Bacillati > Actinomycetota > Actinomycetes > Micromonosporales > Micromonosporaceae > Micromonospora > Micromonospora peucetia. The sequence continues at coordinate 4,236,256 of NZ_FMIC01000002.1, forward strand.
ACCGTCGCGCCCGGCGACGTTACCGGCGCGGGTAGAACACCGTTCGGCCAGGCGATCCGTCCCGACTTCTTTATCGCGCGCAGAGATCGTTCGGCAATCTCGCCTCCTACGGTGACCAGAGCCGCATCGAGCCCGCCCGGTGCGAACTCGAACGCCGCAGCCAACACGTCGTCTCTGCGACCGTCGACGGCATCGTCAGCGCCCAGCCGCCGGACCAGGGCGCCACCGTCGTCACCAGAGGCCACAGCCAACACCCGGATGCCGCTGTGCCGCGCCAACTGCACGGCCATGTGCCCGATACCCCCGCTGGCCCCGAAGACCATGAGCGTCTCGTCCGGCCGCAGGCCGAGCAGATCGAGACCACTCAGTGCGGTCAGGGCATCCCACGCCATCGCGCCGGCCTGTTCGGTCGGCACCCGGTCGGGCACGCGAGCCACGAACTCCGCCTCGACGACGCCGTATTCGGCGTAGAAGCCGCCACGCGGCACCGGCATCGTCGCAGCGTAGACCCGCTCGCCCACGTCGAACCGCGTGACGTTGCGTCCGACTTCGGCTACCGTGCCCGCCGCGTCCCAGCCGAGGACATAGGGGAAGGTCGAGGCGACACCGAAGACGCCGTCGTATCCCCCCTCCCGCTCGCCCGCGTCCCAGGACCCGACCCCTGCGAACTCCACCCGGATGAGGACGTCGTCGTCGCCGACCTGCGGGAGCGGTATCCGGCGCGACGAGAGTTCGTCGACTCCGCCGAACCGGTCAAGGACGACTGCGTTCATCTGCGGCACGATCGCGCCGCCCACTGTGCGCTCGACTCTGCTCTCCATCGGCCCCCCTCGTTTACTTGAGTGCATCAAGGATCAGTGGACCACAGTTATTTGAGCGAATCAACTAACTCCTCTAGGCTGGGGGACATGGCGCTGCCGAACGGACCCGTGACTCCCTCGTCCGAGGCCGAGGCCGCCTTGTTCGACCTGGTCGACGTGTACGACCGCGCCTACGAGGCGGCGGCAGCCGAGCTGTCGCTCAGCCCGGCGCAGGCATGTGTGCTCGGGCGACTCGATGAGCGACGGGGCATGGGCGCCTTGGCCGAGGAACTCGGCTGCGATGCCTCCAACATCACCCAGATCGTCGTGCGTCTCGAAGCACTCGGCCTCGTGACCCGAGAACCGAATCCCCGGGACCGCCGCGCACGACTCGTCGCGAGAACCTCCTATGGAGACGAGATCAACCACCGGTTCGCAGTAGCCTTCACCTTCGCCCGCACGGCGGTCGGACGACTCTCATCCGACGAACAGGACCAGTTGACGGCGCTGCTGCGCAAGGCGCTGGGCTGACACGTGCCTGCAGACGCAGTGCGTGTCACCTGACAGGAAATCCTCGAGGAGCGTCGGCATGGCGTCACGCTACTTCGACGCACGAGACGGCGATCAGCGTCGGCGACCTTCTTCAGGGTGAAGCCGGCCGTGGCCGACGTGATCACCCGCGCAGGCCACCCTCAGACGTTTTCAGGAGCGCTCGGCGGGAGGGGCCTCGGGCCGCGTCGGTCAGGCGCGCCTGGCGAGGTCGAGGAACGCCGTCCAGGCGGCCGGGGCGAAGGTGAGCGCGGGGCCCGCCGGGTCCTTGCTGTCGCGGACGGCGACGACGCCGGGCAGGTTGTCGGCGACCTCGACGCATTCGCCGCCGCTCGACCCGCTGCGGGTTGACTTGCGCCACGTGGCGTCACTGAGGTTCATGGTGGGCCTGCACTTCCTTCATCAGGTCGATGGACTGCCGGCGGGGAAGGGCCTCGGTGCGGACATTCTCCCACCTCGCCAGGAGGGCAGCCACCCCGTCCTCGTCGTCGACCACGGCCCCGCCGAGCTGGTGCTCCAGGTGCCCGACCCACCCGCCGTCGGCGGAGCGGGCCAGGGCGAACGGGCCCGACGACCCGATGTGCAGCCCGGTGGCCCTGGGGACGAGGTGGAGGTGGACGTGCGGCAGCTCGGCCAGCTCGATCAGCCGGCCGATCTGCGCCACCATGATCCCGCTCAAACCCTCAGCCGTCCGGCTCAGCACCGACTCGTCCAGGACCACGACGAGCTGCGGCGGGTTCTCCCTGCCCAGGACCTCCTGCCGGGCCAGCCGGGCGGCGAGTTTCCGCTCGACCTCGGCCTCGGAGAAGGTGTCGTTGAAGCGCAGCACGGCGCGGGCGTAGTTCTCCGTCTGCAACAGGCCGGGAATCAGGGCTGGGTTGAAGTACCGGAGTTGCCTGGCGGCGCGTTCGGCCTCCAGCCACGGCTTGAACCACGAGGGCTCCCGATCCCGCTCGGCGATCCGCAGCAGCGCCACGAGCAGGTCGCCGGACTTCAGCACCTCGTCCGCCCGGGTCAGGAACACCCGGTCGAGCGGGCGGGCACCGGTCTCCACGGCGGACACCATCGACGCCGAGTAGTGCACCATCCGACCGAACTCTTCCTGACTGAGGTTGGCGTTCATCCGCATCCGCCGGAGCTGGGTGCGAATCAGGTCAGCGGTCGGCTCCTCCACAGTTCCTCCACACAGGTCACCTGAGCTCCACTCGGGACTCCGGCTCGGCGTACCGCCAGCGAAGCGTGGCCACGACCGGCCCGGATGCCTTCCGACGGTAGTCGCGTGCTCACCACACTGTCACGCAGGCGGACCCGCCCGTCGCCGGAGAAGGTTCGGGCGGGTCCTGCCCCCGGGCCGCCCACCCCCGTGCGGCCCGTCCCTGCCGACGGAGGTCGACGTGCGCGTTCCCTGGTGCCAGTGCCCGACCACGCTGCTGCCGCTCCCGCCCAGACCCGCGCCGGCCACCCGCCGACTACAGCGGTTGCGTCAGGCCCCCGGTCACCTGGCCGGCTCGCCCGACTGGCGGTGCCGGAGGTGCGCGGAGCCCTGGCCCTGCCCGTCGCTGCGGGCGATGCCGAACCCCGCGTCGCAGGACCTGCTGCCGGTGATCTCGGCCCTCATCACCACCGCGATCCGCGATCTTCGGGGCCGCCCGGGCGGCCCCGACCCGCTCGACGTGGTACGCCGGTTCCTGTGGTGGCTGCCGTTGAGCCACGACGAGGCCCGCGCCATCGCCCTGCGGATGCGTTGATGGCATACCGGATGATTCCGCACCTGCCGATGCGCCCGCTCTGGCGGTGCCGCAACTGCGGGGCGGAGTGGCCCTGCCCGCCGGCCCGGCTCGGCCTGCTGGTGGAGTACCGGGACGACCGCACCGGCCTGCTGTTCTACCTGGGCGGGCTGATGGCCGAGGCCCGCGCCCAGCTCACCCAGCTCAACCCCGAGCGCTCCCTTGACCTGCATGAACGCTTTCTCAACTGGGCGCGGGCCCGAGACTGAGCGGCGCAGGCCCGAGACTGAGCGGCGGTCCGTGCGGAATTGACGTCACGGACGGTAGCGTGTCGCCCGTGTTCCCTACCGTCCGTGAGGTCCTCGCGCTGGACCCGGTCCGCCACGGTGCTCCGCGACTGGTTGCTGGGGACGCCGGCCTCGACCGTCCGGTGCGGTGGGTGCACGTGAGCGAGGTGCCCGACATCGCCCCCCTGCTCGGCGGTGGAGAACTGGTGCTCCTCACCGGCATCGGACTGCCCGCCGACGACGGCGGGCTGCGCGCGTTCATCGGTGACCTGGCGGACGTGGGGGTCTCCGGCCTGGTCGTCGAGCTGGGCCGCCGGTACGTCAGCGGGGTGCCCAGGGTGATGGCCGCCGCCGCCGAACGGCGCGGACTGCCCCTGGTCGAGCTGCGGCGGGCCACCCCGTTCGTCCGGATCACCGAGGCGGTGCACGCGCTGATCGTCGACGCCCAGCTGACCGAGTTGCGGGCGACGGAGGAGATTCACCAGCGCTTCACCGAGCTGTCGGTGGAAGGTGCCGGCCCCGGCGAGGTGGTCCGGCAGGCCGCCGAGCTTTCCGGCTGCCCGGTGGTGCTGGAGAACCTCTCCCGGCAGGTGCTCGCGTACGACCCGGCGGGGGAGAGTGCCGAGTTGCTGCTGGACTGCTGGGAGCAGCACTCCCGGCGGATCCGGCCGGCGGGGCGGACCGCGTACGACGGCGACAACGGTTGGCTGGTCACCACGGTCGGCGCCCGGGGACAGGACTGGGGCCGGTTGCTGCTGCGCTGGCCGGGCGGGGGTGGCCTGGCGGCCGGTCGACACGTGTTCGACCCGACCGAGGAGGGCGGTGTGCCGGTCGTGATCGCCGCGCCGCCCATGGCCCCGCCCAGCCGGCTGACCATCCTGGTCGAGCGGGCCGCCTCGACGCTGGCCCTGGGCCGGCTGATCCGGCGCGACGCCGAGGGCCTGGAGCGG